>CAYQXM010000108.1:0-17085 GCA_964421295.1 uncultured Pirellulales bacterium
GAACCCTCGACCCTTGGAACCACAATCCAATGCTCTATCCAAACTGAGCTACTCTCACCATGAAAACACGAATGCGCCGACCAAAGGCCGACGCAAACAGCTATTTTACCGTCAACAAGCTCGCTGTCAAATACCTTGATGGATTTTCGTTGGAGTACAGATGGCTCTGTTGGGTCGTGTTGGGTCAGGATAATACGAAAAGTGGGCGAATGAGGGGTCTTTGCCGCATAATACACATGCGGGGTGGAAAATGCTACCGGCGGCGGCAAGGTCCGGAGAATGCCCGCCCCCGGTCAATTGCGCAGACGGTACAGGAAGGCGAACTCGGCCGGCGATTGGGCGGCGATCGTGACCGGGACCGCCACACGCGTCGTCCCGTCGGCGGCGTGCGTCCTCAACTGACGGCCCTGAACCACGGAGGGAATCGAGATCTGGATTTCCTTGACCTCGTTCAGCAAGCGCGTTTTGACACCGCCCATGACGAGGTTGGCAATCTCGCCCATCGCATCGATCACCTCGGCCTCGCCGGGCGTCCCTTCGGCGCACAACATGCCGGCGGCGATACGCTGGGCGCAAGGCGGATCACAATGGACGGAAAGACACCCTTCGATGCCCCCGGTGAAAGTGATGGAAGCGAGAAAGGCACTGTCGCTGGGTCGATCGGCTGTCGCCGACGGCTCCAGGGAAATGAGGACCATGGTATCGAATACTTCCTTGGCGGACTCCAGAACGGCCTTCTGGACGAATTCACTTGCTAACATGTGGCCTGCGTACCCCCATTCACATCCCGACAGTCCTATAATCCGACAGTAAAACATTGCCCTGTCGCCCTGCCGCAGAGGGCCTCGCATACTGGGCAATGATATCGGCTGAAAAACCCTGTCAAATCAGTCCTCGTGACATTTTCGTGACAAAGGAGGCTCAGGATTTCCTCCGGGTCGGGATTGACCTGTCCAGGCGTGATAACTATGATGGCCTCCGGATCGTGCTGGCGCGGGGCGGTTGTCGCGCCGGCTCGTATCTGGGGAGAGCAGAATGGTTGTTGCGGCAGCCAGTGTGTTGGGGACGCAGGAGAATGTGTCGCGACTCATCTTCGTGTCGCTGATCGACAATATTGCGCTTCTCCTGGCCGTGTGTCTCGTTCACGGTCTGGTCATCAGCAAAGCCGGCCACCGGAAGTTCCTGGCGCCCCTGCTTTCGGGGCTGGTCTTCAGCGTGGCAACGCTCGTGGCGATGAGTCGTCCCTTCGTACTTTCGCCCGGCCTCGTTTTCGACGGCAGATCGATCGTCATCAGTCTGGCCGGAATGTTCGGCGGTCCCCTCACTGTGGCCCTGACGGTCGTGCCGGCCACGATCCATCGGCTGGACCGGGGCGGCGACGGGGTCGTAATGGGAGTCTCCGTTATCCTCAGCTCGGGACTGCTCGGCGTGCTCTTCTACCATTTGCGCCAACGCCGGCCGAACCTGACGCAGCCGCTGTACATCTATCTCTTCGGCCTCTTGGTCCACGTCAACATGCTGTTTTGGACACTGACGTTGCCCCACGAGTTGATGGTCTCGACATTCAGGACCATCTGTGTGCCCGTTCTTACACTCTATCCGCTGGCCACGCTGCTGTTGGGGACGATCATGGCGAGTCTGGAGGCGAAGGGGGCCTCCGAAAGAGCCTTGCACGAATCCGAGGCGAAATATCGTACGATTGCGGAGAACCTGCCGTCCGGCATCGTTTACATCCTGGATCGCGATTATCGTTTCGTCTCGATCGCCGGGCCGGAACTGGCGCACGCCGGGGTCACCCCGGCCTTGTTCGTCGGCAAGACGATCTATGACATCTTCCCGTCCGATGTCGTGGAAACGATCGCGCCCTACCTCCGGAAGGCCTTTGAAGACAACCCTTGCACGTATGAGCTCTCTTATCAGGAACGAACCTTCCTGACCAACGTCCGCCCCCTCCGTTCCCGGGATGGTAACGTCGATCAGATCACGGTGCTGTCCATCGATATCACGGAGCGCAAGCAGGCGGAGAAGGCCCTCCAGAAACTGAACGAGGAATTGGAGGAGCGGGTTTCGCAGCGGACGGCGCAGTTGGAGCTCAAGAACAAGGAGATCGAGGCTTTCTCGTATTCCGTCTCGCACGATCTGCGCGCCCCCTTGCGGGCCATCAGCGGCTTCGCCCAGATCATCGCCCGCCGCCACCGCCAGAGCCTCAACGAGGAAGGCCAGCACTATTTCGACAATATCATCCAGGCCAGCCAGCAGATGGACCGGCTCATCGAAGATCTGCTCCGCCTGTCCCGCCTGGGCCGGGCGGGTGTGCACTCGGAGAACGTGTCGCTGCGCAAGCTCATGGAGGACATCCGGGCCCGCTATGCCGGCCGCATCGAGGCCGAACAGGTGACCTTCACTATTCCCGACGACCTGCCGATGATTCGCAGCGATGCCACGCTGGTCTCGGTCATCCTCACCAATCTCATCGAAAACGCCCTGACCTACAAACGCCCCGGCACCCAGCATCGCGTGGAGGTGGACTGCATCAAGGGGGACGCGACCCTCACGCTGGGGGTCACCGACAATGGCATCGGCATACCGCCCGAGTTTCACGAGAAGATATTCGCGTTGTTCCAGCGGCTGCACAATCAGGATGAATACCCGGGCACCGGCATCGGCCTGACCCTCGTGCGCAAAGCGACGGAGTTGCTGGACGGCAGGATCATGGTCCAATCGGAGGTCGGAAAAGGCAGCACATTCATGGTTGAACTGCCGGTCCGGATCCTCTAAGATAGGCGCGTACGTGCGGTGCAGCCAGAGAACATTCGGCATGACCTGAAAAGGGAGGTTCGCCATGGCTAGAGCAGCCCAGATTCTCCTGGTCGAAGACAATCGCATGGATGTGGAGTTGACCCTGGATGCCTTCCGCGAGGGCAAGCTGGCGAACATCATCCACGTGGCGCGGGACGGCCAGCAGGCGTTGGACTACATGTTCGACGTCGGGGAATACGCCGATCGCACGAAGTATCCGGTGCCCGACCTCATCCTGCTCGATCTGAAACTGCCGCGCATCGATGGTCACGAAGTCCTGCAGCGGCTCAAGGCAACCCCTGTCATCAAGCGCATTCCCGTGATCGTGCTGACGTCGTCCAAAGAAGAGGGCGACCGCGCGCTGAGCTACGACAGCGGCGCCAACAGTTATCTGGTCAAACCGGTCAGTTTCGATGGTTTTCTGGAGGTGGTCCGGCAGGTGCAAGACTACTGGCTGGTCCTCAATGTGGGACCTCCCGAGTCGTCCGACGCCGCCGCGCCGAATCCTTAGCCTCCGTGAGTGAGGACGAGTATGAGCGGTCACATACGTGTTCTGTATGTCGATGACTACCCCCTGGACCGGGCCTTGGTGCGCGATGCGCTCGTCCGAGAGAACCAGGGCTTCGAAATGGTCGAGGCCGCCTCGCGTCAGGAGTTCGAGTCGCTCCTCAGCCAGGGGAGCTACGACGTCGTCCTGAGCGATTTCAACATCCTCGGCTTCGAAGGCCTGGACGTCATCGCAGCGGTGCACCAGGCCTATCCGGACCTGCCCGTCATCATCGTTACCGGGACCGGTTCGGAGGAAGTCGCCGTCCAGGCGATCAAGCGCGGCGCCTCGGATTACGTCATCAAATCACCCCGACACATCCAGCACCTGCCCTTGACGATCCAGAATGTCCTCGAAGCGAAACGACTTCAGGCCGAGCGCGAGCACCAGCGCACCGAATTGCAGGACGCTTACCGTTTCGTCACTTCGATTGTGGATACCTCTCCGGCGGCACTGGTGGTCCTCAACACCCAGGGCCGCGTCGCGCTCTGGAACAAGGCCGCCGAGCGTATCTTCGGCTGGGAGCTGGCGGAGATCGGCGGACGGGAGATTCCTTTTGTGACCCCGGAGCACCGAGCAGCATTTGCCGACCAGCTCCAGAGGGTAGCGCGCGGGGAACGTCTGCTTGATCAGGAGTCGTCCGTCGTGCGCAAGGACGGCCGGCACATCGACGTCCTGTTCTCGGCGGTGCCCCTGCTCTATGGCGACAACGCCGCGGCGGGTGTCCTGATGGTCTATACCGATATCTCGCAGCGCAAGGAGGCCGAGAGGAAGCTGGCCACCTCCGAGAGTCGCCTGCACGAACTGACCCAGCATCTGAACGACGTCAGCGAGCGCGAGAAGGCCCACCTGTCCCGCGAACTTCACGACCATCTGGGACAGCACCTCACCGCCATGAAGCTGGGCATCCAGCAGGCGGGAGCCGAGCTGGTGAGTCACGGAACGCAGTGGACCCAGAAGATGGGCACCCTCGTGAACCTGGCCGATGAAGCGATCGAAATGGTACGTGAAACGTGCATGGATCTGCGCCCCGCCTCCCTGGACCGCTTCGGACTCGATGCGGCCCTGCGCGACGAGGTCTCGCGCATTCAGCAGGTCGGCCGCATCCGGGTGGATCTGGACTACGCCGTGCCGTCGGACGCCATCGACAAGGATCTGGCCTCCAACCTCTTCCGGATCGTTCAGGAATCGCTGACGAACGTGCTGCGGCACGCCAACGCCACCGCCGCCAGGGTCGCCCTGAGACAGAAGAACGACTACCTGGAGCTGACGGTTTGCGATGACGGTGTGGGAATTCAGAAAGAGACGGTCGCCGGCAAACCCTCCCTGGGCCTGGTCGGCATGCAGGAGCGCGTGCGGGCCTACGACGGCATGTTCGACGTCAGCCCGGGTCCCGAGGGCGGCACACAGGTACGCGTGCGCATCCCCCTCGCCGACATCCCCGCCGAGTAGCCGACCGGGCGAACTCCGTCCGTCGCAGACGCCCCGCATACGCATGGCTACGGGCCCTATCCGAGTGACTGGCCCCACTTTTTCGCCCCTTTCGCCGTTGACGGAGAAGGGTTCATCCACTATGCTATAGTGTTGGCAATGAATGCAGGAGTCTGTCGCGGTCTGCGATCCGTCGGGTGATACTTCTGTCGAGGAGGTCATGGAACAAAGGTCATTTCAGGCTAGGTTCCCCACCAACTTCGGCGACATCGTTTCTTTGGAGGCGCCATGAAGACGAGAGAATTGTTTTTGTCGGTGTGCGTTCTGTTTGCCATCACGCTGCTTTTCGTCCCGGCCGGCAGCACCGCCGCGACGGCGGAGGCAGGCCAGACCTATGCGTACAACTTCGCCAACGGCAGCGTCCTGCCCCAGAACACGACGACCCAGTACGCCACGTTCACGACCGGCGACGGCATCGTCACGATCAAGAGCAATGCCGGCAAGCAGTTCTGGTACCACGATGCGCAGCACGGCGTCATCGTCTACAGCGGCAACTCCTTTGATCTCGCGGTGGCCGGCAATGCCAAGATCACGTTTACCACGTGTACGTACAGCAAGGACGACGCGGTCCTGAATTTCACCGACGCGGGCGGTCACGCCCTGGGCTCGATCGCGGCCGAGAACGCCGGGGGCGCCGACGCCTTCGCCAGCACCTTCTCCTATAGTGGCTACGCCGGCACGATTACCGCCACCCTCGCGACCTCGGGCTCCGTCTACATCCACGCCCTGAGCATCGAAAACGCCGCTTTCGCCGGCAAGATCGACGTCTGGGATTTCGGCGCCGAGCAGCTCGATGCCTCCGCTTTCAACAATCAGCTCACGGCCGACATCATCAATTCCTGGTACGCCGCCACGATCACGCCGGGCACCAGCGGCACTGTGCTTCCCAGTGCCTGGACGGTCGGCGCCCTGAGCTGGGTTGGCGGCTCGAACGACCGGTTGCGGACCAGCAACAAGAGTCTCACCCGCTACGACGAGAACCTGGGCGGCGCCAGCGGCTACACCGGACGGATCTATGTAAACTCGGGCGCTTCGAAGACACGCTACCTGAGCCTGACGTTGAAGGAAGACGACGAGGTGACGCTCGCCACCCTCACGCAGAACGGCAACGGCAAGATCAACTTCCAGTATGTGGATGATCCGGCGGTTCAGACCGATGTTATCCCGGTGGGTTCGGCCGTGACCGAATTGCACCTGGCGGCCAAGAAGGCCGGCGTCTATCGCATCTTCGACACCGTTGACAAGCCCAGCTATTTCCGCGTTTATCGCAAAGACGCCACCTATGTGACGCTGACCGGTTCGGTCAATGAAGCGGCGGCGGCCGGCATTCCGGCGGGTTACGGCATCGTCTTCACGAACGCCGCCGGCAAATCCTGGACCGCGGTGCCCTCCGCCGGCACGTACTCCGTGCGTCTGCCCAGTGGCTATGTTTATCAGGTGAGCCTGTCCAACGCGAATGGCTACATTGTTTACGGCGCCACGTCCATCGAAGTGACGGCCACGACCTCCGTCTTTGACGTCGTGGTTCTGGGCGTCCAACTGGTCAACGTCAGCGGTTCCATCACGGGCCTGGGCGCCGACCTCGCCAAGCTCGGCTTGGTCTTCACGCCCGATCCGGCGGCCAACAAGCTCTATCAGCCCAAACCGGTCGTCAACGCCGCCGCAGGGACGTATTCCGTCCTGCTGGAACCCAACTGCCAATACACGGTTTCCGCCACCGGGGTGAACGACTACTACCTCCCGGCCGATACGCTCACCGTCACTGCCGACGCGACGGCAGACATCGTCTTCGCCCCCCGGCCGCAGTACCAGGTGACCTTCACGGCCACGGGCTTGACCGCGGCGCAGGTGGCCAAGCTGGCCCTGACCTTCACGAACGCCAACGAGGCGGGCTATGTGTATAGCTTCGCTTCGGTGGACGGCATTACCCTGCGGGACGGCGTCTACGCCATCGCCGCCGGCGGGTTGGATGAGTATCCGCTGGAGCTGGGACTCACCTCGAATCTGAAGGTCCAGGGGGCGGATACCACCAAGACGCTGGCCTTCCAGGCCGTGAGCAACTGGTCGTTCGACGACAAGGTGATCACCACCTCCACCCCGTCCTACAAAGGCATGCTCTTCACCGGCAACGCCTACAACGAAATCGCCAAGGGACATCTGGCCGCGCGTGACGGCGCCACGATCCGGGTTCCGGTCCATGCGGGTGAAAAGGTGATCGTGAGCTACTACTATTCGGCCGACTTCTCCATCGAGGGCGGCCCGGCCGTCACCACCTCCAGCGGCAGCACCTCCCGAGTCGAGCAGGTGGAGTACCTTTACCCGGGCGCCGCGGATGGCTACGTCACCATCACGGCCGGCTCTTCGACCACCTCCTACTTCACCCACGTCCAGACGATCCTTCCGGTCGCCTACACCGCGGAAATCCGCGTGGGCGCCGATAAGGAATACACCAGCGTGAACGCCGCGCTGAGCGCCATCACGAGAATGGTGCGTACCGCCGATCAGCGCGTCACGGTGCTGATCGACCCAGGCAACTATGAAGAGATGCTCACCATCACGCAGCCCAATATCACGCTGAAGAATGCCGCCGCGGCGCCCAGCATCGCCCTGCTGAACAAGGGCGTCGATATCGACGCGGGCGCCGTCCGCATCACGGGCTACTACGGCCACGGCTACAGCTACTACAGCATGGGCAAGGACCAGAAGTGGAATGCGGACGTCCTGCGTGTGAACATCGAGAACGGCGCGCTCGCCGCGGTGAACGCCGGGGCGGCCACCACCAACAATTCCTACTGGAACGCCACGGTCGTCGTGAACGCCGCCGGCTTCCAGGCCGACAACATCATCTTCGAAAACTCGTTCAATCAGTACATCTCCCACAAGGAATCCCAGGATGTGGTCGTGATGTGGGAATCGGGCAACAAGGGTCTGCGTCCCACCGACTACGGGAACACCGCCGTGCAGAACCGCAGCTTCGTCGAACGCGGGGCCGCGATCGCCTTCACGGCCGGCGCCGACAAGGCCATTCTGAACAACTGCCGCATCGTCGGCCGCCAGGATTCGTTCTACGGCGCCGCACCGGCCCGCGTGGTAATGTATAAGGGCGCCGCGATGGGTGCCGTGGACTACATCTTCGGCGCCATGACGGCCGTGTTCTACCAGACGGACCTGGTGATGAACACCAGTGACACCACCAGCGACGCGTCCTACCTGACCGCCGCCCAGCACAGCAGCGGCCGCGGGTTCCTGATGTATGAATGTCACGTAACCTCGACCACACCGGGCGTGGACACCGCGTCGACGTATCTGGCCAAGCCGGGCTACTTCGGCCGGCCGTGGCAGGCGACGACGAGTGAAGTGGTCTTCTACAACACGACCATCGACGTCTCCAACTTCCCGGCCTCCGAAGGCAAATCCATGATTACGCCCCTCGGCTGGAACGACGGCCTGGGCGGGCAGTCCCCCTTCATGTACGAATATGGCACGATCGAGAAGTCCGGCGAGAACAACCAGGCCGGCCGCGCTGCCTGGTCGGCGGTCCTGACGCAGCCGGTCCTGAAGGACGGCACCGCCATCACACCCTTCAATTTCACGAAGGGCTCCGACAACTGGGACCCGATCCCGGGCCTGGTCGCCGGCGGCGCGCAGTAGCAAGATCACGGTGATGGGTCCATCACCGCAGTAGAGTCTATTCCTTGTTAAGAAAGGAGATGTGTCACCATGAAACAACGCAATGTCTCCTCTGTGTCGAGGCTGGGTGCAGCAGTGATCATCTGCCTGCTGGGCACCATGGGTCTCCCGGCGAATGCCACGCGGGTCGAGGTGGCCGGAGATCTGCTCGTCGATTTGCGGAGTGAGGATCTGGCCCCCGGCGCCGTCACGGAATGGCCCAACCACGGCTCGCTGGGCGGCGTCTTCACGGCCGTCGGCACTCCGACCATCGAAGCCATTGGCGGGTGGGACAATGTCGTCCGTCTGGACGGCACAGGCGCTTATGTGGGACCCGTCAGCCCGGCCGGGATTACCGGTAGCGACACCCGTTCCATCGAGGTCTGGGCCTACAACATCGCCGAATCCAAGGAAGAGTGCATGGTGAGCTGGAGCCACCGCGGCGGGCCGGACGGCACCAACCTCACCTTCAACTACGGCTGGAAGGATTTCGGTGCCGCGGGCCATTGGGGCGCCGCCGACATAGGGTGGAAAGGCTACACCAATGCGGTGGGCGGCTCCGGCGGCTATCCGCCTCTAGAGACCTGGCAATACCTGGTCTATACCTACGACGGTACCATGTGTCGTCTTTACGTGAACGGCGAGTTCAACAATGAGAAAGCTGTCGTGCTCAACACCCATGCAGGAAACGCCATTCGCGTCGGCGCCCAGGGCAACAACGACGGCACGCCCAGCACCGGTGAGAAAAACTTCACGGGCGCCATCGCGCAGGTCCGCGTCCATGACGGGGTATTGACCCCCGAACAGATCAAGACCAACGCGCAGATTCGTATCCAGAGCTTCGGACAGGCCTCCGATCCGAATCCCAGGAACGGCGTCACTGATGCCCCCCTGCGCGGCCTCACCTTATCGTGGGAACCGGGAGAGTATCCCGCCACGCACACCGTGTACTTCGGCAAAGACGCGAATGCTGTCGCCAACGCCACGGCGTTGGCCGTCTCCAACACAGATGTCAACTCGTATGACCCCGGTCGCCTCGAGTTCGGTCAAACCTACTTCTGGCGTGTCGATGAAGTCAGCACGGGCGCGGACAAGACGGTCTATGCCGGGCCGGTCTGGAGCTTCACGGTGGAGTCGTTCTCCTCCCAAGTGCCGAGCGCCGGCATCACGGCCACGGCCTCCAGCTCGTTCAACGCCGACACGATGCCGCAAAAGACCGTAGACGGGTCCGGCCTCGATGCATCCGACCAGCACGACGTGACGGGCACCAACATGTGGCTCAGTGGCGCCGGTCAACAACCGCCTGTCTGGATTCAGTATCAGTTCGACAGTGTCCGCAAGCTGGATCGGATGTGGGTCTGGAACTCGAACCAGACGCTCGAATCGATCGTCGGCTTCGGCGTGAAGACGGCGACCGTCGAGTATTCTGTCGACGGTGTCAACTGGACCGCTCTGACCAACGTTCCGGAATTCCAGCAGGCGCCCAGTGCGGCCGGCTACGCCCATGACACGGAGGTCAGTTTCGGTGGCGTCGCAGCCAAGTTCGTCAAGATGACCTGCACCGCCAGTTGGGGCGAGCGGGCACAGTACGGCCTGAGCGAAGTGCGTTTCTTCGACATTCCGGTCACCGCTCGGAACCCGGCCCCGGCCACCGGCGCCACGGGCGTCGCCCTCGATACGATTCTCAGCTGGAGAGCGGGACGCGAGGCGGTGGAACACAAAGTGTACTTCGGCACCGACTCGCAGGCTGTGAGCAACGGCACTGCCCCCGCGACGACTGTCACACAGGCCGGCTACAGCCCGTCCCTCAGCTTGGGCGTGACCTGCTACTGGCGCATCGATGAGGTCAATGCCGCCGAGGCCATCAGCACGTGGGCCGGGCCCGTTTGGAGCTTCGCGACGGTCGATCATGTCGCGGTGGAGGACATGGAAGGCTACAACGACACGACCAAACCCATCTATGAGACGTGGATCGATGGCTACGGCACGAACACCAACGGCGGACAGGTCGGCAACGACATCGCCCCGTTCATGAACACCGCCACTTTCCACGACGGCAGGCAATCGATGCCGTTCCGCTACAATATCGGCGGCAGCTACACGCTGGCCGAGGCCACGCGCACCTTCGCCGCTCAGGACTGGACGGCGTCCGGCGTCAAGACCCTGCGGCTGTTCTTCTACGGCAACACGGGTAACACCGCGGCCGGCCTGTACGTGAAGATCAACGGTACGAAGATCAGCTATGCCGGCGAGGCCACCAACGTCTTGAAAGCCGAGTGGACCCAGTGGGACATCCCGCTGTCCTCCGTTCCGGTCTCGACGTTGACAAGTGTCACCGACCTGACCCTCGGCGCCGCCACCGGCACCGGCAACCTGCTCTTCGACGACATCGCTCTCTACTGAGCGGTGCCGGCTGTCCGCACTCTCAAGGGCCTGCCGCCGCCCCCGCGGCCCAGGCCCTTTCTTCTGCGCCGGCCGTTCTCTGCACAGACGTCGCACCGCACTATCGCCGGGAGTGGGCGTCGATTCCTATTTGAACAACGCCGCGTCCGCATCCCTGGCGGGCTTCTTCTGCTTGTTCTTGAACAGGGCCTCATCGTCCTTCCCGCCGACGAACTTGCCGATATCCAGGGGCTTGTCCCGCAGGACGATCTGGGGGTCGCGGACGGTGTACTCCTGTTTCATCGCCATGGTTCCCTGGCTGGTGATCAGTCCCACGTCGATGGTCAGCTTCTTCATCGTGGGCAGGCCGTTGACCAGGGCGTATTGGCAGCGCACGTTCTCCGTGCTCGTGCGGTTGCCGAGTTGGACGACTTCCCGGTGGTACTGGGTGGGCGCCCACAGTCCGGCGATCTTCTCGTACCCCGCATTCAGCGTCATCTCGGTATCCAGCCCTTCCTTGACGGCGCGCATCCGCTGAATCTGAAACTCCGGCGTCACGGTCAGATACAGGGCGTCGTAGCTGCGATTGGCGAGAAGGTTGTTCTTGTCCTCCGCGGCCTTGTCGTTGACGGGCTTGCCCTTCTCGGTGGGGACGAGCTTCATCTTGTAGCCCTCGGCGATCTTGACCGTCTGAATGTAGTGATCGCGGAAGACGTTCGCCCCCGCGGTGGCCGTCTGCAGGATCAGCGCCGTCTCCACCTGCTTCAGCAACAGCCGCGCCGCCGGACTCGATACGAAGGCGGTCTCGACCTGGATCTCGTCACCGACCAGCAGGCCGTTGTCGTCGGCGTCTTCCCACCGGTAGTTCAGCGTGCCCGAGACCGTCTCGAACAGGCGGGACGTGATTCGCACGTCGATCGTGCAGCGTAGACTGCGAGCGAACAAAGGCATGCCGCCGAAGTCGATATTCGAGCGGGCGATGCCGGCGATGACTTCCTTGGACAGCTCATCCCATTGGATCGCGGCCTTGCCGGTCGTCTGGGGAAGCTCGGGCACCGCGCCCGCAGCGGCCCCCGTGTCCCCCGCCCCCGGCGGAGTCTGGGCGGCGACGGGAGTCTGGGCAGCGACAGGAGTCTGTGTCGCCGCTGGAGTCGCCGTTGGTGTCGGCGTCGGTCCCTTCTTGAAGGTGACACTCTGGAGCGTGAAGTCCCACTTGTATTTGGTGGTGTCTCCTCCGGATTCGGTAGTGAAGTCGATGTGCAGCGTCTTGATGAACGGCACGCCGTCCTGGCGGGTGTACGTGTACCGGCAGGTCAGGAACAGCCGCCCCCGATTCGGCGGCATGATCACCGCGTAGTCGCGATCGAGCGACTCCACGAAATGCCGGCCATCGACGGTCTGAACCGTGTACTTCACCTTGTTCTGACTCAGGTCCCGCCCCATCTCGAAGGTCTGGCCCAGGCGATAGTCACCCGAGATCGAGAGAGTCATCGAGTTGACGTCCTCGCTCGGCTGCTTGTAGAAGAGGCTGAACGCACCGGCGTTCTGGATGGCGCTGGCCTTCTCGGCCGAGAACGTCTTGAACAGTGATTCCATCCAGGCGTACTGGAAATAGCCGTAGAGCGCCTGCGCCGAGGCGGGCTCTTCCTTGAACTTCGCGGTGAAGTGCCCGCCGTTCGCGTCCACGCCGAACTGCACCTGGAGGGGCCCGACTTTCCGCCCGTCCTCGTTCACGTCGTACACCGCGTCGAAGCCGGCCACCGGGTCGTCCCACAACTGATAGTACGCCGCGTCCATCTTGGTGATCACGTCTTTGGCCAGCGCCGCACCATCCACCGCCCCTGCCGCCGGAGGATTGTCGCGGCGGGCCGCCGCTTGACTCGTGGCATCCAGCGGCACCCTCCCCCCGCTCACCGCCAGGACGAACAGAATCGCGATACAGAACTCCCCCCGATACGATGCCGCAGTCTTCACGTGGATCTCCTTCCTCGACAAGTAATGAGAATTCTCGATTGTCACTGACGCAGCGTGATTATACCACCCCGTGTCTGCCGATTCAAGCCATGGAAGTCACGCAACCCTCCGGCACGTCACAGTCGCGGCTGGGTTTGAGATCCGCCCCGGGGAGCGCCATTTTCCCGGCTGAGCCCTCGCGATCGTTCAATCCCAGCATAGGCCCGGAGAAATCCGCCTGACGGCCAGGTCCGCCGGACTGCCGGAGACCGTCGCCATCATCCAGAGCAAGGCCGTGGGAACAGGCCCATCGCAGGGTCTTTAGGCTGTTCTCAGGCGTGCCAGGGCCTGCGACCTAACGTCGCGGGCCTGTGGTCTGTCTTGGGTCCAAATCGGCGGATGATTGTTCGCCATCAAGGCCAGGCAGTTCCACAGCATCCGGCGCCTCGGCACCCCGCCCCCCTCCCGGTGCGACCCGCTCCGCACCCACCCAAACCGCATGGGACGAATAGGACGAATGGACCCAGAAGTCCGCTCTCAGAATTCCCGCGGTGCTTCATTATACCGGGCCGGAGGAGGCAACAAGAGAAACCCATGATGCCTGATATTGCACTACTCTCTGCATTTCTGATAGAATGGCACCGTGACTTGACTGGGTTGTGCCCTTTGAGACGAAGTATGGTGCGCGTGGGATCAGTAAGGCGCTCTGAGAATTGCGCCTGTGTCTCGCGTCTTATACAGACGTACAATCACTGTCAGCTTACCGCGTATAGCAACATGATATTCCTCTGGAACCGGAGGATGATTTGATCAGGTTTACCTGTGGCAACTGCGACCACGGAATCAAGGTCAATGAGAAATACGCCGGCAAAAAAGGCAAGTGCCCCCATTGTGGTAAACCTGTGGTGGTGCCCTCTGGGGCGAGCGGTCCGGAGCCGGCATCCATTATCAAGTTTCATTGTCCCCATTGCCGCCAGAAGATCGGCCTCAAAACCGAATATGCAGGAAAACGGGTACGCTGCGCTCATTGTCGTGAAACCCTGGTTGTACCAGCGGCCTCTGAGACGGGTAAACCCACTCCACCGCCTCATGTCACCGATGTGCCGCATGCCCATGCGGCGCGCGGGGCCACTCCGGAGGGTCCATCTGGTGACTCCTCTCCTTCGCTGGAAGATCTACTGGCATTTGAAGGAAATGCGCCCACCCTGTCATTGCCGCGACAAGAAGAGCCGAATGCAAGCGGTACCATAGCACCGTCCCCTGATGTGCGTGTACCACCGGGGCCGATCACGGCAGAACCCGACATCGCTGAGGCAGGCCAACGGAGGTTGCCCTGGCCTATTGACATGTTGTTGTACCCCTTCAGTCGGGGCGGGATTATCACCATGGGCGTGCTTGTCGGGGGCCAGATACTGGCTTCCGTAGCGTCCCTGTTCTGCTGTCTCGCCGTGATTGTCCAACTGCTGCTCTTGTGCTATACGGCCTGGTATTTCAGTGAGTGCATACGAGACAGTGCCGGCGGTGGCACACGAGCCCCCGACACCATTGACCGCGAAGAGTCGCCGCTGGAGATGGTCTTTCAATTGCTGCGGCTGTTCTTCTGTCACGTCATTCTCTACTCTTCTTTCATGCATCTGAGTTCCAGGAGCCCGAATGGTACGGTCCTGCTGGTGATGGCGCTGGTCGGAAATTTCTTGTACCCGATGGCGATCATCGGAGTCAGCGTGCTTTCCTCTATCGAAGGACTGAATCCTTTCCTGCTCATTCGGTCGGTGGCACGTACGTTGGTGCAATACATCGGCCTGTACGTACTCCTTAATGGAGTCATCCTCATATACTATTTTCTCGTTGCAGGCTCACTCTTGGCCTTCTTCAGAAGTGGCTCGCGGGAAGTCGCATTGGCGGGCTCAATTCTGGGTGGATTGATTCTCGGCGGACTTGGGTTCTTCTGGCTCCTCCTGGTATTGGCCCATATCCTCGGCCGCTTCTATTGGCGCTACGAAGACAAATTGAATTGGTAAGCCAATGGCGCTGGCGACTATGAGCTTCGTCGGGAATCAGAGGGGGGCAGGTACTTTTCTCGCGCTCTCCCCCTCAGCCAAAACTGCATGGGACGAATAGGACCGCCAGGACGAACGAACTCAGCCCTCAACGTGCAGAACGCTTGTCTCTTGTCACTTATCCCTCAGTCGCTTCCCGTCAGTGTTTCGGATTTCGTTTGGCTGATTTCTCCCAGCCGAGGGTCATTATACCCCTGCCGTAGGCGTCAACAACAAAAACCAGCGACAGTTCGCAGATGTCGCCCTACATCCCCTGGCGACGCTGATTGAAGACCCGAAATGGGCGACCCGTCCCCTCGATTTCGTCACAGTCGTAAACCTATCGAATTCGAAGGGTCTAAAAGACAGGCAGGCCTGACCAGTTTCACGTTGCCTCTCCCTCCCGCCAGGCTATAATAGCATACGTGTTCAGGAAGGTGACGTGCTGGAGGTCGAAGAATGACATCCGAACCGGAAGAATGGAACCCAATCGGTTTTCTCGACTATTTCATGTGGATCGAGAAGGCGATGAGGGACCGATCCTTTGCATTCATCCTAGGTGCCGGAGCGTCAATTAACTCTGGTGTTCCCGGCGCAGGCAGTCTCGCACGCAAATGGGTTGAAGAACTGTATCAACGTCGCGGCGAGGGAAAACCTGAATCGCTGGAAACGTGGATCATTGAGAATGTCGGCATCCCCGGATTCACCCTTGACAAGGTCGCGACGTTCTACAGCCAAATCTATGACAAGCGATTCAACGATGATCCGGAGTGTGGCTACGCTTACCTTGAGGACCAGATGAGGTCCGCCGAGCCGAGCTTTGGCTATTCCATTCTTGCCAAGGTGTTGGATGAAACGCGCCACAAAGTTGTCATCACGACCAATTTCGACAACCTCGTTGCAGATGCTTTGTCGATCTATACCGACACATTCCCACTGGTTTGCGGGCATGAATCACTGACCGGATTCGTGCGTTCGAGACTCCGCCGGCCCCTCGTCGCCAAGATACACAGGGACCTTCTACTTGCTCCGAAGAGTGACTCGGACGGCACCGCGAAGCTCGACGAGCGATGGGCGAAGGTCTTGTGCATGCTTTTAGGGAATCACACTCCGATTGTGATTGGATACGGCGGCAACGATGGCAGCCTGATGGATTTCCTCGGGTCGCTTCAATGTGGTGACATTCAGGGCGGGATTTTCTGGTGCTATCACCTCGCAAGTGGAAAGCCTGAAGAGCGAATCCGTCACCTCGTCGCTAAACATAAGGGAAAACTAATTCCGATTGTGGGCTTCGATGAGTTCATGCTCCAGTTGGGAGAGCGTTTGCAGTACAGCCCATTGGCTGATGCAATTGACGCCAGAGCAAAGAAACGTGTCAGTCGGTATCGGGAGCAATTCGAGCAATTGCAGAAGAGTCTTAGAGAACCACGTCCGAGCGAAGACGCACAGGAGGCCATCAAACCCGTTCAGGATGCTCTTGCCGCAACGGTGGACCGGGAACAGAGTTGGTGGTCGTGGGAACTCAAGGCGAGAGCGGAAACGGATTTGAATAAGCGAGAAGCGATTTACCGCGAGAGTCTCAGACGCTTCCCTGATAATGCCAACTTGATCGGTAACTTCGCGAACTTCATTGCGGACCACTGGAAGAATAGTGACGAGGCGGAGCGTCTTTATCGACGCGCCGTGGAGCTGGACCCGAACGACGCGACGCATACCGGCAACTTCGCAAATTTCATGGCGAACCAGCGGAAGAACTATGACGAAGCGGAGCGTTTGTACCGGCGTGCCTTGGAACTCGACCCCAACAACGCGACCCATACCGGCAATTTCGCGAACTTCATGGCGGACCGGAGGAAGAATTACGACGAAGCGGAGCGCCTGTACCGGCGCGCCTTGGAACTGGACCCGAGTCACGCGAGCCACACCGGCAACCTAGCTAACCTCATGGCGCGCCAAGGGAAGAAGTATGACGAGGCGGAGCGTTTGTACCGGCGTGCCTTGGAACTCAACCCGAACCAGGCGACCCATACGGGCAACTTCGCGCTCTTCATGGGTGATCAGCGAAAGAACTATGACGAGGCGGAGCGTTTGTACCGGCGTGCCTTGGAGCTCGACCCGAACGACGCGGCTCATACCGGCAATTTCGCGAACTTCATGGCGCACCGGAGGAAGAATTACGATGAAGCGGAGCGCCTGTACCGGCGC
>CAYQXM010000109.1:0-17063 GCA_964421295.1 uncultured Pirellulales bacterium
GGCCTCGATCATCAGGGCCTGGGTCTCGATGGGCGCGTGATACCACCACCAGCTACGGCCGTCCTGCCAGTACATGCCCATCTCCTCGCTGGTCGTGCTGCGCTCCTTGAGGGACTGCATGATCGCGGTCGGCGTGTCCATGTCACCGAAACGCTTGAGGCCCAGAGCGAGGTGCCCCTGCGATTGCCGCGACGAGGAGAGCCAGTACTGCTTCCCCTGGCCCAGCCAGTAGTTCAGCGCCTCCTGATACACGGCGGCCACGGGATGATCCGTCAGGAAGAAGCTACGCCCGTACAGGTAGAAGGCCACCGTCGGGCTCAGGTGGTTCAGGTCCTTGTCGCCATGCGCGACGATGTAGTCGTACTGGGCATCCATCCACGCATCGAGCGCATTGAGCGCTTTGATCGCACTGGTGACATCGACCTGCGTGACGCCGAGGTGACGCAGCCGGCCGAAGCCGGTCGTGATGTACAGCGTGACGTACTCACTGCCGGGGTGGCCCGGGAACCACGGCCACAAACCGCTGCTGAGCTGCATCTGGTTGAGTTGGAACAGCGCGCCGGCAAGTTCGGAATTCAACCGGTTCTGATCGAAGAGGACGCCCACGTTCCGGCGCGCTTCCGATTCCGAGATCGCCTGCCGGACCCAGGGCGTTTCTTCCAGCGCGACGGTCTTGAGGTCTTCATTTTTCTCCAGCGGACTCTCCAGCGCCGCCGTGCCCTTCCATTGATCGAAGATGCGCCGGATGTTCGCGTCAGAATTGGCGATGTACGAGGCCAGGGCGTTGGCGTAGAGCCGGTTGAAGATCTGCTCGCTACCCGGGTACGGATATTCCATCAGGTACGGCAAAGCCATCACCGCGTACCAGGCGGGCTGCGAGACCATCTGCACGGTCAGGCTCTGATTGACCAGCGTGGAGGACTGGCCCGAGTTGAGCAGTTTGGTGAATTCGAATGCCTTCGTCTGCGCGCCGCGGATCGGCAGCGGCAGCGATTCGTTGACGAGAATCCGGCGGCTCAACACAGGCAGATACGCCTCTTCGCCGTCGCTGAGACGCGTCGTGGCGCCGACCGCTTTGTACGTGAGCATTTCGCAGCCGTCGGGAATCGTGATCCGCCACGCGTACGTGCGGGATTGCTGGCTGGGCACGTCGAAATCCTGCTGGGGCGCCGTGTTGCCCAGCGCCGCATCGCGGCTTTCCAGCGTGCGGGCGTCGCTGAACATCAAGCCCACCTGGCCCGTGATGCGGGCGGCCGTGCGGTTCGTGACTTTCACCACGAACTCGATCGTGTCCCCTTCCCTTACGAACCGGGGCGGATTCGCCTCGACCATCAGGTCCTTGGCCGTGATGGTCTCGCCCGTCAGGTAGCCGCTGCGCATCTGACTGTCATGCGCGAACCCGAGGAACCGCCAGGTCGTCAGCGCCTCCGGCATCGTGAACTCCATCTTCACGACCCCGTCGGAATCCGACAGCAGATGCGGGAAGAAGAACGCCGTCTCATCGAAATTCGTCCGCGTGGCTACTGCGCTGAGGTCCGGCGTGGATGTACTCGCAACTTCCTCCGTTGTCGACTCCGCCTTGTTCGGCGTCGTCGCGGTATCGTCGGTACTGCCGCTGCTGGTACTGCCGCTGCCGCCGCCGCGGCTGGCCACGGCGCCGGAGTAGTAGAACGGCGGCATGATCGAGTCGGGGAACTGGCGATAAGTGATCGCAGTCGACAAGCCACTGATGTACCAGTTAGCGTAGATCGTGTTAAAAGAAACCAGGCTGTTCACGAACCTGCTGCTGAGCCGGCTGCTTTCGCTGCGGAAGCCGCTGAAACTCTGAATCCAACCGTGCTGGCGCAACTGATCGAGCGAGGCGTCGTAGAGGCTGGCCACCATCTCGGCGACGGCTTTCTTCGCGTCAGGCCCCGTAATGAGCGCCGTCCACGTTTCCTTCTGGGCGGGCTGCAACAGCGATCGGAAGTGCTGCCATTGGACCGACAACTGCTTGTTCGTCCAGGGCACGCTGACGATCCGCTCGCTGACGTAGGCGCGGTTCTGACGCACGTAAGTGACGCGCACGGTGAATCCGCCGCGCATGTCTTCGGTGACGGGCTGCGTGATGAGCTCCTGGGTGCGGTTCGGGTCCGTCCACCAGGCGCGCAGGTTCTTGCCGCGGCAGTCGATCTCGATATAGGCCTGGCCCGTGTCGTAGCCTGTGCCCCAGAGGGCAACGAACGTCTCTCCCGGCTCGACGCTCCAATTCGGCGAAGCGAACTCGTTGGCGATCTTGACGCCCAGATGCTCGGACTGCGGCTCGATCACGAGAATCGTATGCCGGGCGGCGACGGCTTTGCCGAACCGGTCCTGCGTCTGCAACTCGGCCCGGTAGATGCCAGCGCCGAGAGGGATCGAGAGTACGACCTGGCCCGACGCATCCGTCGCGAACGGCTGCTCGCTGACCAGGGCCAGAGTTTCCCACGTATCGGGATTGGAGCCATCCGCCACGGGCACGCCGGCGGTGGTCAGCGCGACGCGCAATGACGAGGTCAGCGGGGCGCGGAGAACCGTGTCCGGCTGCTTAAGGCTATACACACGAACCGTGCCCGCGGCTGCTTCAGCCACGCCTTCGATCGTCTGCGTCGTGACCGTCAGCGCCACCGGCGTCTCGGGCGTCTGCCACGCAGCAGCATTCAGGCTCGCCCGCAGCGCCGTGTATCCGGCCCAGACGGTACGATTGGCGGAACGGGTTTCGCCCGTCGTGTCCGTGACATCGGCATACACCTGGAATCCGAAGACCGGCTCGTCCCGTTCCAGCACGGACAGGTCCGGCTTGGCGGTGAAACGGATCTCGAACGATCCATCCGCATCCGTCGTGGCCTCGCCGTGG
Source organism: uncultured Pirellulales bacterium (assembly GCA_964421295.1). Taxonomy (GTDB): domain Bacteria; phylum Planctomycetota; class Phycisphaerae; order Sedimentisphaerales; family Anaerobacaceae; genus PLanc-01. Next base: position 2,876 of record CAYQXM010000109.1, read on the forward strand.
GCAATGGCCTGGGACTGCGGCGGCGTCATCCACCAGCGCCAGACAGGATAGCGCACCTGCCGGACGACGCGCCACTCGATCTGCGCGCCGCCGATGGCCGCACCGGTGTACGCGGTGGCTCTACCCGCCACGACCACTTCCGTACTGAGCCGGGGCGCGTCGGCCGGGGCGCCGAGTTCGGTGTAGAACTTGGGCCGCTTGTATTCTTCGATGTAGAAGTACGTGCTGCCGCGCGGGCCGTAGTAATAACCGCGCTCCACCGGCACGATCAGGCACATCTGACCGGTCAAGCGATCACTCGGCGCGGTGAAACTCCCGCTGAACGAGCCGTAATCGTTGGTTTGCACGTCCTGCCGGGCGATTTCCTGGCCGTTGACGTCCCTGAAGAAGACAGTCAGCTTCTGCCGGCCGATCGTTTGATACGTGGCCGCGACGGTGTTCGTGCGGATACAGATTCCTTTGTAGCGAATGGTCTGCCCCGGCCGGTAGAGGGCCCGATCCGTGAAGAACACGGTCCGTTCCTGGACCGTGGGATCAGGATCGGGCGTGTGCGTATAGTAACCCGTGCCACTGGCCACTTTCTGGTCGCCGGATTCAGCGACGACCAGAAAGTCCTTGTACTTGCCGTCGTTATAGAACCGGAACATGCCGTTCTCGTCGGACGACGTCTGGTCGGCCGGACGATATGGGCTATTATAGGCCTCGTACCGCCAGCGCGTCACGGTGGCATTCGCGATGGGACGCCCGGTGCGGGCGTCGAGGACGAATCCCTCCACGATGCCTTCCTGATCGACCGTCCGGAGAACCAGCGCCAGATCGCTCACCCAGACAAAAGCGCAACTGATCTTATTATCGACCTGCTTGAAGGCGGGATCATGGCCGGCGAGGATGACATAATAGCCTAACGGCAACCCCTGCGGAGCAGGCACCGACTCGACGCGACTCTGATAATCCGTGGTCGCAGGCAGGTCGGCATTCCACTGCATCACCGGCTCCGCCGCCAGGAAAGCGTCGCGCTGCACGGACGACAGCCACCCCCAGGACAGCCCCGCGATATCCTCGAACCGGACGCGTACGGCCCGGAAGTAGACCTTCGTCACATTGCGATAGGTGACCGAGATATCGGGCAGCGGATCGTTCCACACCCGCTCCGTCTGGATCGTGGCGGACCGGCCTTCGATCTGCTGGATCAGGTTGTAGCACTGGGCCCCGCCGACACTGGTGGGATAGCCGAGCCAGCCCTGCAGCGCCAGAGTCCGGGCCCGCACGTAATCGCCTTCCCCATAGACGACGCCGGCCCACGCACTGAGGGCCTGGGCGGCGATATCGTGACTCTTCCAGTCGTTCACGAACTTCTCGAGCGCCGCCTTGTAGAGCGTGGCCTTCTCGGGGCCGATGGCCTGATTGTAGCCATACACCAGCCGCTCCAGGTCGGCGTTGATGAAGGCGGCTTGGTCGGTATCACTCTGATGAGAAGCCAGCAGACTCTGGTAGAGCCGAACGGCTTTCAACCTGGCGGAGTCGGTGTTCGAGGTCTGAGGCGACCACGCCAGAAACTCCGCAACCGGAGCGAAGATCGGACCATCGGCCATGATCTCGAACGTCTCTTCCGGCAGCGCCGTCTGCTCGCCCGACTTGTAGAACGTCAGGGCTTCCTGGGCCAGGAAATCGTACAGCGTCGGCCGGTACGCATCCGGCATCGTCCCCGGCTCGAGCAGATCCTTCCACTCGCCGACAGGAACAGTCTTCAGCTCCGCCGCGCCGGTCAGGGCCGTGACGAAATGCTTGTCGATCTCCGTCATGATGCGGGCCAGGTCCCACGTCGTGATGTCCTCGCCGGGCGCCTGGGCCGTCGCCGTCCGCTGCAGAAAGCGGTAGCGGTTCTGCTGGAAGTACCGCCAGTACCACTCGGCCAGCACCGCCTCCATCACGGGCTTCATCGCCTCCGGCGCCGCGGCGATCTCGTCTTCCAGGCTGACGATCATCCCGCCCGTGTCGTACCCATCGATCTGGCCCTGCAACTTGATCTTGAGACAGATGGCCTTGGTCGCCTCCGCATGGGCACTGTCCTGCAACGCCCCGGGGATGATCTGCTCCAGGAGCGTGATGGCCGTCTTGGGCAGCCCCTTGTCCAGGGCCGCATCCACCTGGTCCCACAAACTGTCGCGCGGTCCGGCGACAACGGTACCGGCCGCCACACAAAGGATGATGACTGAGAAAATCCCTAGCCACTTCATGATGAGTCCTCCCAAAAAGAATCCATTTTTCCGCCGTTATGTTATGGATGTATGGACGCATTGTAGCAGAGTCGGCCCCGTCACGTCAATCAAATCGAGGGAGTTGTTTCCGTGTGTTGACGCCCCATCTACGGCGGCGTTATAATCGCCATTTAGAGGTTTGAAGGCCCGGGCGTGAGGCCGTCGTCACGCTCGTCGCCTCTGATTTGGCACGGGTTTAAGGCATTGAGCGGAGATCCAGGCATGAGCGAAATGCAAGAGATCAGACTGGCGTTGCCCACCCCCCAGAAACTCCTGACACGCGGGGTCGTCATCATCCTTTCCCTCATGGTCGCCGGCTTTGCCGCGCGATTCTGGATTGCAGGCACCTTCGACCTCCTGGCCCTGGACCCACAGGGAGTCATCCACGGCAAGGTCTGGCAACTCGTGACGTACCCGTTCATCAACAGCCCGTGCAACCTCGCGTGGCATGGCTTGCTGATCCTGTTTGTCGGCAGTGCCATCGAGCGCGAGTGGCGTACGGCGTCCTTTCTCTGGCTGTGGCTGATCGTCTCGGTTGCCTGCGGTGTCTTGTGGACCCTCATCAGCCTGCTCGCCCGTACGCCCTTCATCGGCATAAGCGCCAGCGCCTGCTGCTATGGTCTCATCGGCACGATGGGACTGATCTTCCGGGGTCAGCGTTTCTTCCTGCTCTTCGCCACACTCGAGGCCCAGCACATTGCCATTGGCCTCATCGTGATTGGCATCGTCCTGAGCATCCCAACACCGATCGGGCTGGTCTGGGTGTCCGGCGCCCTGGTGGCCTACCTGTACGTCAAGGCAAAATGGAGTCGGGCAGGACAAGCATCGGTCCGGCGTGTCTCCCGACAGCGCGGCGGCAGCGACAGAGGGTCCTTCGTTGACATCGATTGAGCACACCCGCGAGCCCGCCCGGATCGAGGCCGCTCTCGAATCGGCAGCGCGGCAGTTGCGCAACTGCCGGCTGTGTCCGCGCCGCTGCGGCGTGGATCGAACGGCCGGCGGACGCGGCTACTGCGGTCTGGACGACCAGGCCCACTGCTTTCGCGAGATGCTGCACCGGGCCGAGGAGGCCGAGTTGTCGCCGTCGCATCAGATATACTTCACCGGCTGCAATCTCCGCTGCCGCTCCTGCACGGTCGCGGAGTGGAACGAGGCGCCGCTGAACGTGCCCCGGATGGACGTCGACGCGTTGGTTCGGGCCGTCGAGCGCCGCCGGGGACAGGGAGCCCGGAATGTGAATCTCCTCGGGGGGGAGCCCACCGTGAGCTGGCCCGCGCTTTTGACGCTCCTAAGCAGAATCCCGACCGCGGTTCCGGTTGTTCTGAACTCGAACATGTACTATAATGAGAGCGTGGACGAGCTTTGGCGTGGGCTCGTCGATATTTGTCTGGCGGACTTGAAGTGTGGGAGCCGGGAGTGCGGCGCGACATGGCTGGATGCCGACGATTACTGCGATGTCGCACGGCGGAACGTACGTATGGCAAGCGAACACACAAACCTGATCGTACGTCACCTGATGGTGCCCGGCCACATGGATTGCTGTACGAAACCGACGCTGAAGTGGCTGGCCGCGGAACTACCCGGCGTGAAGGTCAGCCTGAGAACGAACTATGTGCCGCCCGTCGAGGCGGGAATTCCCGAACGCTATGTGAGCGGTCCCGAAGCCCAGGCCGCATTGGAGTACGCTCACGAGCTGGGGCTGCACCTGATCCAATGACCCGCAAACCCTACAAACGGCAACAAGGTGACTTCGAGATTCGCATACTCGGCGACGGACGTCTCGTCATGGTTGCGCCCGACGAGACGCTCCTGGAGATCGCACAGGCGATCGAAACGAACAGCGATACAGAGCAACGCGTGGAGAGTGGAAATGGAGAATGTCCCGGCACAGCCAACCCGTAAGCCAACTCCGGCCGCACCAGTCGCCCAGAGCGCCCAACCTGCGCAGGCCGCCGCAGCCAAGGTCGGCCCACAGGCCAAGCCGCTGATGAGCGAGCTGGAGGTCCTGATCCGCGCCCGCTATCCGCTCATCTACGTCGTCAGTTGGGAAGAGCAGCGGGTGCTGGGCCATGTCACGCGGATTGGCGAGAGGCTCAACAAGAGCGTCTTCGAGTGGTCCGTCAACACCGGGCTCGTCGCGGCCGGCACGAGTCTGCAATCCCAGAAGCACCGCGACGCCGCGACGGAAGATCCGCTCGTGGCCCTGGGCACCGCCATCGACCACGTCGAACCTGCCCTTTACGTGTTCAAGGACTTCCACCCCTTCCTCCGGGGCCAGAACATGTCCGTCATCCGGCGTCTGCGCGAAGCCGCATCGTCCCTCAAAAACACCTACAAGACCATCATCCTGCTCAGCCCGATGCTGGAGATGCCGGCGGACCTGGAGAAGGATGTCACGATCGTCGACTTCCCCCTCCCCCGGGCGCCCGACATGACTGCCCTGTTGAACCGCATCATCGAGGAGGTCAAGAGCAGCCCGAAGCTCAACGTCAAGATCAGCAACCCGATGCGTGAGCAGATCGTACACGCCCTGCTGGGCCTGACGCTGGCCGAGGCGGAGAACGTCCTGGCCAAGACACTCGTCGAGCATCACGGCCTCGGGCCCCAAAGCCTGGAAGTCATCAACGCCGAGAAGAAGCAGATCATCCGCAAGAGCGGCCTGCTCGAATACTACGACACCGATGAGACCATCGACTCGGTGGGCGGCCTCGATGCGCTCAAAGGCTGGCTGCTCAAACGTGCGGTGGCGTTTTCGGACCGGGCCCGCGAATACGGATTGCCCGCGCCGAAGGGTCTGCTGCTTCTGGGCGTCCAGGGTTGCGGCAAGAGCTTGATGGCCAAGGCGGTCAGCAACATCTGGAAGCTGCCCCTGCTCCGCTTCGACGTCGGCCGGGTCTTCGGCAGCCTGGTGGGATCGTCCGAGCAGAACATCCGGCGCGCCATTCAAGTGGCGGAATCCGTCGCCCCGGTGGTCTTCTGGATCGACGAAATCGACAAGGCTTTTCGCGGCTCCCGCGGCAGCGGCGGCTCGACGGATGCCGGCACGTCCGCCCGCGTCTTCAGCACATTCCTGACGTGGATGTCTGAGAAGAAGTCGGCCGTCTTCGTGATCGCCACGGCCAACGATATCTCCGCCCTACCTCCCGAGCTGCTGCGCAAGGGACGTTTCGACGAGATATTCTTCGTGGACCTGCCGGTGGCGCCGGAACGCCGGGATATCTTCCGCGTCCACCTGGGCAAACGCAAGATGGACCCGGCCCGGTTCGACCTCCCCTCGCTGGCGACCACGTCCGAGGGCTTCAGCGGCGCCGAAATCGAAGAGGCGATCATCAGCTCCATGTTTGACGCCTTCTACGACAAACAGGAGTTGACCGCCGAACGCCTGCTCACCAGTCTGCGTCAGACGGTCCCCCTGTCCAAGACCATGAGAGAGAACATCGAGGAGTTGCGCCAATGGTCCGTCGGCCGGGCACGCCCCGCGGCCTCCGCGAACATTGAAGAAGAACAGAAAACGGGACGCAAACTCGAAGTGTAGGAAATTGGTGGGCAATAGGCCACCGTCCCGACTGGGTGGCAGCGGCAAGCGGAGTGAAACGCAGCTTGCCGATGGCGTCACCCATTCGAAGGAGCCATCGGCAAGCTAGCGCTTGCCGCTGCCACTCTGTCAGAGCGTAGAGTGGAAAGGAGATGGATATGAGCACGGTACTGATTCTGACACCGATCATCATCGGAGGCGGCTGGCCGGCCATCTCGGCGGCGGTCGTCGGCGCTGCGGCCGCCCTGGGTTTCACCGTCCATAAGACCGTGACGGAGGTCGAGCAGAAGGTCGAGGGGGCCCAAAGCGTCGAGAACGTTGAGATCGACCTGGCCGAGAGCGAAACCCTGGCCCAGAATCTCGCCACCGGCCAGCAGATCGTCGTCACCAAGGGCGATATCAAGATCGTCGTGCAGCGGGACGCCCGCGGACGCTGCAAGGTCTGCGCTACGGGCAAAGGCTACGGCAAGGCGGAGCTGAAGCAGGCGGCCGAGGAGTTCACTCAGAAACTGACGCAGTGCTTCGTCTACAACAAGGTGATGAAGCAGCTCAAGACCAAGAACTTCCAGGTCGTGAACGAGGAAGTGACACAGAACAAGGACGTTCGCATTCACGTGCGCAGATGGGTGGACTAGGGCCATGGCACAACACGAAGTGGAAATCACCATATCGAAGACCGGGGAAGTCCGGGTTCATATCAAGGGCGCCAAGGGCAAAGCCTGTATGGAATACGCCCATTGGCTGACCCAGGCCATCGGCAAGGTCAAGAGCGAACAGAAGACCAGCGAGTACTACGAGCCCGAAGCGAAGTCCCGGATCAATCTCCATCAGGATCTCAAGGCGGAAGATGATTCGGCATGAGATGCGAGCGGTGCGACTTCGAGAACATCCCGGGCCAGACGCGCTGCGTCCGGTGCGGCAGTATTCTTGAAGCGGACGGCCATCCGATCGATGTCCATCCGCCGCGGATGCCCGCCTGGCAGAAGCCGTTCCGGGATACGGTCCGCCGGCTCCGCCGTTGCCGGGTCATGCCCGAGAAGTCGCCCATCACCTGGCTGGGCACCGGCCTGGGCTCGGTTCTGTCCAGCACTGCCGCGGGGCTGCTGCTCAACGTGATCCCGGGCCTGGGATACCTCCTCCAGGGCCGCTTCCGGAGCGTATGTCTCCTCGTTCTTCTGTGGTTGATTCTGCTGAGTGCGGGCCTCTTCCTGTACGGCGGTCCCGTCGCGATATTCCTGATCGGACTGGCCATCGGGGTCCACGCGTGGATTGCCGTCCAGGAGGATGTTTTCAAACGGATTCCTCAGCTCATCGAGAGAGTCGGGCTCGTCCTGCTCGTGGTGGTGGGTCTTGTCATCCTCTACGTCACGATTGCGCGGACCTTCGACATCGGCATCGTCGGCGCCCGCACGCTCCTGGCCGTGCCGGCGTTGAACGTTCGTGAAGGCGACTATCTGCTGGTCCACCGTCTCGACGAAACGCGTGCCCCCTTTCAGCGCGGGACGCTGGTGTGGGTCGTGCTGCATCAGCGCCTCGCCCGTGGTCCCCGCGGGCGGGCCAGCCCTCCCACGATCGGTCAGGTCGTCGGACTTCCCGGCGAGTCTATCGCCATCCGCAACAAGATTTATTTCGTCGGCGACCGGCCGCTGGATCCCAACAGGTTTCCCGTGCCCGCATGGCTGCAACGGTATCCGCTCAAGGCGCCCCTTCATATCCCGGAGGAGGCGCACTTCGTCAGTTCTGTCTACCAGGTCACATTCCGTGGCGCCCGGCTCTTGACAGATCAGATGATTGCCGATGTATGTATCATAAAGACGACGGACATCCGTGGACAGGCGTTCATGCGCTGGCTGCCGTTGCATCACAGAGGGTTCATTGAGTACGACGAATGAATAGATTTTCGCAATTGGAGTTCGGCGATGACGAGGCCAAACGAGGCAAAAAGGCCTCCGGCACGCCTGTTCGTGACGCGGAGTACTACCGCAAGGAAGCCCTGAAATACTGGCTGGCGGCGGACTACGAGATCGCGCTGCGCCACTACTCCCGGGTCCTCGAACAGAACCCCGCCATTTTCGAAGCCTGGGCCGGGCAGGTCCTGATGCTGATCGAACTGGGCGAGTATCGCGAGGCCGGCGTGTGGGCGGACAAGGCCCTGGAGTCGTTTCCCGAGCACCCCGAATTGCTGGCCCTCAAGGGCCTGGCCTGCGCCCGCGATGCGAAGATGAACGAGGCCATCGCCTACTCGGACAACTCCGTCGGCAAGGACAACCTCACCTCCCGCGTCTGGCTCGTGCGGGCGGAGGTCTTTCTCCATCGCCGCGGCGCCATCGCGGAAAGCTGCATCGATAAGGCGGTGGCGCTGGCGGGACCGCTGGGGCCCATCATCAAGCTTGAGGCAGGCCGGCTCCTGCTGAACAAACGCAATCACGTGCACGCCCTGACGTATCTCCAGGAGGCCGTGCAGAGCCTGCCGCAGGCGCCGCTCGCCTGGTACGAGCTGGGGCGGTGCCAGGCGGCGCTGGGACTGCCGGAGGCGACCCGCAGCCTGGAGCAATGCACCAACCTGCGGCCGGACTGGGACGAACCCAAGGCGGCCCTCGCGAAGTTCCGCCGGCGGGGACTATTCAGACGATTGTTTGGGGATTGAGACATGGCATTGACCCGTGACATGCAGCAGATTCTCGCGCTGGCCCGTCGGGAGAGCGCTTCGGATATCCACATCGTGGCAGGCCTGCCGCCCATGTTCCGCATCAACGGCGAGGTGATCCTCTGCAACCGGCCCGCCCTGCAGCCGGAGGACACCGCCGCCCTGTGCTTCAGCCTGCTCAACGACGAGCAGAAGAAGGCGTTCCAGGAGAACTGGCAGCTGTGCTGCTCGATCTTCGATCCTAAGCTCGGGCGGTTTCGCGTGTCCATCTATTATCACAAGGCCAATCCCGAAATGGCCATCCGCCCGGTCATGAGTGACATCAGGACCCGCGACGAGCTCCGGCTGCCGGCGCAGATCGACGACCTCACGCGGCTGCCCAGCGGCCTGGTGCTCCTGACCGGTCCCACCGGCAGCGGCAAGACCACCACCATGAACTACATGATCGACCTGATCAACAGCGAACGCCGCTGCAAGATCATCGCCATCGAAGATCCCGTCGAATACATCCACCGGCAGAAGAAGGCGGTCATCGTACAGCAGGAGCTCTACACGGACGTCAAGTCGTACTCCAGCGCCCTGATCCACGTACTGCGCCAGAATCCCGACGTCATCTGCGTCGGCGAAATGCGCGACCTCGACACGACCGAGACGGCACTGGTCGCCGCGGAGACGGGACACCTGGTCATCGCCACATGCCACACGCCCAATACCGTGCAGACGGTCGAACGCATCGTCTCGATCTTCCCGCACGAGAAGCAGCCCCAGGTCTTCGCGCAACTGGCGAACTCGCTCCAGGGCATCATCGCCCATCGCCTCATCCCCTCGATCGGCAAGAACGAGCGCAAGCTCGCCACGGAGCTGCTGCTCATGACTCCCGCCGCCCGCAAGCACATCCGCGACCACGAGGTGCACTTCCTCATGAGCGTCATCCAGACCGGCGGGCGCCAAGGCATGCACACGATGGACGATTCGCTCGCCGTGCTCTATCAGGCCGGTGACATCACGTACGACACGGCCATCTGCAATTCCTACGACCCCATCGGCCTGCGCAACCGGATCCACAAGGAGGTCCCGCCGCGCGAGGAATAGTCACGCCCCGGCTTCCGGCGTCCATTCGAGCACGAGCAGGGAAATGGCCTGACGCGGCAAAGAGAAACGCAGCAGCGCCCGGCCCTGGTCGACTTTCTGCGTCGTCGCCGGCGTCAACAGCGTGAGTTGTCCCGCTTTCTCCAGTTCGGCGTATTGCTCCGCTGTGGGAGTGGCGGGTTTGCCCATCTTCTGCCAGGCCGTGAAGGCGTTGCTGTGGTCCTTGTCGATGCGATAGTGCGACAGCTTCGCCTCCCGCACCGATCCCGGCAGGCCGTTGAGCATCAGGCTCACGTCCGCCTCCGGCCCCGGCACGTCTTCGTCATGATAGTGCCACACGCACGCGGCCAGCCGATTGCCGGCGCGACTCGCCAGCCCCGCCACGTCGGGCCTGGCCCGCACACCCGCGTGCATGATCTCCTCGAGCGTCAGCGCCCCATCGCTCTGCACGCTCAGCCGCTGCCCACCCATTTTGCTGTACATGCGGAACACGTTGAAGACCGGTTTGTCGATGCCGCCGGTCGCCATCGTGCGGAACCCCGCGAAGAGCGGCCCCTCCTCGAATTCGAACGACCACGACAGCGCCCCTTCGAGATTCACGCCGTGCCGGTCCGCCAGATCGTGCTTGCGGGCGAAACTGGCCGCGGTGTACGCCGCATAGAGCGTGTCGTTGCGATACCCGTACTCCGGATACTCGAACGCCCCGCACGCGGCGCAGCCGTCCGGATCGGATTCGCCGATCACGATGGGTTTGTCCCTGAGCTCGGGGAACGATGCGATGACCGCCATGTTCTCGTCGATGTTGCGCAGTTGACTCGCGATCCCCATGCGTACGTGATCGGTCACATAGCGCGGCGAGCCCTTCGCGTGGAACGAAACGAAATCGATGGGCGTCCCCGTCTGTCCCGTCGCGTAGTTCGTGCCGCGGAGGCAGTGCTCATAGAAGCGCCGCGCCCAGCGCGCCGCCCCGCCCGTCGAATCGGGCCCGCCCACCTTCGCGGTCGGCAGCGCCCGCCGGACGCCGTCCACCGCGAAATCGTGCAGCTTGCAGAACTCCTCGAATGTCCCCTTCCAGTACCCGATGTCCGGCTCGTTCCACGTCTCCCAGTACCACGTCTCGACCTCCGCCCGCCCGTACTTCTCAACGCAGTGCTTGACCCACTGATACACCAGCTCGCCCCACTTGGCGTAGTCCTTCGGCGGATACGCCCAGCCGGTATAGATGTCGTTGTAGTTGTCCCCCGGCTTCCAGTGATGCTGGTACGGCTCGGGTTTCGTCGAGAGCGCCTTGGGCATGAACCCGATCTCCATGTACGGGCGCACGCCGCGCTCGAGGTACGTGTCGATGATCCCATCAAGAATCCTCCAATCATAGACCGGCTTGCCGTCGGCGTCCTCCGTGTACGCATTGCTCGATCCCCACTTCAGCGCCGCCGTCCCGTCCCCCGTGCACAGCAGGTTGTGCGCCCGGAAGAAAACACGCTTCGGGTCGAGCTGGCCCATCTCCCCGATGAGCTTCTTGCCATACTTCATCGTCGCATAGTTCGGCTCATCCGCCCCGAAGAACCGCCAGATCGGCCGCAGCTTCCCCATGGGCTTGCCCGCGTCGACGACGATGGACACCGGAAATGGCTGTGTGCCGGGGGATTCCCCGCCGAGGGCGGCAGTGCTACCTACGATCGACGCCACCCCCACTCCGCAGCCGGCCGCCGCCGAGCGCGTCAAGAATTCCCGTCGTGTCAGTTGTCCCCGTTGCGACTCGTTCATGCAAGCGCCCCTTTCTGTCTTGGTGTCCGCCCGACGCGAACGATCGTAATCCAACGCGATGGAATTCTCAAGCCCGCACGAAGGCGGCTCGTGTGCAAACACCGAAGGCCATCGATAAGTCCGGCTTACCGATGGCCCTCAGGAAAGTACGAGATGCGCTGACTCGTCATCGACTCAGGCGCGACGCCTCAGCTTGGCGCCGGCACAGCCCAGGCCCAGGAGGCCGAGCAGAATGCCGCCCGGAAGCGGAACCGCCGCCACGTCCGGCGCCCCAACCGTGAACATGTGGTACCACTCGCCGTCGGGAACCGTCCAACTGATCGACGTGAACGTGCCGCTGAACTGAATGATCCCGTTGCCCTCCTTGCCGTAGAGATCATCTCCAACCTGCCACAGACTGGACGCGTTGCCACCCCAGTGGCCGCCGCCCTGCTGCACGATGGAGAAGGAATCGGAGAAATCGTACATCGCGATATTCCCGCCGTTGCCAACGCTCTGAACCGCAATCACGGGGTCGACCACCGCGGTGGAAAAGGTGATCGTGTTGACCGTCTGACTGCCGCCGTTCAGCATGATGCTTTCCCCAGCCGGAGTCGGGGTATTGTCCACGACACCCGGCAGCGAATAAGTCCCCGGATAGTTCCAGTCTCCCGCGTAGCCGCCGTTGACGGCCTCGCCCCTGTACGTGACGTCCACGGAGTTCCCGGGAATGTTCATGGTTCCGGTAGCCGAACCCGGAGTACCGTAGGTCACGCTCGACCAGTCCGTCCAATACACCATGTCCGCCCCGGCCCCTCCGGCGATGCCGAGAACGAGACATCCAACCACGACTCCCGCCAAACAACTCTGCTTGATTCTCATTTTTCCTCCTCAGTAATGTCTTGTCCGAATGGATGGGCCGGGAAAGGACACCCTTCCCCGCCATTCGCACCCTGCAACCGCGACCACGGCGCAGAACTCTCACACCCTTTGAAACTCGACTGATAAGCAGGAACAACCCTGCCATTATCTATGATATCACTTCGCACGGCGTGTGTCAAGACACGCGCCCCCTCTGTCGTTAACTAGCGTTAACTAGGGACCGTTAACTAGGGACAGACCCTAGTTAAAAACGCCCTTTTTGACCCCGTCCTCCGCCCTAATTAGGGACAGTCCCTAGTTAAACAAGTTAAACAAGAGCGGAGTCCTTGGGAATGGCTTGAGGCAGGATAGAATCACTTCGTCCCCAGCGGGGCGTCGACGGCAACTCTGTCGCCGCGGATCAACACGCATCCCTCCCGCCCCACGCCGTTCCGCCAGGTGCCCGGGTCCGAGCGATAGAAGTACGCTTCGTCGCCCTCCCGGTACGCCGCCGCCAGTCCCGGCACCGCCTGCTGGATCTGGTCCCGACTCACCGGCCCCGTAATCTCCCACCCGCGCCAGGGAATCACGAGCGCCGGATCCGCCTCGGGATTGCGAGGCTCCGCCGCCGGATCGCTCTGAAGCCGCCGCAATTCGCCCAACTGCTTCTCACTCAGCCACGCCTCATGCCCCAGGAGCCTGTTGATATACTCCGCCCTCAAAATCCCAAGCACCTGCGTCTGCCTGGCACTGAGCGTCCCCACCTGCCCCGCCCCGCCGTCTCGCGCCGCCTGGTGGCACGAACACGTCAAAACCACGAGGATGCACACCGTGACGTTTCTCATTTTGGTCTCCGATTTCTCCAACCGTATGAGGTGTGCCATGCACGCCATCTTGCCGTCAATGAGGTCAATGATTCGGATCGGCACCTTCGGATTTGCCGAATTGAAGGCCCAAACCATACTTGTCGTTGATCGCCCTCACGTTGCCCTCGTACCCACCGTAGTCGAATGCACGTTCGATCGCCTGAATGACCTGCCGAGAGTGATCTCCTTTCATCAGGAGCACACGACAGGCCGGTAGACTCACGCAAGGATGATAGGCACCGGTCAACCGAATCAGCAGCGGCTTTATGAGTCTGTCGAATTCGTCCGGGTGAGCGTCGAAATAGAGACCCAGACCATGCTTGTTTTCAAGATCATCCTGCAATTGGGCCATTACTTGCTCCATATTATTCAGCCACCAATTCTCGAACGATGCATTCACGTAGTACCTCGAATCGTAGGCCACCTTCAATTCCTGCCCGGGCCAGTCCGCATTCCACCCTATCCACGGTTCCGCGGCATAGTTGAGGTTCATGCCGCGATAGGGCAAGAATGCCTCCGTCCCATGCATCGTCCAGTACTTCTTGCGAATCTCGGCGATTTCCCGCATTGCCTTGTTGTCGTAGTAGAGAGCTTCGGATGGCATTCTCAACCCGAAGACCAAACGCGCCATCTTCATCTCGTGTTCTTTGCGTTCCAGGGTCTCGATCTTACGCTTCTGCGACCTGATCTCTGCCCATTGCACAATCACCAGAACCGCGAGAATTGCCACAGTAATACTACCTGCGATACGCCCTATCGATGCCCGTCTCATTCCTGCGTCTCCCAGTCATCGTTCCGGATGCATTTCGTCACCTGTTCTGTCCAGCCACGCTGCGTCACCAGGTCCCATTATAGCTCCCTCGTGCTCGCACGCACAAACCAGAAATGGGGCACGGACTCATACCTGTCCGGGTGGCAGCCTCAAGCGCAGCTTGGGGATGGCCGGGTGGGCTATCTCATACGCCATCCCCAACTCCTGCGGAGTTGAGGCTGCCACCCAGGATTGCCCAGAGTCTTTCACACACAACTCACGCCAGAGGAACTGGTCTTCGGAGAAAAGAAGGGCTCGTCGGGTGGTCACGTCAGTTGCACTGAAACCAGTTATACAGTCCGTCGGCGCAGCGCAGCCAGGCGGCGGGCCGGTCTTCGTGCTCGAGCGGCACGGCCCCTGGCGGCCCAATACGGA
>CAYQXM010000110.1:0-16902 GCA_964421295.1 uncultured Pirellulales bacterium
TGCCGCGAACTCCCCTGCCCTACCGGCATTCCAGAACAGAACCGCACACATACGAGGGCGTGCCTGGATGGGTAGACAAACCAATAGCAGGATCGGACTGTGAATCGTCAGATAGTGCGGGAGAGAGAGGCGAGAGCATGAGACGACTGCACGTTTCCACAGCGAACAAGAAGATTCTCGGCGTTTGCGGCGGGATCGCGGAAACCTTCAACATAGATCCGACGCCCGTCCGGCTGGCCGTTGTACTCCTCTGTCTGCTGACGGCCGTGGTCCCGGCTACGCTGGTGTACCTCATCGCCGCACTGATCATGCCCAAAGAGCCGCAACCGGCCTTCTACGAATCCGCGCGATGTTGCCTCCGGCTCGGGCCTATCAAAGAGAAGATGCCAGCCACGAGAACCGCGACTATCAGTACAGGAGCGCTCAGGATAACCATCAGAAGGCGAAACCACCGGCCGCCGATTGAAGTGCCTGGCGTCCAGATCTGCCGGCACGCTTTTCCCCAAGTCTGTGCCTGCCAGCGAACGCCCTCGAAAGGAAGATTGGGCGTAAACTGTCCGGCGGTCTCGCCGCAGTAGGGACAGAAGTGAACCAGAGGGCTGATTGGGCGAAAACACCTCAGGCAGACCGGCGTCTCTTGCTCTTCTCTGCCTGATCCTTTATCATTTCGATCTTCCGCAGCCATCACATATCTCCCATCAATGGTCCTGTACACGTGCCTTCGCTCTAATTCACGGTACCAGACGCTTCGTGTCCTGTCAATCTTACTGGGGCTTTTCGTCAGGCGGCCGGGCGGGTATACTCTGTCGCAAACGGCGCCCGCGTGGGCGCAGAGAACGCCATGTATTCAGGACCCAGCAAGCATGGACCATAGCGCGACGTACATCGATCAATTGAAGAATCACGTGGGGCAGGTGGTTACCCTTCAAGGCTGGCTGTACAACAGCCGGGGCAGCGGCAAGATTCAGTTCCTCATCATCCGCGACGGCACGGGGCTGTGCCAGTGCATCGTCGAGAAGGGCAACGTGCCGGACGAGACGTTCGAGGCGTTGAAGCACCTGGGACAGGAATCCTCGCTGGCCGTCACGGGCACGGTCCGCGCCGATGAGCGGAGCCTCGGCGGCTATGAACTGGCCGTAAACGCTGCCCGGATCATCTCCCCGGCCGAGGGCTACCCGATCACGCCGAAGGCCCACGGCGTCGACTTCCTGATGAAGCACCGCCATCTGCACTTCCGCTCCCAGCGCCAGTGGTGCATCGGCAAAGTCCGTCACACCGTCGTCGATGCGATCCGTCGCTTCTTCAACGACAATGGATTCACTCTGATCGATACCCCGATCTTCACGACAGTGGTCGGCGAAGACCAGACGTCACTCTTCGAGGTGGACTACTTCGGCCGGCCTCTGCATCTGACGCAGACGGGTCAGCTCTATCTCGAATCCGCCGCCATGAGCTACGGCCGGGTCTATTGTTTCGGTCCCACCTTCCGGGCCGAGAAGAGCAAGACCCGCCGGCACCTGACGGAATTCTGGATGGTTGAGCCGGAGGTGGCCTTCGCGGATTTGCCGGCCTTGCTGGAGCTGGCGGAGAACTTCGTCTCTTCCATCGTGGCCCGTGTGCTCGCGGATAACCGCAAGGAGTTGGAGGCCCTGGGCGCCGACATTCCCACGCTCGAACGGATCAAGCCCCCCTTCTATCGGCTGACCTACACGGAGGCGGTGGACATCCTCAAAGGCCCGCGCGCCAAAGAGTATCTCGCCGGCGAGCTGCAGAAATTGCTGAACGAAAAACAGCAGATGGAGGCCCGCATCGCTGATCTGGAGAAGCAGCAGGAAGGGCAGATCAAGCAGTGGCAGAAGGACAAGATCGCCGCCGAGCTGATCGACCTGCGCGGCGAGCTGGAAGAAATCAACACGCGCATCGAGAACAACCCCAAGCACGCGCAACTGGCCGCGGACTTCGTCTGGGGCAAGGACCTGGGCGGCTCGGACGAGACCATCATCTCGATGATGCACGACAAGCCGGTCTTCGTGACGCACTATCCGCGCGAAGCCAAGGCGTTCTACATGAGGACCGATCGCGCGAACGGCAAGGTCGTGGAGAATTTCGACTGCCTGGCTCCGGCCGGTTTCGGCGAAATCATCGGCGGCTCCGTCCGCGAAGACGACTACGCCCGGCTGCTGTCCCGCATCGAGGAAGAGAAACTGAATCCCGAGACCTACGACTGGTACTTGGACCTGCGCAAGTACGGCTCCGTCCCCCACGGCGGCTTCGGCCTCGGCGTCGAGCGCACCGTCGCCTGGATCACCGGCGAAAAACACATCCGCCAGTGCATCCCCTTCCCGCGCATGATGGACAAAGTCTACATCTGAGATAACGCGTTGCACAAAAGCAAAAAGGCCGGATCGATCAGGCGATCGAATCCGGCCTTTCTTGCAGCGAGTCAGATGGGTCATTCCGCTTTGATGAAAACGTCGCCGTCGCCGGTCCGGACGTTGAGGGCGGGACCGCCACTATTGAGCTTCCCGCTCAGAACGTTGCCCTTCCTGGTACCCTCGAAGCCCTGAACATCCAGACGAATATCGCCGTCACCGGTCTTCACATCCAGCGTCACGTTGGACGCTTTCGGCAGCGTCACCATGACGTCGCCGTCACCGGACTGGATGGAGCAGTCTTCCGTCGGCTGACGCGTGAAGGACACTTTGATATCGCCGTCGTTCGCCTTGACATCGACCTTGGCCTGAGCATCCACCACCATGACATCGCCGTCGGCGACCTTGACCGCCACGGCCTTGGTGCACTGACTGACCTTTGCGTCGCCGTCCGCAAGCTTGATTTCGACCGGTCCGGCGCAACTGACGACATTGACATCGCCATCCGCGGCGGTGATCGACGCGGAATTCAGGCATTCGGACACGGCCACATCGCCGTCGGCCGTCTTGATCATGATCGGTCCGGCCAGGCCTTGGGCCTTCGTATCGCCGTCCGCGGAGGTGACATTCAGGGCCAGCCGGGCCGGCATCAGGACCTCCAGGGAGATGCTGACCCCGATCCCTTCGGGCCGCTTCTGGGGCATGACGGTCTGCAGGGCCAGGACATCATCGTCCCGCGCGGGTGTCTTCTGGTCGTCCCGGCGGAGGATAACGCCGACCTTCTCTTTCAGCGTCAGAAGTTTCTTCAGCACCTCGGGATCATTGGCCAGCTTGCCCTGGGGCGTCAGAGCGATCGTGGCCTGGACCTCCACGGTGTTCTTGTTCGCGTCCTGATGCGCCTTGACGGAGACGTCGCCGTCGCGGGAGAGGCACAGCAGCGTCTTGACATCCTCGACGTTGGCGGACAGCGCTTGCTTCCAGAGGTACTGCTTGCCTTTCTGAGCGTAATTCTCTGTGGGAAACGTCATGTCGTTGGGCTCGGCAGTGACCTTGGCGCGAGCCGGCTCTGCAGGGGTTGCGGCCGCAATGGCGCTGAACGGCATGACCAGCATGGCGACCAGGGCCAACAGAAGACCTGCTCCCGACGACAACCGTGATTGAGTGACACGATTCTGATCCAGTATTCTCATGAGTCTCTTCCTTATAGCGATTTTGGGGCTCAGGATGCCGAGCACGCCCGGCATCAGCGTATGAGCCTGGTTGATTTGCCTGACGATATGCAGAAAACTTTCTCCACAATCCGCACGCGAAAGGTTCGAACCCAACACGGCCGTGTCGTCACATGCGAATTCCCGCTGGCGGTCGATCAGCCGGTTGGCGATCCACACGCCGGGGTGGAAAAAGAAAAGGAATTGGAGCACCTTCTGGAATAGCTTGACCAGCATGTCCCACCGCTGAATGTGAGCCAGCTCGTGGAGCAGAATCCAGCGCATCTGGTCCGCGCTGTGCCGGGCGGCAAAATCCGTGGGAACCAGCAGGGTCGGTGACCACAGGCCGTACACCACGGGCGAAATCACCCGCGTACTGATGGCGACGCGAACCGGTCGACTGATTCCCACGGCCCCCTGCAATTGCGACAGAGAGATCCCTGCCGCGCCGAGATCCACCGGAACCGACCGCCTGATCGCCCTGAGCGTAACCCCCTCCGTATAGGCGAATCGACCCAACAGCAGCGCGATGACCGCCGCCCAGACAATCATAAGCACAACGTTCATCGACAAGGAAAAACGCGGTGTCTGCTGCGCCGCGGTCTTCTTCAGCGTCACAGAGGCAGCGGCGCCGGTCGCTTCGCCTGACGGCTCTGCGGGGGGCGGCGTTGCCTCGGTGGCACCCTCGTACGTAACGGTCACCGGCGGCCACGCGGAACTCAGCTTATCCGAGACGACGTGAGGAAACGGCGTCTGAACGGGCATGACCAATTTGACCAGCACCAGCAGGAACAGACAATAGCCGAACTGCGCGGAAACCCGGCGCCTCAACAAGCCCCAGATCGCACCGACGACCAGGAGGACCCAGGTGGAGTCCACCATCCGATTCCACATGAACGTCGCCCAGTGCTGGGCTACGACATTGAATGTCTCGACACTGATCATGCCTCTCCCCTCTCACGTTTTCTCTGTTCGTCGATGATGCTCTGGAGTTCATCGATGTCCGACTGTGTCAGGTTGACTTTCTGGGCCAAGTAGCAGAGAAGCTGCCCCTTGACTGTGTCCACGCTCCTGTCCATGAGTTCGTCGGCGGCGTGCGTCAGGGTCTTGAGGGCCGGCTTGGTCGGAGTGTAGATGAACTTATTCCCTTCGGACGTGGTCTGTAGCAGCCCTTTGGCCACGAGGTTGGACAGCATCGTCTTCACCGTCGTGGAGGCCCACTGGTGCCGTTCGAGGGCAACCTCGGATATGGCACGAGAGGTGCCTTCGCCCAACTCCCACACAATCTTCATGATCCTCCACTCGGCCTGCGTAATGAGTTCTGAAGACTTTCTTCGCATCGGTACTGTCCTTCTACAAACCCCAAATCGTTCTGCCGCTGACTGCCATAACGACTATATTTATAGTTATAGTCGGTCCACGCGTCAAAATATTACTGTGAAAAAGCGGATTTTTTTCCGGGGCTGCGGAGAGCGTGGTCAGCGATGATTTAGCAGCGCCGTATCGAGAAGATTCCTAGCTTTGGCGTCTGCGGGATCGATTTGCACTGCCCGACCATAGCACTCAATGGCCTCGGACGTCTTTCTTTGCCGCTCCAGGAGAACGCCGAGATTGCACCACATCTCGACGTCGTTTGGCCTGGCTTTCAAAACGATCCGGAATTCGGCTATCGCCTCGTCGGCGTTGCCCGTGGCGGCCAAAGCCAGCCCAAGCCGGCCATGTGTCATGACGTGATCCGGCTTGAGGGCGAGCGCCCTTTGGTAGGGTTCGATGGCTTGCGCAGGATTGCCCTGCCGGGCGAGTTCATATCCCAGATTGCTCCATCCATCGACGTTCTCGGGATCAAGACGTACCGATTCCCGGAGTTCCCGGACAGCCTCCTCGGTCTCGTTCCGCGCGGACAGGACCAGAGCAAGATTGTAGTGAGCCGTCGCGAAATTCGGGTACAGACTCAACGCCTTGCGATACTGCTCGATGGCATCCTCGCTCCGGCCCAACCTCTTGTAGGCATTGCCCAGGTTGTTGTGGACGGCAGCACGGCCGGGCTTGATCTCGAGAGAACTGTGAAAATGGCCGATGGCCTCGGCGATCTTGCCCGACTCCATAAGGGCATTGGCGTAGTTGTTGTGGATGACATAGTTGCTGCTGGTCACAGCCAGCGTATGCTCGAAGAGTGTCGCGCTGTTCTGCCAATACTTCAATTGTTGCGTTGTCGCCAGGGCCAGGGCAGAGAGGGACACGACCGCCGCGATGCCCAGAGCCAGCCTGCGATAGCGCCACTGCGGAAAGACACCCGCGAGGCTCCAGGCGATGATGATAACGATGCCTGTAAAGGGGATATACGTATACCGGTCCGCCGTCGCCTGCGTGCCGACTTGCACCAGGCCGATCACAGGAACGAGGGTTCCCAGGTACCACAGCCAGCCCACGGCCAGGTACTTGTGGCGGCGCGCCGCCAGGAGGAGGCCCAGGGAAGCGGACACGAGCAACAATCCGCAAAGCACGACTCCGGCCTGCGGCAGTCCCGAGCCGGGATGCGGATAGAGCACCGCCAGATCGCTCGGCCAGAACATCTTTCCGATATAGCCCACGTACGCGACGATCGCGTTGGCAACCCGGCTTCTCAGATCAACGGCATCCATGAGCTGCATCGCCCCCGTGCGACGCTGCACCAGGAATGTGACAACACTCGATGCGACGGCCAGAGCCAGCAATGGCACTTTCTCCAGCAGGAGAGAACGAAAAGACAGTCGCCGTGTTCGCTCCAGCGGCCAGTAATCCAGCAACAACAGCACGAACGGCAGCGTCACGAGCATGGGTTTGGCCATCAGGCCGATCACGAATGACAGGAGCACGAGCAGGTACCTCGCCATCCCCCGCTTCTCGGCGTACCACGCGTACGCCAGCATCGTGAGCATCCAGAAAAAAGTGCTGAGCACATCTTTGCGTTCGGCCACCCACGCGACGGACTCGACGTGCAGCGGGTGCAACCCGAAAACGGCCGCGACGAAGGCACTCGGCCAGAGACCTCCAGTCATTCGCTTAAGGACGATGAGCAGCAGGAGAGTATTCGCCACGTGCAAGAGCATGTTCACCACGTGCGGGCCGCGGGGATCGAGGCCGAAGATCTCACAATCCAGCATGTGCGACAGCCATGTCACCGGGTGCCAGTTGCTGGCATGACTGCGGGTGAACGCCCAGCGGACAGTCTGCCCATTCACGCCCGACTGCACATGGCGGTTGTCGGTAACGTAACTATCATCGTCGTACTTGATGAAGTCGTGGTTCCGGACCGGCCAATAGACAAAGAACACGGCCAACGCCAACACCGCGCCGGCACCCAGGAATCGGAGCTTGTCTGATCCTGTATTCACTCGTTCGATAGGAGGCGGTAATATCATGTGTTCCGGGATATTAAACGAGCGAGGAGATTGAGGCAAGGTGTGGCGCGCTGTCGGAGAACCCGGCCGGCCGGGATTCTTCTTGCTTATGGGTCGCCCGGCTGTATCCTTTGCTGCCATAACCGGTACCAACCGCATGGAAATCAGGATTGAGAGTCTGCTCGAAGGGGCCAGGCGGGCCCAGGGGACCGTAGTGATCGTCGACGTCTTCCGGGCGTTCACCACGGCGGCGGTGGCGTTTTCCCGCGGGGTGGAGAAGATCGTGCTCGTCGCGGAGATCGACGAGGCGCTGGCCATGCGGGACAAAGGTATCGGGGAATTCTGCGTCGGAGAGGTCAACGGGATAATGCCCCAGGGCTTCGATTTCGGCAACTCGCCCTACGAGATGATGCAGGCCGATTTGCGGGGCAAGATCATCATTCAATCCACCCGCGCCGGAGCGGTTGGGGCCATGGCGGCATCGGGGGCAACGGCTCTGTACGGCGTGAGTCTGGTCACGGCCAAGGCTACCGCCAACGCCCTGCTGCGGGACAGACCACCACTGGTGACCATCGTCGCGATGGGGTGGAGCGCCCGCCAGCGAACGGACGAAGATGAGCAATGTGCCCTCTATCTGCGAAATCTTCTGGAGGGCCGGCAGCCCGATCCGGACGCCGTGCGCAAACTCGTCCTGGCCGGCGGAGAAGTGCCCAAGTTCTTCGACCCGGCCCAGCCGCACTTTCATCCGGAGGACTGCGAGATCGCGGTGGATGTAGACAGGTTCGACTTCGCCATCGGCATTCAAAAAGAGAACGGCCTACTAGTAGCGAGACGAAAATGAGTGAGGAATGGACGATTCAGAAGCTGCTGACGTGGATCACCGAGTATCTGACGCAGAAGCAGGTGGATGCCCCCCGCCTCAGTGCGGAGCTGATCCTTTCCCATGTGCTCGGGTTGAGGCGAATCGACCTGTACGTTCAGTTCAGCCGGGTCGTGGAGAAGGAGCAGCTGGCGCAGCTGCGTGACCTGACCAAACGGGCCGGACTGCACGAACCCGTCGCATACCTGGTGGGCAGGACCGAATTCTATTCCCTGGAGATCGAAGTCACGCGAGACTGCCTGATTCCCCGGCCCGAGACGGAATTGCTCGTGCAACGAACGATCGAATTCCTGCGCACCCGCGAGGGGCCGCAGTACGTCTGCGATCTATGCACCGGCAGCGGCTGCATCGCCATAGCGATCGCCAGGAACGTCCCGAACGCCAAGGTCGTCGGGGCCGACATCTCCGCCGCGGCGCTGGCGGTGGCGGCACGCAACGTGGCCAAGCATGGGCTCGCCGAGCGTGTTCAACTTTACAGCGGCGACCTCTTCGATGCCCTCGTGCCGCACCTGGACGTGACCTCGTTCGATGTGGTGGCGAGCAATCCGCCTTATGTCAGTACCGCCGATTACGAAGAGCTGGACAAGAACGTCAAGGACTATGAGCCCAAAGAGGCCTTGTTGGGCGGGCCGGAGGGGTTGGACGTCTATCGACGCATCTTCGAGAAGATCGATCCCTTCCTCAAGTCCGGCGGCGGGCTGTTCCTGGAGATCAGCTATGCGCAGGGTCAGTCGGTGCCGCAACTGGCTGAACAAACCGGCCTCTTCACGGATGTCAAAGTCGAGAAGGACGTGCATGCCATCGATCGCCTCGTGACAGCCAGAAGAAGATAGTCCGATCATGCCTCCCTACGCACAGTTGCGAAGTACATTCCTGAGAGTCGGCCGGGAAATCCTGACTGAGACGGTCCGCGTCAGTTGGATTCTCTTCACGATCATGATCCCCGTCGTGATCGTGGTCAAGATTCTCCAGGAGCTAGGAGCGATTCGGTACATCGCCTGGGCCTTGGGTCCGCTCATGGGTTTTGTCGGTCTGCCCGACAGTATGGGGATCGTCTGGGCGACGGCCATGCTCACCAACCTCTACGGGGGCATCGGCGCCTTCACCTCGCTGGCATCCGAGGCGCACCTGACCGTCGCTCAGGTCACGATCCTCACGTCCATGATGCTGACGGCCCACGCCCTTCCGGTGGAGCTGCGTGTCGCGCAGAAAGCAGGAACTCGACCCTTCGTTATGGGTCTGCTCCGCTTCGGCGGTGCCTTGGCGCTCGGCGGCCTGCTAAACCTGATCTATACACAGACCGGCTTCCTTCAGCATGCCTCCACTTCGGTGTGGCCGACAGCACCGGCGAACGCTTCACTGTCGGCTTGGGCATGGGGGCAGTTACTGAACTTGGTCCGTATCTTCGTGATCGTGCTGATCCTGATGACGCTCATGCGGCTGCTGCGCAAGCTCAAGGTGCTCGATTGGATCGAACGGATGCTCGCCCCGGTGCTGCGTCTGCTCGGCATGACACCGGCGGCGACGGATATCACCGTCGTCGGCATGGTGCTGGGGCTGGCCTACGGCGGCGGCCTGATCATCGGCCACGCGAACTCCGGCCGGATCGGCAAGCAGGACATCTTCTTCTCGCTGGCCCTGATGGGTTTCTGTCACAGCCTCATCGAGGATACGCTGCTCATGGCCGCGCTCGGCGGTCACTTCTCCGGCATTCTCCTGGTCCGAATTCTCTTCGCTCTCGCCTGCACCTTCGCTCTGGTGCGTCTATGCGCCCTGCTGCCTGCCGCGATCTTCGACCGGTACATCTGCCGCCCATGAGGCGAGGTCGAGACGCATGACGAGCTTGTCTCGCGCTCCCTCCGGTGAAATGCCGGCGGCCCTGGCCTGCTCTTCCAGTATCGAGACGAACTCGCCCGGCTCCTGCAATTCCGGGTGCGGGTACCGATCGACAACCGAAAAGCCCAGCTTCTCCCAAAAGGTGTGACCGGCACTGCCGGTGATCTCGTAGATGATCGGGAGATCTTCGAAGGCTGCAGCCTCGATGCGACTCCACCCCTTCAGCTTCGCCCATTCGATCAGGGTCCGAACCATCTGCGAACCCAACCCCTTCCGCTGGTAAGGATGCTCCTTCTGCCGGGCACACCCGGTCATGAGGCAATGGACCACGAGCGTCCTGTCCTGGATATGAGCGAGCGGAGGGAAATCACTGTTGGCAAAGTCGTCGGCAGGACCCCAGGGATGATCCTGTTGCAGGCACAAGCCCCCGGCGCCAACCATGTCCCAAACCGCCTTCGGGTAGAAGCGAAGCAACCCGACAACCTCGTCGCCGGCCCGCACCACAATAGCACACGCTCCGTAGACCCGGGTCAGTTTGATCAAAAGGGGAAGGTTGCGTTTGCGATAGTCTGCCCACGGCAGTTCGCTGTCCAGCCGCCACTGGTCGATCGTCTCCCCCGAAAGCGGCCCCGTGTGCAGACACCGCCACAGAATGAACTCCTCCGTCATAGGTTCAATCACGATGCCTTCGAGCATAGTGTGCCCTTTCAGGCAATGTTCCGGCGGCACTCGATCAGGACTTCTTTGACGCAGGCGGCGGGAGAGAGGGTCAGGAGCCAGCGGATCGTCTTGGCGAGATCCTCGGGCTGGATCATCTCCCTGGAGGACAGCGGCGTGTTCGCCTGCCGGGCCATATCGGTGTCCGTCCAGGAGGGGCACAGGGCTGTGACTTTGACGCCGGATGGCGACAACTCCTTGTACAGGGCTTCGCTCAGGCCCACGAGGGCGAACTTCGAGGCGTCGTAGGCCCCCTCCTCTTTGAAGCCGATCTTGCCGGCCCGGGAGGCGACGTTGAAGATATGGCCGTGCCCCTGCTTCTTCATAGTTGCGGCGACCGCCTGGATGAAGGCCAGCGCCCCCGTGACATTGACGGCGAGCAAGTGCTGAAACTGCTCACCAGTGACGTCGAGTATGCCCGCGATCCACTGGCCGGCATTGTTGACCAGGATATCGACACGGCCCAGCCGACGCACGATCGACTCACCCGCTTCACGAGCCGCGTCGTAATCCGCGATATCCACCACATGGATTTCCGGCTCCAACCCAGCGATCTCGCCGGCCACCGACTCCAACTGCTCGCGAGAACGAGCGATCAAGGCCACTCTGTAGCCATCCTGAGCCAACGCGATAGCCACCGCACGGCCGATTCCGCGTCCGGCTCCTGTCACGATAGCGACCGGATGGTCCTTCATCACGATCTCCGTCAATAGGTGATCACCGTGTGGACAGGATAGGGTGAGAGTCTCTCGCGACCTTTGAGGCCGGTCAACTCGATCAGACAGGTGACGCCGATGACCTGGGCACCCGTCCTCTCGACGAGCTGGCAGGCGGCCCGCATGGTGCCGCCGGTGGCCAGCAGGTCATCGACCATCAGGACCTTCGCCCCGGGTGGGATGGTGTCCTGGTGCATCTCGATCATGTCGGTCCCGTACTCGAGGCCGTAGCTGACGCACTCCGTCTTGCACGGCAGCTTGCCTTTCTTGCGGATCGGGACGAACCCTGCGACCAGCCGCTCGGCGACAGCCGTGCCGAAGATGAAACCCCGGGCCTCGACCGCAGCCACGAAGTCGATTCCCATCTTCTCGTACGGAGCGCACATCGCCTTGACCGCCACTTGAAGCGCCTCGGCGTTGGCCAGCAGCGGCGTGATGTCACGAAAGAGGATGCCCTTCTTGGGCCAGTCCGGGACATCCCGGATGAACGCCGTCAGATCCAGCGACTTCTTCCCCATCAAGACCCCCTGCGATCTACCATCTACGATTTACAAATTACGATTCATCCAAATCGTAAGTGAAAATTCGTAAATCGTAAATGTAAATCCCCCGGGGATTTACTCGGCTTCCATCAGATCGTAGAGCTGGGTCAGGGCGTCGCGACGGATCTGGCGGATACGTTCGCGTGTCAAGCCCATCTTCTTGCCGATCTCCTTGAGCGTCAGGGGCCGACGGCCGGTCAGGCCGTAGTGCAGGCGCAAGACATCGGCATCGCGGGGATCGAGGTTCTCGAGCAGCCGGACCACCTTGCTCTTCTCTTCGTCGTCGACCAGCGCATCTTCCGGCAATCCCGCATTGTCGTCCTGCAACGTGGATTCCAGGGCCTGGGTTTCGCTTTCCTCGTCACTGTTGAGACTCTCGCCGGCGTTGCTGAGGACCTCGACGATCCGATTGATGATCGCGGCCTTGCGCATCGGCAGTTGCATCAGATGCGCCATTTCCTCCACGCGGAGCTTGCGGCCCAACTGGGCCTCCGCTTCCACGGCGGTGTGGCGCCACTGATTGATCAGGGCGACCATGTACGTCGGCACGTGGACCAGTTGGATGTTCTCCAGCAAGGCGCGCTTGATGCTCTGCTTGATCCACCAGGCCGCGTAGGTGCTGAAGCGCGTGCCCCGTTCGGGGTCGAAGTAGTCGACGGCCTTGATCAACCCGAGGTTGCCCTCCTCGATCAGGTCACCCAGAGCCATTCCCCGCCCGCCATACTTCTTGGCGATGTTGACCACCAGGCGGAGATTGCTGCGCACAAGCCGCTCGCGGGCCTGTGGATCATTCTCGTCGGCGATCCGCTTGCCCAGTTCATACTCCTCTTCCCAGGTCAACAAGGATGATTCGTCGATTTCCTTGAGGTAGTCTTTGAGTGTAGCATCGAAGATAATAACGCCCTCCCGCCCGACCGAAAGCTCTTCAGCCCCGGTCATTACAGGCCAATGTGGTTAATACCCATCCTCACTCACGATACGCGTTGCGGCCTCCATCCAACCCCACGGTGCGGGACTCTGTCGATCACCCGTCCACCTGACTCCGCTGTCAGTATCGGTCGGATCGTGAGGCCGGTTTAGCCGTGCAGGCAGGGAACTTTCGCTCCCGTGCGGAATATTGAGTGACCATTTGAAGGGCCTATAAAACCGTCAATAGCTGGGCCATTTCCAATCTCTCAGCCTGGTGGGGGCATGCATTCGACGAGGTCAATCGCTATCGCCATCGAACATGTGTTTGTCGCGCAGGATGTGGTGATAATGCTGGGCAAATCGGTGGGCTTCGTCGCGAACGTACTGCAACAGTTTTCGGACCGGCGACTGAGCCGGCAGTTTCAGCGGCGTAGTGCTGCCTTGCAGGTAGATGTCCTCTTCGCGTTTCGCTATGGAGGCGATTTTGGTGTGGGCCGAGACAACGTCCGCTTTTCCTTCCGCGACACTCTGAATGATCATCTGTCCCAATGCCGCTTCGGCCGCGTGGAGATGGCCCAGGCCACCATCGATGAGAATGAGATCGGGCCACAGTTCCTCGCCGCGCAAAGCGTATTTGTAGCGTCGGCGGACGACCTCCGCGATCATGGCGTAGTCATTGATCCCGCTGACGGTCTTAATCCGAAAGCGACGGTAGCCGCTCTTGAAGGGTCGGCCATCGATGAACTTGACCAGAGATCCGACAGACTCTTTGCCGCTGATATTGGCGATGTCGATGCCTTCGATGATGCGGACCTGGTCGGGAATCTGGAGAATCTCGCGAAGCTTGACGAGGGCTTCGGTCGGGTCCGACGCGAAAGCCTCGGGCTGTACATGCTCATCGGGCGTGCCCCGCTTGTCCAGACTCTCGATCAAGCGAATCCGGTCACGGAACTCGGCGGCCTTCTCATACTGAAGATTCTTCGACGCCTCAGTCATCTGCTCCCGCAGCCAGCGGAGCATGGTCACGCGTTTGGAGCGGAAGAAGCGAATGAAGTCCCGGATGATCCTTCTATAGGTGGCCCTGTCAACCTTGGCGGCACAGGGGGCGACACATTGTTTGATATTGTACAAAAGACACGGACGGAAGAACCGCCGCTTCGGATCGGCGTCCTCGATCGTCAGGTAGCACGTGCGGAAGCGGAATATCTTCTGCAGCTCCACCAGGACGTCCCTGAGGTCCCGGGGATTGGCGAATGGACCGAAGAGCCGTGTGCCGGTGGGATGAGGCTGGCGGGTGATGTAGACGCCCGGGTAGTCTTCGCGTGTCGTGATCTCAAGATAAGGAAACGTCTTGTCGTCGGTTAATGCCGAGTTGTACGGTGGGCGGATGTCCTTGATCAGTCGCGCTTCCTTGAGCATCGCGTCCACTTCGCTCTCGGTCTCGATGTAGTCGACCTTCACGACGCGATTGATCATCTCGACGATCCACGGGCCGCGTGAGGACTCGAGATCGCTGCTCGGCTGGAAGTAGCTGGACACACGGGAGCGCAGGTTCTTCGCTTTGCCTATATAAAGGACAACGTCGTCCGGCCCCTTCATGAAATACACGCCGGAACCGGTAGGAAACTCCCTGATCCTGGAGCGAATCCGTTCGAGCCTGTCAGTGTCTGAGCTATTCGTCATGCAATATTCGTATCCTACGCCATAACATCGTCCCATCCAATTATTACCTATTCTAATTCCACGAGGCTCCAGACAAAAGGTCCGACCTGACCTGCGAGAATTCGAACTGGCAGGCTGTTGGCAGCATGTCCGTCGCCGGTAGAATGGCTGGCTTGTGTCGGACTATGGTAGGAGAATCGATCATGCCTCCCTTGATTCAGTTGCATCGCGACGACACCATTCTATTCATCGGCGACAGCATCACCGATGCAGAACGCCATCGTCGAGGGTACGCACCGCTGGGCTTGGGCTACGTTCACTTCGCTGGCAACCTGCTTCTGGCGAAGTATCCCAGTCTCGACCTGCGTCTGATCAACAGAGGTGTCAGCGGAGACACGGTCCGCGACATGAGCAATCGCTGGGACAAAGATTGCCTGGTGCACAGGCCGAACATTCTGAGCGTGCTGATCGGCATCAACGATGTCTGGCGGATGACGATGGAGCCGGACCGCGAGGCTTCGTCGTCGCGCGATTACGAGCAAACCTACGAGCGCTTGCTCGCAAGAGTCAAAGAGGAATGCGACTGCCAACTCGTGCTGATGGAACCATTCGTTTTCTGCAGCGATTCCGCGCATCCTGTTTTCAAATCGGTGACACCTTATGTCGAAGCAGTGAGACAACTCGCGGCGAAATTCCATGCCGTGCTCGTACCGCTCCAGAGAAAGATCCATGAGCAAATTCCTTATGTGCCTGCAGAGAAATGGTCGCAGGACACAGTCCACCCACTCGTTTGGGCGCACGCGTGGATCGCGCAGCGTTGGCTCGATGCGACCGGTTTGTAGACGCCAACGCAAAGTAAAAAAATTTCGCGCTCGCGCCTCTGTCGTAGCTTACGATATCTCAAGGACTAAGAACAAACATTCAGCAAGCGCGCCAGATTTTTCCTTTTTTGCTCTTTACACTTCGAACGGGGAGAAGTACCTTCGCAATACTTGTTAGCACGGTGGTTTCAACAATATCTGGTTTCGATCCCATTTGATCCAACTACATATTGTGGTAGGCGTTTCATCGCATGGAGGCGCGTAATGGCGTACAAGTTTGACCCCGAGAACCCTTTCAAAGAGGACAAACCGCCGGTCAAGGCGACCGTCCGGAACGAAAAGGTTAAGGGTTTGAGGATAGAGCATCACTTCTCCACCGCGGGTACTCATCCCTTCGACGAGTTGGAGTGGGAGACGCGTGCGGCGAAGATCTCGAGCGACAACGGTCAGGCTATCTTCGAGCAGGACAACATCGAAGTGCCGACGACGTGGAGCCAACTGGCCACGAAGGTCGTTTCGAGCAAGTACTTCTACGGCGACATTGAAGGAGGCCAGCGCGAGCACTCGGTCAAGCAGCTTGTGCATCGGGTCTGCCGAACCATTGCCGATCGTGGGCTCAAGGATGGTTACTTCGCCAGCGAGCAAGACGCCGATGTCTTCTACAACGAACTGACATGGCTGTGCGTTAACCAGTACGGGGCATTCAATTCGCCGGTCTGGTTCAACGTCGGTCTGTTTGACGTATACGGCATCGCGGGCGGCAAGCACAACTATCATTGGGATGCGGAAAAGCAAACGGCAGTGCCCTGCCAGAATAGCTATGAGTATCCGCAGGCCTCGGCATGCTTCATCCAGGCCGTCAAGGACTCGATGGAAGACATCATGCGTCTGGCCACCAGCGAAGCGATGCTCTTCAAGCACGGTTCGGGAACAGGAACCGACCTGTCGACGCTGAGGAGCAGCAGAGAGAAGCTCGCCGGCGGCGGCAAACCCTCCGGCCCTCTGAGCTTCATGCGGGTATACGATCAGATCGCCGCCGTCATCAAATCGGGAGGCAAGACCCGCCGGGCCGCCAAAATGCAGTCCCTCAAGGTCGATCACCCCGACATCAAGGAGTTCATCACCTGCAAAACCGTCGAGGAGAAGAAGGCTTGGGCGCTCATCGAAGCCGGCTATACCGGCGAGTACAATGCCGAGGCCTATGACAGCGTGATGTTCCAGAACTCCAATCTCTCCGTACGCGTGACCGATGATTTCATGCAAGCGGTGGAGAAGGATGACAAGTGGACCACTCGCGCCGTGACCTCGGGCGAGAAGGTCGGCGAGCACTCGGCACGTGAGCTGATGCAGTTGATCGCCGAGGGCACGCGCATCTGCGGCGACCCGGGCGTTCAATACCACAGCACCGTCAATCGGTGGCACACCTGCCCCACTTCCGGGCCGATCAACGCGTCCAACCCCTGCAGCGAGTACATGTTCATCGACGACTCGGCCTGCAACCTAGCCTCGTTGAACCTGATGAAGTTTCGCAGGGAAGACGGAACCATCGACATCGAGTCCTTCAAGAAGGCCGTTCGCCTCTTCGTCATCGCTCAGGAGATCCTGGTGGACGCCGGCAGCTATCCGGACAAGCCCATCACGATCAATAGCCATCGTTTCCGACCGCTGGGACTGGGATTCGCCAACTTGGGCTCGATCATCATGAGTTTGGCCCTGCCCTACGATTCGGACCAGGCCCGGGCTCTGGCTTCCGCGATCTCGGCCATCATGACCGGCACGGCCTATGCCGCCAGTGCGGAGATGGCCAAGCTCAAGGGAGCATTCATCGAGTTCGCCAGGAACAAGGATGCGATGCTGAA
>CAYQXM010000111.1:0-3450 GCA_964421295.1 uncultured Pirellulales bacterium
CCCACGCCGTGAGCACGCCGAACACGGCGTTGACCGGAATCACGATGGCGGCCAGGACGCCAAGCAGGACCACCACAATCAGAATCTCCACGAGGGTGAAGCCCTTGGCGTTACGCATGTGTCGTCCTTTCGTTATGAAAAAGGCTGACCGGCAGTGGGCAAGCCCGTGCACGGTCAGCCTTCATGATCGTGTGATTATCCAACGGACAGCTTACAGAGCCGCGTGAGCCGTGGTATCGTTGGCATAGATCTCACCGGTGTTCGGATCATAGGCCCAGCCACCACCCGAACCCGCCTCGCTCGGAGCACCGATTTCGGTGATCGTGGCGAGATTGTCAAACGGATTATCCGGAACTCTCTCGAGGTACGGGCCATAGGCATAGGTCGTCGTACGGGTCTTGTTACCACTGGTCGCGCCGGCGATGCTGCTCGTCTGCGTCATTTGCGCCGCAAACGTACCCGCCGCGGGCGCCGTGTCGTTGTGCTGAACCTTGTACAGCTCGATCTGCGAACGCAGCGACTGCAGGTTGCTGCACAGACTGTTCATCTTGGCCTCAGTGCTGGCCTGGGTGAACTGCGGAACCACGATGGCCGCCAGAATGCCCAGGATCACGACGACGATCAGAATTTCGACCAGTGTAAAGCCGCGTGTTGCCTTCATGTTAAGCTCCTCCTGTTATGTGCGATGATTGGGTGGAAAATGTTGTGCTTGCTTTTGCTGCTTAGACATCAGCGTTGGTTTTCTGATGTCACTTGTCCGATGCGCGAATCCGTGAGTGTCAGACCCTCCCCAAGAGTGGTGCCAAACCTGTTTGACAATCCTCAGCTACATCTACAATGGTAATGAACGATGACGTTCACGAGAGCCCTGAACGCGCTGCCGGATAAGGGACCGGACAGCATTATCTGCGGCTCTCTAACAGTCCACCCAAAACATAGAAAACAAATCCCCGCATGCAAGAAACGAAGGAAAAAATACCGGTAGACTTTTCACGGTTAGACACCAGCAGTGCCGCCGGAGGCCGCAGCGTGTTCTTACGGGATCTGGATGTGGGCCGGCAGATCGCGTAAGACGATCGTCCGGCGTGTCCGCCCCTCGTGACGCAGCTCAATGTGGATCGGATGGGTCTGGGATACGATGCCTTCGACTTTATCGGCCCACTCGATCACAACGACAGACTCGGGCGCAAGCAAATCGTCGAAGCCGAGCATTTCGAACTCCGCCAGCGACGTGACGCGATACGCATCGATATGGTAGACGCGCACGCGGCCTTCGTACTCGTTGATGATGACGAACGTCGGGCTGTTGACTTCCTGGCGGTCTTTCGCCCCCGCACCGGCCGCGATCCCTTTGATCAGGTGGGTCTTGCCGCTGCCGAGGGGCCCCACCAGGGCGATGACTTCCCCGCCCCGCAACTGCCGGCCGATGGCGGCCCCGAGGTCCATGGTCTTCTGCGGAGAGTTCGTCGTAATCGTCCGTTCCATGAGTCCCCTCATCCATCACGCAGGTGATCGTATCCGCCCGGCACGAGTTCGACCAGCCGGCCCTCCGCCCGACGCATCTGCATCCCGGTGCCCTGCGTGACATGGCCGATCGGCGTGATCGGAAGCGTATGATGCCACCGCGTCTGCAGCGCTTCCCAAGTGGACGGCGCCAGCGTAAACAGCAACTCGAAGTCCTCTCCCTCGTTCAGAGCCGCATCCAGAGGATCGGGCCGGCGTTGGGCAGCCTCGGACACAGGTATGGCAGCCGCTTCGAGAAGCGCCCCGACTCCGCTTTGCGTGCAGATGCGGTTCAAATCCGTGCTCAGGCCATCGCTGATGTCCATCATCGCATGAATCGTCACAAGTCCCGCGATCTGCAGGGCTTCCTCGACGCGCGGCTCGAATTCGAGATGGCGGCCCAGTCCCGATCCTCCCAGCGTGCCCGTGACACAGATCACGTCCCCGGCCCGCGCGCCGTTGCGGCGGATCGGGGGGTGCCCGGCACATCGGCTCAGCATCGTGACATTGATCGCGCAGCGACTGCCGTCCCGCCAGCTGGTGATATCCCCGCCGACCAGAGGACAGCGGTATTTGTCCGCCGCCCGGGTGATGCCGGCGTGAAGTTCCTTCAGGTGTGACGCCCCGAACCCCCGCGGCAGCCCCACCGCCGCCACCGCCGCCAGCGGCACGGTCGCCATCGCGGCGCAGTCACTCAGGCTCGTGGCCATGGCCTTGTAGCCGACCTGCTCCAGGGTGGCGGTCGCCAAATCGAAGTGCGTGCCGTCGAGCAGCATGTCCGTCGTGATCAGAACGGTCACATCCTCCGCGACGCGGACCTCCGCCATGTCGTCGCCGATGCCGATCGGGAACATCCGGGGATCCAGAGCGCGTTGGCGTGCGAACCAGGCCGTGATGTCATCTTCCCGCGGGTTCATGACTGGGCGAGACGTTCCTTCCAGTAGGCGATCTGCTCCCTGACCTGCCGCGGACCGGCCGCCCCGGCAGAGACATAGCTCTTCACCACGTTGGCGGCCCCCAGGTGATCGTATACGTCTTTATCGATGGCGGACGAATGCTCCCGCAGCGCCGTCAGCGACAAATCCGACAACGCCTTGCCTTCCTTCTCACAGAGCGCCACCAGCACGCCGACGATGCCGTGGGCCTGTCGGAACGGAACACCCTTGTCGACCAGGTACTCCGCCAGGCTGGTCGCGTCGAGGAAACCTTCCCGCAGCCCTGCGCCGATCTTTTCCGTATTGAACGTCGTGTGCGCGACCACCGCCGCGGCCATATCCAGCGAGGCCCGGGTCGTGTCGGCGGCGGAGAAGAGGTGAATCTTGTCCTCCTGCAGGTCCCGGTTGTACCCGGACGGCTGGCCCTTGAGGATCGTCAACATCCCGATCAGGGCGCCGTAGAGTGAACCGGTCTTGCCGCGCATCAGTTCCAGGATATCGGGGTTGCGTTTCTGCGGCATCATGCTGGATGACGTGCAGAACGCATCGGCGATGCGGAGGAAGCCGAACTCGTTGGTCGAAAACAGAATCCAGTCCTCGGCGAAGCGTGACAGGTGCGCTCCCAGCAAAGCACAATCGAAGATGAACTCGGCGCAGAAGTCACGGTCACTGACGGCATCGATGCTGTTGAAGGCACAGTCTCTGAATCCGAGTTGCCGGGCCGTGCTTTCCCGATCGATGGGCAGTGTCGAGCCGGCGATGGCCCCCGAACCGAGTGGCGAAATATTCAGAAGGCGCTGGCAGTTCGCCAAACGACGGGCATCGCGTCCGAGTTGGGGGACGAAACTGAGCAGATATGCCCCGACGACGATGGGCTGGGCCCGCTGCATGTGGGTATAAGCGGGCATGATGTCCTCGACGTGCTTGTCCGCAAGATCGACAAAGGCACGCTGCAGGGTCGCGATCTTGCCCCGCACCGTGTCGATCTCGTCGCGCAGCCACAGCCGGATGT
>CAYQXM010000111.1:3460-16767 GCA_964421295.1 uncultured Pirellulales bacterium
GATGTCGGTCGCCACCTGGTCGTTGCGGCTCCGAGCGGTGTGCAGCTTCTTGCCGGGGTCGCCGATGCGTTCGATCAACGCGGCCTCGATGGCCATGTGGATGTCCTCGCTGGCCTTGTCGAACGGGAAACGCCCCGCTTCGATGTCCTCGCTGATCTGGATCAGGCCGCTCTTGATGGCCTTGAGCTCTGCCTGGGTGATCAGCTTGCACTCGGCCAGCATCGTCGCGTGGGCAATCGAGCCGACGATATCGTATTTGTAGAGCCGCCGGTCGTAGGATAGGGACTCGACGTAATCCACGGTCAATTCATCGGGCTTCGCGGCAAGCCGCTTTTCCCAGCTTCGCTGGCCTTCAGCCATAGTCACACCTTAAAGATGGAATAGCAGAACGATGGAATGGTGGAACATGGGACGCCCAATATTCCAGTACTCCAGTTCCCTAATGGTCAACCGGTCCACGATAGCGATCCCCCCCTTCAGCGTCAACCAAAACCGCGCCCGGGGCGGGCAGAGCAACCGTCAAGCTCTCAGACACCAACGTCAGCGTGGTTCATGGGTGGCAGCCTCAAGCGAAGCTTGGGGATGGCCGAAGGGGCTGTCCGATTCGCCATCCCCAAGTCCTGCGGACTTGAGGCTGCCACCCGAGACTGCCCCAGTGTTTTGACACACGCCGAGCGAAGCGACCGCGCCTGTCCCGGGATAGTGCGAGGGTTCCCCTTGACGCGAGTTGAAGGGAATGCCGACGCCTGAGGGAATTGGGTTCGTTTGGCGCACTGGCTCCCGGCTTGTCAAATCGGGCTTTCGCACGCGGTTTTCGCTGCCAAACGGGCGGAGCAGCTTCATGCGATGCAGCTCGTTCATGGTCTTGTACAGGCTGTGCTCGATCCGTCGCTCGTAGACCATCAGCCGCTCCAAGGCCCGGTCCCCGGCAAAGTCCTTCACGACAGCCCGTCCCAGGGCCGGGTCGTCGGTTTGTACAAACGAACCCAATTCGTCACTTTCGCCTTCCGCCCCGGCGTCGCCCTCCGCCAGGAGGCAATCCAGCACCTCGTTCTGCATGCGTTCAGCCCGCTTAAGCCGCCAGGAGAGGCTGATAATCCGGTCCGCCAGGATATGCTCGATCGGCCCCGCTGGGTCGAGTTCCGCCAGCATCAGTTGACGATGGAGATCGAATTCGCCCGGGTCCTCCGAGCTGATGATGTCGCCCCGCCCACACAACCCATGCTTGACCGCGTTCTGTGACGAAGCCGCCTTCCCTTCCTCCGTCCGCGGCCCCGTGGACTTCTCCGCATTGCGACGATTGGCAAGAATCTGCGCTTCACTGGCCATCTTCGAATCCTCCACACTGCTGTTTGAATCTTGAATGGAACCTAACGACGCTCCCACGATGTCATTCCCGCGCAGGCGGGAATCCAGAAATCCCACAAACGAGTCCGGGCCCTCACCCGCGCAGGGATAAGAGAATGAGCCTGAATGTTCATACTACCATATAGACGCACATGAGGGCACAGGCGTTCTCAATAATTTCATATTTTTTGTGATTTTCTCACCTACCCGATTTGAGGGCCACCGCACAAGCCCAGAGGGCGAAAGACAATAGCCCACCGTTTCAACGGTGGGTACCGAGGATCAGAGGCAAGACTAGTTCCCGCAGGGACGAAAGAGTCCCTCGACGCCGTGTCGCGTATCGGGGCCCCGGAGATGCATCAGGTCCGATGGTAGTGTTCTGTCGCCCCTTACGGGACTTGGGGTCATCTCGGACCTTTGTACCCACCGTTGAAACGGTGGGCTATTATCGACCGTCCCGCCGGGACGATCTTGATGATTCAGTGGACATCGGCTTCAGTCCGTCCTGCCCAATATAGCCCCGCGGGCCATGCTGTCGAGACCGGCTCCGTCCTCGTCACCTTCGACGGCCATTTCAAAGAAATCAAAGGCCTCCGCCTCTCGGACACCCTCTGACCGCTTTTCAATGCGCCCGAGCGCCCCGTCTGGCCTTTGGAATTGGCAGGCGTCCCCCGATTCGTCCATGCCCCCATTCGTCCGGATCGGCACATATCAAAGTCATTCCTCTGTCTCGGGCAAGGTCTCAAGGACAGCGAGAAGGCCACCCACCATTCTGTGCATCTGAGAAGCCATTGAATCCAGTTCGTCCACGCTTAGCGTAATGCCGTCCTCAGTGTTGTTCAGACCACCGCCGTGTTTTCCAGTCAGCCGGATCCCAAAGATTGTCTTGTCATCAATGCGACACCACAGATAGTGGGCGCAGCGATTACGATCTACGCGAAAGGAATCAACCTCACGCAAGAGTGACGAAAGCTCGTCCAGCGTACCCGAGGGGATGAACTTGCCCTCATATCGCCTCCGGTGCGTGTCTACGAGAAGGGCCACGGCCTTCAGTTTCTGGACGTAGCCGAGTTGGCTAGTGATCGCAATAGTGGGATAGGAAGGAGCTCTGGCGAGCCTGATTGCGATCATCTCAAGGAGGTGTTCGATGTTGGAGCTTTCGACAATGACTCGCCCGAATGAGCAGAACTGGTCGCGTGTGAGCTCACTGTAGGGTGATGAATGGTTCAGCACGTGCTCTCTCCTGCATCCTATCCGTTTAGTCACGCAGAGTCCGCCATGCACACCAGCCATTTACGGGCAGCATCACCCCACGTGCCTTTCTTCCAGGTGGGTTCACGGTAGCAAAAACACGCTCTATCGTCAACGAAAACCAACGGGCGGGCTTTCGGTCGGCCGGCTTCGGCGGTAGGATAGGGTTCATGGCAACTTTGCTCATCCAGAACTGTCGGCCGGTGGGGGTCAGGGAGATCGGTGGGGCTGGGTCGATCCTCGTCGACAACGGCGTGATTGCGTGGATCGACGAAGGGGAGCCCTCCGTTCAAGCGGAGCGCACGCTGGACGCACGGGGACGGATCGCGGCGCCGGGGTTCATCGATGTTCATATTCAGGGGGCGGGCGGAGCGGACGTGCTCGACGGCACGCCGGAGGCGCTGCAGACGATCTCGCGGGCGTGCGCGCGATTCGGCGTGACGAGCTTTCTCGGCACGACCGTTTACAGGCCGGGGCAGGAGAATCGTCATCTGCGGGTCGCAGCCGAGGCGTGCGGACAGGACCTGGGCGGGGCCCGTATGCTGGGCATTCATCTGGAAGGTCCGTTCATCAGTCCGCAGAAACGCGGCATGATCCAGCCGGATTGCGTGACGGCCCCCGCTGCCACGATTATGGATGAGATACTGACAGCGGCGGGACAGCGTTTGAAGATGATGACGATTGCCCCCGAGCTTTCGGGCGGGCCCGACGTCATTCGCACCTTGAAAGCCCGCGGCATTGTCGCGGCCCTGGGACATACCAACGCGAATTACGAGCAGACGCGGCAGGGTTTCGATGCGGGGATCAGCCATGTGACCCATCTGTTCAACGCCATGCCGCCCATGCACCATCGGATACCCGGGCCGATCGTAGCCGTCTTCGAGCGGGCGGACGTGAGCGTCCAGGTCATCACCGACGGCGTGCACATTCATCCGTCGATGCTGCGTCTGGCATTCGATGTGATCGGGCCCGAACGGTTCATCACCATCACCGATGCGATGCTGGCGGCCGGGCTGCCGGACGGGAAGTACACCTACAATGGCATCGAGTACGAATCGAAGAACGGCACCGCCCGCTACAGGGACGGCACGCTGATCGGGACGTCCCTCGGGCTGAACCAGATGCTGGCCCGGCTGATTCATGCTACCGGCTGCTCGCTGACCACGGCCGTCAAGACCGTCACGGAAAACCCCGCCCGGGCGCTGGGGCTCCATGACCGCAAAGGGTCTCTCAAGGTCGGTTACGATGCGGATATCGTCCTGCTCAACGAGGATTTGTCCGTACACGCGACCATCGTCGCCGGGCGCGTCGTCTACGAGGCTTCCGCGGCGCCCAAATAGAACCCGCATGGGCCAAGGCCCATCCTACCTCGGTAGAACGTCTTGCATCACTTTCAACGTGACATCGATGTCGCCGGCCGTAATGCCGTAGTGCGTGACGGCGCGTACGCGGCCGGGGCCGGTACAGAGCATTCGCACGCCCTGTTCACCAAGTTTCGTCACGAGCGCGTCGGCAGTCACATCCGGTGTCACAACGTCGAAGAAGACCATGTTTGTCGGAACGCGGTCGAGGTCGACCTTCAGTCCCTTGAGTTTGGCGATGCCTTTAGCGAACTGCTTGGCGTTCTCGTGATCTTCTTTCAGCCGGGCGATCATCGTATCGAACGCCACCACGCCGGCGGCCGCGATGACACCGGCCTGGCGCATACCGCCGCCCAACATCTTGCGGACGCGGCGCGCCTGAGCGACGAAATCCTTCGTCGCACAGATGACCGATCCCACCGGCGCGGCCAGTCCTTTCGACAGGCACACGCTCACGGAATCGACGCCGCGCGTCAGCTCCCTGACATCGACGCCGAGTGCGACCGCGGCGTTGAACAGGCGGGCGCCATCGAGATGAACGGCTAATCCACGCCGACGAGCCAGGGCGGCGACTTCATCCATGTACGCCAGCGTGAGGACCGCCCCGCCGCAGCGGTTTTGCGTATTCTCCAGGCAGATCAGGCGGGTGGGCGGAAAGTGTACGTCACTGGGGCGGATCGCCTTTTCGATATCCTGCACGTTGAGCGTGCCGTCCGGCTGGTTCGTCACGGTGCGGGGATGAACGCCGCCCAGAGCAGAGATGCCTCCTGCTTCGTAGATGAACGTGTGACATTGGTCGCCCAGAATGACCTCGTCGCCACGGCGGCAGTGCGTCAGAATCGAGACGAGATTGCCCATTGTGCCGCTGGGGACGAACAATCCCGCCTCTTTGCCCAGCCGCTCAGCCGCCATCTGCTGGAGCTTGTTGACGGTCGGGTCGTCGCCGAAAACGTCATCGCCCAGTGGGGCGTGCCCGATCGCCTCCCACATCTGCGGGGACGGCAATGTCACGGTGTCGCTGCGTAGATCGATCGTCTTCATAGTTGTCCATCCAAATGGCCGATTAGCCTGTCTACGCAAGCGTAGACAGGACACCCCGGAATGGCCTGAGCTTATTGAAAGAGAGAGGATGCGTCAAGTCATCCCTCCGGTTATGATACGTGCATGAGAGAAATCATCATGGCGGTGTATCTGCTGGGTGCCCTGGTGTTCGTGGGGTCGGGTGCCCTCTACCTCTATGCGAGAATCAGGCTGTATCCGCGTGACGATCCCGAGTTCGACAATATGTACCACGAATTCGAGGAGCAGCACCTGGGCTATGCGAGATACCTGAAGTGGTCGCGCGTCGGTATGGGGGGAATCGCATTGGGGATGTTGCTGCTGTTTCTGGCGACGGTGCTGTAAGCGGGAAGGTGGCGGCAGCATCGGCTTGATGGCGTTTTTTCATTGCCCCGCGGTGATAGACTCCCTGTTGCAGTCCGAATCACCATCAAGCCGACGCCGAACCGTCGTCTTTTACTCGAAGGCTATCCCTAGCCCAACCATTGCGTCTTGGAGGCTATGATTGCGGTCGATGCGGACGACGCGGCCTCGCTTGATCCGTGCAAACTGCCCCTTCTCCTCAGCCAGTGCGTCCGTGCGAGGGAAATTCATCTCAATCATGTCGCCCTTGCGGACGGGCATGGTCATGGGTACGCTGATGAAGACCCCTACTTTACTGATGTTGGCGCTACGCCCGTGGAAGAACCGACCCGCTTGAGGCAACCACACGCTGACGGGCCACGCCAGGTCTGTTCGTTTCTCTCTGCGTTGTTCTACCGATGTTTCCATACCGGACTCTCCTTAATGCCAACCTTTCCGACGACATGCGTATCGGCTCTGCTAAGATAGCGACCTTAGCGGTTTTTGCAGATTTGGTGGGGAGATACGTGTGGCAGCTTCTTTCGTTCGCTTCACAGCTCCGGGCCATCTGGTTTATCGGACGGCCGGCGACCATCCTTACCTCTTCGACCCGTCTCTCTATACCCCAGAGGCTCTGGGAGCATGGTCCTTTCATGACTGCCGCCGTGGGCTTTTCGCTTGTTGAGCAACCGGCTGGAGTGCGGTAACAAGAGGTCCACGGGCCACGAGAAGTCCGTTCGTTTTCTTCTACGCTGTCGTACCGCTGCTTCTATACCAGACTCTCCTACTGGCAACCATTCCGACGAGAGAGGCATCGGCACCAGGCGAGGCGACACCCTTAGCGTTTTTCGGGATTCCGCACGGAGATATGCACATTGCCTTCATCCTTTTGCTCCATGGTCCCCGGTGCTCGCCCCACGCATAGACAACGAGAGACCATGCAGACTCGAAGTTTCCTTGCAGCATAGGACCTTTTGCAGTATTGTCCTTTCATGAGCGCAACGATCGTCAAGATCACCGGCGCGGCTGAGGATTTCGACTATCTCAAGCAGGCGGCGGAACTTATAGAATCGGGTGGGCTGGTGGCATTCCCCACCGAAACGGTGTACGGAATCGCGTGCCGGGTCCGGCGGGATGCGATCGCCCGGCTCGACCGGATCAAGGGCCGGGACGCGGACAAGCATTACACGCTCCATATCGGCCAACGCGACAGCTATACGCAATACGTCCCTCACGCCGACCTCAGGGCCAGGAAACTCCTGCAATCCGTATGGCCCGGCCCGCTGACGTGCGTCTTTGACATCGCTCCGGTGGATCTGGCCAGGCAGAGAGACCGGTTCGACGGCGACGTTTTCGACGTTCTCTACAAGAACGGTGCCATCGGCATTCGCTGTCCCGATCAACCGGTGGCCGCGGCGCTCCTGCAGTTGGCCGAGTGCCCTGTGGTCGCGCCGAGCGCCAACGTCGGCGGCGAACCCGCCCCGGGCGACGCCGGGCCGGTGATCGACCGTTTGGGCGATCAACTGGACATGGTGCTCGATGCCGGCCCCTGCCGGTACAAGCAGAGCAGCACGGTCGCCCGCATCGGCAGCCGGGGCATCGAAGTCCTGCGGGAAGGCTTCTATTCGGCGGCCCGGCTGAAAGAGATGTCCCAGGTCGGGTTTCTCTTCGTCTGCACCGGCAACACCTGTCGCAGTCCGATGGCTGAGGGACTCTTCAAGAAACACCTGGCCCGAAAGCTGGATTGTCCCGTTGACGCTCTGGAGTTCCTGGGTTATAAGATCAGTTCGGCAGGCATGCTGGATATGAGCGGTGCCCCCGCGAGCACGGGAGCCATCCTCGCGTGCTTGACCAAAGGCGTCGATATCAGAAATCATGCAAGTCAGCCGTTGACGCGTTCGCTTGTTGAGGCGAATGATTATATATTTTGTATGACAGAGGCACACTGTGAAGAGGTGAGAAGCATTGCGCCGGATGCAGAGCGGAAGTGCTTTCTCCTGGGGAAAAACGTGGAAGTCCCCGACCCGATCGGACAGCCGCAGGAGCAGTTCAATCGGTGTGCCGACCTGATAGAGAACGCCGTGAAGGCGAGAATTGACGAGCTTGGGTTATGAAAATAGCGATCGGCAGCGACCATCGGGGTTACGGAGCCAAGCAGCAGATCAAGGCCATCGTAACTCAAATGGGGCACGAGTGTGTCGATTTTGGAACGGATGGCACTCATCCGGTGGACTATCCCGATCTGGCTTATGTCGTCGCCAAGGCCGTCTCACAAAAGGACGCAGACCGGGCGATTCTGATTTGCGCGACCGGCCTGGGCATGAGTATCGCGGCGAACAAGGTCCACGGCATCCGCGCCGCTCTCTGTCATGACGAGCTTAGCGCCCAGATTTCGCGGGACCACAACGATACGAACGTGCTCTGCCTGTCGGGCGACCAGGTGGGCGAAGTCCTGCTGCGCAAAATCGTGGAGGCGTGGCTGATCACCAACTTCAGCGGCGGCCGCCATCAAAGACGTGTCAACAAGATCGCCGCTATCGAGGACGGACGCGACCCGCGCGAAATACACAACGGCTGATCGAGGCCGCGAACCCCGCACCGCTCACTGCAGGTTCTTCTGCAGACGCTCCAGGAGGGCTCGGATTTCGGCGATCTGCTCCTGCAGCTCCGCCATCTGCCGGCCTTGAGCCTTGACCCTGTCGTTCAGTTGCTCAACGTGTCCTTGTGCCTTTTTGGCATCTTCAAGAGCCACGTCTCGCGCTTTCGTCAGGTCATCCAGTTTCTTCTGGAGACTGACGCACGTGGTGGTCAGTGTGTCTGCCTTCTTCTGCAAGCCGTCGCGGGCGGCGGTCAGGGCTTCAACGTTCTTCTGGAAGCCGTCGCGAGACTGGGTGAGATCCACCACCTTCCTCTGCAAACCCTCGCGAGCAGCGGTCAGGGCTTCAACGTTCTTCTGCAAGCCGTCGCGAGACTGAGTCAGATCCACCACCTTCCTCTGCAAGCCGTCGCGAGCAACGGTCAGCGCTTCAACGTTCTTCTGCAAACCGTCCCGAGACTGGGTCAGATCCACCACCTTCTTCTGCAAGCCGTCGCGAGCAACGGTCAGGGCCTCGACATTCTTTCGCAGACCGTCACGGGACCGGGTCAGATCCGCCACCTTCTTCTCAAGGCTGGTCCGCTCTCCGCTCAACTCCTTGACTTGGCCTCGCAGATCGGCCTGAACAGCGTTCAATTCGCCGACCCTGGTCGTCAGCTCGTCGCGTGATGTCGTCAGGTCCTGGACCCGAATCTGCAGCTTGTTCCGGGCGTCGCTCGCCTCGGCCAGACTCAACTCCGCCTGCTGGAGCGATTGACTGAGTTTCTCGTTGTCCCTCTCGAGGATGCTGTTTCGGCCTCTCGCGTTCTTCAGTTCCGCCTGAAGCCGTCTGACATCCGCGTCACCCCCCGATGCACAGCCACATGCGATCTGCGCGAGCAATCCCAACCCGGAAATGAGCCAAAGGAATGAATGCTTCCCTCTCATGACTGTTGTCCTCCTTTCCAAACCAGTCCAATTCCACCAACACCCTCGCAGGGTTCCGCGGCCGACACCGAGTACGACGGGCCG
The DNA here is from genome assembly GCA_964421295.1 of uncultured Pirellulales bacterium. Lineage (GTDB taxonomy): Bacteria > Planctomycetota > Phycisphaerae > Sedimentisphaerales > Anaerobacaceae > PLanc-01. The sequence continues at coordinate 12,428 of CAYQXM010000111.1, forward strand.
CTAGTCCGGCGCCCCCGGCCGCTCTTGAGGTGATGGCGAACATACCGCGCGAAGCGTTTCACAGTCAAGCTTTTTCCCGGGCGTTCCACCTGCCGAGGACATGACAGGCGATGTGAACCTCTTTAGAGGCGTCGGCCCTACACTCTGGTTGCCGGCGATTCTTCCCGCGCTGACGCAGGCCGTGCCGTCGCTGTCACGATCGGCGCAGGCAACGGAGCGACCCTGGTGTCCTTGATAACGCTGGAAGTTCCGACGGAGCGCCACTTGCGATAGCGGTTCTCCAGGAGGTTCTCAACACTCGTCCGCCGCAGCTCGGCCAGCGTCCTGGCGATGTAGGCCTCGACGTTGTAGACCGTGTCGTGCGCGTTGCGGTGAGCCCCCCCTACGGGCTCAGAAATGATCGCGTCGATGAGGCCGAGTTTGAGCAGGTCCTTGCTGGTCAGCTTCATCGCCGCGGCGGCATGCGGAGCCTGGGCGCCATCGCGCCACAGAATACCCGCACAGCCTTCCGGAGATATGACCGAGTAGTACGCGAACTCCAATACGGCCAGCCGATCACCTACCGCGATTCCCAGTGCGCCGCCCGATCCGCCTTCGCCGATGCAGATCGAAATGATGGGTACCTTCAGCCGGGACATTTCGCAGAGATTCACCGCGATGGCCTGGGCCACGCCGCGTTCCTCGGCGCCGACGCCCGGGTAAGCCCCCGGCGTATCGATCAGAGTCACGATGGGAAGACCGTACTTCTCCGCGAAGCGCATCTTCGCCAGCGCCTTGCGGTAACCCTCGGGATTGGGGCAGCCGAAGTTGCAGGCGATTTTCTCTTTGGTTCCCTTGCCCTTGTTCTGACCCACGATCAGCACTTTGTTCCGGGCGATCTGGCCGATGCCGGTGACGATCGCGGCGTCGTCGCCGAAGCACCGGTCGCCGTGCAGCTCGCGGAAATCCTTCACCATGAGGTTAAGGTAGTCGGCGAGAATGGGCCTCTGCGGATGGCGGGCCACCAGAACGGTCTGCCAGGCCGTCAGACTCGAGTACAACTGCTTCAGTTCGGCGATCCGATCCTTCTCGATCTGGCGGATCTCGACGGAATAGTCGATACCCTTCTTCGAGCCTAGTTGGCGCAACTCCTCCATCTGTCGCTCCAGATCAGCGACTCTCTGCTCGAAGTCCAGATGACCTCCATTGCTAATGGCCAAAGTAGAACCCTCGGACACAGTCCATTCACTTGCCAGACGATGTGCGCCGTGATTTGTACCCCCCACTGCGATGTAAGCGGGGTCCGTCCACAAAAACGCCCATGCAGCCGACGCTACTTCAAGTTGCACGCCGACCACATCGGCTGCCCTTTGAAGTTGTAATGTTAGCATTTTGCCTCTGCCAAGCAAAGAAAAATTTGACAGGCAACCCCTCCGGCTATAACCTCTTGCCATCGGCTGGGTTCTTCCCTTGGGTTATAAGGTCTTATCAGTGAAAGACTTACGGCAAATCAGCATCATAGGGCTTGGACTGCTCGGTGGTTCTGTGTCGCTTGCTATTCGCCAAAGCGCCCCGGCCGTGAAGGTCGTTGGCTACAGCCATCGGCCGGCCACCCGCAAGAAAGCCCGCGATTCGGCCCTCGCCACGGAGGTCGTCGATGACCTTTCGGCGGCGGTGGCGGAATCGGATCTGGTGATCCTGGCCACACCCATCTTCACGTTCGCTGCGTATTTCGAGCAGATGTCCAAAGCCCTGCGGCCGGGGTGCATCGTCACCGATGTGGGCTCGACCAAGATCCTGCCCCACGTGTGGGCCGAGCAGAGGCTGGACAAGGGCGTGTACTATGTAGGTTCACACCCGATAGCCGGGTCCGAGCAAAGAGGCCTGGAATTCGCCCGCGACGATTTGTTTGCCCGGGCGCGTTGCATCCTGACCACGACGCCCCGGACACACCGCCCGGCCGTGCGGGTCCTCAAGAATTTCTGGTCGTCGCTCGGGTGTCATGTCTTGACGCTGAGCCCCCAGGAACACGATCGCATCTTCGCGGACATCAGCCATCTGCCCCACGCGATAGCGGCGGCACTGGTCAATGCCAGCGACCCGACGGACATGAAGTTTGCCGGCAAGGGATTCCTGGACAGCACGCGCATCGCGTCGGGACCGTCCGGCATCTGGACGGACGTCTTCATGGCCAACGACAAGAACCTCGTCCGCGGCATCGACCGTATCATCGCATCCCTGACCCGGATGAGGCAGGTGATCCACAAGAAAGACCGCCGTGGTATCGAAGCCCAGTTGGAAGCAGCCCGCAAGAAACGGGCGGCTCTCGTTCAATTCAAGATCAAGAAGAAGGAACTACTCTAGTGAAGCAGTGGCGTTTTGAGGTTTTCAACCGCCCCGGCTTTTCCGACGTGCACGGCAACGGAGTGCTGGCCGACATTCGGGAACTGGGCATCGCGTCTGTCGAGGTCGTTCAATCCGCACGCGTGTTCCTCATCGAAGGCGAGTTCGAAGCCGACTTCGCCGAGCGCATCGCGAAGGAGCTGCTGACGGACCCGGTTTGCGAACAGTATTACATCGGGCGCAGCGGCGCTCCGGCGGGACTGGCCCGCGCGACCTTGATTGAAGTCCATCTCAAGAGCGGCGTGACCGATCCCGTGGCCCAGTCCGTCATGACGGCGATTTCCGATATGGGCGTCCCCCCTGCCGGTGTGCGGACCGCACGCAAGTATCTGCTGATGGGCGAGGTCAAGCCGGCCGAGATCGACCTGATCGCCAAGAAGGTGCTCGCCAACGACTGCATCGAGGATGTCGTGATCGGCAACGACGCCGAGCCCCCCAGTCCGCACCTCAAGCCCTACGAGTTTCAGCTGATCCACTGGCCCATCCGCGATCTTGACGATGCGGCCCTGGAAGCTCTGAGCCAGGAAAAGGACCTGTTCCTGAATCTGGTCGAGATGAAGACGATTCAGGAGTACTTCCGTCGCCTGGGACGGGAGCCCACCGACGTGGAGATCGAGTCACTCGCCCAAACCTGGAGCGAACACTGTGGTCACAAGACTCTGCGCAGCGCCGTCGACATGACCTTCGACGGCAAGACGCAGCATTTCGAGAACCTCCTGAAGGAGACGGTCTTCAAAGCGACGAAGGACCTCAACAAGGAGTGGTGCATCTCGGTCTTCGAGGACAACGCGGGCGTCGTCGAGTTCGACGAGGAGTCCGCCGTGTGCTTCAAGGTCGAGACGCACAACCACCCTTCCGCTCTGGACCCCTACGGTGGGGCCGCGACGGGAATCGGCGGCGTCATTCGCGATCCGATGGGCACCGGCATGGGAGCCAAGCCCATTGCCAATACCGATATCTTCTGCTTCGGCGAGCCCGACAAGCCTCTGAGTGAAGTCCCCAAGGGACTGCTGCACCCGCGGCGCATCATGAAAGGCGTCGTGGCCGGCGTCCGGGACTACGGCAACCGCATGGGCATTCCCACGGTCAACGGCGCCATCTACTTCGACGACCGCTACATGGGCAATCCCCTGGTCTACTGCGGCAATATCGGACTGATCGAGAAGGCCAAAGCGTTCAAGAACGCCCAGACGGGCAATCTGATTGTGGTCGTGGGCGGCCGCACCGGTCGTGACGGCATTCACGGCGCGACTTTCTCCAGCGGCCAGATGACCCACGAGCACGAAACGATCTTCTCCCACGCCGTGCAGATCGGCAACGCCATCACGGAAAAGAAAGTGCTCGACGTCCTCCTTCAGGCCAACGAGGCCCGACTGTACGAATCCATCACCGACTGCGGCGCCGGCGGTCTCAGCAGTGCCGTGGGCGAGATGGGCAAAGACCTCGGCGCGGAGGTGAACCTCGAAACCGTCCCGCTCAAGTACACGGGGCTGAACTACACGGAAATCTGGATCAGCGAAGCACAGGAACGCATGGTGATCGCGGTCAAGCCGGAGAACCTCGAAGCGATCAAGAAGGTCTTTGACAGCGAGAACGTCGAAGCGACGGTGATCGGGCGATTCACGGGCGACAAGAAGCTTCATCTCCGCTACAACGGCCAACAGGTCGCCGAGATCGACATGGACTTCCTGCACGACGGCGTCCCGAAGTACCGTCGGCAGGCGAGTTGGACCACGACCCGGCCGAGCGAACCAACGCTGCCGGAGAAGGACAACTACAACGACGACCTGCTGACGCTGCTGTCGTCCTACAACATCGCCAGTAAGGAATGGGTGATCCGGCAGTACGATCACGAAGTCCAGGGCGGCTCGGTCATCAAGCCGCTCGCCGGCGTGACGAATGACGGTCCCAGCGACGCGGCCGTGATCCAGCCCAAATTGTCCTCCAAACGCGGCGTG
>CAYQXM010000112.1:0-16033 GCA_964421295.1 uncultured Pirellulales bacterium
CGGCGTTCCACTGATTGGGCTCATTGTCGGCCGCGGTGGAGTAGGAACCGCTGTCCCCGTTACGGCTGAGGATGATCAGGTCCGCAGCTTCGAGCTCGGCGACCTTGTTCGGATCCAGGGTCCGCCAATACTGCGTGCCGTCTATGTACTCAAACTCATTCTTGTAGATCACATCGTAGCCCTGTGCCCGCAGGAGGTCGACAAAGCCATGCTCTGCCGCCATGTTCGGGTCGACCGAGCCGTAGCCCTTGTTATCCGAGACCCAGATGACCGTCGACGGCTTCTCGCGGGCGTTCGGGAATGTCAGCCTCGGCTCCGTGCCGTCGCCTCTTTCCTTCGATGCCAGATTCCAGACGTTGACCTGATCGTCACCTTCCCAGGCGATCACGAGCGTGACCAGCTTGTTCGTGTCGGCGGCCAGAACGGGGTCCAGATTCAGGAGGTCGACGCTCGAAGTGTACGAGCCAGCCGGTTGACCAATGCTGAAGAAGCCCACGGGAATGATCTTGTTCGGGTCCACTGCCCACTGGCCCAGAGCAGCCGGCAGGAATCCGGGGGCGTTGTTGTACGTGATCGTCGGTTCATCCCAGGCATCGTCATTGGCGTCATCCACCAGAGCGTAGATGTTGAAAATGCGTGCATCCCGATTCTGGTAGGTCGACAGGGTCAGGGTTGCCCCGGAGAGGTCGCCTTCCAGGCCGGTCAGGTCGAAGCGGATATACCCAACCCGGATACGCGGAGCCGACGGATGCCGGCGGATTTCGATGAACGGACGCCAGGCATTGGCCACATCCGGTCCGGTGCTGGCATCGTTCGTCAGATACGTGTCGGCACCTCGGCCATCCGCGGTCGTGCGGACTACAGGCTTTTCGAGATCCACGACGAACACCCGGTCGCCCGGGGCCGGCGTCAGGACATTGTCCGCCGCACCCGCGGAGCCGGTCACATACGCCGCGCCGTCCGCGTAGGGATTGCCGCCCACCGCGTCATCGCGAATGCCGTCGGTCTCGAAGAAGAGGATCCCCGGCAGGCCCGAGAGACTCGTGAGATCGAAGCCATACAGGGTTTTGGCAGCCAGCATGACCGGCTTGCTGAGCGTCACATGGAACCATAGACCCGTCCCAGTCTGAGTGTTGGTGGTCGCGCTGGGAAGCGCGTTCTCCTCCGTGCCCGTGACCTCATAGACCTCGCTGGCCAGAACGAAGCCGTCCGTGCCCGAGGCCACCGGATTCGTGATCCGGATCTGGAGCTCGGCGCCCGCCTGCATTTGGTACCAGGTCTGATCGACGCTGGTCGTGTAGCTGACATGACGCACCCAGACACCGGTCAGACGATATCCGGCCGGGTTGTCACCGGTCAGGAAGGTCTGCCCCTGGCCGCCTCGATCGTGCGCAATGTACGTGGTCACGTCATTCGTGTACGGCGGCTCTATACCCGTGCCGACGTTGTCTGCATCAGCGACACTGCCAACGAGGTTGGCGATGTCCGTCGCTCCGGGTCCGGGTGCCGTGGAGGTGATTCCGAGCACTGCCGCCTGGACGCCGGCCGCTGCTACGAGCAGCAGAATAGCGCAGGAAATCACGCGAATCAGATTGTTGTACATCGTAATCCTCCTTCGTTCGAGAGACCTTGTCGCCAACTTCTCTGCCCTGGCCACACACCAGGGTCCGGTTTGTTTCCTCACAGGAAAGACCCATCAACTCCGGCACGGCCGATTCCAACCACCGAAAAGGCCGCTGCACACGTGTGCACCACTCTCTATTTGTAGCACTGGGGCCGGACCAGATCAAGGGAAATCCACGGTGGGCGGAATATGTCGCGTCGCGACCCATTCCAGGCCGTAATTCAAGCCCAGGAAACGGTTTGACGCCTGCCGCAAGACCCCGCCGGACCCAACAATTTTCCGGGACGGATTTCGGCTCCTACAGGGGCTTTCCGCCCATATCTCACCGGCGGGACGATTGCTCGACCAGGGCGGCCCAGACCCGCATTACGTCCTCGGGCTACCGTTGCCATCTACCGGCGCGGCCTCGTCAATCGACCTCGGTTTCCTCGGATTCCGGCAGGACGGCCCATTGGGGGTACGGCTCCCGCGTTCCCTTCATGGCACGCCACAGGATGCGATTCAGCAGGTCCTCCGGGCACCGGTCCACCTCCGCAAGATTCAGCCGGGCGGAGGCGAGGGCGTCGTCGCGCAGGATCGCGTCAGAGACCTTGCTGGGCTCCGGATTCATCTGGTCGAGCGGGACATTCGCAGGGACGGCGATGTAGGGGCTGCTGTCACGGACGTGGGTGAAACAGTCGCTCATGGGTGTGGCCGTGGCGTCGATCTGATTCATCGGCGGCAGCCCCAGGATCAGCTCGATCGTGCGCAGAATGCTCGTCTGGTTGTACTGCGTGCTGACGACGGCGCGACGCTTCGTGTACGGGCTGATGACGTAGGCCGTGGTGCGGAAGCCGCTGACGTGGTCCCAGCCGTTCTGGGGGTCGTCCTCGATGGCGAAGATGCAGGTCTTCTCCCAGAAAATGCTCCGGCTGATCGCCTGCACGATCTGCCCGAACGCCAGGTCATTGTCGGCCACCTGCGCCGCGGGCGTGGGCGAGCCGGCCCTGGTCCCCGAGGTGTGATCGTTGGGCAGACAGATGATCATCAGGTTCGGGAGCCGGCCGCTCTGCTCGTGAGCGTGAAGCTCCTTGATGAACTGGTCGGCGCGGAAGATATCGGGAATGTCGAGATCCCAACCCACGGTTCGGGTATTCACATACGGCCGGAGCGACTCGATGGCCGGCCGGCTGCCGATGTTGATCTGGTGCGTCTCGTAAACACAGTCCTGATAGTAGTCCAGGAACTTCGGCCTGCCGGTCTTGCCCGGCACGGCCCAGCTCGTCTCCGTGATGGCGAACTCCCCGTAGACACGCAGCGACTTGCCTCTCGCGACGGCGTTGTCCCAGATGAAACCCGACGGCGCGTAGGCGATGGCATCCACCTCGCTGTCCCCCATGCCGTCCGGATAGCTGCGCGGAAATCCCGCGAAAGACTTCTCCATGTAGTCCGTGGCAAAGGCGGAATCGGACCACTGGTGGCCGTCGGCGCTGAGGACACCGGAACAGTAGGTGTTGTCGAGCAGGACGAACTGGCGGACCAGCTTGTGCTGGTTGGGCGTGATCTTCTGGCCGAAGATGCACAGGGACGGATCTCCGTTGCCTTCGGGGATGTCACCGAGGACCTGGTCGTAGGTGCGGTTCTCCTTGATGATGTAGACGACATGCTCGAAGACGGAAGGCTCACCCACCCGCTCGGGGACCGGCCGCGGCGGCTGATTCGGTCGCGGCGGCAGCGCGGCTTCCCTCAGCAAGGGATACCGATAATTGTCCAGCACCTGGTGCGTCAACGCCGGCAGGTCCTTGGCCGCGGGGATCGGCACGAGCGAGAGAGACCCGTGGTACTGGTACGTGTTGAATTCCCTGGCACGCCCTTTCTTGAGCCCCCGGGTCGAGCCCACACCCTTGATGTTGGCCACGATCAACCGGTGACGCATCTCATCGTAGACGAGGTCGCCCGGAAACCAGCCGACGGGGAGCAGCCCCTGGAGCCGGGACTTGCCGGGCTCGAACTGCACCACGGCGACCGCGTTCTGGGTCCCGTTGGCCACGTACAGCGTGTCACCCGGCGCATTGAACGCCAACGCGTTCGGACTGGCTCCGAAGAGGTCTCCGGGATCGAATTTGGCCCAGATCGTTTCCACCACCGCGTCGGTGGCAGTGTCGATCACGCTCAGCGTGTCACTGCCGGCGTTGGCCACCACGACGTGACGCCCGTCGGGCGCCCCCGCGATGGCGCAGGCGTGCAGGCCGACGAGGATGTCCCGCGCGGGCGCGTCCGTGTCCAGCGCGACCACGGAAACCGAGCCTTCGCTGGCAATGTGGCGTACGGGATCGACGCGGACCCGCGTCCCCCGGCCGGCCGGGCCGGTGAGACTGTTCGCGTCGGGAAGACGCCCGCCCCAGTTGCTCACGTAGGCTTTGTTTCCAACGAGGGCGACGCCGTAAGGAGCGACGCCCACCGGCCACGAACGCAGCACCGCTCCGGTGGCCGTATCGATCTGGGCCAGGTGGTTGGACAGGTTCAGAACCGCGTACAGCCGCGTGCCATCGCGTGACAGCGCCAGGCCGGCGGGGATTTCCCGTTTACGGCCGGGAGCGTTGGCGTCGGGCAAGGCGATGGAGAACCGCCCTTTGACCTCCCCTTCCGGCCCCACCTCGAACACCTTGATGTCGCCGTCGACGTTGGACAGGTAGATGCGCGACCCGTCGGGACTGAAGAGAAGGCCCGTGTAGCTGAGCTGGCCGGTCTTGTCGGGCTCCAGGATGTTGGAGGAAACGGCGTCGGGGCTGCGGACCTTGCCGGAAGGCAGCGGGACGCGTTGCCTGACGGCACCGGTCTGCGGATCGATGAGTACCAGGTCCTGCGTCTTCCCGGTAGTCGCGAGCAACCGGCCATCGGGGCTCAGCGCCACCGCCTGCGGCCGCAGGCCGGGCAGTTCCACTTGAACGCCCATGGGCGTCACGATCTGATGGATGGGCGTGACGTAGCGCCCGGGACCGACTTCCCCCACGGGCCAGGTGCTGGAATAATCGGCGGTCCGGCACGCTCCCGCGAAGAGGATCCAGAACCCGACTGCGATGCACACCGCCTGACGTCCTGTCATAACTCCATCCTTGCGCTCTGATCCGCCGCCGGTCTACTTTTGGGGACGCACGATGCTCAAGCCGAACAAGCCACCGGCCATGTTGCCCCGGTGGGCCTGGAAACGAATCGTCACCCGTCCCTTGTCGGCGATCAACGCCTCGGGCAGCAGGATTTCCTTGTTTACGAACTCAGCCGGGCCCTCGAGGCTCAGCGTCTCCGTCCGGAGGAGTTTCTCATCGACCAGAATATCGAAGGTGCGGGCCCCGCGTTCGCGCCCCCAGTACGTGCAGCGGAGCAGCAAGGGCCGATCCCCCGTCACGGCCAGGCGATAGCTGAACCATCCGCCGGAGGTAGCGTCACGCCAGTGGGTGTCCATCCGCTCGCCGTAGGCGCCCAGGCCGGTGCGGGTCTCCTCCCCGGCCAGACCGTGCTGCCGTTCGGACGCCTCGTCGCCGATGATCACCTGGTCCACCGTACGCGCCTCCAGGGCCGCCAATTCGCGGGCCTGCGCCGCCAGGCGTTCCTGTTCCTGGCGCAGGGCATCAGCGGTCGTGCAACGCCAATACACGGCGTACCGCTGAAAATGATTCTCAAAAAACGGAATGACGCTCACGTCGTTGGGATCGAGTCCCACCGTGCGGAAGTGCAGCGGTTTGCCGCCCACGGGCTGGAGGTGCCTGGTCAGATCCGCCCCGTCCGACGTCACGAACGTGGGCGTGTCGGCCTCGGGGATGAGCTTGCGGGGCACCGTGGTCCCGATCTGCCAGAAATCCTCGCGGGTCAAGCCTCCGGTGCGGCCCAGCTCACCGGAAAGCACGATGGGGCCGTACAGAAACGCGACGTACTGATCGCTGCCCGGCAGAGTCTCCGCGCTCAGGGCCATGGGCAGATCGACGTGCAGGGTGTCATTGGTGTCCCACACGCGGTCGACGACGGCGTAGGTCCCCCGCCGCGACTCGTTCGGGAGGGGCTTACCGTTCAGCGTCAGTCCCAGTCGTCCGTCCGGAACCCAGGCGGGGTGCCGCACACGCAGGGCAAACTTCGCCCCCCCGGTTGGGGCCTGGATCGTCAATGTGGTGGCGGCTTCGTACGGGAAGTTCGTCGTCTGGCGGATCGTGACGCCGCGCGCCGCCCAGTTCAGGCGGGAAGTTGCGAACAACTGCACGTCGAGCGCGTTGTTGTCGGGGGCGTGCGTATAGATCATCTGCCCGTACTTGCCGGGGACTTCCAGGCCCGTGCCGGTGCAGCACCACATCGAGTCGAACTCGTCGCTATAGACGCGATAGGCCCCCGGGAACATCGGGGTGTAGTAGGCGCACATGGCCCGCTCGTTGTCGTGGGCGGCCAGGATGTGGTTGAACAGCAGGCGTTCGTAGAAGTCCATCAGGCGCGCCGACGGAGCCGTGACAAACAGAGCCTCCGTGAGGCGCAGCATATTCACCGAGTTGCACGACTCGGGGCCCGCCGGTGCGTGCAGGGCCTGGCTGAACATAGAAGGATCGAAGAAATGCTCGCCGGCGCTGTTGCCGCCGATGACCCAGGAGCGATGGTCGACAACCTCGTTCCAGAAATTCAACGCCGCACGATGCAGACGGTCGTCGCCCGTGACACGATAGATGTGCTGAAAGCCCGTGTACTTGGGGATGTTCGAGTTGGCGTGGAACGAGGTGAGGAACTCGCCCCGACCGTTGGCCAGCGGCGCGAGCATGCGTTCGTGACAAAGCCGCTTGGCCCAGGCAAGGTATTGGGGCTGGCCCGTCAGGACATAGGCATCGACGTAGGATTCGGGCAGAGAGCCGTGCTCGCACTGGAGCAGGGTCTGCAATTGGGAATCGTTCAGCGCATCCACGACTTCATGGCCGAACCAGTCCGCCAATCGGAGGAACACCTGCCGGGCCTTGACGCTGTCCGTGGCCAGCACGATCTGGTAGAGCCCCAGCAGCAGCTTGTTCATCGTGTACGTGGGCTCGAACTGGCCGTTGATCTGGTAGCCGTTCCAGGGGAGGCCGTCAATCTCGATGCGGCCGGAGGCGATGTCCGCGAACAGGGCCTTGCCGTTGGGCACGGCCAGCATATAGCCCGAGCCGTGCGCCTGCTGAATCTCCGCCAACTCGTCGACGATGTAGTCCAGGCGCTGCCGGAGGACTTCATCGCCTGTGGCCTGAACGGTCATGGCGGCGCCGGACATGTAGAAGCCCAGGATGTGCCCCGGCAGGAACGGGCTCTCGGATTCCCACCCCCGATACGGCGGCGCCTTGGCTTCCAGCCCGGCCTCCTTGCGGAACCGGCTCAGCAGGCGGTCTGGGTCGAGCTTGCGCAGGTAGACGCGATTCAGCTCCTGCTGTTGCTTCAGCGGCCCATCCAGCAGTTGAATGTCCCGCAAGGCAAACAACTCCGCCTTGACCGGTGACGGCCGGTTCGCGTCGGTCGCCGTGGCGTGCGCGACAAAAAGAGAAAATAGGCCCCCAACGATTGCCATGAGCAAAAGACGATCCGTCTTCATCTGTTCTCGATCTCCTATATCAGAACAGCCATCGCAACAACAGGAGCGATCCTATCATCAACACGCGGCAAAGACAAGAACAGGACCCTCATGTTGCCGGATCTTCGGCGCATGAACTTGCGCCTAACGAGCTCTCTGGCTCCGCAACAGTGGCTTTCTTCCTCAAGTTTTTCTCGATTCCTTCTTGCCTCCGCCCTCTGCCGTGGTACGATCGCGTTGACAGAGAAGTGAATGCAGATGTCGGGAGCGCACTCGGAAAGAGAATCATGCGTGTTGCCCGCTACGGCGAGGCGCTCGAGAGACGATGGTGTCAGGAGAACCAAACGAGACAGGACGAATCCTCATTAGGCTCATCCTCATGTTGGATAAGGTCTCCAGGGAGTGTTTATGAAAACCGACAGAACGAATTCCGCCACACGTCGAACTCTCAGAGACAGTGACACACAGATCGAATCGCTCCGGGATGCCTATAGGCGAGGAAATCTCACGCTCTACCTCGGGGCAGGTGTGTCTCTGGGCAACGGCCTTCCGACGTGGAGCCAACTGGTGCTCGTGATGTATTTCACCGCGGTAGAGGGTGACTGGAAACAGAACTGGAGGCCCTATCCCAATTACCTGTACGCCATCGCGGAATGGCAATTGCGCAATCGCCACGAGCCGCCCGAAATAACGGCTCAGAAGGTTCGACACTACTATTCGGATTCCAGCGAGTTCCTGAGCGACCTACGTACCGCCTTGTACGCCGGCGGAAACTTCTACGGAGGGGCGGAGATGCTGCGCCAAGCCAATCCGGTGCTCGCCTCAGTATCGGATATCTGCCGGACCAGCACTCAGAATGGTCCAGGGATTCAGGCTGTCGTGACGTACAACTACGATAGTCTCCTAGAGATTGCGCTGACTGGAGGCCAATGTCGTTTTGTCCCGGTCTGGAAATCATCCAAACCACTGACTCATCCGGAGCGTCCCATATTTCACGTCCATGGGTACATTCCGCCGGACAGTTCTGGTTCTGAACCGGATGGCATCGTGTTCACGGAGGAGCAGTACCATTCTGCCGCGAACAACCCATACTCATGGAGTAACCTCTGCCAGATTCAGTGCATGTCCAATTCCGTAGGGCTGATGGTGGGACTATCTCTTACCGACTCGAACATGCGGAGGCTGCTGAATGCGCTCAAGATCACCCCACTGCGCAAGCCCTGCTTCGCCTTGCTAAAGAGGCCGGAATGGCCGCAGCCGGCAAATGTCGATCTCGACGAGATTCACGAAATGGCGGAGCAGTACTTCAGAAAATTCCAGCGTAGTGGAATCAAGGCAGACGGCGGGCGCAATGATCAGATGATGCGGATCATCACAGCCGTCAATGGGGAGGAGCAAGCGACACATACGAAGATGCTCGAAGATCTTGGCATTACCCCAATCTGGTATGAAGATCATAACCAGGCGGTACCAGCCATACTCCAAGCCATACGCGGAGATCAGGCGGGTCACGGCAGAGCCAATTGCGGGCACACAACGCGAAAACGACGCACACGAAAAGGTCTAGGGGCGAAGCACGCGAGATAGCGCGTCAGGAATGATACGTTCCGTCGCGGCGGCGGCGTTCGGATTTTTCGCTGATGACGGTGCCTTCGCGGACCTCCAGACCGATGCGCTCGATCAACTGCTTGAGGTAGTCCAGGTGCGGACACGGCGGCGCGTGGTAGTTGTCCTTCACGATGCAGGAGGACAGTTGCACGACGACGCGGTCCTTCGTGATGCCCTCCTTCTTCATCATCGTGCGGAGCATCAGGGTGAGTTTGCGATGGGTGGCCCGGCCGCAGCAGCCGCCACAGGTCATGGTCAGGACGCGATAGGAGCGGTCCTTCGGATAGATCGCAAAGCCGCCCGCGCGTTCGTGAAAAGCCTGTTCGCAGAGATAGCCGGGACAGCGTTCCTTGACGATGTGACACTGGACAACGACGATGTAGTCTTCTTCGGCGGGGTTGGTCACGCGTCATTTCCTCAAATGAAACTGCCTGGCAGCCAATTCCGCGATGTGATCGGCGATGGCCAGGCACGCCGTCGCGGCGGGCGACGGAGCGTTCAGGACGTGGATGGCCCGGCCGGTCGCTTCGATCTTGAAATCGTTGATGATTTCGCCCTTGGGACCGACCGCCTGGGCCCGCACGCCCGACTGGCCCGGCTTGAGGTCCGCCATCTGGATGGCAGGCACCAGGCGCTGCAATTGCCTCAGGAGCAGCTTCTTCGAGAATGCCCGGGCGTATTCGCCCAGGCCGTAGCGCCAGTGCTTGATGAACAATCGCCACGTACCCCAGTAGGCGAGCGCCTCATACGCGTCCGCGATGGAGAAGCTCAGTCTGCCGTAGCCTTCGCGTTTGAGGGAGAACACCGCGTTCGGTCCGCACTCGACTCCGCCGGCGATCATGCGGGTGAAATGCACGCCGAGGAACGGCAGCTCGGGGTCGGGGACAGGATAAACCAGTCCCTTGATTTTCTGACAGGCGGATTCCGTCAGCTCGCAATAGTCCCCGCGGAACGGGATGATGCGCACGTCGGGATCGACGTGATACATGCGCGTGATGCGATCGGATTGCAGGCCGGCACAGTTGATCAGATATTCCGTGCTCAGGACGCCATGCGGCGTCTTCACCTTCGTGTGGAAATCGTGCTTGTCGAGAGCCGTGACGCGATGGGATGTCAGGACCTTGTTCTTGCCATCGCTCTGGATCAGCTCCGCCAGCTTGTTGGCCACCGCGACGAAGTCGATGATGCCGGCGGACGGGACATGAATGCCGGCGATACCCGCCGCGTTGGGCTCGATCCGGCGGATCTCCTCCGGCCCGATCTTCCGGATTCCCTCGACGCCATTGGCGGACCCGTTGTTGAAGATCCGGTCCATCGCCGGCAGCTCGCGCGGGTCCGTCGCGACGATGACCTTGCCGCAAATCTGATGAGGGATCTCGTGCTTTTTCGCGAACGCAATCAGCTCTTTGCGGCCGGCGGTACACGTCGCGGCCTTGCTGGAGCCGGGCTGATAGTACAGGCCGGAGTGGATTACGCCCGAGTTGCGCCCACTCTGATGGGCGGCCAGCCGGTCCTCCTTCTCCAGAACCGCCAGCCTAACCTCGGGGTGGTTCAAGGTGATCTTGTAGGCACAAGCCAAGCCGACAATGCCGCCGCCTACGACGACAATGTCAAAATCCGTCCGTGATTGCATGGGAGAATTGTAGAAGGAAGAAGGTAAAAGGCAAAAGGCAAAACAGGCTGCCTTCCCTTTTCACTTTTGCCTTTTTACTTTTGCCCTCATCCCGTCACATATCCAGCACATCTTCGACGGAGAATTGACCGGTCGGGGTGATTTTGAAGACGTAGATCAGGCCCTCGCGGAGCCGGCAGTAGACGTCATTGCCATAGATGGCCCGAATACCGTACTGGCTCAGCTTGTTCGGATCGTTGGCCAGGTCCCAGATCTGCGTCCAGAACAGGTTCCGCTCCTGGATCGGCAGGGCTTCCAGCAGGTCGCTGTACCGCTGGGGCTCGGTGCCGCAATCCTCGATGGCAAAGGCGCTCTCGGGAGTCATCTTCTCGCCGTAGATACGCCGCCAGAGGTACAGGGCCCGGGCTTTGCCGTCGAGGACCATCTGGTCGGCGAAACGGACGATCAGGGCGTCAAAGTGAACGATATCGCCCTCGATCGTGCACTCCTTCTCGAGAATCCGCCTGGTCTTATCGTTCCGGGCGGTCTCCACAAACCGGACCGTCGTCAACAGACGCCCATCCTCCGTCTTCTGGGCGACCACCTTGGCGTACCCGATCTGGTCTTCCTCGGTCAGGTTGGTGATCGCCCGCTTGAGCTGCTTGTTCTCCATGAGAAGCTCATTGATCGTCATGGCCCCCCGGTAGAACCCCCTGCCATAATAAACCGCGACCACAGCGCACACCCCGACGAACGTCAGGAAAGGCAGCCACCTCAATGGAGATCTTCGTGCCATATCTCGTAGAATCCGTCTTTCGTTACTATTACTACGTAACCCAAGGCGTTTCATCGGTCGGCTCCGCCTAGTTTCTCCATTTTTAACGTCCGAGATATGGGTTGGACGATACAAACCTACAAGTCCCTGCGGGGTCGAACAGACCCCCGAACCGGCCGCCACGAGGCAGGGCATCGCGGATTATCGGCCGTGCCGAGAATGGCAATATGGAGAGTTTTCCTCTCCGCCGCCCCGCGTCACTTATCGTGCGGTGCGGAAACGCCGGGCCCGGAGCGCGGTTTTTCTGTTGCAGCCGGGGCGGGGAGTGTTTACAGTGTTTCAGTCTCAGTCTGTTGGAGTGCCCAAGGGATTCAACCGTATGAACAAAGGATGTTCGCTCAGCTTCGTTTGCGCGGCCGCTGTGACTATCGTGAGCGTCGCCGGCTGCTATCAGCCGCAACCGTCCCCCAAGATCGTTGGCGAGACCACACCGCCTGTCATCGTGCAACCGCTGCCGGAGCCGAAGGTGCCGGAGACGATTGTCATCGGCAAGTCCGTGCAGGGCCGTAAGATCTCGGCGTTCATCCTGGGCGAAGGCAGTGACACCGTCCTGGTCCTGGCGACAATCCATGGCGACGAAGTGGCGGGGATGCCACTGACCCGCAGACTGATTGACTATCTCAACGGCAACGAGCAGCTCCTGGAAGGACGCCGCGTCATTGTCGTTCCCACGGTGAACCCGGACGGCGTCGCCCTGAGCTGCCGGGAGAATGCCCGCGGCATCGATCTGAACCGCAACTTCGAGGCCGACAATCGCGTCAACAACGGCACGAACGGCTATCGTGCCCTGTCCGAGCCCGAGACAGTGGCCCTGCGGAGACTTATTCAGCAATACAAGCCCGACCGCATCATCACGCTGCATCAGCCGCTCAGTTGCCTCGATTACGACGGTCCGGGCGGCGCCCTGGCCCGTCGCATGGCGGAGGCGTGCCAACTGCCGGTCAAGCAGTTGGGGGCACGCCCCGGCTCGCTCGGCTCCTATACCGGCAAGACACTCGGCATCCCCACGGTCACGATGGAATTGCCGCGCGAAGCGTCCCGGCTCAGCCAGGCGGGCCTGTGGGATCAGTATGGTCCCGCCCTGCTCCGCGCCGTGACCTACAGCCAGCGTGTCGCGAAATAGCGACCGTATTCCAAGGGGCTCTCGATCGATCGGGGTGGCGGATGGCTGAAACGAATGCGCGAACGAATACCGTCGTGAAGCTCGGCACAGCCGCGGTCGTGCTGGCCATCGGCATCATCTACTCTTCCTCGCTGCTTTCCAAACTCTTCGTGCGCATCGCGCATGAGCAGGCCCTCACGGTCAAGGGATACGCCGAGAAGGATGTCCTGTCCGATGTGGGCAAGCCGTCCTGCATGTGCAGCGTCCGGGGCGCCAGCCTGAAAGAAGCTTACGATCGGCAGCAGGAGAGCAAGAAGGCGGTGCTGGACTACCTCAAGAGCAAGGGCTTCCAGCCGGCAGAGATCTCCGCGGGAACGATCGATACGTCCAAAGTCGCCCAACGCGACGAGCAGGGAAAAGAGACGAACGAGATTGAGTTCTACAATGCCAGCCAGATGATCAGCGTCACATCCCGGAATGTGACCTTGATCCAGGACGTTGCCGCCGGCATCACGGACCTGATCCAGCAAGGCATCGACATCCGGGCCTTCGCCCCCGAGTTCTTCATCTCCGATCTGAAGGATGCCAAGCTCGCTCTCCTGGCCGAGGCGACGACGGACGGTTTTCATCGGGCCCAGGTCCTGGCCGAGAACAGCCACGGCAAGGTCGGTGAATTGATTTCCGCTCAACAGGGCGTGTTCCAGATCACCCAGCGAAATTCCACCGATACCTCCGGCACCGGCGCATACGATACCTCCACGATCGAAAAAACCGCCAAGGTCGCCGTTACCCTCCAATACTCTCTCCGCGCGAAATGACCGGCGGTTGCCGTCTTCGGGCTTTGGTGTTATAATCGCTCCGAATCAGAAAATGAGCGGTTTTAAGCTATCTAACCAGTTCAAGCCCGCCGGAGATCAACCGCAAGCCATTCAGCGGCTGGTGTACGGTCTGCGCGACGGCCGCCCGTTCCAGACGCTGATGGGCGTTACCGGCAGCGGCAAGACCTTCACGATGGCTAACGTCATCGAGCAGTACGACCGGCCGACGCTGGTCATTTCGCACAACAAGACGCTCGCCGCCCAGTTGTACGAGGAGTTCAAGGAGCTTTTCCCGGACAATGCGGTCGAGTATTTCGTCAGCTATTACGATTACTACCAGCCCGAAGCGTACATCCCCGCCCGCGATATCTACATCGAGAAGGATGCGTCGAAGAATGCGGACCTGGACAGGCTGAGGCTTTCCGCGACGACCAGCCTCTCGACACGGCGGGACTGCATTGTGGTGGCGTCGGTCTCGTGCATCTTCGGCTTGGGCTCGCCCGAGGACTACAAGGCCAGTGTGGTCGCCGTCCGCCGGGGCGAGAGCTATGACCGCAACACCCTGCTGGGCCGCCTCGCTGATATCCAGTACAACCGCAACGATATCGATTTCCAGCGGGGAACCTTCCGCGTACGCGGCGACGTTGTCGAGCTTCAACCGTCCTACGAGTCTTTCGCTATCCGCTTCCAGTTCTTCGGCGACGAAATCGAGCAAATCGACTACATCAACCCGGTCTCCGGCGATATCCTCGCCACCGAAGAGCAGGTGTTCATCTACCCCGCCCAGCACTATGTCATGCCCGCCGACCGCATTACCTCGGCGGTCGAGAGCATCCGGACCGAGCTGACCCAGCGCCTGAACGATCTGCGGAGCCAGGGCAAGCTGCTCGAAGCCCAAAGGCTCCAGGCCCGCACGATGTACGACCTGGAAATGATCCAGGAAGTGGGCTATTGCAGCGGCATCGAGAACTACTCCCGCCATTTGGCCGGTCTGCCGGCCGGGGCAAAACCCTACACGCTGGTGGACTATTTCCCGAAGGATTTTCTGCTCATCATCGACGAGTCGCACGTGACGCTGCCGCAGCTGAAAGCGATGTGGGCGGGCGACCACAACCGCAAGGAAGTGCTGGTCGAGCACGGCTTCCGGCTGCCCAGCGCCATGGACAACCGTCCCCTGCGTTTCGAGGAGTTCGAGCAATCGTGGTCGAAGGTTATTTTCGTCTCGGCCACGCCGGGACCGCTGGAATTGGCCAAGTGCAACAACGAGGTCGTCGAACAAATCATCCGTCCGACGGGCCTGATCGACCCCGAAATCTTCGTCTTCCCGGCCGAGAACCAGGTCCAGCACCTGCTCGGACAAATCGAGAATCGCGTCGCCGCCAAGGAACGCGTCCTGGTCACGACGCTCACCAAGCGCATGGCGGAGAACCTCTCCGATTACATCGCCAAACGCGGGTTCCGCTGTCGCTATCTGCACAGCGAGATCGAGACCCTAGAGCGTATCGAAATCCTCCGCGAGCTGCGTATGGGCAATTTCGACGTCCTGATCGGCGTCAACCTGCTCCGTGAAGGCCTGGACCTGCCGGAAGTGTCGTGCGTGGCCATCATGGACGCCGACAAGGAAGGCTTCCTGCGCAGCCAGACGTCCCTCATCCAGACCATCGGCCGCACGGCCCGCAACGTCAACGCCACGGTCTTTCTGTACGGCGACACCGTCACCGAATCCATGCGGAAAGCCATTGACGAAACCGAGCGACGCCGTACAATTCAAACGGCGTACAATAAAGAGCACAACATCACGCCCGAAACGATCCGGAAAGAGATCCGCCAAAGTCTCACCGAGCAGATCAAGGCCCGACGCGTCGCCCGCGAGGCGATCCAGCTGGGCGAGAACGAGTACGACAAGGTCGAACTCGCCGGCCAGATCGAACAGGAGATGTTCGAGGCCGCCGAAGCCCTCGATTTCGAGCGGGCCGCTCAGCTCCGCGACCAGTTGCGCGAGCTGAAGGACCTGCCCCAGCTCGTCCTGGCCGAGTCGCATCGCAAGAAGAGTGATTTCGTCGCCGCCAAGAAACAACGACGACAGACCAGAACCGACCGAAACGGCGAAACGGGGAACGGGCGAACGGGCGAGTAGTCATGTCGCCGATTCGCCCATTCCCCCGTTTGCCCATTCGATCATTATGAAGGATATGGTAGGATGAGAAAGCTGAACATCGCCCTGGTGCGACCTCTGATCCAGATGGCGATCGAGGAGGACCTCGGGCGAGGTGATGTCACGACGCAGTTGTTGTTCCACGACGGGGAGAGGGCCAAGGCCACCATCGTGTCCCGCGAGGAGATCATCGTTTGCGGCATTCCGGTCGTCCGGGAAATCCTGCGCCAGTACGATGCGCGGCTCAAGCTGACGCCCTACGTCCGGGACGGCCAGGCCGCCCACGTCGGCGGCAAGCTCGCCAGGATCGAGGGTCCTTTGACCTCCATGCT
The DNA here is from genome assembly GCA_964421295.1 of uncultured Pirellulales bacterium. Lineage (GTDB taxonomy): Bacteria > Planctomycetota > Phycisphaerae > Sedimentisphaerales > Anaerobacaceae > PLanc-01. Next base: position 15,635 of record CAYQXM010000112.1, read on the forward strand.
CAGCTCCGAGCGGGTGATGCTGAACTTCCTGCAGCGGCTCAGCGGGATCGCGACCCGGACGGCCAAGTACGTCCGCGCCATTCGCGGCACGAAGGCCAGGATCTACGATACCCGCAAAACCATCCCCGGCTGGCGCATCCTGGAGAAGTACGCCGTCCGCTGCGGCGGCGGGAACAATCACCGCTTCGGGCTCTACGACGGCATTCTCGTGAAGGACAACCACGTAGCGGAGCTGGGCAAGGATTTCTCCTCCCGGATCCGGCAGCTCATCCAGAAGGCTCGGAAAGTGGAGGACCTGAAGTTCGTCGCGGTCGAAGTCGATCACGTCGACGATCAGCTCAACTACGTCCTGAAGATCCCCGGCATCGACATCGTCCTGCTGGACAACATGGGCCAGTG
>CAYQXM010000113.1:0-9173 GCA_964421295.1 uncultured Pirellulales bacterium
TGACGGCCATCGTCGCAATGATGATCGGGTAGACCATCGCGCTCTTGACCTGCGAGCGGGTCTCCGCCTCCTCGTCCAGGTACTCGGCGAGCTTCTGGAGCATGTCGCTGAGCGAGCCGGAGATTTCGGCAGCGCCCACCATGTTGATGTACAGGTTCGAGAAGATCTGCGGATGTTCCGCCAGCGCCTGCGAAAAGCTGCTGCCTTCCTCGATCCGCACCTTCAGGTCGTGAATCGCCTCGCGGAATTTCCGCTTCTCGGTCTGCGCGGCGATCGCTTCCAGGGTATCCTGGAGACTGATACCGGCCCGGACCATGACGGCCAACTGGCTGGTGAAGTTGAGGATATCCTTGCGACTGGGACCAAAGTCGATGCTGAACCCGCGTTTCTTCCGGGCCGCACTGTCACCGGCGCTGCGGGGCGCGGGACTGTGCGCGCGGGACGGTGACGCGGTCGACATATCGGGGGTCTCGGTGACACGTCCTTCGAGGCTATCAAGCAGTTCCGTGGCCATGGGAGCTTCTCCTTACCGTCCGACTCCGACGGGGGCCTGCACCATTTCGACTTTGTTGGCCGCCGCGAGGGTCTTTTCCATTTTGCCGGGATTACTGGACCGCACGATGGCTTCGTCGCGGTCGATGTAACCCTTGAAGTACATGTCGGCGATGCTGTTGTCCATGCTCTGCATGCCCAGCCGCCGGGAGGTTTCGATGATGTTCGGAATTTCGTAGATCCGGTTTTCGCGAATGCAGTTGCGCGTCGCCGCGGTGCACAGCAGAATCTCGATGCAGGGCACCATGCCCGGCTGGTCGATGCGTTTGAACAGCGTCTGCGAGATGATCGCCTGCAGCGTGTTGGCCAGCATCGTACGAATCTGGTTCTGCTGTCCGGCCGGATAGATATCGATGATACGTTCGATGCTCTGCGACGCGTTGATGGTGTGCAGCGTGCTGAACACGAGGTGGCCCGTCTCGGCCGCCGTGATCGTGAAGCTGGTCGTCTCCAAATCGCGCATTTCGCCGACCATGATGATATCGGGGTCCTGCCGCAGGGCGTGACGGAGACCCGAGGCGAAATTCGGACAGTCGGAGCCGATTTCCCGCTGCTCGATCATGCATTTTTCGTTTTCGAAGAGGTACTCGACCGGGTCTTCGAGCGTGATGATGCGCTTGCCGACCCGCGAGTTGATCAGGCCGATCATGGCGGCCACCGACGTGCTTTTTCCCGATCCGGTGTGTCCGGTTACGAGCACCAGCCCGCGCGGCAGATCCGTCAGCTCCTTGACGATGGGCGGCAGGTGCAGATCGTCGATCGCCAGAACCTGCTTGGGAATGGCACGGAACGAGATGGCGATGCTGTCTTTCTGATAGTGCGCGTTCACGCGGAAGCGGTCTCCCTCCGGCAGGGCGGTCGAGAAGTCCAGGTCCCGGTTCTCTTCGAATTTCCGCATGCGTTCCGGCCCGACGATCGACAGGACCAGGTCGCGGGCATCCTGTTGGGTGACCGGCGGCAGATCCATGTCGATCAGCTCGGTGTCTTTACGCAGCACGGGCGGCAGGCCGACGTTGATGTGAATGTCGCTGGCCCGATTCTTGATGGCGGTGGCGAGTATGGTCTTGATATCGATCATGTGAGTGTCCTATCCTTACCCACTAGTTTTCCGTGGATCCGTTCATGTTCTCGACGAACACTTCATCTTCGGTCTTGCCGTAGATCTCGGTCACTCTCAAGACCTCTTCGACCGTGGTGAGGCCTTTCTGGACCTTCTTGAGGCCGTCGTCGAACAGCGTGTCATGTCCGCTCTGGACGAAGGCACGCCGCATCGCGCCGATCGAGGCATCCTGATTGATCATCTCGCGGAACTTGTCGTCGATGATGAGCAGCTCGAAGATGCCGACGCGGCCGGCGTATCCCGAACCACGGCAGGCGTCGCAGCCCTTGCCGTGAACCAGCGTGGTCGGGTCGATCTTCGCCCGCTCGACGTACTTCTTCATGTTGGCGGGCACCTCGTAGGGCACCTTGCACTTGGAGCAGATGCGCCGCACCAGACGCTGGGCGAGGATGCCATTCAGCGAGGCCGCGATCAGGTACGGGTCGATCCCGATGTTGACCAACCGCGTGATACTGCTCGGGGCGTCATTCGTGTGCAGGGTGGACAGAACCATGTGTCCTGTCAACGCGGCCTGCACGGCGATACGGGCCGTCTCGTTGTCGCGGATTTCGCCGATCATGATGACGTCGGGGTCCTGCCGCAACAGACTGCGCAGGGCCGCGGCGAAGGTCATGCCGATCTTGTCGTTGACCTGCACCTGGTTGCAGAAATCCAGCTCGTATTCGATCGGGTCTTCGACCGTCGAAATATTCAGCTTCGCGCCGTCCATTTCACACAGGCCGGAGTAGAGGGTCGTGCTCTTGCCGGATCCCGTCGGTCCGGTGACCAGCAGAATCCCGTGCGGCATGTCCACCTGCTCGCTCATCATCTGGTGGACGTCGGGCTCCATGCCGACGTGGTCGAGTCCGCGCAGGACCGACTGGCTGTCGAGGATACGAATGACCGTCTTCTCGCCGTGATTGGTCGGCAGGATGGAGACACGCAAATCGATGGCGTGGCCGCCGACGAGGGCGGAAACCTTGCCGTCCTGGGGCAGACGCCGCTCCGAGATGTCCAGGTTGGCCATGATCTTGATGCGCGACACGAAGGCCGGGTGCATCTTGATCGGGGCCTGCATCGCTTCGAACAGCACGCCGTCGATGCGGTAACGAATTTTCGTCTCTTTTTCCTTGGGTTCGATGTGAATATCGCTGGCGCCTTCGTGCACCGCGTTGCTGATCAGGTAGTTGACGAACTTGATGACAGGGGACTGTCCCGCCATCTGTTCGAGATCGTCGGACTCGTCCTTCTGCTGATCCTGAACGACTTCGACCTGGGTCATGTCGCTCATGATGTCGTCGAGGTTGGTCGTTTCCGGCTCGGGCGCAAACGCCGTGCAGACGGCCTGGATGTCGCCCGGGCTGCAGACGACCACGTGGACCTCCATCTGGGTCTTGCGTTTGACTTCCTCCACGGCGAATACGTTCGCCGGCTCGCTGGTGGCGACGAGCAGGGCGTCATTCTCGATCTTGATCGGGATGATGCTGCTCCGCTGGATGAAATCGAGATCCAGTTTTTCGAACGCCTTCTTGTCCACGTCCTCCGGCGTGACGGTGCGGAATTCCATGCCGTTGAGGCGGGCCTTGGCCATCAGCACGTCGTTGGTGTCGATGACGCCTTCTTTGAGCAGCCACGTGGCCGCGTCCATGCCGGGCCGGTTGATCAGCTCCCGCCGCAGCCGTCCCATCTGTTCGTCCGTGACCTTGCCCAGCTCCTGCAGGACATCCGCCGTGTCGCGGACATGCGCGTGACTCACCGGTTCCGGCGAGTAGAGATCGCACAGGCCTCGAACGTTGTCGTCCTCCACGAACGTGGTGGCCGCCGCTTCCGGGTTCTGTTTCGGCGGCGCCGGAGTCGAACGCGGCTGAGAAGCCGGCGTGCCTTTAGGGTGAGATAGAAAGTGTAGCATTATTGCGCCAATTTCAACTCGACCGTCAAACTGTCTGCGTCCTGAGTGGGATCAGGTTGCCCACTCGGGGACCCTGTCAACAGCACGGACTCCGTGCCGATGTTCACGATAATGAAACCTCCGATAGCATCGCCGCGCCGCAAGAGCTCGTCGTTGATCATGCACACGCTCTCCTGGCCGGACCGCATGATACTGACCAGCTTCAGCGCTGCGGCTTTGTCCTTCAGCTGCTGGCGTCGCATCAGGTACGCCCGCGTGGCGTCGTCCTGTTCATCGGTCGCCGGGGGCTGATCCTTGAGGGCGGCCGCGTAAGCCTCCGTCTGGAAGGGATTCTTGGACAATTCGTTCACGCCCACCTGGAAGACGTCCGAGAACTCGTAGAACTTCTTGACGATCTGGTCCATGCGGGTGAGCATTTCCGAGCTGATGCCGGTGATGCGGGTGATCGTGGCGGCCATTTGCGTCTGCTCGTCCTTGGAGGCCTGCGCCACCGCCGCCTGCGGCCGGTTCTTCTTGATCATGAGGCCCAGGCTGGCGAGGCCGATGGCCACGAGAATGGCCACGAGGATCGTGCTCTTCTGCACGCTCTTCCTGCTGGCGGTGACCGTCAGAAACTCCTGGCCCTCGTCCCTATTCGGTGCGCCGGCGCCCGGTTCCGTACCGGCCGGCTGGTTGTCCTGCGAATGACTGGCGCCTTGATCACGCATGAAAGACAGCATAATGCCACTCCTCACTGCGGATGGGGGGTCGGGCGCGGATCGGCACGGTGGCCGAGCCGGCACCGGAATCCACCGTCCGAAATCACGTGGTTTTGTTCTGGAAGAAGATGCTGACGATGAACTCCGCCGAAATCTGGCCTTCGCCGCCTTTCTCCTTCTGAATCTTCAGCTCCCGCAGCTTCGTGATGCGGGGCAGCTTCTCCATCTCCAGCAGGAACGAGTAGAAGGAGTTGAAGTTGCCCACCAGCTTCATCTGCAACGGCTGCTCCACGTAGCCGCTGGTGTCCTTCGCGGACAGGGTCCGGATCGTCTTGGGATCGAGTCCCTGTTTCTGGGCGATCACGGTCACCTGCTCCAGGACCTTATGGATTTCGCTCGTCGGGGGCAGCTTGCTCTCGAAGAACCGGATGGCTTCCTCGACCTGCTTGCCTTGCTTGATGTAGTCCTCGGCCTGGGCCGTGGCCCGGTCGTACTCGGCCAGCTTGGCCCGTTTGTCGTCCAGTTGCCGGCGCGCCTGGGCCAGCCCGTCGTTGGCCTTCTTGATGAGGAACTGATAACCTGCCGCCAGGAAACCGAGCAACAGAACCAGGAATATGATTTTGCGAAAACCGCTGCTCATGATCTTGCCCTCACTGTCGGAGCCCCCGCCGCGGGGACCCTCGTTCTGTCCGCGACACGCTCCGGCCCGGAGCCGCGCCGCCGGCGTACGTTAGAAGCTGCCGAACATTGACTTTTCCGCCCGGGTGCGGATCGAGTCCACGTCTTCCTTGGTCAGGTGGACCTGGTGATTGAGCATCGCCTTGAGTTTGAAATCCCGGAAGACGACCTGATCCACTTTGATCTCCTTCGACTCGACCAGGGCGACCTCGGTCAGGAGCGGGGAATTGCTCAGTCGTTCGATGTAGGCGGCGACCTGAATGTCACTGGGGGCCACCCCTTGAATGTCCATGTGCGTCTCCACTCTCTTCTCGCCTGAGACTTTGGCGTCGGCCGCCGGTTGCGGCGCTCCCTGTGCCGTCTGGTACTTGCTGGCCGGTGCCGCCGGCTTCGGGGCGGCCGACCGGGGCGGGTTCTTCTGCTGGAGTTCGAGTCTCGTCAGGGACACGCCGGCCGGCAGGTTGTTCGTCAAGGAAGCCAGGAGCACGCTGCGCGGCACCGATTCCAGCAGTTCCGCCGTCGTCAGGGCGGTGCGCATCATCTCTTTGCGTTTCTCCTGCAGTTGTTCGAACTGCTTGATCGATTCCTGCATCCGGGCCGTCTTGGCGGTGATCAGGGCGTCCTCGGCGGTGCAGGCTCGCTGCCGAATCCGGATCACGACGGAGGCGCCGGCCAGGCCGACGATCACGACCATCAGCAGGACGAGGCACACCAGATTGGCCCGACGTGACTCGTTGCTCTGCACATAATCATCCGGCACAAAGTTTATGTTTGCCATCGTAGATATCTCCGTGTGGGCCGTGCCCACGTGACAATCAACTGAGGCTCAGGCCGAAGGCCAGGGCCCAGCTTACCTTCCCGTTTCTGCGTTCGAGATTGAGACGATTCGGATCCGCCATTTCGACCGCGGCCATGCAGTCGCCCATCTGCGCCTGGATTTCGAGCTGCTTGGCGATCAGACGGTAGATGTCCGGTTCCACGGCCAGGCCGGACAGGAAGATCAACCGCTCGATCTGAGCGTTCTTGTACAAAGAGATGAACTGCCGCCGGTTGGCGTTCAGTTCCATGACCAGCCGGCCGATGGTGGCCTCGTCTTTGAGCTGGCTGGTGCCGATCGGGATCGAGCAGGCATACAGCGGATTCTTGTGCCGACTGATCACCATGTTCGTGCAGTCCGGATGAACGTCCAGCAGGAGGACCACCGTCTCCAGATCGGTCTTACGCCGCCCGAAGAACTGGGCATAGCAGTGCGCCAGCGCGACGGGCCAGACGCCAATCGAATTGATGGACAGGCCCGCACGCTCGTAAATCGCCAGGTGGTGATCGATGGCCGTTCGCTCCGTCGCCAGGACCATGATGTTGTCCTGCTCGGTCGGCACGTACTTGATCATCGTGTTCTGCTGGATCGGCTCGAAGGGGAGCTTGGGCTTGATCTTGGCGAAGATGGCATCTTCGATCTTGCCGTCGAACTTCTTGGGCCATCGCATGTGATCGATGATCACATCGCTGGCCGGCAGAGCGGCGACGACATCTTTGCCCTTGAACTGGCCGTTGGCTGTCGCTTCGCGCATCACTTCGACCGCCCACCGTTGCCACCGGGCCGTACCGGCCACGATATCCTCCGGGCGGCTGACATATTGTCCGGCCATCAAGAGGGTTTCCTGCGTGCCGTTGGCCAGTTGCGCCAGCTTCACGCAGTCGTTGCCCAAGTCGACCCCGATCAGATGCGATTGTCTTTTGAGGAACCCAAACATATCCGTTCACCCACCTTAGAGCCAAGAGGACAGGGCCGAAGGTCCATTCTCCGTCGCCCGTCATCCGTCTTTTCGGTCGCGAAATCCGTCGTCGCCGTTGTCAAACGTCAGCGAAGCGTGCGGCGCGACCTAGAGACGCTCACTGATCTTCTAAGACCGTCCGTGTCGCGACGAATAAAGTATAGAAATCGAAGTGGGGCGCACCAAAAAAGCGGCTGGACGGGTGGGGATTGGGCGGGGCGCCGGCTGCCGGCCATGTGGCAGGTGCCGATAATGTAGCGGAAAGGGCGAAATGTTGGAACAGTAGGCCGGCGGGCGGCGGCTGCTCCATTATTTTTTCATTCTTGCCGGTTACTCCGCTTTGAGGCGGCGTGCCATGAGTTCATCCATAGCCTTGCGCACGGGCTTGTTCTGGAAGAGCACCTCATAGACGGCTTGCGCGATGGGCATCTCCACGTGATGCCGGGCCGCCAGCGCGACGACGGACTGGCACGTGGCAACACCCTCGATGACGCAGTTGGTGGCCTGCTGAGCCTGCTGGGGCGTCTGCCCCCGGCCGATCCGTTCGCCGAGCGAGCGGTTGCGGCCCTTGGGGGAGATGCAGGTGGTGACCAGGTCTCCCAGGCCGGTCAGGCCGGCAAACGTCTGTTCGTTGGCCCCCAGCGTCACCCCCAGGCGGGTGATCTCCGCGAGCCCGCGGGCCAGCAGGGCGGCCTTGGCATTATCCCCGGCGCCGACGCCGTCGATGATGCCGGCGGCAATGGCGATGACGTTCTTCATGGCCCCAGCCAGCTCCACGCCGTCCACGTCGTTGTTCGTATAGACGCGCAGCCACGGGCACGTGAAGGTCTGCTGGATCCGGCGGGCCACGTCCTCGTCCCGCGCGGCCACGCAGGCGGTGGCCGGCAGCCGCCGGGCCAGTTCGTCGGCGATCGTGGGGCCGCTCAGGGCGGCAAACCCCGTGATCCGCCCCAGCACCTCGGCGAGAATCTGTGTCGGACGCAGCAGGGTGCCGTTCTCGATGCCTTTGGCGACAGACACGATGGGAACACCGGCCGGGACGTGAGTCTTCAGGCGGCTCCAGACCCCGCGCACATACTGGCAGGGGACGGCGCATACGATGAGTCCGGCGCCTTGCATCGCCCGGTCGTCCCGCGACTCGAAGACAAGGTTCGTGGGCAGCTTGTGGCCCGGCAGAAAGCGGAAGTTCTCTCGACGTTGCTCGATCTCGGCCAGTTGGGTGGCGTCGTACCCCCACATGCGCGTCGCCAGCCCCTTGTCGCACAGCAGGGTGGCCAGCACGCTGCCCATCCCGCCGTCGCCGATGATCGTGATCGTGCTGTAATTGTCCTGTGACATTGCGGTCCTTCGCCCTAAATAGGGACAGTCCCTATTTAGAGGTGCCTGTCCCACTGGCACATGGCATTAAACCAGCGAAACGGCCGAATGTCAATTCCCGGCTGCGGTCGGCGAGGTGCGGTCAACTGCCGTACAGAACCGGCCGACCGGGCCCAGACTGAGTCCGGCGGGAAGTCTGATAACCGCCGGAGGAGGTGGAGTTGGCGCTCTGATTGTACTGATTGTAGGAGGAGCCCACACCATAGTTGCCGAAGGGGGAAACCAGCGGCAGCATCATGAGGCCGTAGGAGGGAGGGGCCAAGAGGTCGCTGACGTCATAGACTCGGACCTCATATTTCGGTTTGGGCAGTGAGTCTTTCGTGGCGACGAGAACCACGCCGCCGTCGAGACAGAAGCCCAACTCCGCGTTGGCTCCCGCCGAGACGGAACGCAAGAGTGTGTCGAGGTACTGGCGAATGCGAAGTCCCGGAACGCCGTCCAGACCGATGAGCGTTTCGCGGGTGATGCCCGCTCTCTCCTCCACGTCCCGCCAGAGCACGACGATGTTGAGGGGTGGGTTGACGCAGTGACGCAGAATCTCGATGGCCCGCCCGAACGTCATGTCGGGCGTGAAAGTGGCGGGGTCTTCCAGCACGACTTTGGGGGCTGGCGGGGTCGGTTGTGCCGTCTTTTGCGGAGGCGGCGTGGGTTTGGGAGCGAGCGGCTTCACCGTTCCCGCGACCGTGAGAGCCCAGATCGCGACCAACGCAACCACCGCCAACGCACATTTTGCCCGTGCTCTGCCCATAGAACCACCTCAGTAACAATACGACATACCATCTCGACGCGGTTCAGTCAACCAGATATGAAGACGCAGCTCTCAGGCGAATTCCGCACAATTTCCATCATTTCTTCATCCTCAGTCGACAGCCCCTATCGGGATGAATTCTGCCCGGGCAATCGCATATAAGGTTGCCGATTCGTTCCGCCTCCGGGAGGCGAGGGCGAGACGCAAAATCTCGCGTCTCTATGAGGCGTGAGTAGAGCGCAAGTCTCGCAGGTAGAGACTCTCCTGGATACTCTATTGTTCCTGTTTTATCGCAAATAGCGCAAATAGGGACAGTCCCTATTTGGCACTATTTGGC
>CAYQXM010000113.1:9183-15716 GCA_964421295.1 uncultured Pirellulales bacterium
GCAAGTGAGGATTGGCGGGGAGGGCACGCGGCGGTAGAATCGGCGCGGCTGCCGGTTTCCGGGGTATCCCGGGACGCTGGATTGGCTGCGATTCGGAATGGGCAAGATGTCACCGCGATGATCGATGGAAGTTGGCGTATGCCGGGGAAGTGCCCGCTGTTGGAGGAATTGGATTTCTCCCTGTCCGCTATCGTGGCGAGCGAACCGGTCACATTGGCGGGGGCTTGGCAGCCGCCCAGGCACCGGACGTATCGCGAGCCGGGGCCGGATGGCAACCGCACGGGGCCTATCGTGGAAGTCGTGGATGTTGAGTGGACCGGCGAACTGACGAGCAACGTGCCAATCGTGACGGTCGGCTTTTACCCCACGCGGGACCTGCTGTTCTGGAGCAAGTCGATTCCTGCCGGCGCGAGTCAACCGGTAACGGTGTCTTTGACGGCGTCAGCGAGTCGTGCCTTTGGCCAAGCGACTCTGGCGGTGCACATAGGAGGCGCATCTCTGCCGGCCGGACCCATCCCCTGCGCCGGCGATGTGCGTGAGGCCTGCACCCTGGCAGACGACGCGCAGTCCATGGGCCGCTTGTTCTGTCTGGTCGGTGCGCCCGGGGCGTCGTATCTGGCGATCATTCTGCCCGGCAACATCGTCCAAACCGGCCGCAACGGCTTGTGGCATGTACGCAGGACCCTCGCGCCACACCTGTCCCCCCGTGTTCGCGAGCTCCTGACGCATCGCCGCGGCGGTCACATCCCCGCCGACCTGCCCGGCGATTGAGTGACATACACCTGCGGCATCCCCCAATTGCTGAGACAGTAGGGCTTGACCTCAAGATAGCAGTTAAGGATTCGTGAGGGGCGAGTGATTATTCGCCCCTACGGCTAGCTGGCGGTGGCTGGGACATGGCGAGTCCGGCGGATTCCCTTCAAGGGGGCGGACGCGTCTGTAGTGTGCCCGCAAGGGCATCACGTGGAAGCGGCAGGGGGCTGGATCCATCCTGGCGGACGAAGCTCGAAATCCGAAAGCCGAAACAATAACGAATCCTCAAAACCGCAAACGCCAACAGCTCTGCCGGAAGGCGGTTCAACTGTTTCGGTTTTTGGGTTTCTATGATTGGAGCTTGTTTCGGATTTCGATACTCGTGCTTCGAAATTTCGGGAGGGGCAAGTGTCTGGGCCGTAGGCTTTGCGAGAAAAATGGTTAAATGAACATAATTCTTGAAACCAAAAGGTGGGTAAATGCGTCTTATATGTATGGTAGACAATGAACATAAACATTTGTTATGTGAAGGTAGCACGCAATTGAGAGGGCAATGCGATGGCCAGTGAAGCGCAGGTTCTTGCCAATCGGAGGAATGCACAGAAATCGACCGGGCCGCGGACGGAGGAGGGGAAGGCGGTGGCGGCGCAGAATGCGGTCAAGCATGGGCTTCTAGCCCGGGATGATGTCATCAAGACCGAGGATCAGGGGGATTTTGACCGGATGCGGGAGGAAGTGATGCGGGAATTGGACCCAGCCGGGCCGGTGGAAACGGCGCTGGCGGAACGGGCGGTCAGTCTGATGTGGCGGCTCAAACGGGCCCAGCGACTGCAGAACGAGGTTTTCGACTACCTCATAGCGCGAGATGCCGACACCTGCGCCAAACGCCTCTACTGCGACTCGGCCCGCGATCCGCGCGGGGACCCGGATTTTGTGCTGGGACGGATGGTGGTCACTGACTTGTCCAATACGCGGGTGATTGAGCGGCTGGGGCTCTACGAGCGGCGGATCGAGAGCAGCCTGTACCGCACGATGCGCGAGCTAAGGACGGTGAAAAAAGACAGGGATCAGGGGTCAGGGGCCGGGGATCGGGGGGCAGAAGGCAGGGGACAGGGATCAGGGGGCGGGGATCGGGGAGCAAGGATCGAGGTGGCCGAGGCGGGTCCTCTGGCCCCTGATCCCCGAACCCTGAACCCTGTCGGTTCAGAACTGTGCGAAACGAAGCCAATTTGCTTCGGTGAGGAGGACCGCGAAGGCATGGAAGAAGGTGCGAGTACTATGGTCGGGGCCTCTCTCGATCCTGCGGCGTAGCACAGTCGAGGCATCCGCTTGCCGAAGGGGATTGCCTATCGGACTTTGAGCTTTACAAAAGCGTGGGTCAGCATAGAATAGACCGTTTCTTCTGATGCAGAAGGGTTATAGGGTGTTCATTGGCGTGAGCGGACGACGGTTCGCCGCCGGGGTCGGATATGGCCAAGATCATGGTTTATGATACGACATTGCGGGACGGCATGCAGGCCGAGGGGGTGAGTTTCTCTCTCGCGGACAAGCTGGCGATTGCCCGCAGTCTCGACAAGCTCGGCGTCCACTACATCGAAGGGGGGTACGCCGCCTCCAACGCCAAGGAAATGCAGTTCTTCCAGGAAGCGGCTCAGCTCGGCCTGAAGAACGCCCGCCTGGCGGCGTTCGGAAACACCCGGCGTGCCGACTGCAAGGTGGACGACGACGCTTCGCTGAACGCCATTCTGAGCTGCGGCGCCCCCGTGGCCACGATCGTCGGTAAGACGTGGGACTTGCACGTCAAGACCGTACTCGGCTGCTCGTTGGAAGAGAATCTCGTTCTATGCAACGAGTCCGTCCGCTATCTCAAGGGCAAAGGCCTCGAAGTCGTATTCGATGCCGAGCACTTCTTCGATGGGTACAAAGAGAACCCCGAGTACGCGATGAAGGTGTTGGCGGCAGCGGCGGAGGCCGGCGTGGATGCCCTGGCTCTGTGCGACACTAACGGCGGGTCGCTGCCGGAGCAGGTGTTTGAAATCACCCGGCACGTTTGTGAAATGTTCAGCTCCGTCACGGTCGGCATCCATCCCCACAACGACAGCGACTGTGCGACGGCCAATTCGCTTGCCGCGGTGCGGGCCGGCGCCCGGCAGGTTCAGGGCACGATCAACGGCCTGGGCGAACGCTGCGGCAACGCCGACCTGTGCGCCGTCATGGCGGGTCTGGCTTTCAAGATGGGGTATGAAGTGCTGCCGGCCGAGCAGATGCGCATGCTGACGGAGACCTCGCGGTACGTCTTCGAGATCGCCAATCTGGCCCCGGCGACGAATCTGCCCTACGTCGGCAGCAGCGCCTTTGCCCATAAGGCGGGGTTGCACGTGGACGCCCTGCGCAAGAACAAACGCACGTACGAGCACATCACGCCGGAACTGGTGGGCAACGAGCGGCGGTTCCTGATCTCCGAGTTGAGCGGCAAGTCCAACATTCTGGCCGAATTAGAGAAGGCCAAGCTCACGCAGGATAAGGCGCTGGCCCGGAAGATTCTCGCCCGGGTGCAGGAGCTCGAGAACGAGGGCTACCAGTTCGAGGCGGCCAACGCCAGTTTCGGCCTGTTGGTCAAGAAGGTCGTGGGTACGTTCAAGCCGTCCTTCGAGCTGATCAAGTACCACGTCGAAGTCGAAAGGAAGCACGCCGACGGGGTGGTCACGGAAGCCACCGTCAAGCTGAGGGTCGGCGACCGCGTCGAGCACGTGGTGGGCGAGGGCGATGGTCCTATCAATGCCCTTGATGCGGCCTTGCGCAAGTCGCTCGGAACCTTCTATCCGGCCATCAATGATGTGCAGTTGATCGACTATAAAGTCCGCGTCGTCAACGCTCGGGCCGGAACGGCCGCCCGCGTACGCGTCGTCATCGAGTCGCGTGACAAAACCTCGGTCTGGGGCACGGTCGGTGTCTCCGAGAATGTCATCGAGGCCAGCTGGCTGGCGCTGGTGGACAGCGTCGAGCACAAGCTGCAGCAGGGCGGTGCGTTCGGTACGCCGTGTTGAACGGTCAGTCGTTGATCGCGCCGGGGGTAGGAATCGTGGTTTCCCAACTATTCGGGTCATTGCCGTACTTGCCGAATCTGCGATTCAATGATTGTCCCGTACCGTCGGCAGCTTTGGGCCAGGGATCCAGGCCCGTGCTGGAATTCTCCGGATGCGAGCCGTCGCTGTACGTGACCCGATCCACCTCGACCCAGTAGCGCAGGTCGTTCTCATCCACGTCGCCCGGCTTCCACAGATAGACCGTCCCGCCGCTGTTGACGAGCTTGCCGGAGAGCCACTCGAAGGCCTGGACATCGTCCGGGACCGAATAGCTCTGCCGCACCACCGCCAGCTTCCGGGCGATCAACAGGTGCTCCCGGGGTGCGAGCGTGACAGGGGGATCCGTGGGCAGGGCAAACGCAATGCCGCTGCTGGTGGTAAGCCGCCAGGGCAGGAGGGATGTCGCGTCGAACAGTGTCACGTAGAGGTCGCTCTCATTCGCCAGTTCGATGTACTCCGCGTCGCCATCCACGAGGGGATGGTACATGACTTCGTTGATGACCACCGGCCCGACCTGAGGATAGGTGTTGGCGGCCCCCGGCGTGGCGCTGCTGAGCAGGGGAAAGGTGGCGGCGCCCGTGCTGGTGAGATGCCGGCCGAAGGAAATCCATGTCTCGGAGGCGCCGAACGTCACGGACTGCAAGTACTGCGGATAGTTGGCATCCGCGCCGGAGTAGAGGTACAGCGAGTCGCCGTTCTCACTCAGCTTGAAGGGCTGGTGGACGCCCGGAGCGGAGGCGTTGCCGAAATGGAGGTTCTCGTAGAAGACGACATAGCCGTTCGGCTCCACGACTGTGCCGTCGGGGATCACGTAGGCATAGAGGTCGTTCTTGCTCTCGCTCAACGACCAGCCGCCGATATCGACGGGGACCGAGCTGACATTGTGCAATTCGATCCAGTCGGGCGACTTGTCGTGCGAATGGGCCAGAAGCTCATTGATCACGATGGGACATTGTTGCTGCCGCCAGGACTGCGCCTGGACGGCGAAATCCGCGAAGTTCACGCGCGCATTGCTGTGGAGATCGACATTCGGATCGTTCTGCAGCCAATGGCGCGACAGCGCGGCCAGATCGTTGAAATCGACTTTGCAGGTTCGGTCCAAATCTCCGGACAGGGAATGAGCCGAGACCGGCACAGGCACGGACAGGGATGCCAGCAAAACGATAACCGGGAAGAATGCCCTCACAACTACGGACTCCTCACTATTGTGCTATTGTTCCGATACGAGGCTGCTGTCGTCATAGCCCGGCGAGCCGCCGCCCGCCACGCTGGGCCGCCAGAGACTCTCATCGCTCAGACTATTGGGATCCGCCGCTGGATCCCGGACGGTCAGGGAATAGCCCATGCCGTCGGTCAGGTCGTGCCACTTGTCATCGTAGCGGAAACTCTCGATGGTTTGCCCCACGGCGTCCTGGAGCTCGATCCGCTCGCCGCCGTTGGACAAGTTGCCGGCGTACTGGCCCGCGATGGGCAGGTTGGCGCCGTACTTGGCGGCGAAGGCCGTCACGTCCCTGACCACGAGCGTGCAGGCCTTCGGAGCCAACTCGACATTCGGAAATACGAAGTCGACGCCCCGCGTGAACTTGGCCATGTTCAGATTGATCCTGGCCGAGCCGATGTTGGTTAACTCGATGTACTCCGTGTTCGGGTCATCGGGATTGCCGGTATCGATCGGGTGGTACATGATCTCGCTGATGCGGAGACTCTCGGCCACGGGCCCGACGGCGTAGGTGGCCTCGTTCAGGGCGCTCCAGGTCGCGCCGCTCAACGCCCGGGCTTTCACGGTCGCGCTGCCTGCCAGGGCGATGGGCGAAGTATAGCGCAGGGCCCCGGCGGAGTTGCCGCCCGGCGTGCCCGTCGCACCTTTGATCGCCTTCAATTCGACGGAAATCAGGAAGTCCGAACTGGTGGCGGACTCGTTCAGTCCCTGGAGCGCCAGGAGGTTCTGGCCCGCGACGAGCTTCCCGACGGAGGCCGTCAGGTCGAACCCCTCCAGGTCCACCGCAAACGCGTCCGAATTGGAGGCGCCGGCCCTCGTGTTCCAGGCGGGCGTTCCCGTGCAGTTCTTGCGGGCCACCTCGGTGCCATTGATGTAGGCGACGAAACCGTCGTCGTAGCGGACGTTCAGGGTCAGGGTCGACAGCTTGTCGACCTCCGCCGCGTCGACCGTGAAAGGAATCCGGATGTAGCAGGTCGGATTTTTGCCGTACATCTGGTTGTAGACATCGATCTTGAAATACGGTTTGTAGTCGACGCTGTTGTCGTAGCCGACGCCGCCGGTGCCCAGGGTCCAGGCGGTGTCATCGAAGGCGGCTCCCCCGCGCCAGGCGTCGCTGATCGCGGCGGTCGGAATGAGCACGCGTTTCGCCGCGCTCTCCGGCACGAGGGCCACGTCACTGACGGCCGCTACGCTTCCCGGCGTGCGCGGGTCGCTGCCGTCGAGCGTATACCAGACCTCGCCCGTGGGCGCCGTCATGGAAAGGGCCGCGTGGGCCGGAGTACGGCCGCCGTGCTGGTACGTGCCGTTGACGTTGAACACCGGCGCCGCGACGCTGGGATAGAGACTGTTGTTCTTCAGCCACGTCAGTAGCTTGGCCGAGCGGGGCTGGATGAAGTCGGTGAGAATGCCGTTCTGGATAGTCACCCAGTCTGCCCGCGTGCCGGGTGTCGTTGGGCGTCGGGTGTCACCCCATC
>CAYQXM010000114.1:0-15480 GCA_964421295.1 uncultured Pirellulales bacterium
CGGCGGCCATCATCGGCAGTTGTCCGTTGTAGACCGTGCCCTTCGTGCCGTTCAGCGTGATCCACTCGCCTTCACGGATGACGGTGTCACCGATGCGCATCTCTTTCTTGCCGAGGTCGACGTGCAGGGCGCCGCAGCCGACGATGCAGCACTTGCCCCAGCCGCGGGCGACGAGCGCGGCATGACTGGTCATGCCGCCACGCTGGGTCAGAATGCCCTGGGCGACCCGCATGCCCTCGACGTCCTCCGGGTTCGTTTCTTCGCGAACGAGGACGACTTTCTTGCCGTCCTTCGTCCAGTTGACGGCCTCGTTGGCCGTAAAGACCACCTGGCCCGTGGCACCGCCGGGACCGGCGGGCAGACCCTTAGCGAGAATCTTCTGATCCTTCTCGACGCCGGGGTCGATGATCGGGTGCAGCAGCTCGTCGAGCTGGGCCGGTGTCACGCGGGTGACCGCCTCTTCCTTCTTGATCAGCTTTTCTTTCACCATGTCCACGGCCATGCGAACGGCGGCGGGACCGTTGCGCTTGCCTACGCGGCACTGCAACATCCACAGCCGGCCCTTCTCGATCGTGAACTCGATGTCCTGCATATCGTGATAGTGCTTCTCGAGCTTCTTCTGGATGGCGTCCAATTCCTTGTAGGTCTTGGGCATGGCCGTTTCCAGGGACTTGAGATGCTTGTTCTGATCGCTCTTGGTGGACTCGTTCAGCGGATTCGGCGTGCGAATGCCGGCGACGACGTCCTCGCCCTGAGCGTTGACTAACCACTCCCCGTAGAACGATGGGTCGCCGGTGGCGGGGTTGCGGGAGAAGGCGACGCCGGTGGCGGAGTCCTCGCCCATGTTGCCGAACACCATCGACTGCACGTTGACGGCCGTGCCCCACTCGTCGGGAATGTTCTCGATGCGACGATAGGCGATGGCGCGTTTGCCGTTCCACGAGGCGAACACCGCTTCGATGCCGCCCCACAGTTGCTTCTGGGCGTCGTCCGGGAACTCCTTGCCGAGGACTTCCCTGATCTTGCCCTTGAACATGTCGCAGAGCTGCTTGAGGTCGTTCGCAGTCAGGTCGGTGTCGAGTTTGTAGCCCTTCTGATGCTTCATCTCGTCCATGATGCGTTCGAGCTGCCGCCGGATGCCCATGTCATCCTTCGCCTCGATCCCCGCCGCCTTCTCCATCACAACATCAGAATACATCATCAAAAGGCGACGATATGCATCGTAAACAAAACGCTCGTTGCCGCCGGTCTGGGCGACCATACCCGGGATGGTCCGGGTCGTGAGGCCAACGTTCAAGACGGTCTCCATCATGCCCGGCATAGACTTGCGGGCACCCGACCGCACGGATACCAGCAGCGGGTTGGCGGCGTCGCCAAAGCCCTTGCCCATCACCTTCTCGACCTTGGCCATGGTCTTGGTGACATCTTCCTTCAGCCCGCCCGGGTACTTCCGCTTATTGTTCATGAAATGCACGCACACTTCGGTCGTGATTGTGAATCCGGGAGGCACCGGCACACCGAGCTTGGCCATCTCGGCCAGGTTGGCGCCTTTGCCGCCCAGGAGATTCTTCATGTCCGCATTCCCCTCGCCCTTGCCGCCGCCGAAGAAGTACACCATTTTCTTTGCCATTCCAACCGTCTCCTATACCTTGTTTTCCGTCGTCCCCAACCGCCTGTAGCTGCCGAAAAGCAAGGCAATGACCCGATATCACCGCCGTGGCGTGGGTGTTGCGACTGTATAAGTAAAGGGGTTAAGTCTAATGACCACCGTCCCCCCTGTCAACGCCCAAAACCCCCGATTTTCACGCCTCTCCCTAGCCGGCCAAGCCGCCCGGTGAACGAGAAATCGCCACTTTTGTTGCATTTTCCATCAATCTCCGCCATTATTGTGTATCAAGAACACCCCGCCGAAGGCCCTCGCCTCCGACGCGAGCACGTTGTGTTTCGAGGTAGGTAGAAGCATATGGCACAGGATGAAGGGAACGGGGCTTTCTCCGAGAGGCAGGCCTCATCGGCCACCAGTCCAACTGCGGTCGCGACGTCCAAATCCGGCGCGATGCCATGCCCTCGGTGCGGCGGTACGCGCATCCTGCGGCGTACCCACCCTTTGCTGTGGAGCATGGCGGCCTGTGTCCTGTCGGCGGTCCTGATGCCGGTCTTTTGCCCGATGGCCCTCGCGGCAATGATCGCGTTCTTGTCGCTTCCTGTCGCGGCCGCTTTCGCCCTTTTCGGCCGTCATCGCTGTCTGGATTGCCGGCACCGCTTCGGGCCCCCATGTGACACTCCGGTCCCGGGGACGAAGAGTTTTCCCTTCGGTCTGCACCTGCTCAACGCCCTTCTGATCCTGCTCTTGTGTTTCGTCGGCCCCACCCTCATACGCACGACCGGCGGCGCCAAATGGCCGGACCTGTCGGCTCTCAGTCTGGGGATGGCGTGCATCCTCCTGGCGTGGGTGTCGCTCGTCTACCATCTGGTCGTACACAGTCTCTTGCGGCGCCGAACCGCCAACGCCCTCGTCTGGACGATCCTCTTTATTCTGCCGGCCCTGGCGGTGGGAGGTCTCCACTCCTACATGTCACTGCCGCGCGTCGAAGCCGCCTCGCTGCTGCGCTTCGCGAAACTGGCTCCGCTGCCCCGGTTGGCGACCGGGGTGAAGGCCTATTCGTGGTCCGCCGTCTTTTCGGGCGAGGACTACCTGTGCTTCACCGCCGAGCCCAACGATATCGAGCATTTCCTCGCCGCGTCACCCGCCCTGCGCGGCAAGGAGCCAACGCGGTATTCCCTCCGGAAAATGAGGCTGGAGCGTCCGAAGGGACGCGAAAATGAATTCAGCTCCGGCGACGCCAACGAGTACATCATTCTGCGTCCGAACACTCCCGGCTGGTACCAGCAGGAAGTTCGCGGCCCCGCTCGCAAATACGAGGTCCAGCCCCCGCGTTATCAATACCCCGGCGAAGTCCTCATCGACGACACCACCCACACCGTCTACGTCCATCTGATCTTCAGCTAGTCCATGTGACCACCGCCGTGAATCAATCATAAATCGTAAATGGTAAATCGTCGATCCAGAGTTCTCGCCTAATGGGGATCGGAGGTGGACACGTCGGAATCGTAGCCTTCGCCGCCCTTCTTGTGGTCGGCTCCCAGGCTCGTGATGCGAAACGGCTCATTCGGCTCCGCCAATCGCTCGTATATGAAGTCCTTTCCCCACTCGTCTTTCGGGACAGAAGAAGTCTCCAGGTACCCCCCGACAAGCCATTTGGTGACATCCGGAGGTCTCACAACGAGTGCTCGCAGCCCCTCTGCTTCCGTGGGATATCTCCCCGTGTCGGAATGAAACTGCATCACAGCACTATACATCGATTTGATGCTCGCCTTGGTCGTGCTGAGTCCATTACTGGATATCTTGTACCGGGGCCAGATCCGCAGGAACAAGACCAGTACAACCGCCAGCACCATGATGAGCATTGCCAGCCACCGCAGGCCTTTGCTCAGAAGCGGTTTGTCCCCATGCACCACCATGTGTCCTTCTCCCACTCGCAAATCGCAAATGACAAATCGCGATCCCAAGGATGCTCAGTTTCCCTTCACCCGGCGTCATAGCCCACGCAATCTGGGCCATTGCTCTCCATTTAGACAGGAAGCCGATCCAGACGTTCCTTCCGTCCGGGAATATTCCGGGGGAATTCTCGGGAGTTCCCTGCATGTCTCCTTCGGAACTGAGCAGGGTGCCCATCGACTACCTGTGGGCGAATCATGCTTCGTCCTTGTCTTTCCGGCCGGAGGGCAAAGCCCGGAGCGGAGGAATCCGGCCGGAAGGGAACGCGCCGACGAATCCGAGGTCAGATGCCTGCTACTCTGCGAAGTCCCGTAGCGGGCTAGTGCCACACGACTTCCGATCTCCGCATGACCCTGCCACGGGGACACGCCTGGAGTCCTGTGACCGTTATCATCCCTCGGCCCGGCTCTCTCTCGGGGATGGGTGGGCAGCAGCCCACCCTATTCGACTTTGGACACGCGAATCGCCGACCCGCCGTGTCAGCGTCCCAGCGGAAAGCCGGCCCCTGCTGCGCCGAGTTGATTCAGGGCTTCAAAAAGACCCAATCCCACAAAGAAGTAGCCGCCATGATGAGACTCGTGCAGGTTGACCCCACCGCCCACGATCAGCAGATCATGAAAGATCGTCGCGTGCCCTCCGATTCCCACCTGCACGCCGCTGTCCCCGAAATCCAGGGCCGCGACGTCAAGGCCGATGCCGGGATAGAGCAGGTCCCAAAGGGTGTTGCGATGCAGCGGATCGTCGGGGGGCGGATTGTAGTGCAGGGTCCACGAAACAGCGGGCGCCGGCGAAAAACGAACGTCCCGCTCGTTAGGATCGAGATCCCCCAGCCGCTTCACGAAGATCGAATCGGCCGACCAACGGCTGACGAACCCGAACTTCTCGATGTCGAACTCCTGATGGAGAACGGGTTGCACCTGAAGAACCGTCGTCGGATCTCTGCGGCTGACGAGGGCAACGTCCAATGTCACGATCTCGTCGCCGCGCGGCAGATTGCGCCAGAGCGCAAGGGAGCCCTCCGGCGCCTCATCGACCTTGATGTCCAGGAGATTCGGGTCGCTTTCAATCGGCGGCAGTCTGGACGCAGCGGCTGCCGTCCGCGCATTGTTGGAGGCATTTTGGAGTTCCGCCATCAGGGCGGGGTACCTCTCGAATGTCACCTGCAGAAGACTCCGGACACTCTCCGCAGTGGAGGGGGCGGCCGCTGACACCTCAAAGACGGCGGCAATGTCCCTCAGATTCGGATCGCGGGCCGTGACATCATCGACGTTTTTCCAAAGCTCCTCCAATTCCCGCAGCGTTCGGTGGATGTCGGCCGCGACGCTCTGGGGCCCCTGCTGGAGCTCGGCCAGACCGGTGGAAATAGCTTCTGCCGTGGTCAGGAGCACGGCGGCAGGGTCCGCCTCCGGATTGCTCGAATCGACGATCGTGTTGATCGCGTCACGGAACTTCTGTACATGATTTGCCGCCACCGTCAGCGTGCTTCTTGCGACCCCCGCAAGCTTCTTCTGGTCGGGCGTGAGGCGGGTGGATGACTCCGCTTTGTGCAACGCGGCAATGATCGCCTGGAGCCTCTGCTGGAGCTGGTCGAGACGGGAAGTGTGTTGTCTCCAAGTCTTCAGATCGCTCCGCAGATCGCTCAGGAGGGCTTCGAAGGACCTGGAAACGTCGGATTGGCGATCCTGCACGTCCTTGACGAATTGAACGAACTCCGCGTTGACTTTGGTCTCGCGTGCAAGGCGATCGCGGTCCTCCTTGCTCATCCGAAAAGAGATACGCGGCTCCTGGACAACGTCCGCATCCAGCAGCGTGTCATAGTTGCGTATGTGCAGCGGGACAGTCGCCTGCCCCGGTTGGAGGATCCCGGCACGCATGCGCAGGAAGACAGATCCCGCCTCTCGAACCGCCTGGCTGTCCTTCGATGCCTGGCGTATGATCGCAGCGCTCTCGGTGCTGACGAACTCGGACAACGCCGCCAGGTCGACGGGCTGGCCTGGAGCAAGAATGTCAGCCGTCATTCGATTCTCTTCCTGGACGATCTGCGCCTGCGTGAAGGTCGGGTGCGCTTCTTTGATCTTCGCCCGGATGTACCTCTGCAGAGGTTGGAAGAGTCTCATCCCCAACTGGGCCTGCGTCCTGATGCGAGCCGCGATATCCTGGTACTGGTTGGGGTCGTCCTTTCCCGCCTCGAAATGCCTGGCAAACTCGTCGAAAGAACGGACGTACGCCTGGGCCGATACCAGCAGTTCACTCAGGCGATCCAGTCTGTCTCGTTGCTCAGGTGACAATTCCGGCAGCACACTGTTGATCCTGCCGATCAACTCATCGGAGTTCACCTGTATCCGCAACTCGCTCTGGTAGTCCACTTCAGGCCGGTAGGCATCTGCGGGCAGAGTGCGAGGCGTGCCCTGGTAGAACTGCGCGGACCGTTCCTGAATGGTGATCGCGCTGGGTGAATTAGCGTCGGCCCCCCGGGACGGCATCCCTGCGGGGACCTGGGTGCAGACAATCAGCGGCAGGAGGATGATCGATAGCATGAGATAGGCCTCCAAGGCGACTCATTTGCGCGTGGGTGGAAGGGCCTGGTCCTCGGCCGCGAGGAACGCCAGTTCCACGGACATGCCTGACTGTGCCTCGTCGATGTCCAACGCCTCGGCGATTTTGTCCGCCAGCCCAATGGCTGTAGCGACCTTGTCCTTCCGGAAGTAGTTCTTCCTTTGCTCCACGGAAAGCACGCGCGGGTCCGGGCACCATACGACACGTCGGATTTGGGGTTTGGCGGTCGCACGGCCGACCACGACCTCGATCACCCGCTCGATATCTGTTCCTTCTCCGTAGACGATCATGACGACATTCAATACGTCGTCGATCACGGTTTGCAGTTGGGCCTGAGCGGCAGGTGCTCCACCGGGATCTTCGGTGCGAGGAAGAATAGTGATGGCCATAGGTCTCTCCCAGAGTTGCCTGCGTTCGTGACAAGGGAACGATAGGGCAACAACAATCGCGCCCTGTTCTTTGCTTCAACCTGATTAGTTGACCGCTTATCACTCCATGTCAGGGCGAGACAACTTGCGCCATGTCGCAGATGTCCGCCCACGTGCTGGGCTCCAACGCTCTCTATCGCAACTTTTTGGGGTGCTTCCGGTGCTTCTGGAGAGTATTGTGATAAGCGACCGTCACGCACGCAAGGGAAAAATGGGAAAACGGGACAAACAGTTGACAGTTTCTCCTCACGAGAGTCTGTTGGGGTGACGCCTGCCTGTGTATCTGCGAAATCTGCATAATCTGTGAATGATGATTCCCTTGCCGCGGAACTACCCCCAGCCAGCCTGGTCCGGCGCAGTGGTAGCGCGGCATCGGACAGTGGCGGGATGAGAGACACAGAGACACTGCGGGCTACGCTTTGTTTTGATTCTGCGGGGTTTTGGGGCAGACTTGTGATGAGGCCTGCTGTTCTGGTCCGGTGCCGCTGCCGTCGGTTCTTCAGGTGAGTTGCCCCCCCTGGATCGCCGCCGGATGGGTCCCACAGGACCCGGAAGAATTGCGGACGGGGGAGGCTGGGCAGGCATCCCAGAGCGACAGGCCTCGCATTTCGTTGGGCGGCACGGACTTGGGCGAATTGTGATTCGCCCCTACACAATGGCCGGCCCGGCCCAGCAGAGACGGCTGGGCCACGTGGCATATTCCTCCAGAACATAACCGCCTGTCAGACAATGAGTTCTGATAATACAAAACACTTGCATTTTGTTGCGTTTTTACTTGACAGTCGATATGGTTGAATTATCATAGCCCTAAGGCCGTAGGCTATAGGCTGTAGGCGTTAGGCACCTACGGCTTCCCGCCTGAAGCCTTTTGGTTTGGAAAGGGAAGCGGCATGGCGAAGCGGAAGGCGAAAAAGAAGGCAGAGCGGCAAGTCGCGGCATTGCTGCCGTGGCAGACGGGGTACTGGCCGCCGGCGGAGAGCGAATTGTGGCCGGAGTATTGCCGGGGGAAACGGTGGCGGCGGGAGCTGGCGATGCTCTATGTCGGGAAGTGCCAGATGTGCGAGCATGCGTGCCGGCCGCCCGAGGCGCGGCGGCGGATGGATGCGATGGCGTTTCTGCCGGAGTTTCTGCTGTGTACGGAGCATCCGGACAGTCCGGGGCAATTGCGGCAGGTCACGCCGACGCAGATATGCCGGAACTTCCGGCAGCGGCGCGAGCAGCGGACGCGGGTCGAGCGCAAGGAGCACATCGACACCAAGGCCGTGCCGTGGGACCAGGGGGCGTACCAATCGTATCAGGGGGCGTGCCGGATCGAGTTGTCCGGCGGGTATTTCGCCATCGTCGATGCGAAGGATTTTGCGGAACTCAGTAAGTATAAATGGTCGGCCAGCAACAAGCGGGGCATGGTCTACGCGGTCCGACGCAAAGGCGGGCGAACGGTGTACATGCACCGCGAGATCATGAAGCCGCGGAAGGGGCAAGTCGTCGATCACATCAACTGCCGGATCTGGGATAACCGGCGCTGTAATCTGCGGCGGTGCAAGCCGGAGCAGAACCAGGTGAACCGCGGACCGCGCGGCGGATCGTCAAAATACGTCGGGGTCGTCCGCCTCGGCGACAGGTGGGAGGCGCGGCTCGTCTACAGAGGCAAGCTGCTCTGTCTCGGGCGGTACGACACGGAGATTGAGGCGGCCCAGGCTCGGGACCGCAAGGCGTACGAGTTGCTTGGCCCGTACGCGTATCTCAACTTCCCGGAGGATTTCCAGAACGGGCGGGCCGCCCCGCGGCGGCGCGGCCTACGGAAGGGTTCGCGTCGCTGAGCCGAGGAAGGCGCCCTTGCGGTCGTAGGCTTCCAAGGTGACGGCCGGTGTGCCGGCCGGCAGCGTTACGGTGACAGACCACTCGGTGGTGCTCGTCCAGACGAGATCGAGAGCTTCCGCATGACCCGGCAGCCGGACCTGGGCCACCGTGAGCCAGCCCCGGCCGGTCACCGTGCGCGAGCGATCCGCATTGGCGACGGTGGACAGAATCGCAAAAGGCGTCTCCGCGGGCAACTGGCCCAGCACGTAGGTCCGGCGATTCTGGACCAGAGAGGTGATCGCACTGGCGGCATTCATCTCCGACTGCGCCGCGTAATACGTGATCCAGGGAGAAAGGTAGTCGAGGCGGAAGGTCGTGTTCATGATATCGTACAGGTGCCATAGAAACGCCCGCTGGTACGCCGGAATCGCCAGGATCTTCTGGAGCTTCGAACCGCCGGAGCCATAGATCGGATACGTGGCCGAATTGGCGAAGGATCGGTCCGTGTCCCAGGGCAGCGCCTCGATACGCCGGTCATCGGGACGAACGTACAGCTTGAGATTGTGCGGGTGGCTGACGTTGTAGGTGTCACTGACAGCCCCGAGGGATTGGCACGCAAAGAGACGCATCCACTCATCCACGTTAATGACTTGGTCGATCTGCCGGGCCAGGGCGTCGCCCGTGAGACTGAAAGTCCCAGCCATCGCCATCAGATCGGAGTAGTCGTCTTCGGCCCGGTGGCTCTTGATCTGGTAGTTCCAGCGATAGGCCTCTTTGTCGGGGCCCATGTCGCCGAAATCCGTGTCGACGACCTTGTTGGGCCGTCGCTTGAGGCTTTCGGGATTGCCATCCACCGTCCGGTCGGAATAGTAGATGATCTCCATCTCGAAAAGTGCCATGTCACTGCCCTGCTCGTACACGGAATCGAGATACTCCGCGTCGTAGCGGGCCAGGAAGATCTGAGCGGGGCCGTCCATGTTGCTCGTACTGTAGACGTGGAACGGGGCGATCATCTGGGTCATGTCGTCATAGACGCTGGGGAGCCCCCCGGCATGATTGAGGATATGCTTGAAGACCAGCTCCCGGTGCCGCCCCGACTCGGCGAGGTTGCGATCCAGGTCGATGATCTCGTGCACGCCCTGAAAAAGCCGATCCGGAGGGAAACGCACGCTGAAGCCGCAGCGCAGGTCCTGCCGGCCGTACCCGCTGCCCTTGAGCCGGATCTTCACATCGTAATACACGTCCCGCTCGTTGTAGATTACCGTGGCACCGAAGCGGTGATTGCTGAGCTGGTTGACTTCCACGTGCATCCACTCCGCGTCCTTCTTCGACGTGAGGACGCGCAGCGTGTGCCCGGGTGCGGCGTTGGCCTTGCCGTCCTGCACCTGAAACATGGCCCGCGCGTCCGGACCTGCCGCAGGGGCAAAGGCCTGCTGGCCCAGGCGATCGGTGGAACTCACGTAGAACTGGACTACCGCCCCCGCTTTCTGTCCCGGGATGGTTCCGGTATAGACACGTTGTCGCGACGGATCCATGGGCACGGTGGCGAAGGGACCGCCATCGACCGCATACCACAGGCTTGCCCCCTGCACGCCGTCGGGGTCGTGCAGCGTACAGGTCACCGTCACAGCCTGATTCACCGCCAGCACGACCGGGGCATGGCTCAGGTCGGCATACGTCGGACCGATATTATCGCGGTACTGCGAATTGCGGGCGCCGGGGGTCCCCGGATGGGCGGACATCGGCAGGAGCGTCGTCCGGGCGAGCCGGTTGAAGTAGAGCCGCGTGTTGAGCTGATTGGAGCCGGCCAGCCAACGGGCCCGGAAGGAGATTTCGTACTCGTTGCTGTTGACCACCTTCCGGTTGCCGGCCAGTGTTGTTTCCACGTGATTGTGATTGTGCTGCAGAGCGCCCGTCGCCTGGAGCCGCAGGACGTGGTTGGCGGGATTCTCCGGATCCGCGACGATCGCACCGAAGCCGTGGTTGCCCAGCAGCCGCCACGAGGTCAGGCCGGATTCGAATGTCCCCTGCTGGATCAGGTTCACCGCCGTCCCTGCCGGCGACTCGATCACGCGGATGTCGTCGATCAGCAGTTCCCCCGCATCGAGGAGGCCAAAGACGAATTCGTTCCAGGTGGTGGGGACATTCGACCCCGGATACACGGCCGCCACGCCGCGATAGGTGATCTGGGTCCAGCCGACCTTGCCGGTCTCATCGCTGGCCGCCCACGCTTGGGACGCGGCGTTGTCGGCCCGCGGATCCATCAGCTCGAGGCTCGAGCCGCCGCCATCGGCGTACGAGGGCCAGGAGCCGGAATCATAATAGTGCACCTCGTCGGCAGGCCGCCCGTCGCGATCCACGAGGAGCAGCCGGTCGCCCTTGCGTGACAACTGCCCGCGGAAATCACCCACGATGCGAATGCCGGGACGCTGGGCCCGCAGTGTGGCGGCGTCGGAGGCGACCACCA
This sequence comes from uncultured Pirellulales bacterium, assembly GCA_964421295.1. Classification (GTDB taxonomy): domain Bacteria; phylum Planctomycetota; class Phycisphaerae; order Sedimentisphaerales; family Anaerobacaceae; genus PLanc-01. The sequence goes on from CAYQXM010000114.1 coordinate 10,811, forward strand.
GGTAGGCGTCCGGCGCCAGAACCGTGTTGGGCTCAAACGCATAGGTCACGCCGTCCTCGAACCGCCAGCCCGTCAAATCCACGGCGTGATCGCTCCGATTGTACAGCTCGATCCACGACGGGGCCGGCTCGTTGGGGTCCGGCCGATTCGGGGAGGCATGGTAGAAGATCTCATTGATCACGATCTCCTCGTGCAACGCCGCCAGGTTGGCCAGCCCGGGCGTCGGATCGATGGTAGTCAGCCAGGGTCCTTCGCCATTCGGATAGCGTGCCTGGTGCGAGTCCGGAATCCGGAGCGCAGCCACGACAGCCGTCTGATCGGCCGAGAGTAGAAAGAGCGTGTCGCCCGCAGCCGGGACAAAGCCCAGCGCCGTGCCGTCCAGGGCCTGAAAACTGCCGGAAGACAGCGTCACATCGGACAGGACACAACTATGCCCGGCGGCGTCCGAGGAGACCAGGATACAGCCCGACAAAGACAACGGTTCCGCCGAGATATTCATGATCTCCAGCCAGAAGGAGCTCGCGCCGGCAGGCTGGACTTCATTGAACACCAGGCCCCTGGACAACTCGGCCGGGCCCGGGAAGTTGGGTTGGCCGGGCGTGCCTCCGACTTGACCACTCCAGGTCCAGCTAGCCGGGTCCCTCGCGGCCAGACCTTCACGGCGTTTGGCCAGGGAAACGCCCGATCCGTCCGGGGCGACGGGCCACGGCTCGTGATCGCTGTACGACACCTCGTCCATGACACGCCCGCTGTTGTTGCGCAGGATCAACGTCTCGCCGGAATCGGAGAGCCTGCCGGTGAAGGGACCGACCACGTTCGTGATCAGCAACTGCCTCACGAGATCCACGGGCGCTGCCGCGACAAGGAGGAAACCCTCCGCCGGCAGCACGGTGCCTTCGGGAAAGACGAAGCCGATGCCGCCACCGAGGGACCAGCCGGAGATGTCCACATCGAGGGACAGTTGATTGTGCAGTTCCACCCACTCTCCAGCAGGGTCCTCCGCGCGGGGATGGTACATGATCTCATGGAACACCACGACCGTATCCGCCCGAAGGGAGCTACCCACTCCGATGCAGAGGGCCAGAATTGCGATCCCGACCGTTCGTGTCGCCACAACCATGTCCTCCGGACCAACAACTCCAGTATACCGTCTCCACGCTGGAAATCAAAGGTCCGAAAGAGCCATACCCCAAAAAACGTCAGTCCCCTCATTGTTGGCCGGCGAGGCGGAGGGTGTGGGTGACCCTGGCCAGGCCGATTTGCTGCGTGAGCGTTGTCGCGGACAGGATGCCGGTGCGGGAATCGTACGTCCAGTCCGCCCGGTGTTGGGGGCCGGCCTCGGTGAGCGTCACAGACCCCGGCGTCACCTGGCTGACCGCGATCGTGATCCCGACTCGTTTATGGGTCTCGATCACCTGGCGGGGCTTCAGGCGCGCCAGGCCTTCGGGCGGAATCCACAAGCCACCGATGCTGGCGGCCCCGCAGGCACCCTCCTGCAGGGCATCATTGGGCGGCATGCCGGGCAGACTCTGGAAAAGGAACTGATTCGTATACCGTACCCAGCCCGGGCCGCGGGCCTTCGGGGTGAGCGTGCTGGTCATGGCCCGGTCGAGCTTGCTGCCCGCGGCGTTCACGACAGACGTCTGCACGCCGGTATACGAGAGCTGCCGGAATTCACCGATCCAGGCAGGGGCGGGAGCATCTTTCCACGGCACGTCGATATCCTTCACCTCCACGAGCCAGCCGGTGATGACCTGGGAACTGCCTTCCCCCATGCCGGCCCGGCCGGTGCCACCGATGGGCGGCGTGACCACCGACGGCCCTTGCACGCGCGAGCCGTGGTAGACCAGCAGGCCGGTCTCCAGGTCGTACACCCGGGCTTGGTAGCCGGACATCTCCTCTCGCTGAAAGCGGATGGCCTTGTACGTTCTTCCGCCCACCGTGTACGGCATGCGAAGAATGCGCACGCCGTCGGCGTTTACCTCCCGCACCTGCCGGAGCACGTCGGGATGAATCCAGTAGTCGGCGGCACAGCCGGCATGTCCGACCAGTCCGCCGCTACTGGCCAGGCCGCACGTCCGCGTAGCCGTGTCGAGCGTGTAGACTTTGTTCGTCAGCACGGCGACGCCTCCGCCGACCTGGTTCACGTAGATCACGTTGAACGCCGCGGCGCCGGCACTATTGACCTCCTCGTCCCGATAGCGTTTGCCCGTGTTCTTATCAACCCAGGCGCCGTTGTCATCCTGGACGAGCTTGCCGTACTCGCCCGGGATGCTGGCGGTCATGCCGAAGTAAGTGATGCGCGTCCCCGTCCTGATGCACGTCGGGGCGTTTGTCGCTGCTGCGGCAGGCACCAGCGGCAGCATGATGCTCGGGTCGGGGACTGGCACCGAAGCGGCTCCGAAAAGCGCTGTCGCGAGTGACAACACGATCGAGAATGCTTCAACCATTCGCTTCCACTGCATTCTCATAATGCACCTCCAGATTGAGACCAACCGGGACTCGCCAACTACGGCCGGGCCATTTTCAGGGCAGCGGTTGTCGTGTAGTACTTCGTGATCATGTTGGGCACTTCCCAATCGGGGAGCTTGCCCTGGGCCAGATAGCGCAGGAACCGCTCTGTGACCTGACAGAAATGGGCCTCGTGGCCCACGCGGTACTGGGCCGGGATATCGATCTTCCACTTGCCTGCGGCCAGCGGCTGCAGACTGATGCCGGGATACGTGGCCTGGAGCGTCTCGCCGACAGCCTTCTTGAGCGCGGCCGCGATGTCACTGCCCTGCCCAGCCTCGACGTACAGCGTGGGCTCGTACTTCTCGTCCTTGTCCTGGCGGATGATCAGGCTGGACCGGCTGCCCCGCATGATGGACCTGTGCGTGTCCCCCGCTCCTTCCGGCGCGCGGTAGTTCCACGTCACCGAGACGCGGGCATGCACGCCCTTGATCGTGTAGGTCATCTGGCCGTTGGAGTAGACCTTCAACTGGTTGCTGTCCACAGCATCGTTGAGGTAGGCCGGGAACGGCTTCAATCCCGTGACTTCCTGGAACTGCGCCGGTGTCAGCGCCGTGGGCCAGCGTTTGGCGGCGAGCATCTTGATATCCGCCTTCTGGATGATCTGCTCCGGGAAGCACTCCCACTGAATCAGGTCCACCAGGTGGGTGGAGACATCGACCATGCCCTCGCCCTGCTGGCGGACGTCGAAGAACCAGCCCGGCCGAACCAGCGCGCTGCCGGCGACGGACTTGTAGAAGTGATGCACGCTTTCCTTGGTCACCGCCGGGTCGTCCGGGGTGCCCTTCTCCAGCGTGCCGAAGACGTCGGCGATCTGGGACAGCTCTTTCTGCAGGATCGTCGTGATCTCATACCGCTCGGTCATGACGTCATAGAGCAGCACGCCCTTCTTCTGCGCGCTGGCGAAGGCCTCTTCCAGCAAGGGGAACTTCTCCGGCGTGATCACCATCGGTTTATCGGCCAGGACGTGGAGCCCGGCCTGGACCGAGCTGAAGACATAGTCCGTCTTGCGGGCGTTGTTGCCCGAGATGACGACGACATTGCCGGGCTTTTCCTGGATCATCTTTTCCAGGAAGTCGGACCCGGTGTAGACCTTCTCGACCCAGGCCGTAGGATCGGTCGGCCGGGTGTTGAACCCATGGATGCGTTTGAGGTGGTCCTGCAGATCCGGGCCCTGCGGCGCGAACACATACACGGTGGGCGACACCTGGTCGTACATCGTCTTCTGGACGAGGGACGCATGGAAGTGTCCCGGGTCCAGCGTCATGATCCGGACCTCGCCTTTGGCCCCGCTCAGCGGCGCAGTGGTTTGCCGGCCGTACGCACTCCATGTCACGCACACCAGAACAACTCCGATCAGAAATCCAACTCTCATGTCAACTCTCCACGTACTGAGTTCCATAGGGCTTTCGCTGCGGTCGGGACAGAAGCTTGTTGGCTTCTTCGTCGTTGACGAACTGTTCCTTCGCCGGGTCCCACTGCAACTTGCGGCCGAGCTTCATAGCGATGTGGCTGATCAGGCACGCGCTGCACGAGCGGTGTCCAACTTCCACCGGCCCGATGGGCTCCTTGCGGCTGCGGATGCACTGCAACCAGTTCAGGTGCTGCTCCGGACTCTCGTACAGATGGATCTCGTTGGGTCCGATCTGCGAGTCCAGAATCTTCGGGTCGCTCGCGTCCAGAGATTTGGCCCTCGCGTTCCCGGCCCCCGGATCGCTGGAGGTGACGGCGCTGCCGCGGGTGACGAAGATCCAGCCTTCGGTGCCCTCGAAGCGCACGCCGTTGGGCAGGTCATCCCGGACTTCCATCATCACGCCGTTGGCGTACCTGGCGAGGACCTTGAACTTGCCGTGGACGTCCCACAAGCCGGTCTTGGGGAACTCAGCCGTGGCCTCGACCTCGACGGGCCCGGTCAATTCGGTGCCCATGCCCCAGTGGGCGATGTCCAGGTGATGGGAGCCCCAGCCGGTGATCATGCCGGCGCCGAACTGCTCGCAGCGGAGCCAGCCCGGACGGGAGAAGTCCTTCTGCGGGTGGACCCGTTTCTCGGTGTAGTAGACCAGCGGCGTAGAACCTAGCCACATATCGTAGTTGAGGTTCGGCGGGACCTGCATCTTGGGCTCGGCTGGTCCCGACGGATCGGCCGGAAGACCGATCTT
>CAYQXM010000115.1:0-15332 GCA_964421295.1 uncultured Pirellulales bacterium
ATCGACCAGAGTGACACCTACCAGAAAATGTGCGAAAGATAATTGACACTACCAGCTTCATCTTCCATTTCTTTCACTTCATCTGCGACAAAGTAAGCTTGATCTGTCACGGAGTAAGCTTCATCTGGGACAGATGATGTAGCATATATGAGAGATGAAGCTTCATTTGCGACGGATCACACATCATCTCTGGAAGATCACGCTTCATCTGTGACAGATGCTATAGAATATGCGACAGATGAAGCTTCATCTGCCACGGAGCAAATAGAATATATGACAGATGAAGTAGAATATGTCGCAGATGAAGTGGAATATCTCACGGATGAAGTAGAATAAGCGACAGATTACGCGTCAGAAACGGCGGATGAAGCGTGATCTGTTACGGATCACGTCGGATATCCGATGGATAAAGCGGGAGGAGGAAGTACCGATCCTGCGGATTTCGGAATGCAGGATCAATCTGCGGCAATCGATGAATTCTGCGGATGGCCATGGATGAGGTGTGTTCAGAGGGTGAAGTCACAATCATCAATCGTCATTCATCAATTGTAACTACCGCTCCGTGAACGAGCGGACGAGGTGCGGTCCGAGGACCAGGACGCCGATGATGACGGAACCGATGGCGGCCAGAAGTACGGCGCCGGCGGCGACGTCCTTGGCCTTGCCGACGAGCGGATGGAATTCAGGGGAAGCCACGTCGGCCAGGAGCTCCAACGCGGTATTGAGGGCCTCGGCGGTCCAGACGGCCATGATGGCCAGGGTGATCCAGCACCATTCCGCGGCGGACAGGACATAATAGCCGCCCACCATGAGAACACCGCAGGAGGCGACGGCGTGCAGCCAGGCGTTGTGCTGCGAGCGAAGCATCAGTCGAATGCCGCGGATGGCATAGCGCATGCTCTGGATGCGGCCGGACAGCGTGAGCGGCGGGGCGTGCTCCACGTAGTGATGAACCACGCGAGATCGTGCCGAGGGTAATACCACGCGTTCTATTTCATCAACCTTCATAGTCAGTCCTGAGTTGCAGGGGCAGGCCCCTGTGCCTGCCCGGCGCAGGGCGACCACAGGGGGTCGCCCCTGCAACATCCAAACCAAATGGATATCGACAGTTACAGGGAAGCTCTTAACTCAGCGGTCACAGCGAAGCTGAACACCACAGGAATCTGTTGGTGCGAACCGTCCCATAAGAGTCCCCTTGACGACGGCGATTTGCTCAAGCCGTGCTCCGCACTGTCCGATACTGAATAGGGGGGACGCGCCACCTGACGGACGCGGAGTGCGCGCACAGAGTCCTTGATGATTCGTCACGGACGGATAGAATGGGGAAGGCCTGTAGAGACGCAAGATCTTGCGCCTCCACCGACTGACGTTGAATCTATGAGAGGCCGGTATTCATGAAAGCATTGATCACGGGCGGAGCGGGCTTCATCGGTTCGCATCTGGCGCAGCGACTACTCGAACAGGGGCACGAAGTCGTCATTATCGACGACCTGAGCACCGGGCGGATGGAGAACATCGAGCCGTTCCGCCACCGCGTGGAGTTTGTCACGGGAGACATTCGTGACGCGGCCCTGATGCAACTGCTCACGTCGCACTGCCACGTGGTCTTTCACCTGGCGGCCGCCGTCGGTGTCGAACTGATCGCCAACGATCCCGTCCGCACCATCGAGACGAACATCGGCGGCAGCGAGATCGTCCTCGAAGCGGCGCACAAGTTCGGCCGCAAGATCCTCATCGCCTCGACCAGCGAAGTCTATGGCAAGAACGAGAACATTCCGTTCCGGGAAGACGACGACCTGGTGCTCGGCAGCACGAGCATGTCACGCTGGTCGTACGCGTGCAGCAAGGCCATCGACGAGTTCCTGGGCCAGGCCTACTATCGGCAGTACGGGCTGGGGGTGGTGATCGCCCGGTTCTTCAACACGATCGGACCGCGGCAGACCGGCCGCTACGGCATGGTCGTGCCACGCTTTGTGCAATGGGCGTTGGCGAACGAGCCGCTCCGCATCTACGGCACGGGCCGGCAAAGCCGGTGTTTCTGCTACGTACACGATGTCGTCGATGCGATCATCGGGCTCATCCAGTGTGAGACGGCGGTCGGCAAGGTCTTCAACGTCGGATCCTCCGAGGAAATCACGATCGAGGGACTGGCCGACCGGGTCATCGAGCTGACCGGCAGCCGGAGCCAGAAACAATTCGTCCCCTACGACGTGGCCTACGGCCAGCCGATCGAGGACATGATGCGCCGTGTCCCCAGCACCGACCGGATCAAGAGCGCCATCGATTGGCAGGCCAAGACCAGCCTCAATCAAACGCTGCAAACCATCATCGATCACATTAGAAAGGAAGGTTGAGCTGTGAGTTCTCAGTTCTGAGTTGACAGGTGACTCAGAACTCAAGACTCAAAACTCAGCACTAAGATATGTGGGACTACCTGATCGTGACGGCTTCGAACGAGGCCCAGGCCGGCGCCTATGAGTCGCAACTGACGGTGCGGCGCCAGTTGGGATTACTCAGCAGTATCGGTGAAGCCATCGTTGTGCCCGATCCCGGCGGCAAACGCATCGGCAGCGGCGGCAGCACGTTGTGTTGCCTGATGGAGGTGCTGCGCCGTCGACTGGGAGCCCGGGCGCTCTCGGAGGGCCCGGACCGGTGGGAAGCGGTCCTGCGCGAGCTGCGCATCCTGATCATCCATGCGGGAGGGGACTCCCGGCGACTGCCGGCCTACGGCCCCTGCGGCAAGATCTTCGTTCCCGTACCGGGGGACAACGACAACGCTGTGTGTCTGAGCCTGTTCGATCGGCAGTTGCCCACGTATCTGGCTCTGCCGCAGCCGGAGCGGGCCCGGGGCCAGGTCGTCATCGCCTCCGGCGACGTGCTCCTGCGTTTCGACCCGGCGGATGTGCGGTTTTCCCAGGAGGGAATCGTCGCGCTCGCCTGTCACGCGCAGCCGGAGCAGGCCAGCCGGCACGGCGTGTTCTGCCAGGACCGGACGGGCGAGGTGGGACTCTACCTGCAGAAGCCTTCCATCGCCGAACAGCGGACCATGGGGGCCATCAATCCCTATGGGCAATCGTGTCTGGACGTGGGCGTGATGCACTTCGACGCCCATACGGCGGTGCAGTTGATGCGGCTCTTCGGTGTCCGGGCCGGAGCCCACGGCCGGCTGGCGTTCCAGGGGCCGCGCGGCCGCGCCGTGCTGGACCGCGGGTTGGACTTCTACCGCGAAATCTGCTGCGCGCTCGGAACCGATGCGACGGTCAAGCACTACCTGGCCTCGGCGCAGGGCAGTGGATCGAAGTGGTCCCCGACCATGATGAAGGGGCTCTTCCCGAGCCTGAACCGACTGCCGTTCAACGTGCAACTGCTCAAGCGTTGCGAATTCCTGGACTTCGGCACCAGCCGGGCGATTGTGACCAATGGCCTCCGCCTGCTCCAGGAGGACCGGGGCGTGTCGCTGCCCGCCGGGTATCTCGATATCAACAATGTCACCGCACCTGCCGTGACGGTGCAAGGCAGCAATGGCTGGGTCGAGGGGTGCCGTGTCCAGGCCCCGCTCGTGCTGGGAGGGAGCAACGTGGTGGTGGGCGTCGACATCGACGCGCCTCTGACGCTGCCGCACGGCGCCTGCCTGGATATCATCAAGGGGCGTGACAACGAGCGGCGCACCGTGTGGTTCGTGCGCTACTACGGGATCGATGATGCGTTCAAGGAGGCGGCGGGGCAGGGGGCCGTCTTCTGTGGCATGGATCTTCTGAGATGGTTGCGCGAGGTCGGGGCTCGGATCGAAGACGTATGGGCGCCGCAGGTTCCGCCCGACGAGCGCACGATCTGGAATGCCCGGCTGTTTCCGGCCGTGAGGAGCCACGGAGACTACCGGCGGTGGCAGTGGATGCTCACGCCCGCGTCGGCAGCGCCCGACCAGAAGAATCGTTGGCGCAGCGCCGACCGCTACAGCCTGAAACAGATCCTGGAGCAGGCCGATCACAAAGCGTTCTATCTGCGCCGCAGTCGGATTCGTTCGCAGCAGATGCGGGAATCCCTGCGTCAGGTCTTTCGCCCCGCCAGCAGTTTCTCCGCGCAGGAGCTGGCTTACCTGATCGACGGCGATGCGGCGGGAAACGCCTGGGTTCGAGCCGTCCTCAAGGAAGCCTATCGCTGCTGGCAGAGCGGTGACGGTCAGGGGACAGCTTCGCTGGCTTTTTCCCGGATCATTCACAGTCTGGGGACAGCGCTCTTACGAGTCTATAAGAATCGGAAGGTCCCGCTGTCCGCGGCCCTGCCCGAGCTGGAGGGCGGATTCAGCCGTGCGGAGCGGAGCTGGCTCAATGCCCTGGGCCTGGCACCACACTCGCCTGTGACCATCCAGGACTGGGCCCGCCGCGCTCAAGATGCGGCTTTCGAGTCTCTTGAACGAGCCATTGTCACCAGCGGCAGCAGCGACGGCGCGACGCCCCGCAATGTGCTGCGCAGCGACGAGATCGTCTGGGCCCGTGCGCCGGCCCGACTGGACCTGGGCGGCGGCTGGACTGATACGCCACCGTACTCCCTCGAATGGGGCGGCTGCGTGGTCAATGCGGCGGTCGACTTGAACGGTCAGCCTCCGATTCAGGCCTACGTGCGCGTCATCAATGAGCCGGTCATTCGCATCGGGTCCATCGATCTGGGCGTGCGGATCGAGATCAAACGTTTCGAGGAGTTGTTGGACTACCGCAAAGCCACGGGCAGTTTCGCGCTGGCCAAAGCGGCCCTGGTGTTGTCGGGGATCTCACCCGCAGGGGCGGGTTTCAAACCCGCCCGTGCTTTGACGAAAGTACTGGAGGGCTTCGGCGGTGGTATCGAATTGACGACGTTGGCCGCCATTCCCAAGGGGAGTGGGTTGGGAACCTCCAGCATCATGGGAGCGGTCATCGTGGCGGCGCTGGCCCGGATCATGGGCCGGACGTTGTCGCAACGAGAACTCTTCCACCAGGTGCTCCGGCTGGAACAGGCGCTGACGACGGGCGGGGGCTGGCAGGATCAGATCGGCGGGGCCGTGGATGGCGTCAAGATGATCGTGGCTGGCGCCGGCATGATTCCGGATGCTCACATTCATTTCGTTCCCTCCGATATCCTGGACCCGAACGCCAATGACGGCCAGACCGTCCTTTATTACACCGGTGTCACGCGCCTGGCCAAGAATATTCTGCAGCAGGTCGTGGGAGGTTATTTGAACCGCCAGCGGGCGACGGTGGCCACACTGACTCAGATCGGTCGCACGGCGCACGACGCGATGGACGCCTTCATCCGGAAAGATATCGAGAAACTGGGACGGGTCGTGGATAGCGCGTGGCAGTTGAACAAGCAGCTCGATCCCAACAGCAGTAATGAGGAAATCGAGGCGTTGTTCGCCCGCGTGCGGCCGCACGTGTTCGGCAGCAAGCTCCTCGGCGCCGGCGGCGGCGGCTTCATGCTCATGGTCTGCAAATCGCCCCGGGACGCCGACGCGATCCGCGAAATGCTCCAAACCCGGCCCCCCAACCCGCGGGCGCGGTTCTTCGATTACAGCATCAGCCAGGAAGGCCTGGTGGTAACCGCCTGCTGACGGTTGTCGAGCCTGCCGGCCTGTTATTCACTGGTTGCCAGCAACGCCCTGATCGGCGATAATAAGCCAAGTGTCAGGCAAGGGCGACGCTAAGGCGTCGCCCCTACTTCAAATTCCAGAGAAGGGATTTATGAACGTACCATTGTTGGATCTGAAGGCGCAATACGCGACCATCAAGAATGAAGTGCTGGCGGCGGTGGCGGAGGTTCTCGAATCGCAGCGCTGCATCGGCGGGCCGAAAATCGAGGAGCTGGAAAAGAAGATCGCCCAGGCGAGCGACTGCAAGTATGCCGTGGGCGTGTCCAGCGGGACCGATGCACTGCTGGCCTGTCTGATGAGTCTCGAGATCGGCCGCGGCGACGAGGTCATCACGACGCCGTTCACGTTTTTCGCCACGGTGGGCTGCATCGCCCGCGCCGGGGCCAAACCCGTCTTCGTCGATATCGATCCCCGCACGTACAACATCGATCCAAGCCGGATCGAGGCGGCGGTCACTCGTAAGACCAAGGCGATCATGCCGGTTCATTTGTTCGGGCAGATGGCGGACATGAACCCGATCATGGCCATCGCCCGCAAGCACAAGCTGGCCGTGATCGAGGATGCGGCCCAGTCCATTACGAGCACCTACAAAGGGCGCAAGGCCGGGAGCATCGGCACCGCCGGGTGCTTCAGCTTCTTCCCGAGCAAGAACCTCGGCGGCATCGGCGACGGCGGCATGGTGGTCACGAACGACGAGGCCCTCAATCACCTCTTGGTGCTGATGCGCAATCACGGGATGGAGGCACAATACTATCACAAGCACGTCGGAGGCAACTTCCGTCTCGATCCCATTCAGGCGGTGGCATTACTGGTGAAGCTGCCCCATCTGGACGATTGGTCACAGGCCCGGCGGGACCATGCAGGCTACTACAACAAGAAGTTCGCCGGGACCGTCGTGCAGACGCCCTATATCAGCCCCGATTGCGGGACGATCTACAACCAGTACTGCATTCGCGTGCCGCGACGCGATGAAGTGGTGGCGCATCTTCAGGCCAACGGGATCGGCTGCGCCATCTACTATCCCGTCCCGGCGCACCAGCAGGAATGCTTCGCCTATCTCCAGCACAAGCCGGGGGATTTCCCGGAAGCGGAAAAGGCGGCCCGGGAGATCATGGCGCTACCGGTTTACCCCGAATTGACGAGCCCGATGCAGGATGCCGTGGTCGACGCGATTCTCAGTTTTCTGCGATAGGTATCGGATGACGCGCACCACCGGAACGCTCTGCTTCCTGTTCCTCCTGGTTCTGCCTTCCATCGGCCTGGCCCTGGAGCCGAGCGAGATTCTGATCGTGGTCAACGGCGCCCAGGCGGAGTCTGTTCGCCTGGGACGATACTATTGCGAGAAGCGGGGAGTCCCGGCCGAGAATATTCTGTCGTTCTCTCTGGGCGGGACCTTGCGCGACGTGCTGAGTCGGCGCGACTATGAGAACCAATTGGCCGGACCGCTGCGCCGTGCCCTGCTGGCCCGCCCCGACGCGGACAAGATTCGCTGTCTCCTGACGGTGTATGGCGTCCCGTACAAAGTCGGCCGCAGAGACCCGGCGCCCGGCGCCGAAGGACGCGTGAAGGAACTCCGCATCCTGCAACAGCAGGAGAAGGACGCGGTGACACAACTGGAGGCTCAGCAACAGACCGGAGCGCCCGAACACGCCCGTCGGGTGCGCCGGATGACCGAGATCCGGATGGAAATCGAGCGCCTCATGGGCGCGGAGACGAGTGCGTCCCTGGACAGCGAATTGGCCATGGTGCTCTGGACGGTGGCCTACGATCTCTATCGGTGGCAGCCGAATCCGTTCTACGCCGGCGGCGATCCCGGCCGGGGACGGCCAAGCTATAAGCCGTTGATGGTCAGTCGGCTGGACGGCCCCAACTACAGCGTCGCCAAGGGCCTGGTGGATAAAGCACTGGCGGCCGAAGCGAACGGTGTGACCGGGTTGGCCTGCATCGACTCGCGCGGGAGGGTCACCAACGATGCGTATGGACAGTATGACCAGTCGCTGAGGGATCTGGCGGCCCTGATACGTACGAGCACGAAACTGACTCTCAAGGAGGAGACCACCGGGGCCCTGTTCCCGCCCGGCAGTTGCCCGGGGACGGCGCTCTACTGCGGCTGGTACAGCCTCCGCACCTATGTGCCGGCGTTTACGTTCGTTGAGGGCGCCGTTGGCTACCATATCGCCAGCTACGAAGCGGAGACGCTGCACGATCCGAACAGCCGGCAATGGTGCCCCGCGCTGCTCCAGGCCGGGATCACGGCGACCCTGGGACCCGTGGCGGAACCTTACCTGCCCGCGTTTCCCCAGCCCAGGGCGTTCTTTGCCGAGCTGTTCAACGGAACCTGTCTCGTCGAAGCGTACTATCGCACGAATCCTTACAACTCGTGGCAGATGACACTCCTCGGCGATCCGCTATACCGGCCGTTCAAGAAGAACTGATGGGAATTGACATGAAGTACTGATGATCAGTTGTTAGAATCATCAGTAGATTTGGAGGATAGATCATGAGAAGCCGAAACCAGCTCATCACGTCCGCTCTGTCTCTTCTTCTCTTGCTGCCCTTCGTGTGTCTGGCACAGACCACGCCGAGCCGGGGCGGGCAGGGCCAGCCGAATCGTGGGACCGGTGTGCCCGCGCGTCGGGGCGGTACGCCGGAAGCGTCCGGGTCTCAGACCCCCGGCCAGCGCCGAGCGACACGAGGCCCCATGAAGGTCGTGCAGTTGCCGGCCCCGTCGACCTCGGGCTCGATGACCGTGGAAGCGGCTTTGAGCAAGATTCAAGGCCTCGCACCGGCCGTATCCGATCAGTCGTTGAAGCTCTCCGACCTCGGTCAGTTGGCTTGGGCGGCACAGGGCCGGCCGACATCGGGGATCAGTACGGTAGTGGCGGCGGACGAACGCGCCCTGATGAAGGTGTACTTCGCGCTGCCGGATGGATTCTTCCTCTATGCTCCGGCCACGCATTCCCTGCAACAGACGCGCGAGATCGACTTGCGGGCGCCCGCGGCGTCGCAATTGCTGGGACAGCAGAATGCTCCGATCGGCGGTTGTCAGATCGTCGTGGGAGGCTCCGCGCGGGATTTCAACGCCCGGTACGGCCCGCGGGCGCGGAATGTCATGCTGCTCCTGGCCGGACAAATGGTGCAGAGCATTCAGCTCGAAGCCGCCTCACTGAATCTGACGTTCGTCGGTATCAATAACATCGACCTCACGGCGGTCCGGAAAGTGTTTGCGTTCGGCAAGGAAGTGGAGCCGCTCTACGTCCTCATCGTCGGCTATGCCAGTACGCCCACCGCGACCGGGACCGGGGCCGGGTCGACGCCCACGCCGCCGGGCAGTTTCAAGAAGGTTGTCATGGTCGTACCCCGGGCCGGTTTTCAGGATGTGGAATTTGTCGAGACCAAGCGTACGCTGGAGCTGAACTCCGTGCAGGTGACGGTTGCCAGCATGCGTGCGGGGTCGATTCGGGGTATGGGAGGGACCACGGCGCAGGCGGACCTGGCGATCAGCGGCATCAACCTCGCGGACTTCGGTGCGCTCGTCTTCATCGGGGGCGCCGGGACCGCGGAACTGTTCAACGCCCGACCCTTGTGGGAGTTGATCCGCATGGCGGCCGGCCAGCGCAAGATCATGGCGGCCAGCGGCAACGCTCCGGGCCTCCTCGCCGCGGCGGGCGTGCTCAAAGGCAGCCAGGTCACCGGAGTGATGGAAATACGGAATATGCTGGTGGCCGGCGGCGCGACCTACACCGGCCAACCGGTGCAGAAGGATGGCCCCCTCGTCACGTCGATCGGTCCCCAGGTCGTGCCGCTCTTCGCGCAGAACATTCTGGAGGCGTTAAACGGCAATTAGGAACGCAGCGATATTCCCTGCCCCCCGCAGGAGTGCAGACAACAGCCGGGTGCGACTTTCGCCCCGGCTTTTTTGTTGCGCCTCGCTGCGTCCTGTGTCCCTCTGATCCTGGTTGACGACGGACGCCGGGCCGCTACAATGATCCTTCGACGGGAGGATAGAACATGAGAGGTCAAGAACGTGTTGTCGTAGTGCTGGTGTCCCTGCTTCTCGTACCCCTGGTCTCGTTCGCGCAGGCCCCGGCCCGGCGCTTGCCGCAGCAGGCGCCAACAGTGGTGCCGCTGCCGGCGCCGACAACGGAAGGGTCCGTGGATATCAATGCCGCGCTGGACGGGATTCTGAGCAGGCCCGCTCCGTCCGACCAGCCGTTGACGCTTGAGGAGGTAGGCCAACTGGCCTGGGCCGCACAGGGCCGTCCCGCGCCGGCAGAGCCGAATGCACCGGCCGATGAGCGGGCCCTGCTGAAAATTCACTTCGCACTGCCCGACGGCTTGTATCTGTATATTCCCTCGAACCATTCGCTCCGGCAGACCCGGAACATCGACATCCGAGCGTCGCTGGTGGCGGGGCTCTTGAAGCAACGGAACGGTCCCGTCGGGGGGTGCCAGATCATCATCAGTGGCACGTCGAAGGACTTCACCGCACCGTATGGTGACAGAGCCAGGGACGCCCTGTTTCTGCTGGCCGGCAGGGTGGTTCAGAGAATTCAGCTTGAGGCCATAGCATCGAACCTGACATTTGTCGGCATCCACAACGCCAACGCTGCGACAGTCACCAAGATCTGCGGCCTCGGCAAAGGCATCGAGCCCCTCTACATCCTTCTCGTGGGACCTCCCGCCGGAGTTTTGCCCCGCCCCAAAATAGTGGTCATCGTGGTGCCGGACGGGTTTCAGGACGATGAGTACTTCGGGACCAGGCGGCTCCTTGAAATGAACTCCGTGCAAGTACTTGTCGCCGGCGCGCGTGCCGGACCCATTCGGAGCAGGAATGGTGCCACCGCTGTAGCCGATCTGAGCGTTGACAGGCTGCCGTTCCGCATCGACGCTCTGGTCTTTGTGGGCGGAGCTGATCTTCAGGGACTCCTGAACAGTCTCCCCCTGGCGGGCCAGCTTCAATCATTGGCGCGCTCGGGTCGAACGATCATCGCCGCCAGCGGCAATGCTCCTGCCTTGGTGGTGTCTGTGCACAGAGGAGTGATAGCGGCCAAATACATCCGTGTTACCAGCACTCCGGAGATAGCGCCTCTGCTTCTGTTGAACGGCGCCCAGTACACGGGCAGAGCCGTGGAAAGGAGCGAATGGCTGATCACGTCCGTGGGACCGCAAGCTGTGCCGCTTTTCGTTCAGGCGATTTTGGAAGCTATGGCCGGCCAGTAGGCGGAAATTTGCATGAGAACGGTAGGGGCGGGTTTCAAACCCGCCCTTTTATTTGCGCTGGGTATAGACCCAAACCCTCCCGGCGGTTGTTATATTGGCGACAGACGTTTGTAAGGGTACCCCCTGGGCCGGCCGTATGATGGAAGACAAGCTGCTTGTGCTTCGGTGTAAGCGTGGGAGCCGCGAGGCTTTGACGCGGATTTACCAGAAGTACAAAGCGGATCTGCTGCTCCTGGCCATGGCCCTGCTCAACGACCGCAGTGCGGCGGAAGATGTCGTGCACGATGTCTTCATGTCTTTCGTCAACAGCTTGGACGCCTTTCGCCTGACCGGCAGTCTCAAAGGCTTCCTGCTGACCTGCGTCGCCAATCACGCCAGGAACTGGAACAAGGCGGAGCGTCGACGGCAGCGGTTGGCGGGACCGCCGGATGAAGACGGCAGCGAGCCTTTGGACACGCTCGTGTGCAACGAGCAGTTGGCCCGGCTCAGCGGCGCCCTGGCGGAACTGCCTATCGAACAACGCCAGATCATCATGTTGCGGCTGCAAGGGGCTTTGACGTTCCAGGCCATCGCCGGCGCCCAGGGAATCCCCGCCGACACGGTGAAAAGCCGCTATCGTTACGGACTTGAGAAACTGCGGTTCCTGCTCAATGGCAAGGTTATGAGATGAAACCGGCAGATGAAATAAGACGGTTGATACGAGAATCTCAGATCCAATCCGGTCCGGAGGCGGATGCCCGCATCCTGGGCGATGCCCTGAACCGGCTCGATAAACGTCGGCACGAAGGGACACAATGTCCCGAGCCCGGCGTGTGGAGAATCGTTATGAGCAGCAGAATAACAAAGCTCGCCGCCGCGGCGGTGATTGTCGCGGCGGTCTTGATCGGATTTCACGTCACGGGCAATCCGTTGGGCTCGACCCTGACCTTTGCCCAGGTCATCCAACCCATCCTCAATGCCAACACGGCGATCTTCGACATCATCATCGGCGCCGAGGACGCGAATGCGCCCATCATTCACGACATGGTCATGGGCTCGCGGATCAGAAGGACCGTGTCGGTCGCCCCGGATTCGGTCACGATCCTCGACCTGAAGGAGAGCCGCATCCTCGTCCTGTCCGAGCAGAAGAAGGAAGCCCAGTACATGAGCATGAAGGGGCTGCCCTCGATTCCGAACTATCTGGACCATCTGAAGAACGTCATCACCAAGCTGCAGGAAGTCCCCCAATTCACGGCGGAAGACCTGGGCGAGCGACAATTCGAGGGTCATACTCTCGTCGGTTTCCGCGCCACGCACCCTAAAATGGAAGTCACGATCTGGGCTGATCCCGGCACGGGGCTGCCGGTGCGCATCGAGCAGGTCGAAGGGCAACTGCGCACCGTCTGCAAGAACATGCGTTTCGATGAGCCGATGGCGGATGCGCTGTTCAGCATGGATGTCCCTGAAGGCTACAAGCTCCAGCAGGAAACGACGCTCGATCTGGCGGCCGGCACCGAACAAGCCTTTGTCGAGGGGCTCCGCCTGCTCGCCGGGACATTCAACAACGGCGTCTTCCCCGATGGTGTGGCCGTGGACGACTACTTGAAGCAGGCGCCGGCCATCGCCAAGCAGATCGAAGGCATGAACCTGTCCGGCGAGCAGCAAACGGAGCTCGGCCAGAAGGTCCAGAACTACCTGCTCTTCACCCGGCTGTTCAAAGGCGAAGGCAAATGGTACTACCGCGGCAAGGGCGTCAAGCTGGGTGACGGGGCGACGCCTATCTTCTGGTACAAGCCCAGAAGCGCGGCGACCTACCGCGTGATCTACGGCGACCTGCGCGTCGAGGACGTGGCGAAGGAGAATCTGCCCGAGCCGCTGGCGGCGGATGATGTCGTGAAGACGACGGTCGGTTTCCAGCAATGGTCGAAGCCCAACTTCGTCGGCAGCCAGGAAGACTTCTGGCAGATCCCCGCGTCGGGCCCGATCACCGTCCGCTCCGAGGTCACGCTGATGAAGGGCCCGCAGGGCGTCTCCGTCCTGCCGATCACGCTGCCCTACACGACGGGCATTCTGACCTCCGCCGCACTCGGCGACACGCCGGTCACCTTCAAGGTCGCGGGCGAAGGCCAGTTCCATGTGCAACTACCCATCGAGAAACTCCTGGCTGGCCAGACCAAACTCACCTGCACCTGGACGCTCGCCCTGGGTGACATCGGTGCGGAAACGCAGACCGTTCCGCTCAAGACACTGATCCCGGCCGTCTCCTACAAGCTGACCGTCACCGTGGACCCCGCCGCCGGCTGGCAGTACGTCCAAGACCCCGCGCAATCCACCTGGGTCCCGTTCAGCATCGGCAACCCCCCCGAGCCCAACACCAACTTCGGCACCTGCGGCCTCGGCCTCCAGAAACGCCAATAAGCACAACATCGCGTCGCACCTCAGGCCGGGCCCTTCCCCGGCCTTTCTTATGCGCCGCACCAGCGCATCCGCCGCCTGACCGAAGACCGGAGGCAAGACAATGCCCCTGGAAGAAGAGCTGGGTGCCTGGATTCTGCTGACAACGAACAATGAAGACGTGGCCTTGTCTTGTTGTAAATCCTTACAGCATTAAGACTTGTGTGTGTCCAATTGCAACTGATTGCAGCCTATTGCAATTTATCTTCATCCGAGTTGCAATCTGTAGGGATGGGCCCCGGAAACCATCGTCCTGCACGAGTAGCTCCGCGAACGTGAATTCGCTGGTCCTTGACCAGCTCCCGCAACAGTACTTGGATCTCACTACGCGACTCTGCTGGGAGTACTTGCCGCAGCTCAAGCAGAGGCACACCTTCACCGGCATTCTCTTCTATGTGTTTTAGGAGTAGTGCCTTGTTTGTATCACGGTCCAGCCCCTTTCGGCGGGTGTATTCACCTCGTTTGCCAATAGCAACGAAGAATCGCCTGCTCAGCAGATAAGAAACGCCCCAGCCTCGCCCCGAAACGGGTAATCGCGTCCCCCCACCCCATTGACAATTATGGTCTTCAACGGTATACTACAGTGTTGCGGATCGGGTGTGTACGGCTGCAGGCCGCCCCTGTTCGCCTTGGTTTCGCCATGCGTCGCTCCGAGTGCGTCCGATATAAGATCTCAGGACCGTTCGTCGAGCGATCATGTGACGGAGCCACGGTGGAGGTGACCAAAAGTGCTCGGGCAGGACGGGTGATGGAGCACCGCGAGCCAGTCGCGCGTGGAGGGATAGGCGATGCGACATCTTCACCACACAGTGACAACGCAGCCGTAGAATATGTACATAAATACCGGGTGGATGCTTGAGAGGTGATGCGACAATGTCAACAGCGTACGATGCACACAACATCGCGAAAAGCGCAGTTCGTTCCGTCGAAACAAGAATCTTTGGGTTGGCGGATGGGCCTGTCGATAGCACAGTAACTCCAAGAACGGCACCGGCTACTGCCCATGGACGTGCAGGATTCGGAACTAAGATGACTCTTGCAGCTATACTTGCAGTAACAGCACTGGGAGCCAAAGCAACACCTGCAAAGGCAGATATATCAGATTTTCCGTCAACAAAATTCGAATGGTCATTGACTTATAACGGGCCAGTTGAGAATGGATTGCACAACTGGACTGGTTGGTTGTATAATGTAAGTACTGGAGACAATAGCGATGCTGGTAAAGATTTGAAGGTTTTTGCACAAGACTTATCAGACCCAAGTTATTCCGGAGGTATGATTGGAGATAATTGGAGAACAGTTCAATTGACAGAAGATGCGTTATTTGCAGATTGTAACGGAGCACCTATCAATCCGTATCGGGTATCTCCAAGTAAGTCTAGATTATATGTAAGTTTTAATAGCCCATTTGACACTGCAATATCTAGCACAATACAGATTCATACGGATGCTCATGGAATGTATACCATTGAAAATGCATCAGTACCTGGAGAAATACCAGCTGTTCCGGTTCCGGGTGCAGCAGTCCTTGCTGTTGCCGCAGCACCAGTAGTTGCTGCAGGGCTTAACAGAATGAAGAGAGAAAAGTCCAATCGGAAATGATTCTTCATTCTTAGTGTTACTAGGGACAGTGGGGCTGTTGAAAAAGGTTCCGGTTTTGGGCCGTCCCACGAACAGCCACGTGAGAACGAAGTGACGGATTTGTGAAGATCGTGCCCTCACCCGAATGGCAAGGTGGTCGCACCCACGGGACCACACGCAAATCAAAAGGGCCGCCAGCCGCTTGAGATTCATCACGGCGGCCGTCAGGTACACCTGGATCGAGATGTTGACCAAGCCACGACGCGCCGCCCGGCGCAGACCGTGTTGTGTCTTGGCCTCCCCGTGAGCCCCTTCCACCCGCCAGCGGTGACGCCGATAGACCGCGCGGTCCTCCGGGAGCCATTTCGCCTGTCGACGTCGCGCGCGGAGCAAGGCTTCGTACCCGCGACAGATCAAGATCAGGGATAACGTAAGGTATTGTTCGCACATTATACTGGGACGTGAAAAGGGT
>CAYQXM010000116.1:0-15324 GCA_964421295.1 uncultured Pirellulales bacterium
ACGGATGAGCAAATCCGCAATCCGCAATCTGCAATCCGCAATCCGGTGGTTCTCGGTGACACGATGGGTGACTTGCGGAAGTTCTACTCGCTGGCGACGATCATCTTCGTCGGCCGCTCCCTGGTCCCCATGGGCGGTTCGGACATGATGGAGGCCGCAGCCCTGGGCAAATGTACCATGTTCGGTCCGCACACCTTCAACTTCAATCAGACGGTCGAAGTCCTGCTCGCCGAACAGGGATCGATCCTGGTCAACAACGGCCCAGAGCTCCTGGCCGCGATGGAGAAATGCCTGCGCGACCCGGTCTATGCGAACGGCGTCGCCGACCACGGCCGCGAGGTCATCCGGAAGAACCAGGGCGCCACCGCCAAAACTCTCGAGCAGATCACCCGCCTGCTGGCGCGATGACTATTTCTTAAGTCTCTTCGCGACCGCTTGGATGAACGCGGGCGCCGTGCCGCAGCAGCCGCCGAGAATGTGAACTCCGGCCGCCTGTATCTGGGCTTCGGCGGAGGCGAATTCCTCGGGCGTCACCCGGTAGATTGCCTGGTCATCCTCCAGTTCGGGCTTCCCCGCATTGGGCTCCGCGAACACCGCCACCTTCTTCGTCGTGGCCTTGACCGCAGCGACGTAGGCCTTCGCCAGATCGACGTATTCTTCGAGGGTCGCCGTGCCGCAGTTAAAGCCGACCACGTCGACACCGAGCGACACCATCTTCGTGACCGCCGTGGGAACGTCGACGCCCATCATCGTGCGGAAACCGGCTTCGCCCTTGTCGAACGACATCGACGCGAAGAGCGGCAGACCGCTGTTGATGGACTTGACCGCCTCGATCGCCACCTCCAGCTCGTCGAGCGCCGTCATCGTCTCGATGATGAACCCATCCACGCCGCCATCGGCGAGAGCCTGCGCCTGTTCGGCGAAAGCTTGGAGAAGCTCCAGCGGTTTGAGCGTGCCCAGCGGCTCCAGGAAATCCCCGGTGGGACCGATATCGCCCAGGACGTAGCCTGCGCTGCCGACGGCCCGGCGTGCCACCTCCGCGCCGGCTCTATTGATCTCGTCGGCCTTGTCCCCATATCCATGACGGCTCAGCGTGAACCGGTTGGCGCCGAACGTGTTCGTCAGCACGGCGTCACTGCCGGCCTCGCGATAGGCCGCGTGAATTTCTTCCACGATCTGCGGCGCTTCGATGTTGATCGCATCATTGCACCGGCCGGGCTCGACGCCGCGGGCAAACAGCTGTGTCCCCATCGCGCCGTCGAGCAGGAAGATGCCTTGGCTGATTCTGCTTCTCAAATCCGGTCGAGTCATATACTCCATCCTGTGCTTCGAAGGGCTGCCGCTTTCACTTCTGCGACACCCAATAACCATTCTCCAAACGATACACATGCTCGAATCGTCGCGTGTCCGCCGGATTCCGCATGAACGCCCTTTCCCGAGCTTCCGGGCTGAACTCCATCTCCCTGGGCGTGGACAACTGGATGTCGATCGTGTCCTCCTGCCCGGCTCGATCCAGCGTGGTCACGTGAATGCGCGTGGGGACCTGGAAACTCCCCACCACAGGCTTATATTGCTCCAGTTCAGCCGTCGCCACCACCCGCCCGTCGGGACCGAAATGCTCCATTTTGTGCACGAGATAGTCGCACGAGTAGATGTAGAGCCGCCGGGCCGGCCGTCCTGCGACGTTGAGCCGTGTCAGGACATCGTAAGGTCCCTGCTTCTCAAACGACCACTTTGCGTTCGGGTCCTCGTGCCCCAGGATACCGAAGGCCTCCAGTACGATGGCGGGATTGATCAGCATGCCCTCCGCATTGACGGCTTCGTCCCAGCGACCGTAATAGTAGCTGTCGATCTCCTTGGGCCGCAGCGCCAGCCAGAACTCGGTGTCATTGGACCCCACGACCAGGGCCATGGGAACGCCTGTCACGTTGCCCTGAATGTACACGTTTGACGGAGGCTGAAAGAGCACGTTCGTCAGAGCCAACGACTGATGCTTGGCACCCTTCTCATCGGGGACGTGATAGGCGAGCTGACATTGGCCGGTCGCCTTGAACGAGACCGCCTGCCGCGCCCGGGCCCGCAGAACCTGCAAGGCCTCCTGCGTATTGTTGGTGCCGGGACAGATCGGCAACGGCTTCTTCGGCGGTGCCGCGCAGCCACCTGCCACAATCACGACCAGGCATAGAATCCGCAATCCACAATCCGCAATCCGCAATCGGCAATGTTGTGGGCTCCGTCCCATCTGTCGCCTCCTAAAGGTCAGCCTGCAGGATTTGTCCGATCTGCGACGTCAACTGCTCGATCTGGCCCTCGTCGAGGTGAGGATTGACCACGTCGACCGTTTCCTTCTCGCCGGGAATGCGGAGCCGCCAGATTTCGCGGTCGCCGTCCGTGCGCGTAGCGTCGTACTTGAGCCGGCGTTTACGCATCAGGACCAGGGCCAGGACAAACCGGAAACTGATCTTCTCCGGATCGGTCTCCGACGCCAGTCGCTCGAAGAAGGCCATCAGCATTTCGTCGCTGACGAACAGCTCCTTCTTCTCGTCCGGGCTCGCCAGCCGGCTCTTCCAGAAGCAGAAGACCGCCGGTTTTTCCTTCTCCCAGTACTCCTTGCAGAAGTCCCGGCGTTCCAGGCCCTGATCCGTCTCGACCAGGGCCCCGAAGTATTCTTCGCCCGGAGCGATCTTGCGGCCCGAGCCGAAGCACTCGCCCAGCGGCTTATTGATGACCCACTCTGCCATAGTCCAGAACCGAAAATTGCGGATTTTGGATTTCGGATTGCGGATTTGAAAAGACACGCACGATCAATCCGCAATCATCAATCCGCAATCCGCAATCCGCAATATTCCCTTTGTTCGCATTTACACCCTGGGATATCCGCCCAGAAACTCGGTCTTGGGCAGTCCGCCGACAAGGGGCATCGCATAGTCCATGAAGGCCTTCGTGACGCCGTTGCCTTCCGCGTTGATGAACTCGTCCGGCAGCGACTTGGTCTTCTCGGCGACGTTCTTCAATTCGGTGCGGAACAACTCAACGCCGTACTTCTTTCCGTTGCCCGTCCGCTTCATCGCGACCGAGCCATTGTCCTGCTCCATCGCGAGCTGAACCGCCTTCTGGCCACACGCCCGAGCCTCGGCCACGTCGACCTTCGATTGCAGGCCCGCGAAGCTACGCTGCAGATAGCCGAACGTATCCGCGCGAACGCGTTTGATCTTCAGCTCGCTGCGGATTTTGCCGGCCAGGAAATCGGCCAGCGCCCCGGTTCCGGACAACTGCACGTTGCCATGGGCGTCGCGCTCGGCGTTCTCCGCCAGCTTCTCGGCCCACGTTTTGTGGTCGGTGTCGCAAATGCCTTCGCTGGCCGCGATGACACAGCGGCCGAGCTTCTTGTAGACCGCATCCACGTCGGCCAGGAACTTCTCCATCGTGATCGGCCGTTCCGGCAGATAGACCAAGTGCGGTCCATCGTCGTCGCGAACGCGTCCCAGCGCCGCGGCGGCGGTGAGGAACCCCGCGTGCCGGCCCATGAGCACATCGACCTTCACGCCGGGCAGTGCCCGGTTGTCCAGGTCATCGCCCATCAGCGCACAGGCGACGAACTTCGCCGCGGTGCCGTAGCCGGGGCAGTGGTCAGTCACGAGCAGATCGTTGTCCACGGTCTTGGGCACGTGGAAAGCACGAATGTCAAACTTCAGCTCGTCGGCCACCGTATTGAAGATGTGGGCGGTGTTCGCTGAATCGTTGCCGCCGATATAGAAGAAGTACCGAATGTTGCGTTTCTTGAAGACCTCGATGATCCTGCGGACGTACTCCGCGTCCGGCTTGTCGCGACTCGAACCCAGCGCCGATGACGGCGACTTCGCCACCACTTCCAGCTTCGCCGGCGAGAGCTTGCCCAGGTCGATGAACTGGTCCTTGACCATCCCCGATACCGCGTGAACCGCCCCGTAAAGGGTCTCGATTTCGGGATGTTTCCTGACTTCTTCGATCACGCCGACCAGCGAGGCGTTGATTACGCCCGTCGGCCCGCCTGATTGTCCTACGACCGCGTTACCTTTCGGTGCCATGTCCAAATACTCCGCAAAACAAGTAAGTATAGAATTTTCAAGGCCTTAGGCTGGAAGTGCGAAGCCTTCGAAGCTGTACGCTTCTGACTTCACCCTTCCAACTCAGTGAATTGCGTATTATACCCCCCGCCCCCCTTTCCTCAACCCCCAGTCGGGATTTCGTGATCGGGCCTCACGCCCCTGTTTTCACCCTCATCTCATCGCTGGCTGGTATCGGGAGCCGCGGTCGCCTTGTCGGTCGACTTTTCAATCCCGTCCAAGACCTTCTGATCGAGTCGCCCTATCTTCACAAGCGTCTTGGCGTATTTGGCCCGACGCCACCTGTCGTGACCGGCATCGTCGATGTACTGTTTAAGGCTCCGGATGTACTCCTCCGGCGCGGAAGGGTCAACAGCCACCACCAAGTCCATACACCACTCTCTATCTGAGATGAGCCAAGGAATGGACCGCTTGTCGGCAATGAACGCCCTAGCGATGGAGAGCCCCTTCGCACGGTCAAGAGGAGGCGCTTTCAATGAACCTTCAGAATACCCGATCAGATGCATCACGAAACCCGTGAAATCGCTTCTGTCGCCAAAGGTGAACCGAAAACCATCCTTCGCATCCATGAATCGCATCCCCAGTGAGAGAACTGCTTTATCGTAGGACGCCAACGAGTTTGGATCAACCGCCTGGATGGCGAACCGATGACTCAGAACATCCCGAAACGTCGTCTTTTTGTAGTCGTCCGCCGCCTGCGAATCCGCGAGCATATCTCCGCACATCTCCAGGAAAGCCGGACGATCCGCTCTGAACAGAGTGTCCGCAAGCATTTTCGCGTACACAAAATCCGCCGTATAATTGGGGTCGAGGTGAATTCTCCCGTCGTTGACGGCAGGCTCCGGGTACCGTTTTCTGGCCTGATCCAGGATTTCCGCCGCGACCCGCTTCTTCGTCTCCGGATCGGTCCTTATGGCATTTCTGATCTGCTCATCGATGGCGCCATAGCGCCGAGCCGCTTCTTCACGACTTGCACTGTCGGCGTTGATTTCGCCCATCCCGGACACTGCGGCCCTGAATTGACGCAGTGATTCTTCCATGGGTTGAGCCGACAGCCCCGACGCCCAGATCAATACCAGCAAACCAACGCACCCTGCAACCTGCCTCATATCTTTCCCCTTTCCGTAGTCCAGCATTGGCCACTATTAGGCATCCTTCATACCCGAGTGTCAATAGGGCATATCCCATCGAGTCGAATTGCAGACTGCGACTAAAGGGTCACGCCGGAAGCGTCGAGTACTCGTTGGACAACAAAAAGAAACAGCCTGAGCTTTCCCCCTCCCGTACCGGTCATGCCAGCGGTGTTGGCATGGCCAAATTGGCGGGGCATGGACATGAAAGCGGCAAAAAGGAGAACAATGAAGATGTACTGGATGCAGAACGGCGTATTACCGGCCATAATTGTGGCCACGCTGTTCTATACCTCCTGGGGCACCTTGCTGTATCCGGAACGCCGCGGCCACTACTGCGGCCGAATCGATCCTGGGGTTGCCATTATGGATGGCGTGGGCCTGATCTTCTTCGTCGTGCCGGGAATCATAGCTCTTGCCGTCGATTTCGGGACCGGCGCGATCTACCTGCCGGACGAAGACGACGATTGCGAGGCCAATTCCCTGAATGGCCCCACCGACCTGTCGAATATGGTCGCCCTGCAGGTGGATAGAGCCGAACTCACGCAGTCCAACATTGAAACACTGGTCAAAGAACGCACGGGAAAGAACATCGATCTGGGCAGCCCCGCTGTCGTTGCGACTCGTCTCGACAGCCAAGGCGCCCAATAGACCTACCTCGGCCTCCAGTCTATGTGTCGGTAACGGGGCACGCCGGGGGCGTCCATGGAAGTGAAAGGCCAGTTGGTGCCGGTGCAGGCGCCATGCTCCCGTCCCTCCTGTTCTTGCTCTTTCACCTCCGGGATCCTCTCGGCGTGTTCCTCCGGCTCCGGGCACCGGCCTGCAAGCCGGACGTCCGCCGGAACGGCTCGCCTCCAATGCACCCGTCGCACGCTAAGGCCTGGGATTCCGATCCGTCATGATCTTCTCAAAGACCGATCTGGCCACGTCGATCTTCAGCGACTTTCCGACGTTGTCCAGCGCCGCCGGAGCCAGCGTCAACAGCAGCCCAACGCACGCTTTCATGCAACACCCCCTTTGGTATCGAAGATCGGTGACCCAACCTGCCCGCTCGTTAGCGTAACCACCGCGCGTGGTCTTGTACACAGAATACGTGTTGCCGGAGCTTCGGTTGAAAGGTTTCGTTGGCGGCGATAGAATCCGCGGCAAATGGAAAGCCCCCGTGGGTTGTGGCAACTGGGAAAGGACTGATGCGTATGGGGCAGGGAGCATACTTCGCGGCCCGTAAGCGGGTGCGGCAGATTCTCTCGGCGCAGGATGGCGACCGAGCGGGACATGTGTTCAGCGTCTTCATCGTGACGCTCATTCTCCTCAACGTGGCGGCGCTGATTCTCCAGTCGGTGAAAGCCATCGATGCCCTCTTCCCTCGGGGTTTCACTGGCTTCGAGTACTTCTCGGTGATCGTCTTTTCGATCGAGTACGTGCTGCGCGTGTGGTCATGCGTGGAGGAACCCAAATACCATCGACCCCTCCTCGGTCGATTGCGGTTCGCCGTGACACCGCTGGCACTGATCGATCTCCTGTCGGTGCTGCCCTTCTACCTGCCGTTCCTCCGCGTCGATCTGCGTATGCTCAGGATGCTCCGGATCATGCGCATCATGCGACTGGCCAAGCTGGGCCGGTACTCGGAGTCCGTCCAGATCCTCGGCCGGGTCTTTGCCGCCAAGAAAGAACAGCTCGCCAGCACCCTGTTCATCCTCGTGATGCTGCTGATCTTCTCCTCGTGCCTGATGTACTTCCTCGAGGGGGACACGCAGCCGGACAAGTTCACGAGCATCCCGGCCACCATGTGGTGGGCCGTCACGACCCTGACGACTGTGGGTTACGGCGATGTGTCCCCGGTCACGGATGCCGGCAAGTTTGTGGGCTCGGTCCTCGCCATCCTCGGCATCGGCATGTTCGCCCTGCCCACCGCTATTCTGGGCTCGGGATTCCTGGAGGAGTTGAACGCCTCGAAGAAACCGGCCGTGTGCCCCCACTGCGGCAAGCCCCTGTGACATGCCCACGAGCTTTGTGGGTGGCACCCTCAAGCGCCGCTTGGGGGTGGTCGAGAGATCTGTGCCTTACGCCATCCCCAAGTCCTTCGGACTTGAGGCTGCCACCCTGACAACCACAGACGCAGCTCGATGTCACGCCGAGCCGGCGGCCAGTTGCGGACGGACGTAGTCGCGGTAGGCTTTGAACTGGCGGCGGAAGTAGCCACCGGTGAGCGCGGGAACATCGAAGAGGACGCCGCCGGCCACTTTGGCCCCCACGTCCTGCAACTCCGCGAGCGTGCGCTGGGCGGCCCCCCGGCGGGTTGTGGCGGCGTTGAACACCAGCACTGTCGCATCGACCAGCCCGGCCAGGACCTTCACGTCGCTGACCAGCAGCACAGGCGGACTGTCGATAAGGACATGGTCGTACCACTTCGTGACGTTCTCGATCAGGTCTTTCATGCAGCGGCCGGCCAGCAATTCCGCCGGATGGCTCGCGGGCGGTCCGGCGTAGATCAAATCCAACCCCGCGATCCGGCTCGTCCGGGTCGCCGCCTGGTAGTCGCACTGACCCGTCAGAATGCTCGTCAATCCCATGCGCCGCTGCTCGGTCTTATCCTCAGGACCGGTCCGGCCGAAGGCCAGATGCAGGCTGGGCTGACGCAGGTTCGCGTCGATCAGCAGCACCGTCTCGTGCTTGGCGGCGAAGGCCGTGGCCAGGTTGCAGGCCAGTGACGTCTTGCCGTCCCCGGCGTTGCCGCTGGCGATCAGCAGCGTCTTGAGCCCGGCCCGCTGTGACACGTCCAGATTGGTCCGGCAGTAGCGGTAGGCTTCGCCCAGCAGCGAATAAGGAGCGTCACGGACGATGTGATAGGGATCGATGCCGCTGACGGCCCGGTCCTCGCGGGCATCGGGAATGACGCCCAACAGCGGCAGGTTCAGGAAACGCCGGACATCGCTGGGCGTGCGCACCACGTCGTTGCACGTCTCGGATAAGACGCTCAGAATGATGCCCAGCACCAGCCCCGCCAAAGCTCCGCCCCACACCCACAGCGGCATGCTCCGGGACCGGACCATTTCCGTCGGTTCCGCCGCGGGACAGGCCAGTTCCAGAATCATCGTCGCCGGCGGGCCGGGCATCGCCCGCAGATCGGCCCTCTGAGCTTTGGCCTGGTTCAATGCCGCAATCCGCTCGTCGCGTTTCTCGCGGAGTTGTTCATATTGCGCAGCGACGCCATGCAATGTCGTTTGACGCTGCTGGGCCTGGTCGCGCAGCCGCCGCAATTGTTCGAGCCGTTCCTTCTGAATGCGGAGCTTGTCGTCCGCCCCGGCGAGATTCGCAGCGCCGACCTGCCGGGCCTGCTCGGTGATTTCGAGTTTCCGCTGCCGTAACGCCCCTTGCACCTCATCGAGCTGATCTTTCGTCTGGCGCACCGCGCGGTGCTCTTCGCCGAACCGGGTCAACTGGCCGGACAACTGCACCTGCAGCGCCGTCTCCTGTTGGGTGAGCGAAACGACGATCGGGTCCTGCGCGATCGTCTGCTCGATCTGGACCGGCGCCGGACTCTCGGACTGTTTCGTGAGATTCTCGGTCTCGCTTTCGAGCTGGCGGACGTACAGTGTCTGCTCGTTCTCCTGGGCCTCCAGGTCGCTCAGCCGCTTGCCCTCAACGGCCGGCGGGCGCGCCGCCGGGGAAGCATTCATGTCGCCGACACCCATGTCACGTGCATTGCGGCGCAGGGCCAGCAGAGCGGCGTCCTGCGTGCGGATCTCCTTTTCGATCTCCTCCTGCTGTTGCGCCAGCGCCGCGAGCTTGGGACCGATCTCGTCGGGCGCGGCCAGAGGCGTCTGCTGGGAAATGAAGAGACGAGCCGCTTCCGTGGCGATGAGGGCCGCTTCTTTCGAACGGGGAGCTATCATCGAGAGCGTGAGGCCCGATCCGCGTTCCTGCGGCACGGCCCGCAGGTCCGTCCGGAGGCAGGCCACCGCCCGTGCGGCGTCCTCGTGCAGGATGTCGCGGAACCACCGGGTTTCGCGAATCCTCTGTCCCGTCACGGGATCGAGCATCGCCTGCAACAGGCTCGGAGTCATGGCTTTATCCGCCAGCGCGGCGCGGTAGTCATGGTCGCTCTCCTGCCGATCCGGCGTCAGGACGTTGATCACCGCCTCGGCCTGGTAGAGCGGGCGGAACAGCCGGAGCAGGTACGCCGTGCCCCCGCCGACCGCGGCGCCCGCGATCAGAATGACCGCGACCGGCCGCAGGTGCCGGCGCAACATATGCAGAGGACTGATCCTGCCTGTGCGTTCCATCACGGCCCACTCCGCTCGGCGGAAGGATACGTGCCGACGTTGATCAGATCGTTCGGCTTGATGATGACGTCGGGCCGCTCCCCGCGTAGGACGGCTTCCAGGTCGATCATCTCGGTTACCTCTCTCATGGGGGCAATCCGCCGGACAACCTCGCAGTACTTGGGACCGGGCAGCGACTTGAAGCCGCCGGCCGCCGCGATGGCTTGTTTGAGCGTCATCACGCGACCGGTCATGCTGAAGTAGCCACTGTGAACGACATTACCCGTGATGCAGAACTCGCCCACGATGTCCACCGGGACATGAATCACGTCACCCGGCCGGATGACGACGTTGTACTTGGGATCGCCCGCCAGGAGGCGGTCGGTCGGGACCTTGATCAGACGACTTTGCGTCACCAGGTCCGGCTCCGCTTCGAGCGACAGTCTTTCGTTGTCCAGAGGCAGCGTCGACACAGGCGGAATTGCCGGCAACGACTGAGTCGACTCCGTCCGTCCCCCGCGCACCTGAACCCACCGCCCATCCTGGAACACCCATTCGGATTGTCCCGGCTCAGGCTTAGACGGTTCTACCGTCCTGCGATCGGGCACCCGCTGGGGTATCTCGGGTCCCTTCGCGTTGGTGGTCTGCGCCCCGGCACCAGGTACGGGCACCCACTGACCATCCTGGAAGACCCAGCGTACATCGCCCGCGGGCGGTTTGGCCGCCGTCGTTGCGCCGCCGTACTCTGTGAATGACTGCACAACATCTTCCCGGCTGGAGTTCGTCTGCGGCACAGTCTGGGCCGGCGTCAGCAGCCGGAAGCCGCCCGGCAGGATCGTCGGGGAAACGTCGGCCTCATTCGATGCCAGGGCACGAAAAGGAGGATCATTCTTGGGCGGCGTGGCTTCGCCCTCCCTCTTCGGCGTCGCCTTGGCAGAGGGCATGATCAGGTCCAGCAATTCCTGTTGCGTCTCGAATTTCTCCGCGGGCTGAGACGGCTGCGGGACACCGCCCGACGGAACGGCGACGGGCGGAAGGATGGCGTCGCCCGACGGTTTGGGCTTCGGCGCCTTGGTCTGAGGCTCGATCAGCTCCATGCCCGAGCCGGGCGTCAAACCCGAGCCGGGCTGTGGGGTCTGCTCCGACCGCGCGATATAGACGTGACTGACGTTGAACTGGGCCAGTCCTGCGGCGGCCAGGGCATCGGTCAGGCGGTAGGGTTGCATCGGCAACACATACCGGCCCGGCTGAGTGACACCGGCGCCGAGGATGGCGAACATCTGCGGTTGCGAGCTGATGCGCCTCACGGAGACCAACGGATTCTTCAAAATGCCCGGCACGAGAGCTTTCTTGATCTCCTGCTCCAGTTGCAGTTCGGTCAGACCGCCGGCCCGGACGGGGCCGACTTCGGGAAGCGAGAGCTTGCCGGTATCCGAGATGAGGTAGTCGTTGGTCTCAGTGACACCTTCGCGGAGCAGCTCGAAGATGGAGATCCGCACCGTGTCCCCCGGCTGGAGCAGGCCCTCGTTCCTGACGGGGAGCACATCGCGCGGTTTGGGGTCCTGGGCCTTCTCCCAGGCCGTCCCCGGCTCGTCGACGATGCCGAGCGAGTCGAGAATCGTGTTGGTCACGGGAGTCGGACGGAACCGTCCCGACGAAGCCGGTTCGGGCGCACGGGTGGCGCAGCCGCCGAAGGCCAGACCCAGCCCCGCGGCCAGGCACAGGCCGCCTATTCTCGCAACATAATTCACGACGCCGACCATCCTGGCTTTTCCCGAGATGGACCGTTCTTGGGAACATTCCCCAACAGAGGATTAGAATGCTCCTTGCCGGGATTTATCGGCATGTCCCTATGGGCGCTTAACCTTTGACTCGACCGGACGGTCAGGGTCGGTCCGGCTTGCGAGGAAACCCTGTCGGCCCAGAGGCATCACGCAGCGGCCGTCCGATAATGCTCCTTTCCGGAGCTGCGACTCGAATTCCCACCGGCCCGACCGGCGGCGACTATAAACCAGACTTGATCCTTGCCATAAACAATCCGCCCCATGCGTCGTTAATAGAAGTAGCTCTGGTCGAGCCGAAACCGATAGAGTGGCGGCACGGCTTGGGCCAACTCTCGACATGGAGCAAAGTGCTGGACGATTTTTGGGCGTAGTACATAGACGGTATCGGCGTGAGAGATGAAGGCATCGACACGATCCTCGCGGAAACAGTGTCCGGCCTTACCAGCAGCACGTGTAGAGAAGGATCTTGACCATGGACTATCAAATATCCTATGAAGCACACGAGCAGTACCTGCTGGTGCGGATATCCGGTCCCTATGATCCGGTGCGCGGCGGGACGCTGATGAAGAGTGTCAGAGAGACGGCGCTGCAGGGAAGGTTCAGCCGGATCCTCCTCGATGTCTCGACCGTCCCCGCGCCACCTTCGGAAATCGACCGGTACCAGATGGGCATGGTCTTTGCCGACTTGTTTCCCCCGCCGTTCAAGATCGCGGTGCTCTTTACGGCGGTACGGGATAAATTCTTGGAGAATACCGCCGTGATCCGCGGAGCGGACATGTTCGTGTGCGCCGACGAGGCGGAAGCCGTCACATGGTTACTCGCGGATATGACGGACACGGAGACAGACACCTTGAGAATATAGGGAATCCAATAACACAACGTCACGCCTTCCCATCCCACCAGCGCCACGATGCGGAAGTTGTCCCTTGCATCCTGTCCCCGTCGACGGTAGACTACGCCGTTGCTGGCGTGAAAGACATGGGCACCGGGATGCCTCCCCGGAGGCAGACTCAAGGTGGATTTATTGTCTCACCGTGACTCTGGTTACTGCCCTTTCGCACGTTCGATGCAGAGCGACATGCGCACAGAAGGACCTTAACCATGAGCTATGAGTTGTCATACGAGACCCCGGGAGAGTATCTGATCGCGCGGGTATCCGGGCCCTACGATCCGGTGGAAGGACGCGAATTGCTGAAAGGCGTACGCGAACAGGCGCGGCAGAACAAACTCACCCACATCCTTCTGGACGCAACGAAAGTCGGCGCGCCGTCTTCGGACATCGATCGGTATCTGATGGGAGAGCTCTTTGCCGACCTGTTTCCCGTGCCGTTCAAGGTCGCGGTCCTTTTCACGGCGACGCAGGACAAGTTCATGGAGAACACGGCGGTCGTCCGGGGGACGTCCCTGCTCGTCTGCGCCGACGAGGGCGAAGCCACTCGATGGCTGCTCGCCCCGGACAATCGGGAAGTTTAGGGGCATATCCGGCAGCCCTGGCTACCCCAGCAGCAGCGTATCAACCGCATGCGAATTGCCCCTTGTGTTCGAACCCTGCCCCGGGTAGACTGCGCCGTGGCTGGAGTCGGCAGACGAGGATGTCTGGATGCTCCTTGCCCCGGCCCTCCAGAGACATGAGTGATTTCGTGTTCACGCCGAATGATCCGACGGTTTTCGTGCCTCTGGGTCATGTATCTTCACGCGCCCGACGCAGCGCGGCATGTGCACAGAGAGATCTTAGCCATGAACGATCAAGTAGCATATGAAGCGAAGGATTCGTATCTGAGGGTGCGGGTATCCGCCCCCTACGATCCGCCCGTCCACCGCGAACTGCTGCGCGGCGTCCGGGAGAAGGCCCTGCAGTGTGGATATACCCGGCTCCTCCTCGATGGCACAGACGTCCCGGCGGCGCCTTCGGACATCGATAGATACCTGTTGGGAGAGATTTTCGCCGATCTGTTTCCGCCGCCCTTCAAGGTCGCGGTGGTTTACCCTTTGCAGAGCGACAAGTTCACGGAGAACACCGCCGTCGTCCGGGGCGCCAACATCCTCATCTGCCGCGATGAAGCAGAGGCCGTTTCGTGGTTACTCGCGAACAACTCCCCCTGACGGACCATCGCCGACAGGGTTGATTAGTGGCGTTTCTTGGGTTTGACGATGCCGTAGCACAGCACCAGCAGCAGAACGACGGCACTGAGGTGCCCCAGGAGCGAGGGGCCCATTTCGTGGTGGTGGTGCTCCATGACGGCAACGCTGATCTGCACGGAGAAGGCATCCACAATGAGCCCGAACGTCAGAGCGGAACCCGCGATGGCCAGCAGATACAGCAAAGCGGTGCGGGCGCCGAGCGTTTTCCAGATCGTGGCCAGGCCGGCCATGTTGGTCGCCGGACCAACCATGAGAAATACCAGGGCCGCTCCCGGGCTCAGGCCTTTGAGGATCATGGCCGCCGCGACCGGAATGGAAGCGGTGGCGCACACATACATCGGGATGCCGATAGCCATCATCAGCAACATGGCCCCGATGCCGCGGCCCAGCTTCTCGGCAAAGAAGCCATCGGGCACGAAAGCGGTGATGAGCGCGGCCAGGACCAGGCCGACGAGCATGGCTTTGCCGATATCCCGCGGCAGAACAATGAAGGCATAGCGCATGCCGTTCGCGACCTTGCGGCCGAAACTGGGCGTGACTTGGCAGCAACTGCCGTCGCACGGATCCGGCGCATCGACGGCGCGAGTCTCACGCGGCCCGAACACGTCGACGAGGACGCCGCCGACGACGCCGCTGATGAACGTCGCCACCGGCGTAATAATGGCGAAGATCGGGCCCAGGAGGCCATAGGTCACGAGGATGTTGTCCACTCCCGTCTGGGGCGTGGATAGAAGAAAGGCGACGGTCGCGCCTTTGCTCGCGCCGTGCTTGTGCAGGGACATCGAG
The DNA here is from genome assembly GCA_964421295.1 of uncultured Pirellulales bacterium. Classification (GTDB taxonomy): domain Bacteria; phylum Planctomycetota; class Phycisphaerae; order Sedimentisphaerales; family Anaerobacaceae; genus PLanc-01. Next base: position 14,214 of record CAYQXM010000116.1, read on the forward strand.
ACAGGGATGACGCCGCAGGAGCACAACGGCAGTGGGACACCGAACAGACTGGCTTTCAGAATCGGCAGCAGGCCATGGCCGCCGAGGTGACGCTCCACCCACCGGGCGGAAACGAAGATCGACAGCAGACCGGCCACCAGAAAGCCGAACAGCAGATAGGGCGACATCTGGGTGACCGTCGTCCAAAAATCCCAGGCGATTTTCTGCACTAGATTCATCGAAATCAATCACGGAGGGTCCGGCGGGATTTCACCTCACCGCGCAGACCGATCGTCACATCTTCAAAACCCATCTGATTGCCTGCACGAGTGACCGCCTCGCGGGCGATGCGCGTCAGGCCGGAGCAACACGGAACCTCCATGTGTACTACGGTCAGGCTGCGCAGCGTGTTCAGGCGAAGAATGTCCGTCAACTTCGCCACATAAGATGCGGCGTCGTCCAGCTTGGGACATCCGACCACGAGGCTATGTCCGCGCAGGAACTGCCGATGAAAGTCCCCCAGCGCAAACGGGACACAATCGGCTACCAGCAGCAGGTCCGCATCCGCAAAGCACGGGGCGTTGGGCGCCACCAGCGTCAGCTGCACCGGCCAGTGACTCAGTTGCGAGGCCACCGGCCCCGCGTCGGTTTTCGGCTCCGCCCCACTCTCCCGCAGTTGGTGCGCCGCCATGCCGGGACACACGAACGCCGGGACCGGTTTGGGAGCTTTCATCTTCTCCACATGTGCCTTCGTAGCTTCTTCATCGAACTCGACAGCTTCCCGCTGCTCGATCGTAATGGCGCCCTCGGGGCAGTGTCCCAGACACGCCCCGAGGCCGTCACAGTACGTTTCACTGACCAGCTTGGCTTTGCCGTTGATGATCCGGATGGCGCCTTCCGCACAGGCGGTGGCACACAAGCCGCAGCCGGTGCACTTGCTCTCGTCGATCTTCACGATGTTACGCACAGCCATGCGAGGCTCCTTCTCGTTTCCACAACGGCGTTGGCTGATCTAGGCCGCCAGCGTTGCGGCCAGATCGTCTTTCACATTGGTGATCGGTTTGATGTTGAACTTCTCGACCAGGACGTTGAGCACGTCCGGCGCCACGAAGGCCGGGAGGCTCGGTCCCAG
>CAYQXM010000117.1:0-15044 GCA_964421295.1 uncultured Pirellulales bacterium
ACCATTATCCTCAACGGCCGGCTATCCGAAAGGAGGCTTGCTTCATAGTCTCACCTTACTTCTTCGAACGGTCCAGCCTCAGGAGACCGAGTCGATACGGCAACAGGCTGTAATTCCCGCCGCTGTTCGGATCACGACCCTGGAAGAGCAGTTGGAGATTCTCCGGATCGAGGATCATCTTTTCGTCGTATCCATCGCGGATCATCTCCCCATGACTGATATCTTTGGTCCAGGGCGTCACGCCGTCTTCGAAGGTGACGTTGTTGATCCCCGCGAACGGCTTCTGCCATGAGTCGGCATCCGGAACGGGCGTCCACGTACCATCCAGCCGATCGGAGGTCCAGGCGCGATAGTACCGCGCCGGGCTGAGGGCTTCGATCAGTGTCAGATACGTATTGGTGCCCTTGATCTTGTAGGTGATGCTCGCCTCGAAGAGGTTGTTCCGGCTGTCCTGAATGGCCAGCTCCGGATCGCTCATGCCCTTGGGGAAATCCTCGATCCTGGTCCGGCTGCGCCAGAAGCGGCCGTCGTCGCCGGTGAAGAACAGATACATGTGCGTGTCATCGCCTATCAGGTGGTAGTCTATCCATTGATTGCGTCCGAGGCTGACCGGCTTGCCGGAGAAGAAGTCCTGCGGCTTGGTCCAGGTTTCCGGTTTGGTGATATCGTCGGTCGTGCAATACTGCGGCTGCTGCGACTGGAACACCAGGTACCATTTCTTGTGTGGGCTGAAATAGAACAGACTCGGGGCGCAGTGATACCCCTTCAGATTCGGATTGACATCGATGTAGGTCAGCTTCGCCTCGGGGGCATCGGCCCAGTCCTTGAAGTTCAGGTACACCATGCTCCACGTCCGCGCCGACGTCGAATAGGCCGTGGCATAGATGTGCCACAGATCATTATAGCGAACGATCGTCGGGTCTTTGATCGACACGATCGTATGGTTCGCATCGGACACCGGCTGGACCAGCACCCCCGTGGACTTCCACTGGAGCGGCGTGGTAAACGGCAGCTTGGCCGTGGCAGCGGGTGCCCCCGCGGAAGCGAAGAGGACGCTGCCGGACAGGAGAACGGCAGCGGCGGACAGCGAGAGAATGGACCTGTTCATTGAATTGTTCCTTTCTTTTTGTTGATTACTGTTCCAGGCTTCGTTTCATGGGGACTTTCACCGCTTCGCCGGTGTAATGAATGATAGCGTCCGCCTGCTCCGTCGGGGCGATCCCCACGCCACGCCGGGGGGCAGTCCAAACGACGCGGAAAGTCCGTTCCTTCAGCAGGCCGGGGAAATCCCCCTGGCGCACGCCGATAGTGAGGGTCTTTGCGGTGTCGTCCCACGTGAAAGGAATCGTCGCAAAGCTGCCCCTCTCGTAACGATAGGAATCGCCTTCGTCCTCGTAAAGAGTGAAGGAGCCATTCGCACCGGGGTAGACGCGGAACTCGATCGGATCGGCCGGCTTCTCGCTGGAATATTGCAGGAATGGTCCCAGAGGAAGGATCGAGCCCGGCCGGATGAACAGCGGCAAGGTTTCGACCGGAGCCGCGGCCTCCACTCTCTGTCCGGCTGCGGCTGTCTCACCCGTCCAGAAGTTGTACCACGGGGCACCAGTCGCCGGCAGATAGACCGATTGCGTCGTCACCCCGGCGGTCGTGACCGGCGTCACCAGGATCGACGGACCGAAAAGATACTGATGACCCACACTCAGCACTTCCTTGTCGTTCGGGAAATCCATCACGAGCGGCCGCATGAACGTGCCGGCGTTGGAAGTCACCTGCCAGGCGACCGAGTAGAGGTACGGCAGGAGGCGGTATCGTAAATCCAGATAGCGGCGCAGAATGCCCTGTGTTTTGTCGTCGAAACGATAGAACTCCCGGCCCGGATTGAGACCCGAGGAACTGTGAACGCGAAACATCGGGCAGAAAGAACTGAACTGGAACCAGCGGGCGAAAAACTCCTGGAATTGCGGGTTCTTGGGATTGCCGTTGCCGGTGGCGCGATTGTTGAAGAAACCCCCGGTATCGGTGTTCCAGTACGGCAGGCCGGACAGCGAGAAGTTCAGCCCGGCGGGGATCTGATTGCGGAGAACCTGCCAGGTGCCCTGGATGTCACCTGACCAGGTGATGGCGCTGTTGCGCTGCTGGCCGGCATAGGCCGAACGGGTGAGGATGACGACACGCTTCTCCTCGGTCAGGGCACGCTGCCCCTGGTAGATGCCGGTCGAGTGCATCAGGGGATAGGCATTGTACACCTCGTACCCGGGCCCCATGCCGGTGACATAGGTCCGGAAGGCCATGTTGTTGATCTCCGGCTCCGGCGCGTCGAGCCACCAGCCGTCGACGCCCTTCGTGAAGAGCTGTTCGCGGATCTGTTTCCAGTATATCTCCCGGCCTTTGGGGCTGAACGGGTCATACCATTGTCCCTGGCCGGGCGGAAAGACATAGCGTGTGACCTGCGGGAACATGCCGCCGGCGGCGTTCAGTTCCTTGCTGTTCTCACTGCCGAGGTCGAACTTCGCCCAGACGGAGATGAGCGTGTGGTAGTTCATCCCGCGCAGTTCCCGGAACATCCCCGCGGGGTCCGGGTAGCGGTTGGGGTCGAACCGGTGGGACCCCCAGGTCGTGTTGCCCGACGGCCAGTACTGCCAGTCCTGCACGATCCCATCGACGGGGACTTTCAGTTGCCGCAGTTGCCGGGCCACGCCGAGCAGCTCTTCCTGCGACGCGTAGCGTTCCTTGCACTGCCAGAAGCCCAGCAGCCACTTGGGCATCAGGGGCGCCGCGCCGGTCAGATGCCGGTAGGCTTTCAGGGCCATGTCGATGGTTCCGTCGCTGTAGCAGAAGTAATAGTCGATGGCCTGGCCTGCTTCCGACGACCATTTCAAGACACTCGGTCCGGCGTTGGGATCGCCCGCACTATCCGTGGAGATGGTGGTCACGGCGGGGTTGTCCCAAAGGAACACGTACCCTTTGCTCGACGTGATCACCGGGACACCGACATCCATGTTGGCCTGGGCCAGCCGGACCGTCCCACCCGTGCGGTAATTCCATACACCCCGCTGATGCTGACCCAGTCCGTAGATGCCTTCCTCCGGCGTCAACTCGAACGACTGGGTGCAGGAGGTGACGCTGGCGCCGGCCACTGTCGCCGGCTCGATCTTGCGGCCCTGGGCCGCTTCGCGAAGCAGCACGCGGTCGGCGACATCCAGAATAGTCACCGCCCCGGTCTGCTTGTCGACACCTACTTTCATCCTCGGTGTCACAAGGGTAAAGGCCTGGTCGTTTTCCCCGCGCGTCAATGGCACGGCGGCCGGGCCGGCGACAACGGAGAGGCTCTTGAGGATCGGCAGTTCCGCGGCTGCGGTATAGGTGACGCGGACAATCGCCTCCGACCAGAACTGGATGCGGAGCGTGCCGCCCTCTACCGTGAATTGCGCCCCGTCGGGCAGTTCTTTCGACACGGTAAGCGCCGCCGACGCAGAGACAGAAGATAGAGCCAGGATTCCGATGATCATGGCGAGGCGGGGACGTTCTCCGAGAATGAACATATCTTGTAGTCCTTGTCTGAAGTTCATGGCGTCGTGATCGTCATCGGCACCTTCAATCGAATGTCATCCGATGCCGCGCCAATGAGGATCTCGTAACCTCCCGGTTCGACCACATATTGCTTCTTTTCGGTGTCCCAATAGCGCAGGTGCGTGGTGGGGACTTCTATCGTGACCGTCCTGGACTCGCCGCGTTTCAACGGCACCCGGCTGAAGCCGCACAACACGAGCCTGGGCTGGGGGACCTTCGAGTTGACGTGGCGATAATACACTTGTGCCACCTCAGTGCCGTCGCGAGCCCCGGCGTTCTCCAGCTTGAACGAAACCTTGGCCGTGCCGTTGACGGGAACTTTCCCGGAAGCCAGCTTGCCATCCTGGTAGGTGAACTTCGTATAGCTCAACCCATGACCAAACGCAAATAGCGGCCTGCCGGTGAAGTAACGATAGGTGCGGTTGCTGAACGAATAGTCCGCAAAAGCCGGCATGTCCGCTGTCGCTCGGTAGAACGTCACCGGGAGGTGACCGGAGGGGTTGACGTCGCCAAACAGCACCTCGGCCACGGCTTGTCCGCCTGACTGGCCGGGATACCAGGCCTGCAGGATCGCCGGCAGGTTCTCTGACTCCCACGGCAAAGCGACTGCCGATCCGCTGCAATTGACCATCACTATCGGCTTGCCTTTTTCGTGGAGTGCCTTGATGAGCGTCTGTTGGCACTCGGGCAGTTCGATCGAGTCACGGTCGAGCCCTTCGCCTTCCTGGGCCGGAGTCAGGCCGCCGGCGTAGATAATCAGGTCCGCCTTCTCCGCCACGGCCAGGGCCTCGGCCTTGAGTTCCTCCAGGGGACGGTTCGTGGTGTTGTCCTGTTGGCTCCACGCCGCGGTTCTGCGGCTCGTGGTGTTGGGACTGCCCAGGGCAAATGTGACTTCGATCCCCGGACCGGCCAACCGCTTGATGCCATCCAGAATGGAAATGGGATGTGAGGCCGATCCATGATAATTGCCTTCCAGCATCGATTTGCAGTCGCCATTGGGGCCGATGACCGCGATTCGCTTGTACTTGGAGCGATCCAGCGGCAGGATGCCGTCGTTCTTCAGGAGCACGAGGGATTGCCGTGCCACTTCCAGGGCCACCTGCCCGTGTTCGGGCGTGTCGTTGTCCTTGATGGTGTATTTCGAATAGGGCACTTTCTCGGGCGGATCGAACAACCCCAGCCGCAAACGAATCCACAAGGTGCGGTACAGAGCCTCGTCGATTTCTTTCTCCGAAACCAGCTTCTGTTGGACCGCGCGGACCAGCGCGTTGTAGCCTCCGCCGCAGCAGAGATTGCAGCCGGCCTTCACCGCCGCGGCCGCCGCCTCTTCCGGCGTCTTCACATAATTGTGCAGCCGCTGGCTCCACACGTCCCGGATCGCGTCGCAATCCGAGACGACATAACCATCGAATCCCCACTGTTTGCGCAGCAGGTCGGTAAGCAGGAAGGCACTGGCGCTGCAGGGCACCCCATTGAGGGCGTTGTAGGCGCTCATGACGCCGGCAACGTGCCCCTGGCGCACCGCCGTCTCAAACTGCGGCAGATACATTTCGTACAGGTCGCGCTCCGACGGCTGGGCGTTGAAGCGGTGGCGATCCGCTTCCGGGCCGCTGTGTACCGCATAATGCTTCGCACACGCCATCGCCAGCATATAGTCCGGATCATCGCCCTGAATTCCCTTGATGAACTCCGCGGCCATCACGCCGGTGAGATAGGGGTCTTCGCCGTACGTTTCCTGACCGCGGCCCCAGCGCGGATCACGGAAGATGTTGATGTTCGGTGTCCAGTAGTCCAGGCCGGTCCACCATTTGGAGTCGCCGTTATGCTGGGAGGCATAATCGTTGAACTTCGCACGGCCTTCAACGCCGATGACAGTTCCTTCTTGGCGAAGCAATTCCGGATTCCACGTGGAGGCCCCGCCGGTCGGTTCCGGAAAAACGGTAGCGACGCCATTGTTCGCGACGCCGTGCAGCGCCTCGTTCCAGTAATTGTAGGCGGGCAGGCCCAGTCGCTCGATACGGGGTGCGCCGCTCTGTCCGCCCTGCAATTGGGCCACTTTCTCAGCTAGTGACATCCGGCGGATCAAGTCCTCCGCCCGGGCTTTCAGAGGCTTCGACGGATCGCGCCAGATCGGCGGCTCCTTGATCTCCGGCACGCGCATGGCGGCGGCCGAAAAGGCATCCGCCAGTTCCGAAGCACGGAACGCAAGAACAGACGTGCCCGCGGCGTTCTTCACTTCGAACGTGTTGAACTTCGCCGTCTTCTTCGTCGCCACGAACAGAATGGTCAGAGGCCCACGGATCGAGTCCTCTTCATGATCGACCACCGCGGTAATGTTACAGACCTTTCCTGCGCCGCCCGCTTTGGCAAAGATATCGAAGTCCTTCGCCAGCACGACGTCGCCGCACATCACATCGAACGCCCTCTCCCCCGGCCCGCTCACCAGCGTTTCCACCGCGCCAATGATGATCGTGTACTTGCCGGCCGGCAAAGGCGCGATGGCGACGGTAAAATGCGATCCGTTCACTTCCTCGCGAAAAGCGGCGGCATCACTGGTACCCTCGATAGCTACCGATGGCCTGTCCTTGCGGTGCGAAAACTCGCCGCTGAGAGTCACCTGCTGACTGCAAGACGAGCAGATCTCATCCGCGGCGAAGGCGACGGGGAAGGAGAGCCATTGACTTGTGATGAACACCAGGGACAGAATGATGAGGCGGGATGGGTTCATGGATCGATTCTCCTCAGATCAGCGCGTAACCGGGATCGGAACCGCGGCGGGCAGAGAGTCCGCCGGCTTGCCGAAAATCGTGAATTCGATGACCCCCAGCGGGGTGGTTCTGGGCCAGTTCGTCAGGGTCAGTCGAACGAAACGGCACTTCACCGGGGGGATTTCCTCGAAGATCGTGTTGCGGGAAACCGTGTTCTTCGTCTGGTCGAGAGCTGTCGTGTACGCCTGCCCATCCAGCGACACTTCGATCCTGTATTGATAGGCGTTGACCTGATTCGGGTCCGAAGTCACGGCTGTTGCCGGCGCACCACCACGGCCGCGTCCACCACCGAAACCGCGTCCCCCGCTGAACATCAGACGGAGGGAATCGACGGTGAACAACTGCACCGCATCAAAGCGGGTCGCAGGGGAAAGCTCGATCGTCAGCGTCGGCTGTGCATCAGTGGCGGCGGGCTCCCACCAGGTGCCGCTGGAATTGTCGATGGCATAGGCGGCATCGCGACCCGCCTGCTGCGAAGAGAACCTCGAGAGCGCGTTCATCGCGCGGAGTTTGTTGATCGTGACCGGAATCGAGCCGCTGTCGCCTTTAGTTGGATCGCTGATCGCACCCGGAGCCCACTGGGGTGTGTCGGTCACCTTCACGGCCATGTGGCCGTCCCTGTCGAAGGTGACGCGATCCATGCCGATGCGACGTCCGCCGGGCGGGTTCGACAGCACAATCGTGTAGAACTGCCAGAGATTCTTGTCGGGCCCTTCCACAATACTGCCGTGTGCCGGACCCGTGACGAGGCCATCCGTCTTGCGAAGCAACGGATTGTTGGGGGCGTAGGTGAACGGCCCCAGAGGCGACTTGGCTGTGTAGTATCCGTTGGCGTAAGTTTTCCATTGGGTCCCGGAGGCGGAGTATTGCAGATAGTACGTGCCGTTGTGCTTCTGCATCCACGGACCTTCGATCCACGCCACATCCGTGTACTCGTTCATCTCGCCGTAGCGTTCCCAGACGTGATCTTTGTTGAAAGCGAAGAGATGCCGGGCCGGGCCGGCGAATCTCGTGAGGTCGTTGGGATCGAGCGGCACGACGTAGATGCCGCTCACCCCCCTGCCGGGATAATAGAGGTACGGCTTGTTGTCGTCGTCGATGTAGATGTCCATGTCGAACGGGCCATTCCATCCGCCGGCCACGTCGGGCGTGTTCTTCCATGCCCCCAAGCTGACGAAGGGTCCTAACGGGTTGTCCGCCTTGAAGAGCGGCCCGTCGTTGCCGCACATGTAGAAGCTGCCGTTGTACTTGACGACATGCGGTGCGACGGGGACATTGGCGACGCGCTGGAAGGACCAGCGGAGCATATCGTCCGAGATCCACGCGCCGCCGCCCGTGCAGTACAGGTAGTACTGGCCCTGCTCGCGGATGACGGTGACATCGCCGGAGGCGCTTCCGCCCGGCGCCGTCACCATCGGCAGAGGGTTGCAGTAGCGCGCGGTCTTGCCGATCTGTGGCTCCGCCGCCCAGGTGCATGAAGCGGCCAGCATGACAACAAGGAACAGAGCCGCGGGAGAGGTGTGGCTCATGGCAGATCCTTTCGGCGGGCGGCCTCTTTGATCCAGACGACGGCGCCGCCGCGCGGGCTCATGACGGCCATGAGTTTGTCGCTGGACGTAACCGCCTTGCTTTCGCGTTGGAACGTGGCGGGGTTGGCGGGGTCATCGCCAAATACTTCCGCCTGCCAGGCGCCCGATCCCAGGAAAGACAGATCGACTTGCAGGGTGGCAGCGTCGGCGCCGTTGAGCACGCCGATGTACCATTCCGGGCCGCGCCGGCGCGCGAAGCCAACGGTCTTGCCGATTTCGCTTCCCGGCAGCACGATCGTTTCGTCCCAGGTCGCGGGCAGATGACGCAGCAGGTCCTCGGCCGGGTTGCCGATGAAGTCCTGGTACCCCCCGGCGAAGTGCAGCAGCGGTGAAGTCAGATCGACCGCCTGGGCCAGCAGGTGCGCCCACGTGTAGCCGACCATCTGGCGGGGATCGAAAGCGGTGGGCGTGTAATCGGCCGGGCCGGCAAGAAAGCGGGTGAAGAGGACTGTCTCGTCGTGGTCGGCCGCCTGGACACGACGGTAGCGCGTCATGTGATATTCGTGGCCGCGCACCGCTTCGCGCGTCAGCTCGTGCGGCCACGTGCGGCGGAGGCCGGTGGGCTTGACGGCACCGTGGAAGTTGCACAGCAGGTGCAGTTCGGCGGTGTCCTTGAGCGCGCCCAGGTACCAGCGGGTGATGGCGGGTGTGCAGGCGGGGATGAAGTCGATCTTGATGCCTACGGCGCCGAGCGCCGCAACTTTTTCCAGATAAGCGCGGCGCGTGGAGTCCGTGCGCATCTCCGAGGAGTTCACCCACACGAGGGAGCCGACACCCTGGGTCTTCGCGTAGTCGATCACCTCCCTGAGGTATTGCCACTGGTCTTTGCCCTCGGCACGCCAACTGCGCCAGCCTTCGTCGATCAGGTAGTACTCGAAGCCAAGCTTCCGGGCCGCGTCGACCCACTGCTTCTGGTCATCCAGCCTGGGGGCGCCGATGGCCCACCACTGCCAGAGGGACCGGCCGGGCTTGATCCAGTCGGCGTGGGCCAGCTCAGGCGGCGGTGGCGGACACAGACTGGTCACGATGTCGCTGTTCACCAGAGCGTTGAGCCCCTCGGCGACGATGGCGACGCGCCACGGCGTGACCATCGTACCCGGTTGGCTCCAGCCCCCGGACGACGCCGGAAACACGGCCTTCAGGAAATTGCCCTCGCGCATGAGGCCCATATCCGGAAACGAATCGTTGTTGGCCTCGGTGAGAGCGACGTAGAGACTCTCGCCAATCTCGAAGGTTACGGGAGGCGCCAGCGTGCTGCGCTCCGGGATGCTGTCGAATGTCCCGGATCGACAGGGTTGCTCGTAACTGCCGTCATAGCGGGCCCACCAGGCTTTCGCATCGAGGGGCAGCGCAAACGAGGTCGCCTCACCGGCAATGGTGTGCGCGTTGTCATCGAGCGGGACACGCAGGCGCACAGCCGCACCGTCGTCGAAGGCGCGGACCTCCAGATCGTACTTCATGCCGCCCGCGCACTCGATCGGGATCACAGCTTCGCTGCAGCGATTGATGGCTGTCGAGTGATTCCCCCAGGTGGGATATTTCTCATCGATGGTCCGGGTACGCGGCGCGCCGAGCGTGACGGACTGGCCGAGATTGCAGTCGTCAACCCTCAGGCCCAGCGGGGCCGCCGCGAGAACGGTCTGGTCCTGGCGCTTGACCGACCAGGTCAATTGTCCCGCGGTATCGGACACGATTTCGACGCTGATCCTTCCGCCGGGACTGGCGACAGTCATCGGCACAGAGACATTGGTCAGAGCCGAACCCGTAATCTTCAGTGCGGCGGTGTACTCCGACACCTTCTGCTCGGGCAGCGTAACCGTCAGACCGTCGGCGGTTTGCTGCCACTCGATCTTCCCGTTGTACCCCAACAGAGAAATCTGTTCGATGCGGTTGACCTCGGAGCCAGCGGGTTTGGCCAGCGACCGGATGGTGATCCTGCGATCCTCGGGCCAGCCGAGCGCGAAAGCGTACAGCGTTGAGCCCTTGGTCGTGAACCGGATCTCTTTCGCATTGTACTGGTAGTTTTCCTCAAACCTGCGCGGTTTGCCGGCCTTGATGTAGCTCTCGCCATAGATCAGCCAGGGGCGCGTGCCGTGAATCGCTTCGCCAAAGACGGCGTTCCACCTGGCAAGCTCCTGGAGCATCTGCTCGACCTCGGGATCGAGCGACCCGTCCGGACGCTGCACGACATTGAGCAGGAGATTCCCGTTCTTACTGACGTTGTCCACCAGCATGTAAATGACCCAGCTCACCGAGCGGAACTTCCAGTTCTTATTGTAGAACCAGTCGCCAATCGAGGTGTCGGTCTGCCAGGGATACGGATCGATCCCGGCCATGATGCCGCGCTCGAGGTCCTGGACCCAGCGGCCGTCGGACTTCTGCTTGCAGGCGTACACGACCTGGACCTGGCCGTTATGGCGGGAGGCGCTGTCGTTGTAGAGATGAGCGATCATGCTGTAACCGACCACGTTTCCGAAGGGGACACCGCCGTCCGTGTAGAGCAGGTCGGGATGATAGTTGTCCACCAGCTCCTTGATCTCATCATACCACTGCTGCTGCCAGCGCGGGTTTTTGGAGTACCAGCCCCTGTCGTTGGGCTCGGCCGGGAAGTGGTAGAGGTCCTGATACTCCGGGTTGGCGCCGTCATAGGGCACGCCGGCTTGCGGCCCGGTCCTGTCGGACTTGTGTGCGTCCTGGAACCACGTGAAGCTGGCACCCAGGTGTTCGGAGACGCCGAACTTGAGCCCGTATTTCCGGGCGGCCGTTTGCCACTCGCCCACCACGTCTCGGTGCGGCCCCATCTGCACGGCGTTCCAGCGGTGCAACGCCGAATTCCACAGGAAGAAGTTGTCGTGATGCGTTCCCATGCTGACGAAGTACTTCGCGCCGGCCGCCTGGTAGAGCTGCATCAGGCGATCGGGGTCCCACTTCTCCGCCTTCCAGAGCGGGATGATGTCTTTGTAGCCGGCGACGGAGGGATGTCCCCAGCGTTGCAGATGATCGTTATAGTCGACCTGGCCCTGCTGATACATCTTCTTGGCATACCAATCCCCCATCATCGGCACCGCCTGCGGCCCCCAGTGGGCCCAGATCCCAAACTTCGCGTCGCGGAACCAGTCGGGATACTGATACTGCTGGAGCGATTCTGCCGTCGCCTGGAAGAGTCCTTGGGCGATGGGAAGGTCCAGGTCGCTGGGAGAGGTGATTTTGCTCCAGCGCGCCGCCCGCGACGACAGGGAGGCGGTCGAGCACCCGAGGACCGCGATCAGAAATCCCACGCCGCCCACTCGAGCGATCGAAATCAGCCGCTTGCGGACGTTCACCGTACGCTTCATGCCAGACTCCCATTCACTGCGTGTTTCATAGCTCTTCTCCCCTGCCATTACGCGGACCCTTTGACTGCGAAGGCCACATACGAGTGCGGCGGCACGGTGAAGGAGAAAGAAGCGCGCGGCGCCGGAGCGGCTCCGCCACGGCCGCGGAATCCACCGAAACCGCGCCCGCCCGCCGTCGGGGCGGCGGCGGTATCTTCACCCGTGAGCAGGTTGTGGATCTGTGTCGCCGTGCCGGCAACAGACACCGTGACTTCCGCCGCCGTGGGCAAGTAGTTCTGCACAATGAACGTGCTGTTGTCGTAGCGGAACAACGCGACCTGCGCCGGGGCGTTGTCGAGGCGGATGGGCTCGGCGGAGCCTATCGTCGCCCGAATGACCGACAGAACCGAAGTGGGCAATGCATAGAGGTCGGCGGGATCGTTCGGGATCGTCAGGACGTAGAGTTTGCCCTTGGAGTAATCACAGGACAGAACGATCGGATAGGTGGTGCCGCCGGGGGAAATGCCCAGGGCGTCGCCCCAGGAATCATGCGTCAGGATGTTGAAGTACTTGATCTCAGGGATGAGGATGTCACGCGCGGCTTCGTAGGGGTCGGGAGCGCTGGCCGGTTGCGACGCGACGCGACGGCCCCGCATCGGGGCGCCGGGACCGCCGGCGAAGGCGAACCGTCGGACCGGCACGGTCGCGCCGGTGGTTTCGAGCTCACAGAGGTCCTCCATGCCCTTGCCTTTCATCGCACGCACAAAACCAGAGGTCACGCAGACGGACTTGCCGGCTTCCAGCTGGGTCTGGATCTTGCGTATGATGTCGGGATCCCATTTCGCTTGCTCGGTAAGGAGGACCATGTTGGCGTCGGAGGGGAATTGCGGGAAGATGTCCATGGGCAGACCGATCATGCCCAGATAGTCATGGAGGAACTCTTCGCCCGTAGCGTGATACGGCGTGTAGCATTTGATGCCGACGGGCCTGCCGACGTTGACGAGCACTTTGTCGACCTGGCCCAGCGTGTACGCGGCGACATCGGCAAAGGTCATGTTGCCACCTTCGGGAACGCTTTTCTGAACTTCAGCGAGGTTGAGGCTGGTCGGCTGGTCGGCCCAGGTGCGGTTGGCGGTGCTGCGGATACCGCCGAGCATGCCGCCCCAGTGGAAGCAGCACATCTCGGGGCAGCGGGCAAGGACCGTATTCAGCACCTGCTCGGAGTAGCGATCGATCGGATTGGAGCCACCCTGGTCGACCCAGCCGCCCTTGTTCACGCCGGGCTTGAGGTTGTCCATGAAACGCATGATGTTGTAGCTGAGGTAAGGCTGGAGGTGCTGTTCCTGCCCGAACCACAGACGCGATTCCGTCCCGGAGAACATGCCATCAGCGATGAGCGGGACTTTCTCGGTGTCGTTGCCCATGCCGGCGTACTGGTCGTACCAGTTGGCCATCTTGATGATGATCTTGCACTTGGGATTGACGGCCTTGGCGGGTTTGACGATGAGGTTCTCCGTGACATCGCGCATGGTTTCAAGGCGGTACTGCGTCCAGGACTTGTTACCCTTGGCCTTGATGTCGTAGTCGGTCTTGCGATTGAAGAAGTAGTAGTCGTCGAGCAGGATCTCGTCGAAATGGCGGGCGGCCATCTCCACAGCTTTCCGGGCGAACTCGCGGTTCTCCGGGTCCGCGTAATCAAAGCCCTGGTAGCCGTAGGATTCGCTGATGCTGTAGGCGAGCCCCCCGCAGACCTGCACGCCCTGGTCCTGGAAGAACTTCTTCAACTTCTCCAGCCCGGCTTCATCGACGAGCGTGTGGTTGCGCATGACCTCGATATAGATCTTGTCGATCTTGAGATTCCGTGTGAGGGTGGCCCAGGATTGGGCGAGATCGGGATTGCCGTTCATGAGGCCCTGCGCCGTTCCCTGGATCACATACGTGGAGACGACGAAGCTCTTGTAGTGCCCCTGGGCCCCCGCGGGGACAGTCAATGTTCCGAGCGTCAGAAGAATCGCCAGCACTAATCCGCGACTTTTCATGTCTATCGCCTTTCAGACTCACGCATTCCGTACGTCAATCGACAGCCTTCCACTTAAACTCCGCGCCGCTCTTGCGGGCGGCGGAAGCACCGAGAGCATTCACGGCGACTGGGCCGGGACTGTTGGGCTTGGTGGCCAGATACTGATGATTGGTCAGAGACATGAGCATCGTGTCGCCGCGCATCAGGTTGACCCATTGGAACGACTCCGCGTCACCCGGCTTGGCGCCGGCCAAATCCTTGAGGATCGCGCCGTCGGCAGTCGCTGAAACCACTTTGCCGTTGTCGGCCTTGAGCGCGACGCGCCCCAGGCCCACATCGATGACCTGGAACTTGGCATTCTGAGGAAGGCCCGGCTTGTTCGGATCGGCCGCGACATTCACGAGCTTATGGCTCTGCGTATCCGCAACCAGGAAGCTGCCGTCGGCACCGCTGGTCAGCACGATCGTTTTGCCGGCGGGAATCTCGCGTTCGACGCCGCGTGCCCGCGGTTCATCGACAGTCCAGTTGTCGAAGTCGACGTAGCCGCCGGGCTGGCCGGAGGTGTTGTAATGGAACAAAGAGGGACGCACGCCCTGGAAAGTCTGCGTCTGGTAAACCATGGTGAAAGGATTGCCCAAAGGCGTGAATTCCTTGCCGTCGGCGCTCCAACTGAAGATGGCCCGGTCGCTGTCGAAGTTGCAGTGAACACGCAGCCAGAGATGCTGGGGAGGCGTGATCGGGCTAGTCGTGGGCTGCGGAGCGGGAGTAGCAGCACCGCCTCTGCGCCCACGGCCACCGGCGGCCTGGAGCATCTGGAGGCTCGTGCCTGCGGTGGACTTCACCACGCCGATCCAGGCATAGGGAACATTCAGCAACGCCAGACCGGCTGTGTCTCCCGCAACCATACCCGCTGTGTCCAGCTCGATCGTCATCTTCGATTCCGGCGCCGGCGGCCGCTGGCACAGGCTGTTGCGGGCAGAGAAGAAATCGGTGGCCGGCAGTGAGTGCAGCCGAAGCACGCCAGGCTTTTCCGTGAGAGACCACTTGTTGGCATCGGGAACATGGTTCCACTGCCATTCAATGTTGAGTTTACCGCTGTTGAAGTTGTCATCATGGATGAACGACGGTTTGGGATCCTGCTTGACGCCGGTGTTGGGTTTGACCCACGTATTGGGGGCCTTGCGCAGATTGCCCGGCAGACCGATGAGCGGAAAACCATTGTCCCAGGTAATGGGGACCAGGGCAACCATGCGGCCGGCACTGCCATGGTCCGACATGATCACACTCCACCACTCGCCCGAGGGCGTGTCACACATGCCACCTTGATGGAGGGTCAGGCCGCGGTTGCCGGCGTTGGCCATATCGGGTGTCCCCGTGGCTATGCCGAGCGACTCACCCACGACCATCTTTTCGACCGTCCACGGACCGTCGATGGAATCGGCGCGGGCGACCCACTGATCGGTCGTGGCGCCGGGCTGGGCGGAAATGTCGTAGTACTTGCCGTTGATTTTGTACAGGTGATGGCCTTCGCCCATCCGCGCATCCAGTTGGCGGCGGGAGCCTTCGACGAAGGACTTGAGGTCCGGCGTGAGTTCTTCGATCGGATAGGGGCTGCGATTGCTGGAGATGATATAGACTTTGCCGTCGTCATCGAAGAGGACCGACAGGTCGTGCCGCCCGGGCAGTTGGTTGCGCTCCCACGGCCCCTTAATCGACTTGGAGCGGAAGACCTGCAGCCCCGCGCCGTTCACGTTGGCGAAGACATAGAACATGCCTCTGTTGT
>CAYQXM010000118.1:0-786 GCA_964421295.1 uncultured Pirellulales bacterium
AGTCCCAATCGATAAGGAGACTTCGAAGCGACGCGACTTCAGTCACCACAACAACTTTGCACCGGTGGAAACGCGCGTCGGGAGAGATGGTGCAATCCAGACAATCGAACATCAAAGTGCAACCGTCGAGTTCAAGACAGAGGAGCACGCGCTGGCTGCGTTCATCCCGTATGCCGCAGAGAATGACGCGGTGGCAAGCTACAACGTGCGTCAAGCGCACATGCAGCTCATCAAAGACAAGCTCGACCTGTGGCGCGAAATCGATCGTTGCGATAAGGCGGCGGCAACTGCCACGTGGAACGCAAACAACTACATCGCGATCACCACGAATTACCGGTGGAACACGGGAACGAGCAAGGATCCGCTTGCAAACCTGCACCAGCTCTGCCGTACGAGCTGGGCTCCCATCACTAACATCGTGATGAACCTCGAGGTTTCCGGGTACTTCCTGGCTGACACAAAGGTCAAGTCGGCGGCTGACTTCGTACTCGGTACCGGTGGTCCAAAGTCTGGTCTAATCGTCGAGAACGGAACGCTTGGTCTGCAAACGTTCAAGCTCCCCGGGCTTCCCCCCATCACGATCACGGACGCCAAGAAATACGTGTCCGGGTCCATGACGACAGTTCTGGCTGATGACGTCATCCTGCTCAACAACCCGAGCTCGCTCGCTGGCGGAAACACGCTGGCGTCCTTCCTAAGCTTCCGCTATCGCGGGCGCTCTGGTACGGGCTACACGGTGAACGAGTACGTGCCTGCACCGCGCGTGAACGTGCCGATGCCCGTGTA
>CAYQXM010000118.1:796-15021 GCA_964421295.1 uncultured Pirellulales bacterium
GCCGATGTCGTTCCTGGCACCGGCGCCGACTCGACCACCTGCCGCATCGGCGGTTTGGTAAAGAGCGTTCTCACCGGCAGCTAACCGCCGGATAACCCCAAAGCTACCAAAAAGAAACGGGCCCGGTCGGTCGGCAACGGTCGGCCGGGTCCAATGCATTCAGAGGGAGACCACCCATCATGGCCAAGACCGATCCCAAAGACGACAGAATCGCAGAGCTCGAGCTCCAACTCGAGGCAGCAAACAAGGCAACGACCACAGCCGAGCAGCTCGGGCAGGAAGTGCACGCGCTCCGTTCTGAGGTCGAGAAGCTCACCGATTCGGTCAAGACGCGCGACGCGCGAATCCTATCACTCGAGGGTGAAGTCCGTCAGTTGCGCGAAGCAGTCGGGGATAAGCCCAGAGCCAGCGTTACCATCGACCCAGAGAAGGGTGTGCAGCTTTCGGTGTCGAGTCTCATCACCAACGTCATCACGGGCCAGCCTGTGACGGCGATTGCTGGAGAGGTACTCGTCATCAAAGAAGAGTTCGCCGCGCTATCGACGAAGCTCGGGACCAAGGTGAAGGTTCACCCCGTTTCGAAGGACGAAATCGAAGCCGCCAAGAAAGCCGGCCGCGCTTACTAAGGTTAGGCCATGTCAGGCCCGATCTACTTTTCACAGTCTGACTTGGAGGCGCGTTTTGGTGTCGCCAACGTTCAGCGCGTGTTTAGTGACTCGGGCCGCATTGGTGAACTATCCGAACGCTTCGCTCAAGCGTCCCGAGTTGCAAGCCGTCGCGTCGAGGGCATCTTAGGGCCAGCGTGGGACTGCACTGCGATCGAGAAGTTGCTGCGCTCTGACGATGACATTTTCGCCGCTGGCTGCGACCTCGTCATGGCAGACGGAATGAAGACGGGGCGCCCCGAGTGGTCCGCAGGTGACGGCAGCAAGGCGCCATATGCCGCGCTAAAGGCTGACGCTGAGAAGGTGCTCAGGGACTACGCAACGGCGCAGCTGAAGCCACGTGCAGAAGCTACCGCCGGCGCTAACCCGAATCGCAGACCCGCGAAGGTCGGTACTCGTTCGTTCGTGTTTGGTTCTTCGCACGACAGGCCCCGGCGCGGGGGGTACTGATGCGCATCTCGATCGACAATTCCGAGGTGCTTGCCGCGCTGAAGGAGCTCGACGCGAAGGGTCGCCAAATCACGCACCTCATGCCGGTAGTGGCGGAGATGCTCGTTGCTGGCGTGAGTGACGTTTACGACGCAGAGGGCCCGGGTTGGAAGGACCTAGCCGACTCGACCAATCAGCAGCGGCGCGGAACCAGCTACAAGATTTTGCAGGACACGGGGGTGATGGCTGGCTCCACTTCACCCGGTCATGGATCCGATTGGGCCGAGGCCTTTGGTGGTGCCGCTTACACGATTTTCCACGTTACCGGCACCAAGCACATGGCGAGGCGCGACCCGTTCGACCTTGGGCCGTTCCTGCAAGACGTGCTCGACGACGTGGGTGATTTGGTGCTGAGCGAGGTTGCCAAATGAGCTCGACCTATCTCACGTTTGCGCTTCAAGCATTGATCCAACCGCTGCAAGGCGGATATTCCTCAGGCACAGTGCGCGTGCGCGCAACGGGCGACCCTGTGCTTCTGCCTGCTAACTCGTTCGGAATCCCCATCGCGCGCGAGTCGCGTTTTGAAGCTGGTGCCGTGAAGGTTGAGCGCAACCCGGCGCGAACCGATCGAGCCTGGCAGATCACCCAATCGGGGACCGACGTGCAGGTCACAACGCTGCAGGGTGGCGAGCATACGAATCTCGAAGTCGGAACATACATTTGGTGGGACCCTGCGATCGAAGGCATCGAGAGCGAGTCTGACGTATTGAGCCCGGGTATCGTAGGCGGCACCACGGCAACCGGGTTCGGCGCATTGCGCGAGGTGCTTTGCTACAAGGATCTCGGAACCAAGCCAGAAGCCGAGGACTTCATGCGCGCGGGCTTGTCGCGGTACCCTGCCCTGGTGATCTGCTGGTCTGCCACCACTCCTGCAGACGGCTCGAGCACTGCTGGAATTGGCCCAGACGCGACACGGGTGCGGCACGGCACGCGGCTCTTCTCGCACCAGTTCGACCTGATGCTCATCACGAGCAGGCTTGACGCTCACAACTCGAGACGCCGCGAGGGTGACGTCCTGCGCGACATGCTGCTCACCCAAATCACTGACCGCGGCGCTTACCGTAGCCTGACACTCAGCGGCCCAAAAGGGATTCAGATCATCGACGCTCGCCTGGCGCAGATGAGTCCAGTCGCCTACGTCGATGTGGTTCGCATCGCTGCGACGCTCGCTATGCGGAGGAACGAGGAGCGCGTTTGGAACCCATGGAAGAGTACGCATTATATGCTCGATCGGGACACTTCCGCGGGTGACAAGCGGACGGTTGACACCAATGACCCGATGCCTGGGTGGGGCTGATTGAGACCGGGTGCACGCCTAGCCTCGACCTATGGCCGAGGGCCCTAAATTTGCGCTGTACGTTAGACCTGTAGCGGGCCACTTGGTCCCGAGATATGGCACCCGAGAATACCTCGGCGCGCGCGTAACTGCGGACGGCGTCGTGTGGGATGAGAGGCAAATCATCCCGCTCACAGAAGAGTACGAGCGCACGTACCGCAAAGAGCTTTTGCAGGACATCGAGATCGGAGCGCTGAAAAAGGCGACCGAAGAACAGTTCTCCGCTCAATGCAAAGCAGAAGAACAACAGCAGGCGGAGCGACTCCAGGCTGAAACCAAGAAGCGCGCAGCTGACCAAACATCTAACGAGGGGAAGTCGAAGGGTAACAAATGAGCATCCCGCAGGCAGCGCCTCCGACATCACCAAGCCCCGGACTGTGGCTAACGGTAGATCTCAAACCGAAGATCGTTTCGCCCGGTTCGCAGCCGCTCAAGATCTTGCTGATGGCGCCGAGCAACGCGTCGGGCTCGAGCATCACGGATAACACAGAAATCAAACCGCTTTACTCGGTGACTGATGCCGAGACATACGGCGGCACGGGTAGCCTTGCGTCGCTTGGCTACGCGTCAATTCAGCGCCGATGCCCGACGGCACGCGTCGACTTGATTGCACCTGCCAAGAGCGGCGGCAACACAGCGTCCGGAACATTTACCGCGTCCGGTGCGATCACCACGTCGGGAACAGTGCGCTGCACCATCAGCGGGCTAGCGATCGATGTGCCCTGGAACGTTGGCGAGAACGCCGCAGCGTTTCACACCAAGGCTGTTTCGTACATTGGGCGCTATGCCGACAAGTTGTACGCAACGGCGAGCACCACGGGAACCGCTGTCGACCTCGCCGCGAACGGGCCAGGTCCAGCCGGTAACGACATCACGATTCGCTGCAGCATCATCGAAGGTTGCGCAGGTGGATCCATCACCGCGAGCGGCGCACGCCTAACAGGCGGCACGACTGAGCCCGACTTCACGACGGCTCTGGCACAAATTCAGGGCGACGAGTACGACGAGATCGTTCTTTGCCTGTCGAACGCTGACGCGGTTTCGACGACTGGCAACGTCGCTCGCACGCTCGCGGCTGTCAACTCGCTCAACACGGGCAACAGGGCAAAGCTGCAGCAGATCATCGTCGGACACACCGGCGCGCGATCTTCTGCGCGTTCTGCCACCACAACTGCAAACGATCAGGTGCTCGAGATCGTAACGGCCCAGAACGCGGACAGCCTACCTTGTGAGTTCGCTGGTGAAGAAGCCGGCGATCGCGCGTTCCAGCGGTCGAAATACTACTCGAAGAACCGCATCGATACGACGTTCCCAAACCTCAAGGGCTCACCGAACCCGATCACCGACAACCCGACAACGGCGGACAGCGACGCGAGTTTACTCGCTGGGCTTTCAATTATCGGGTACTCGTCGGATGGTGCACCTTACCTGATTCGCGCTGTAACGAGCTACAATCACACGGCGACCAATGCGCAGGTGCTTCCCACCGATTGCAACGAGATCGACGCCATGTACGAGGTGGCGAAGGACGTTCGCGCATATCTTCCTGTTGAGTACGCGGGCTGCAGCGTCGCGCGCGATCAAGAAGAGGGCGACGAGGAGATGCCCGAAGGTGTCGTCGAAGAACGCGACATCAAGGCCAGTATCATCTCGCGCATTGACAACTTCTGGATCCCCAAGGGCGTCATTCAGGGGCCAGCATTTCACACCGCCGTCTTGAACGGCGAACTCATCGTGCAGGTGAACGATACCGACGAGACTCAGGTCGACATCTTCGTACCGCTCAAGCCAATCAAGAACCTCGCCAAGCTCGGCGTTTACGTCGCAAAGACTGGATAACGGAGAGCCATGTCCAACGATTATGCGGATTATCCAAAGGGGCAGATCGCCTACAACGGCGGCAACCTGCAGGACGCGTTTGACATTCAGCTGAAGCTCGAGGACGGCGAGACCGACGTCCATACGCTGCGCAACAACGGCATGGCTGTCGGCTCAACCGGCGGGAAGCGAAGGGCTGAAATCACGTTCAAGAGCGCAATCAGCCAAGCCGGTTTCGAGCGTGACTACTTCGGCGCATGGCAAAAGCGGAAGGTCGTGAACATCCGAGTCAAGGTTCCCGGCAAGACGTTCTCGATCACGGGGCGCCTGCGGCAACCAGCGATCTCCGCAAACCTCGACTCCTTCGTCGAGTTCACTGTCACCCTGGGGGGCAAGTACTCGCTCTCGTAATCCGAGCGCCAAAAGACTCCGGGCCCGGCACGACGTCTCCCCCTCGCGTCGGGCTGGGCTCGCATTTTTAGAGGAGGATCGAAATGCTGAAGGACACATCAACCCCAATCCCAGAGCTCGGCAATCGGACATGGGCCGACCTCGAAGTCGTCGAGCATGGGGACGGGACCCTGCTGTTCAAGGACTTTTTGCGCGTGCGTGGCACAAGCGGAAAGGTCGAACTGAAGCCGGTTCGGGTGAAGATTATCCGAGGGCTCGAGATAGCCGAGGCGCGCGCACAGTGCGTTGCCTGGTGCCAGCGAATCAAACTCGATCGCGAGAAGGACCACGACCAATTCGACGCGCTCGAGCAGGCGTGCATTCTTTCTCTGTCGATCCGTTCGAATGAAGCCCCTTACCCGCAGCTCTGCGAAGCTGAGGAACTGCTGCGCAAGTTCGATGAAACGTGCCTGCAAGACATCCTTGGGCGTATCGAGGCGCTGCGCCAAATCATCGACGTGCGCGAGTCTGAGCTCACGCAAGACCGCATCTGGGCAACCATCACGCGCGTGGCCGAGGCGGGCCACCTGCTCCCTTTGACCGATATCGCTGGGCCCGAGCAGCTCAGCTGCATAGTTTTTATGGCATCCCAGGCGCTCAAGTCCCCAATGGGGCTTGCCTGGTTGCAATCGCTCGGGATCTCGACGCCGGGTCAATCACCCGAGACGACCTCGCCAGAATCCTCAAAGGAGCAGACGTAATCGCGGGGGCGAAAGGCTGATGCAGCGTGGCCGACAAAGAAGCACGCGTCAGGCTGACGCTCAATAACTCCGGATTCCTAGGCGGCCTACGACAGACTACCGACGAGGTAAAGCGCCAAGGCAACGCCATGGCGGAGGCGTTCCACAAGCCTCTGCTGGGTGGACTCGATTCCGCCAAGAAAAGCCTCACCAACCTAGGTAGCGAAGCCAAGAACGTTGCTAAGTTCGGGCTTGCACTGGGGGGATCGTTCACGCTTGCAGAAGCAGCCAAGGGCGCCTTCAGCCTCCAGTCGAACTACAAGAATCTGGCATTTGCGATCCGCGCGGGTACGGGCGAGGCCGTCAAGTGGCAGGACATCCAAGCGACCATCGAAAGCGGAGCAACGCTCACGAAGCAGCGCAACGACGCGATGGCGCAGAGCTTCCGGGACATCTACGAAGAAACCGGAAACCTGCAGTTTACGAATGCGGCCGTTGTCGCAGCAGGCAAGGCAGCCACCACCACCGGGCGCGAGATAGGCATATTCGCTGCACTCGCCGGAACTGCCTTCGAGAAGTTCAACGTCGGGGCCGATCAGATCGATCAGGTACTATCTTCGATCTACTCGTTCGGAACGCGCGGCGGTTTGAGCGTCGAGGAGATTGCCAGCCGCTTCGGGCAGATGGGCGCTTCCGCAAAAGCTGCCGGAGCCTCGGGTGTCGAGGGTATTTCTCGCATTCTCGGAATGGCCACCATGGCCGACGATTCACTCGGTAACATGCGGCAGAAGATTACCGCGGTCACCGGGCTACTCGATGAGCTAGCGAACCCGGATCAGATGAAGAAGATCGGGAAAGAGCTTCACCTAAACCTAGTGGACAAGAAGGGAAACGTCCGCGGTGATGCGCTTGATCAGATCATCGCAAAAACAGGCGGCGACGCACAGAAGATCAATCAGGTGCTTTCTGGGCCAACCGCTAAACTGGTGAGTGCGTTCGGCAAGCTTTACAAGGATGGGTTCGAGGGCAGCGACAAGAAGGGCAAGGGAAAGGTTCAGGACGGGCTTGACGCGCTGCACGACTCACTAACTGCAGCGGCCAAGAGCAACATCGACCAAGCCACTTGGGACAAGCAATTTGCGGACAAGTCGAACACGGCAAAAGCTGCGATGACGCAGGCGCTCAACGACCTTGAGAACGCGTTCGCGAAACCCGAGATGATCGACGCCATGAAGACCATGGCACAGATAACCCCGAAGCTCGCGAGCGGCGTGGCCAAGTTGCTGGAGGCCGTGGTTTCGCACCCGTTGCTTGCCGGAAGTGCTGCCATCGGCGGAAAGATTGCTATCGACGCGGCTGGTGGCGTCGCGGCCTCGTTGGCCTCGTCACTCGGAAAACGCATCGTGGCCGAGGTGATGGCTCAGAAGATCACCGTCGTTGCGAAGCCCATCGTTGACGGGCTCGGCATGGTGATCGGCAAAGAGTTCGTGACGGTAGCGGCTGCAGCTACACCCTGGCAGAACGCGGGAAAGCTCGCCGGTGCTGCAATGGGGATCGCGGTTGGCGCGTATCTCGTCGAGAAGTTCGGGCAGTGGCTCATCGATAAGGGGAACGAGCAAAAGGCGGACATCCAAAACACGGCTGGGGTTGGCGTTGCTGTTTCTGGCACTGGCGACAAGAACCAGATCGCGCCTGCTCTGAAGCGTGCGCGCGAGGCGCTGAAGATTGCAGAGGCCGAGGCGCGCGCGACGTCTCGCATGGGCATGGGCGGCGGCATGGGCATGGGCGCAGCCGGATACTCTGGTGAGGTCATCGAGACGACCGAAGTAAAGGCCGCCCGTGAAGCCGTGCGCGAACTCGAGGCAGCGATGTCAAAGACGTCCAACGGTGGCGACAAGGTCACTAGGTCACTCAACAACCTAGGCACCGCGATCGATTCGGCGGCGCAGAAACTCAACAAGCTTGGGAACGGTAGCGGCGGCGACGGTAGTAACGGGCCGCCACCTTCACCAGGTAATGCACCGGGGTACGGATAATGGCAGACGGAACAGAATCCATCTGGGAGAAGGTAGACCCTGCCAGTTTCGAAATCGACGGCGAGGGCAAGGTTATCTTTGCTGTGTTTGGCGAACTAACCAACGAGGGCGGCCTGCGCGTTGTCCATCGTGACATTCCATTCGTGGACGGCGAGCAGCTCGACGAAACTGGGCTCGAGTCGGACACGTTCCAAATAGAGACGTTCTTCCATAATGATCTGAACGACAATGAAGACGGTTATGGGCGCGAACCGATATCGTACCCCGATCGACTCGAGGCGTTGATTGACCTGTTCCGCACGAAGAAGACCGGCACACTGCACCTACTCATGCAGCGCAACATTCGCTGCAAGGCGATACGCTGGGCGCGTGTTTCCAAGGGGGAAGCGCTCGATTCTGAGGTGTTGCGTGTCACGTTCAAGTTCGACAACGAGGCGCGTCTTGACTCACCGCGAGCCGAAAAGGCCGGTGTACATGTGAGCTTGAACGGTGCGGTGCAGCAGGCAGTATTCGACGCCCAGCGTGCGGGCGCGTGGGGTGGTGCTTGGGAGGATATCACCGAGCTAGCTTCGCAGCTTTCAACGGCCATGCAGGCCCCAGCTACATTCCTCGGTGACGTTGCGCAGAAGGCGGCGCGACTGTCGGCTGCGTGCGATCAGCTGCTCGTTGGATTCCAGTCACTCGAAGATGGACGCGACATATTCCTGGACCCGACTGGTCAACGCGCCTTCGAGGCGGTGTTCAACCTCGGGATTATGGCCAATCGCGCCGAGTCCGAGGCTCGCTCCAGCGGCCCGCGTATCATCACCAAGCGCTATCCATGCCCGACGTCACTGTTTGAAATCGCTGTGGCTGAGAAGGTCGATATCGTGACGCTCCTTGACCTGAACCCCCAGATCGAGGATCCGAGCTACATTCCCGCGGGCACCCCGGTGAAGATACCGGCACCGCTGCTATGAGAGACGAAGTCGTATCCATTGAGAGCGTGGGCACCGAAGGGATCACTCGGGGCGGAAAGCCATACAGTCAAATCGTGATTGACCGCGCAACGTCGTACCAAATCACGACCGACATCACGACCCCCTGCGAGTCACTGATCGAGATAGGCGACAACGGCACCTGGTCTGCGCTCAAGGATGCGATTGCAATCGGTCGGCGTTTCAAGATCGGACTAAACGGCAAGCATCTGATGCGCGGGCGTTTGCTCAGCCGTGGCATGCCGCTAAACGCTCAGGCTGGCGCAACCGTGCAACTCGTGGTGAGAACCTGGCTCGCCGATGCTGCGTTCGCAAGCTGCAAGCAAGTCAACGTGCGCGGGGCAACGCTCAAGGACATTGTGCTGCAGGCGTATGCAACGATAGGGGCCAAGTCCGAAGACTTCCTATTCGACGCTGACGTGGCGCGCGACATCATCACGGGGCGCGGAAAAGCCACGGGGGCAAAGGTCGACCTCGCTACAATCACCGAGCAGAACGCTCGGGTCCAGCCGCCCGAAACGGTGTTCGCGTTCGTCGACCGCCACCTGCGGCGCTTCGGGTTGATGCATTGGGACGCACCCGACGGTCGCATTGTCGTGGGAACTCCGAACGACAAGCAGGCCCCGATCTACTGGCTGCAATGCACGCGACAGAACCCGAGGGGGAACAACATCATCGATTGCCGCAGGTCCGAGGACTACGAGTCGGTTCCTACTACCCTGTGGGTGTACGGCCAGGGCGGCGGGCGCGACTACCAGCACGCGACGATTTCCCGCTCGCTCACCAATGCAGTGCTGACCGGTGTTAGCCCGCAGATATTCCGCCCCACGATGGTCATCGACGAGTCACTGAATACGGCTGTTTTGGCTGAGGCAAGGGCGCGCCGTGAGCTTGCGCAGCGCTCGCTCAATATGGACTCGTGGGACGTTACCGTGAGGAACTGGACCTACTCCGACCAAAATCAGGAGCTCGTTCCATGGACCATCAACACAGTTTGCGGGCTGTGCATTGACGTTGCATCGCCCGTGCAAGCGCCGTTCTTCATTTGGCGCGTGGTGCGGTCGGGTACTGCAACCGAAGCCCACACGGCGCGGCTAACCATGGCGGCGCAAGGGGTCTGGATTATATGAGCGTAGCCGATTGGGGAAACTGGACGATCACCACGTTACAGATCACAGGGTCGAACGTGAGCGGACCGCTGAACGCTGTGCTCGTGGGTGGCGACGGAACCGCAGGCGACGAGACGGCGCAGGACGTCGTTGCGTTCGGTGCGCCCGGTATCGTGTTCCGTCCGAGGCCTCCGGAGTCGGTATCGGGCAGTGACGGGCAAGACTACAAGGTCGGAGCCGAAGCTCTGGGTGTGCGACAGGGTGACGAGATCAAGCCGTTCACGTGGCGAGACCTGCGCATCAATAAGGCGTTCCCCGCGCCGAAACCCGGGACCATTGCTTTCGTGGGATATGGTGGCGCGTTCCTCAGCTTCGACGATACCGCTGCTGGAGATTCGAGAACGACGCTCTACGTCCCCTATGCGAACAGAACCAAGTGCCACACCATCGTGCTTGACCCAGAGTCTGAGGTGATCGGCATTGTCCACGGCGAGGGCATGGCCATCGGGATGTCGAAGGACGGTGGCATCGTGGCACGTGCTGACGGTTCGACGACGTGGACGCTAAAGCCCGGACTGTTCCAGGTCATCGCCTCGAAAATCGTTCTGCAGGGCAACGTGGTTGCGGGGGCTAGGCCTGAAACGGCCTCGCCTGTGCTGCCAGCTGCAACGACTTTGGCTAGTCCTTCCGTCTGGCTTTCGGTAGTTTGATGTCGCGCTGCGCGTTTCCTCCGCTGTCGTTTTCGTGGCCACCACCGATCCCTACCCCGAGCCTGCCGTGGCCGTGGGTGCTGCCGTCGTTGGGGTTTCCGGCGTGGATGCTGGCGCTGCCAGGATTTCCAGCCCTGTCGTTCTCGTGGCCGCCACCGATCCCTACCCCGAGCCTGCCGTGGCCGTGGGTGCTGCCGTCGCTGGGGTTCCCGTCTTGGATGCTGGCGCTCCCGGGTATGCCCAACCTGTCGTTCTCGTGGCCGCCACCGTTCCCGCTACCCAGTTTACCTACATGGGAACTTCCGTCGTTTTCCTGGACTCCCTGGTGCCCGCTCGACTAGGCAATCACCCATGCTTGCGCCAGGGGGCTAGGCTGGTCAGACTTGTGGCACCATGAGGGAGATCCTAGTTGTGCTGAGTCTGGTCATCGGGTGCGGTTCCACGGACAGCGCTGCGCAGTTCGATCCGGAGCCGACTCCTGCAACGGGTGGCGCGGAGGCGACCGGCGGTCAGTCTTCCGTTTCCGATACCGCAACAGGAGGCGCTGAGACGCTTGCGACCGGCGGAGCCTCAGAGGTAGCAGCGACGGGCGGCGCGCTTGCCACGGGCGGAGCCAAGGCGACTGGTGGAGCGCTATCAACGGGTGGCTCGAGTATTGGGCAAACCGGTGGCGCTGCGGCGACTGTCGGGAGTCGCGCGCTCTCATGCGGCGAGAAGATGTGCCAGGGCTACACGTACGCCGATCAAGCCAAGGCGGCTGGTATTCCGTGCGTTGAGTTCTGGGATGCTCAATGCGCGCAGTATCGAGAGATGTGCTCTCAGGTTTGCGGATAGTTTCTGCGCTGCCTGGGTGGGGTAACCTGGGGTAAACGCCGTCGGTAGCCTGCCCTTTATGGGCCAGATTCCAGCGGCCGGCGGTTTTGGTATCGGACAGCCTCCTAGCGAGTTAGTGCTGCAGGGGTCTGGCGCCATTTTTTTGGCCGACGCAATCGACCCTGTGACGGGTGACTACCTGTCAATTCTGCGCGGTATGGATCCAGTGGACGCAGCTGCAGTCGAGGCGGTTCGTGTGCGTCGAGGCAGCGGGAGTTCCGTGCAGTTCGACGGCCACAAGCTCCATGAGATCGAGAAGATCGACGAACGCCTGCAGTTCGTTGCCACGTCAGAAGTCAAGTTCGCCTGGCGCCGACTCATCCAAGAGAAGCGAATCCGCGTTCGGTCGATTACCGTTGACGACGACGGCGACACGGGCGCGCTGCTCAGCGTCCAGTTTGACAACCTGTTCAGCGGTCGCGCAAACCAGACAATCCCGATCCCGGTCACTGAACTCGTAGGCGGTGGATCGTGAGCGCGCCTGCCGACCGCGAGTTTCGGTTGGTCCGGCGCGGAGAAATTCGCGAACTGATCCTGAACTACTTCCGCGACGGGCTACGACGCAAGGTGAACCCCGAGACTTCGCAGTACTTCACCGAGGACGAGATCGCGGTGGCGACTGCCCCGGGTACGCGATGGTCCCGCCAGGCGCAGGCCGACGACGACTATGCGCAGAGCGAGCAGCGACGCGCGCTTTTCCTAGCCAACCAGCTTCAAATCGATCGCGCATGCTCGCAGTATCTGAGCGACTACCACGGCCGCCAATGGGACCCGGAAGGAAAGCTCCACGCAACAAGCGGCGCTGGTCAAGTGCTCGTTACCGGTACGGCTGGAACTCACATCATTGGATCCCCGACAATCGGAGACTCTTCAGCGTATTGGGGCAGAGCCGCAAACGGTGCAAGGTTCCAGGCTTTCTCTAACGTTGACGTAGGCAGCAACAACTCAGCTCTAGCCACTGTGATTGCGATGGATCCTGGCGCGCACACCAACCTGGCGCCCAACGAGATCATCACGTGGGCGTTCAAAGATCCGAACATGGCACCCACGGCTACGGTTGCCACTCAGCTCCAGGGCGGGGCTGACGCGGAGACTGACGCCGAGTGGGCGGCGCGCATGATTGCCGACATCCGCCACAAGCCAGGCGGCGGCAACGACGCGCAGCAGCGATCTTGGGCTCGGCGCTCCGGGAGCGACATCGAAGATGCGTTCATCTACCCCTGTGCTCTCGGGTCTGGGACGCTGCTGATTTGCATTACGAGCAAGCGCGCCCTGGTGGTGGGACCTCTCGCAAGAATCGCTGGCGAGCAGACGATCGCGCGTGCGACGTCATACCTTGTGCCCCCTGGCTCACCGGTGGAACCGTCGCCGCCTCGCATCGTTGTAACTGCAGCGAACCCTGAGATCTCTAGCGTTGGCCTTCGCTTGAGCCTCGCAAAAGGCTCTGCAAACGGGTTCTTGGATGCCGTTCCGTTCCCGACCTACAGCGGATCAGGAAACCTACCGGCAGTGTCCGACGTTGATGGGTCGGACATCACGATCACCTGCCCAAACGACGCCGACTCTCCATACACCTTCGACGACTCGCATCAGCCGCGACTGTTCGCTTGGCACTACGAAGAAAGCAAGTTCGAGGAGCTGAGTTTCGGAACAACCCTTCGCAGGGCATCGGCGAACACCTACACTTTCACGCTAACGGCCCCCCTGTCGTGGCT
Source organism: uncultured Pirellulales bacterium (assembly GCA_964421295.1). Lineage (GTDB taxonomy): Bacteria > Planctomycetota > Phycisphaerae > Sedimentisphaerales > Anaerobacaceae > PLanc-01. Next base: position 13,655 of record CAYQXM010000118.1, read on the forward strand.
GACCGTGGGTCGCGCAGTGTGCCCGCAGTTCGCGCGCCGGGACATGGTTGCAAAGGCACTGTCCGACTACTTCGATGAGCGCGGACCCGGTGAATTGTTCGCCGCTAGTTCGACAGACATACGAGCAAACCGCTGCATTCGCTTCCCAGAAACCACAGAAGAGAAGCCGTGCAGAGCTGGCGACGATATCGCAACGCGCGTGATCGAAGTGTTCGGGGGTTCAACGGTTGACTCCGATGCTTGGGTTTCAACCACATCGCCAGCCATACCAACGAGTGCCGTGCTTGGACCAAATATGCTGATTCTGGCTGACGCTGGCGTCTATCCGATGGAGTAATATGTCAGGCTATCCCTCACGCATAGTTCGAAGCGTCCTTGGTCCAACGTTCAAGGACGTTCGACCCGTTGAGCACCCAGAGCGCGAGATCTCCGCGGAGTCCGGGAACCTGCTTTGCAACATCGCAACGGCCGCAAACTTGATTCAGCCGCGCGCGTCACTGGTTGCAATTTGGTCGGGGTCCGCGTTCGCGATCCTGCACCAAGAAGAGGCCTGGAACGTTGACCACGCGCAGACGCACCCGCAGCTGGAGCGCAGTTCTGCCGGTGTTTACTCGTACACTTTCGCTTCGTCCTATAAGGACAAGGACGGAGTCGACGTTCCGACAACGCTAGTCAGTGCGCGCGTAACTGCTAGCGACGTGCCTCTGGTATTCAGCCCAGCAGACGCGCCGCGCGGAGCTGCATTCATTGATCCGGCTGTCCCCTATGCTGTGCAAATCCGCACGTGGTCAGGCACAACGCTGGGTGATTATCGATTTTGGTTGGAGGTGCTCTAGCCGTGCGCATGTTCCCAGTCATGCTTGGGGGTGGACCCGACGAGCCACAGAAGGCGTACAACCTTCTTCTGGCGGCCGAGGGCATCGGCGGCAGTGCGTCAAATCAGGACGGCATTGACGGGCTTTGGCGGAGGTCGCGGGCCGTGGGGTTATCGGCGGCCACAAGCGCCAACCGACGCGCAATCAATAACGCGTGGCCGTTCCTCGCTACCGATCTGCTCCCCTACTATGAGCGGGTGTTAGGCGTCGAGCCTGTTCCAGGTCAAAGCGAGACCGATCGGCGCAACGTGGTGGCGCCACTGTGGCCCGCAAAGGCCTCAGCGATCGTTCGAGATATGGCGGCGGAGCTTCGTCGCATCGATGCGCGATTCGTTATTCTGAGCGTGGATCCAAGCCAATCCGTAGTTGACTACGGTGGCAGGGCGTTCGCTGCACAGGGTGGAGTTACTGGGCCAGCGTTCGCGATCAAAAAGCTTGGCCCAGCTGGCACATGGATCACTGTTTCAAATAGCGCTCTCGCCTACTCATCAA
>CAYQXM010000119.1:0-14684 GCA_964421295.1 uncultured Pirellulales bacterium
TGGGATTTCTGGGGCGATGATCGCGACGGGCCGTTCGAAGTCTGGACCATGCCGCAGGACGGGGGCTATCCGGTCTTGAGGGCGACTCTGCCATCTCAGTTCACCGGTGCAGGCACCGCGGAAGATCCCTACTTGATCGAATCGGCCGATCAGATTCCGGCGGTTTGTCGCGATCTTGACGCCTGCTACCGAATGACCACTGACATCAGTCTGCAAGGCGAATCGTACGAGCAGTCGGTGATCCCGCTTTTCTGGGGACACCTCGACGGCGGTGGTCATGCCGTATCGATGTTCAGCCCGACGGGGGGACCGGAGGCAGGATTCTTCGGCACAATTCAGGCCGGCGCTTCAGTGACTGACCTGAATTTGAGCGCCGTCCATGTGTTGCCCGGCGAATACACGGGCAACTCAGGAGTCCTGGCAGCGGTCAACCACGGGCTGGTGGCGGGTTGTTCCGTCGACGCCGATACGACGTTTGTGAACGGTGTCGCTGGTGGTTTGGTCGCTGTCAATGAGAGCAGCGGTCAGCTGACAAGATGCTCCGTGCGGTGGGCCGCCCTGGACGCACGTCCCGGCGAGCGGCTGAGCCAGTCGGCACAATATGGTGGAGTCGCAGCCTGCAATAGAGGCAGTATCGTCGAATGTCACGCGTCCGGCTTCGTAGATGGCCGGGTCCCGAGTTCTGCAGGATGCCTGGTCGGCCAGAATGAGGGGACGATCAGGGATAGCTACGCCGATGGCTACGGTTGGGGGGGAGGGCTGGTTGGCCTGAACAGCGGCGAAGTCACTCGCTGCTACGCGGCGACATTCGTTCAGCCCAGCGAGCCAGGCATCCCAAGAGGCGGCCTCGTCGCGAAGACTTCGGGAGGCACGATCACGAGTTCGTGTTTTCTCGCGCAGGCAGATGGCGGCGGGCCGGACAACGGTCTCGGCGTTGTTTTGACGGACACCCAGATGAAACAGCAGGCCAGCTTCGTCGGTTGGGACTTCACCAACGTCTGGGCGATCTGTGAAGGCAACGGCTATCCGACGCTGCGGTGGGAGAACGCCGGTTGCCTGCAGTGACGTCTTGTGTGGCACCCCCGCCCTCGGGGGTGATCCCAGCCGAGGGCGGCTGGGCCACATGAATGCCCTCACGGGCAGACTACGAGCGGACGATCCGTTTTTTCAGGTCGGGGTGGAAGGTGCCTTGGAAGGTGCCTTCGACGGGGCCGGTCATGGTGACGAGGCCGTCGGGGGCGATTTCGATCAGGAGCTCGCCACCGGGCATGTGGACGGTGATGCGGTTGTCGACCAGGCCCAGCTTGTGCGTCGCGGCGGCGGCGGCACAGGAGCTGCTGCCGGAGGCGAGGGTGTAACCCGCGCCGCGTTCCCAGATGCGGATATCGATGTTGGCGCGGTCGAGGACCTTCACGATCTGCATGTTGATGCGGTGGGGGAACTGCGCGTGCTTCTCCACGAACGGGCCCAGCTTGCGGGCCTTTTCCTCGCTCACCTCGTCCAGGTGGATCACGCAATGGGGGTTCCCGATAGAGAGGCACGTGACCTTGTAGGGCGTGCCGTCGATATCGAGCGTCTCCTGTACCACCTCGCGGCGGGGGCCCGCCACGGGGATTTCGCTGCTGGTGAATGTCACTTTCCCCATGTCGATGCGGATCAGGTTGGCGTTCTTATCCTGGACCTGGACATTCACGATCCCGCCCAGCGTCTTGATCTGGAACTCCTTGCCGCGGACGTACTTCTTCTCGAAGAGGTATTTGGCGAAGATGCGCAGGCCGTTACCGCTTTTTTCCGCCTCGCTGCCGTCGGGATTGAAGATGCGCAGCACCGGCAGGTCGCCCTCAAAGGTGGGGCCGTACAGAATCCCGTCCGACCCGACGCCGAAGTTGCGGTCGCAGATCAGGCGGATGTTCGCCTCGATCATCGCGACGTCCCGCACGTTCGGATCGATCACCAGATAATCATTGCCCAACCCGTGATACTTCTTGAAATCGACAGCCATAGGCATAACTCAAAGTCAAAAAGTGAAAAGGCAAAAGTCAAAAGTAAAAAGGTAAAGAACTATGCTGGAACTCGTACACCTGCGCCGTTCGGGCAGACCAGGCGGCAGGCGTTGCAGGTGATGAGCGGCTCGCTTTTCTTGGTCTTGCCCTGGCAGTGGGTGCGGCAGAGCTTCTGATCGACGCTCGCCTGACCCAGCGCCCCGCCCGGACAGGTATCGATACAAAGGTGACACGCGGGCGAGCAGAATGACGAGTCTACAATCGGGTCGCCCTCCAGCTCGACATCGAGCAGCACGACGCCGAGAGCGATCCGGTTGCCGTACCGGCCGTTCACCAGCAGCGTGTTCTTCCCGAACACGCCCAGCCCGGCGAGCCATCCGGCGTGCTTGAACGACAACAGCGCCCGGCCTTCCCAGCGGTCCGCGTCCCAGTAATCATACGGCTCGGTCGGTACCGGCATGGCGATCGCACCGAAGAGGCGTTCGATCTCGGCGCCGAGCAGACAGGAGATGCGCGTGACCTCCATCAACGCAGCTTTCGCCGCGATCGTGTAGGGGATCACGCTGCCGGCGCAGCGGAACGCACCTTCGGCCATGCGTTTGGCAATCACAACGGCCGACCGGGCCTCCGGGAAGAGGTCCCTCGGGTGAAAGCCTCTGGGCGCCTGATCGAAGCGTTCCACCGGCGCGATGCCGCACAGGTCGGCTCCCAATGAGAGAGCCAGTTCCTTGATTTCCTTGCTGCTTGTCATAGTCGTCTCAATCATGGTCGTGTCCCTGATAGATCCACATCGCCTGGCAACTCCCGGCCTGGGTGAATCCGACCTTCCGGTAGAAGTCCGCGGCCCGGCCGTCGGCCAGGACGGCCTGCTGGTGGAAACCTTCGTAGCGGGCCTGCATCCGCCGGACGATTTCCGTGCCGATGCCCCGGCCCTGGTACTCGGGATGGACCGCCAGGTGCGGATAATACACGACCAGGCAGCCGTCGGAAATAGCGTTGCCCAGACCGACGAGCCTGTCACCGTCCCAGGCCGTGACGACCGTATGCGAATTCTCCATCGCTTTAAGCAACAGTTCCGGCTTCTCGGCCGAAGACCAGTTCAAAGCCCGATACAGTGCCACGACCTGGCCTCGGGGCAGGACCTTGTCGTCTTTATAGACAATAGCCGACATCAAGCCACAGCTTACTTATCAGAAATAGCCCTGAGCTTTCAGCAGCTCGGCCATCAGGATCGCACCGCCGGCGGCGCCGCGGATCGTGTTGTGCGACAGGCCCACGAAGCGGATGTCGAACACCGTACACGGCCTCAGGCGGCCCAGCGTCACGGTCATACCCTTGCCGACGTCGCGGTCCATACGCGGCTGGGGCCGGTCGGGCTCATCGCGATAAACCAGCGCCGGGATCGGGGCCGACGGGAGCTTCAGCCTCTGCGGCTCGCTCGAAAACTCTTTCCAGATCTTGCGGATCTCGTCGATCGAGGGCTTCTTGCCGGCGAACTGGAGACTCACGCACGCCGTGTGGCCGTCGATGACCCCCACGCGGTTGCAGTGGGCCGTGATCTTCAGGGCCGACTCGTTCTCGATCTTGCCGTTGACCAGCTTGCCCAGGACGCGCAGCGGTTCCTGCTCGGACTTCTCCTCTTCGCCTTTGATGAAGGGGACCACGCCATCGATCATGGTGTAGGAGGCCGGGCCGGGGAATCCGGCGCCCGAGACGGCCTGCAGCGTCGTCACGAACATCGCGGAGACTGGGAATCCCGCCTCGCGCAGAGCGTGGACGGGTGTCACGTAGCTTTGAATGCTGCAATTCGGCTTCACCGCGATGCAGCCTTTCTTCCAGCCGCGATTCTTGCGTTGCACCTTGATCAGTTCCGCATGGGCCCAGTTCACTTCGGGAACCATCATCGGCACATCCGGCGTCGAGCGGTGCGCGGAGTTATTCGAAACGACCGCAAAGTCCGCGGCGGCGTAGGCCTCTTCGAGCCTCCGCACCACGTCCTTATCCTCCTCGATCGCGGAGAAAACCAGGTCGCACTTACCCTTGGCGGCGTCGACCAGGTTGGCGTCGCCGACCACGAGATTGCGGACCGCCTCCGGCATCGGCTCGGGCATCAGCCAGCGACCCTCGACGGCGTCGACGAACTTCTTGCCGGCCGACCGGGGCGAGGCCGCCACATAGGTGACCTCGAACCACGGGTGGTTATTCAGCAGCCTGACGTAATTCTGGCCCACCATGCCGGTGGCACCCAGCACGCCTACCTTCATTCGGTTCATGCATTCACCTTTCATTGAACGAGTTCTCCTCTGGCGATGGGGATGACCTTGCCGCCAACGTGGACGGTAATCGTCCCGTTTTCCTCCTTTGCCTGCAAGTAAATTCGCGAAGGACGGCCGATTTCACAACCTTGCTCGACGCTGATATCGATTTCGCTGCCGCCGAAGTAGCGGTTCCGGACCAGGTAGCCCGCCAGGCACCCGTTGCCGCTGCCGGTGGCCGGGTCCTCGTCGATGCCGTAGCAGGGCACGAAAACGCGAACGTTAAGATGGTTCTGCCAACTGTAGGTCTTGGGACAGAAGACCAGAATCGCCTTCGCCTGCCGGTCGGCCATGAACGAGAAATACCGATCCAGGTTGACCCGGGCCCGCCTGATCGCCTCGAGGCTGGTCAGCGGCACGATGGTAAACCACAGGCCTGTCGAGACTTCCTGCACGGGCACCCGGGTATCGATGTCCGACGGCTTCAGGCCGAGGATCGGGGCGATCTCGGCGGGGTCGAGCGTCGCGCCGAACTCGGGCGGGTTCTGCCTCATCCGGAGCACGTCCGGCTGGTCCTTGAACCCGAAGGTCACCGGGATCGGCCCCACCTTCAGGTTCAAGTTGAGCCGCTCGACGGATGATTCGATGATCTCCTCGCGAATGACGAACGCGGTCCCCAGCGTCGGATGTCCGGCGAAGGGCACCTCGGCGCCCGGCGTGAAGATCCGCACGTCGTAGCCGCCCTCGCGGGGCTCATCCGACAGGATGAATGTCGTCTCCGAGAAGTTGATCTCTCGTGCGATTTTCTGCATTTCTTCCGTCGTCAGACCCTGTGCATTCTTGAAGACCGCGAGCTGATTGCCCGCGTACTTCGACTCCGCAAACACATCGACTATACTGAAGTTGTACTTTGGCATCGCTCTATCTCCTGTCATTCAATGATTGTTTCATGACGGTCCCGAGCCGACGGATTCCCTCTTCGATTCTGCTCTCGTCGGCGTTCGAGAAATTCAGCCGCATGTTGTGCTGGCCGCCGCCGTTGACGAAGAAGGGCAGGCCCGGCACGAAGGCGACCTTCTCCTTGATCGCCCGCTCGAACAAATCCCCGGCGGAAAGCTGCTCCGGCAACGTGGCCCACAGGAACATGCCGCCCTCGGGGCGGGTGATGTGCACCTGCGGCGGGAAATACGCCTCGACCGCGGCGACCATCGCATCTTTCTGCCTCTTATACGCCGCACAGATCGTCGCCACGTGCTCGTCGAGGTCGTGACTCGCCAGGTATTGGCAGAGAATTCTCTGGGCCAGGTAATTCGAGTGCAGATCGGTCGCCTGCTTGGCGATGACGAGCTTGTCCATGACCGATTCTTGGGCGCAGATCCAGCCCATACGCAGCCCCGGCGCGACCGTCTTGGAGAACGAGCCCAGCAGGACCGCCTTCTCGCCGAGCCAGGTCCGCATCGAGGGGGGCCTGGTCCCGCCGAAACGCAACTGCCCGTACGGATCGTCCTCGACCAGGAGCATCTCATACCGGCCGATCACCTCGGCCAATTGCCTGCGTTTCTCGGCCGAATACGTGATCCCCGACGGATTCTGGAAGTTGATCACCGTATGAAAGAGCTTGGCCGGACGCATTTTGAGCACCTCGGCCAGACGCTCCACGTCGATGCCGTCCTCCAACAGCGGCACGGCCTGAAACTGCGGCTCGTACGCCGAGAACGCCTGGATCGCGCCGAGATAGGCCGGCTGTTCCACGACTACCACGTCACTCTCATCGATGAACACCTTGCCGACCAGGTCCAGTCCTTGCTGCGACCCGTTGGTGATCAGGATCTCATCCGCCGACACGTCGAGCCCCATCTTCTCTCGATACCGCTGGGCGATGTACTCGCGCAGCGGCGGGTAGCCTTCGGTCGTGGCGTATTGCAGCCCGCAATCGCCCGGCCGGCTCAGAACCTCGGCGGCCGCCTGGGCCATCTCCCGGTTCGGGAAGTACCGTGGGTTCGGCAGTCCCCCGGCGAACGAAATCACCTGCGGGTCCTGCGTGACCTTCAGAATCTCCCGAATGAACGACTTCGGGACATTGCTCATTCTCTTGGCATGCAGCACGGTCATGACGGTTGGCTCCTCAACTCTTTCGCCATGAAGGCGACGACAAACGGCAAATGATCGAACTTGCGCGTCGATATTTGCACAAATCCAAACTGCTCGTACCACTTCACGAGCGGCACGTCCTCGGCGATGACGGCGATCTCCACGCGCGCCACCCCGGCGGTCCCGGCCTCTGCGAAAATGTGATTCACCAATGCGTGTCCGAGCCCTTTCGAGCGATGCTCCGGCAGCACGCCCAGCCGTTCGAGGTAAACCACCTCAGGCTTGGGCCGCTCCATCGCGACGCAGCCGCATACGCGCCCGGCGTCTTCCAGCACGTAGAACACGACGCCCTTGGCCCGCTCGTCGAGCACCCGCTGCTCCGTGCAGAAGGCCGGGTTCTTGCCGCAGTTCTCGGGCGTCAGGGCGAAACGCTGCGCCACGTCCGCAAACGACCGCCGCAACACATCCACGATGGTCGTGACTTCATTGTCCCGAATTGGCCTGATTGTCATCATCGCCCCTCCTTCTTCGGCAGCAGGGTGGCAGCGGCAAGCGAGAGCTTGCCGATGGTTGGCCATACAGATTGAGGAGCCATCGGCAAGCCCTGCGGCCTTGCCGCTGCCACCCTGCGAAATGATAGTTGCCTACGCATATCTTCAGACTCCCACGACTTTGCTGCGACGTTCCATGAGGACCACGTCGCGCCAGACGCCATTCATTTCCCCGAGCCGCTCGCGATAACCCACGAGGCGGAATCCACACTGTTGATGGATGGTCTGACTGGCGATGTTCTCCGGGAAAATGCCGCTCTGGAGCGTCCAGATCCCGGCCTTTTCTGAGGCGTCGATCATGGCTTTCAGCAGCATGCGTCCGATGCCTTGGCCGCGCAGGGAGGCTTTCACGTAGACGCTGACCTCCGCCACGCCCTTATACACGCACCGGTTCGATACCGGGCTCAGCACGACCCAGCCGACCACTTTTCCGCCGGCCCTGGCGACCAGCCGGCACTCGGGCAGGTGCTTGGCGTCCCACTCGGGCCAGTCGGGCGCGTCATCCTCGAACGTTGCATGTCCCGTCGCGATTCCTTCTTTGTATATCGCCGCCACGGTGGGCCAATCCGAAGCGATCATTTCTGCAATGCGGATATCCATTGTCACGACCTCATTTCTTGCGGCACACGTAAGTGGCCAGGAATCCCTGTTGATAATTGACGGTGTCTATCGCGAAACCCGCCCGTTCCAGGAGCCCCTCCATGATCCAGGAGTACGTGCTATGCTCGTCGCGGATATGGGTTTCCGCGCGGGCCAGGCCTGGGGGACCCATCTGGGCGCCCATGGATTCGACCCACTGCTGCACGCACGAGGCGTATTGGGCCGGATCGAACGAGAAGACCACATCGAACAGGAAGAACCGGCCGCCCGGCTTGAGCAGCGCCGCCAGCCGCCGCAATCCCACCAGCTTCCAGAAGTCAGGCAAATGGTGCAGCACCACGGTGCTGCTGGCGGCGTCCAGCGGTGCGCCGTCATGCTGGTAGGTGAGAAAGCCGCCGTGCCGGAACTCGACGTTGCACGTTCCGGCCTGCTGCGCCTTGTCGCGGGCACAGCTCAGCATCTCCTGCGATACGTCCACGGCGTACACCTTGCGATAGTACTGGGCCGCGTGGAGGGCAAAGGTGCCCGTGCCGCATCCCATGTCCAGAACCGTAGCGTCGGGGCCGACGCCGAGCCTGGCGATAATCCCTTTGGCCTCCTGCTCGTAGTTACGGAATGTCCCGTGGCACGCATCGTAAGACTGCGCGATCGCCGCATCGGCGTAATCGACGCCGGAGTGCTTCATCTCGTCGTACTGCCACGCCGGCCGCGGGAGTGTTACGCCGGCACCGGTTGGATCCTGACACGTGTCCATATCCCTTTCCCTTTTGTACGAGCCCAGAAACGAAAAAAGCCTTTCAGGTCTTGGGCTCCCTGAAAGGCTTGTCATTCAACTCTTACGATGAGCAATCTTTCTTAGGGAGCACCCTCCACGTGATACGTGGCCGTAATAGCGACGGCCACGGCCATAGCGCAGAACTGCTTGGCCACCGGCGTGATGCCGGCTGTCAGTGTCGCGGCGTTGTCCCTGAGAAAAGTCATGCTCATTACCTGATAGAAAGAATTACTAAAGAAGAATCAATATACAAGGATGTTGGCTGGGCGTCAACCCAAATGACGCAAAAAGGAGACAAAATCAACTGTGTTGCCGTGAACAACGGACGGTAGCCTGCATCTATGCCAATATGCGGACCTCGAACACGCAGCGTTTGGAGCCACGCAGGACGGACTCCCTGACTTCCACCTCGACTTTCTTGTCCAGGATGGTCTCGTAGGTATACTTCTGCCAGCCGATGGAGCAGGCACAGAAGATGGGCGGCGTGATCGTGCTGCTCACCATCCGGCAGTCACAGTCCCGCTCGCGCGTCGTGATCGTGATGATCCCCTTATCCTTGTCGTACACGGGCGTCTCGCCCAGCCGATCGTTGAGATGCTTGAAATAGCCTTCCAGATTCCCTTTGTACTGTTTGGCCCACCCCAGGCTGCCGGCGCAATTACGTCCCAGTTCTTCCAGAATAGCTATGCGCGTCTTCTCGTCGAGACGTGTTTCGAGCAATTGCCACAGCTTGGCGGTTTGCCTCTGCGTGTGACTCATCCACCATTGGAGCTTTCGCAGTTCCTCCGCCTGAGCCGGTGAAGCGGCTTCCTTTCTCTCCTGCTCGCTGCCTTGGGCCGCCATCGCGGTCCCGGCACACGCGCACAAACCCATCGCGCACCCATGCTTCAGCAATTGTCTTCGCAGTACCGGCTCACTCATATCTGCAATCTCCTGCACCAGTGTCCATGGCGGTCCAACAATAGTACACCGTCTCGAAGTGCAAAACGCGACACGAAAAGCGGCGTGGCCCGCTACGAGGCGAGGAAATGAAGGAGGGCGTCTTTGAAGGTGCCGGTGGCGGCTTCGAGCTCGGCGGTTTCGACGCATTCGTTGGTCTGATGGCACATGTCGGGCCGGCCGGGACCGTAGATGATGATGGGGGTGGCCAGTGGCACGAGGTAGGGGGCGTCGGTCGTGAAACCGACGACGTTGGTCATATCCACGCCGACCGCGGAGCAGAACCGCTTCACAAATTCGCACTCGGAGTCGGTCTCCATCGCCTCGGCGACGCGGGCCACCGACAGCTCGGCGTCGAAGTGCGGGACCGTGACTTTGAGCTGGGCCAGGAGACGCTCGATATCGTTGCGGATCGCCTGGGGATTCTGACCCGGGAGCGTGCGGATATCGACGCCCAGCGTGCTGCGGTCGGGGACGATGTTCATCGCCTCGCCGCCGACGATGCGGTTGACGCTGAGCGAGCAGGGGCCCAACTGAGGGTGAGGAGGACAAGGGATTTTGTAGCGTTCCAGCTCGTCGAGCACCCGCTTCATGTGCATGATGGCATTGACGCCCCGCTCGGGCATCGAGCTGTGGACGGCCTTGCCCTTGGTCGTGACTTGCAGCCACAGCAGGCCCCGATGCGCGGTCACGACGGCCAGGCTGGTCGGCTCCGGAACGACAATGCCGGCCAGCGGGGGCAGCCAGGCGGTATCCTGCATGAAACGTTCGATACCGCTGCTGTCGGTCTCCTCGCCCGCCGTGGCGGCGAAGATGACGTCACCTTCGAGCTGGACCCCGGAATCGACCACGTCACAGATAGCGGCGGCCACCGCAGCGATGCCGCCTTTCATGTCCACTGTACCCCGCCCGTAGATGCGGCCACCGGCCTCAGTGGCCTCGAAAGGGGGATAGCTCCACGGCTCTTCGCCGGGACCGACCACGTCGGAATGGCAGACGAAAAGCAGACCCTTGCGGCGGCCGGTGGACTTAACGTGGGCGACGGCATTCGCCCGGTTCTTGCCCCAGCGCTCGATGCGGCACTCCACACCATGTTTGCGGAATTCGGCTTCAATGACCTTCGCGGTCGCCAGTTCACCCCGGCCGGCGGTGGAATCGGCTCGGATCAGCTCTTTCAGCAAGTCCTTCATAGAGCGGGAATTATACACGCTCCGGGCGGCGGAACCAAGCGCCGTCTGGACGATCGTTTCCGGCCCCAAATCAAAAGGCGGGCAGGTCCGGTTTTCTATTGCGTAACACGCCGATTTTATCGATAATACCCGGTTTAAAGGAATTACACCGAGCACGAGGAGCCTAAATGGGACCTGTATTGAATGGCTTGGTAAAACTTCAGAGTGTAGAAAACCTATTACGAGCCGCCAAGGCCAAGCTGGCGCGCTGCCGCAGAAGTATTCTTATTCAAGAAAATCAAGTTCGAAGCCTCCAAAGCGCCCTCGAAGCCAAGAAAGAAGAGGCGCTACTCACCAAGATTCAATCCGATCGCCTGGAGTTGGAGCTCAAGAGCCGCGACGAAGAAGTCAACAAGCTGCGCGCTTCCCTGAACAACTCCAAATCCAACAAGGAGTATGCAGCGATTCTCACGCAACTGAATACGACCCGGGCCGACAATTCCAAGATCGAGGCACAAATTCTGGAGTTGATGAAGGCTGTGGAGTCGGATGACGAAGAGTGCAAGAAGATCCGGGCGCAAATCGAGGAGCAGAAGCAGCTGCTTGAAGAAACCCGCAAGAAGTCCGACATCGCCGCGGTCGAGTACGAGGCCGAGATCGCCAAGATTCAGATCGAGTGGAACGCGGTGGCCAAGAGCATACCGCGCGAGCGTCTGACCATCTTCAATCGCGTGGCGGACACGTATGACGGCGAGGCCGTCGTCAAGGTCGAGCAACAGGACGACCGGTCCGACGCCTACAGTTGCGGCGGCTGCTTCATGGGGATCACCGCCGAGAGCGTCAACCTGCTGATGACCCGCGATGAAATCATCCGCTGCCCGAACTGCACGCGTATCCTGGTCCTGGGCGACATGCCGGAATAACGAAGGGGATCGCCCGCGCGTCCGCAGCACGGAGAAACTGCATGTCCATGAAGCTGATCATCCAGACCGACGGCGGCAGCCGGGGCAATCCGGGACCCGCCGCGGGCGGCTTTGTGCTGTCCGATCCCGACGGCACCCGCCGGGCCGCCAAAGCGTTCTTCCTGGGGCGCACGACCAACAACGTGGCCGAATACACGGCGTTGGTCAAGGCCCTCGAAGCCGCCGCCCAGATGGGCGCCACAGAAGTCACGGTCTACAGCGACAGCGAGCTGATGGTGCGCCAGCTCAACGGCCAGTACAAAGTCAAAAGCGAGGTGATTCGCCCCCTTTTCGAGGAAATCAAGCGTCTGTTGACGCGTTTCAGCGGCCATGCCATCCGGCACGTCCTGCGGGAGAAGAACGTGGCCGCCGATGCGCTGGTCAATCGGGCCATGGATTGCGGCCACGACGTCGAGGAGAAGACCGAGGTCCGGGGTCCGAAATCAGAACGTAGGGTGGGCACCGCCCACCATGCCCCTTCGCTCTGGGATGCCGCTCCGGCGGGTGGCAGCGGCAAGCTGCGCTTGCCGATGGCCTCTCGCGATTGCGAACGGACCGCGCGGAAGCCGATCCGGCTGGCCGTTCTCATCAGCGGCGGGGGCCGCACGATGCTGAATCTCCAGCAGGAAATTCAGACGGGGCGCCTGAATGCCGAGATTGTGACAGTCATCAGCTCGTTGAATTCGGCCGGGGGCGTACAGCGGGCGAAAGACGCCGGTCTGCCCGTGACGGTGATCCGCACGAAGGACCACAAGGACATCGATGCCTTCAGCCGGCGGATCGTGGAAGAGTTGGACGCGGCGAAAGTCGACCTGGTCGTGCAGGGCGGATGGCTATGTCTGTGGAAGATTCCGGAACGGTACGAGAACCGCGTGATGAACATCCATCCGGCGCTGCTGCCGTGTTTCGGGGGCCAGGGCATGTGGGGCCATCACGTTCACGAGGCGGTCCTGGCCGCCGGCTGCACGGTCAGCGGCTGCACCGTACACTTCTGCACGAACGAATACGACCAGGGCCCGATCATCGTCCAACGCACCTGTCCCGTCGAAGATGGTGACACCGCCGACACCCTGGCCGCGCGCGTCTTCGAGCAGGAGTGCCTGGCCTACCCCCAGGCGATCCAGTGGTTCATCGAAGGCCGCCTCCAGGTCGAAGGCAACCGCGTCACGATCAAACCGAAGGCGTGAAACGCGTCACGTGGCTGGTCCATGCGCCGCCAAAGTGTCCGGTTGCTCCTGTCACGCGCAAGACTCTGCAACCAACAGAGGGACGACATGAGCCGTATTGAACAAATGGTTTGCTGGGCTATTGATTCTTCGGAACCAGCGTCATCTGTCGTACGTGATTGTCCATAAAGTACAGGCTGACGCCTTGCGATCGGGCCTGATATAGACCATTGCCCGCGACACCGTCGATGTCCCTATAGAAGACGCCATCTTCCAGAGGCGCTTTCGCCACGTCGTTGCTGTGGGCGTTCTCGATGGTCTTGTCGGGTAGTCCAAGGATTTTGAGGACGTCCTCCAGCGGCGTGCCCACCTCGATCTTGTCGCGGAAGAGGTAGCCCGGCAGAGAAAACACAACGCGGGCGACACGGTCCGCTATGATGACCACCTGAACGCCCGCCGGATAGATCATGGCGTAGCGTGAGGGCAAGTTACCAGGGTCGAGCGTTTTGGTTCCGAGGACATAAGAGACAGGCGCTCCCATTTGTTCGATCACGTCCTTACGCGTGGCATGGTCCAGGTCCAGTTTGGCGATGCGGGCGGCCAAGTCGGCCGGAATCCTATCCTGCGACTCCAACCCCTGCGACTGGACCCGGTACTTGGCCAGTTCCGCCGTCACCGCGGCCTGATCGGAGAGGTCGCCGCGTTTGATCGCGTCGACGAGTTGAGCGGGGTCCAGGATCGGTCCGAGGTCGAAGGTCTTGTCCTCGTGGATGACCTTGATCGTGCGCCCGGTCCTCATGGCCAGGGCCCAGAACCGCTCTGGCGTGATCTTCGGCTCGACCTGCGCTGCCAGGGCATACATGCCTGCGATGTACGGGATGGCCCAACTCCAGCCGCCTTGGGCGTAGAAGGCGTATTCGCCGGCGCTTGTCGGGCCGGCCGTGGTCCGCGCATCCATGGGCACGAGCAGGCGACTGTGAGTCTGCGGCCGACGGTAGAACTCCTTGGCCCAGAACGCCCCCGGCTGGTAGACATTGAAATCGTCGGGGTTCGCCGTGAGGGGTCGACCCAGCCCTTGGAAAGCGAAGCCGTGGACCTCTTCCACCGAGGAACAGATCACGAGCAGGCCCGCGGCCTTTGCCTTTTGCACGGCCTGCGTGATTTGCGCGTACCCTTTTTGAGATCGCTCCCAACCTACCGACATCGAGATGACACGTATCTTCTTTGCAGGTGGAAGTTGTTGGTTGATTTCGAGTACTCTCTCCACAGCGCGGGCGAGATACTCGAAATTCCACGTGAACCGGCCCTCGTTAGCGTCGCCGTTGAATACAGCGACACAGTACAAGTCCGCCCTCGGCGCGACACCCACGGTCTTGCCAACGGCGAGGGAAGTTACCGCCGGACCATGCATCTGCGCGGGCATCCCGTTGAGGATGTTGATCTCTTCATAGAGGCGAAGGCGATCGCCGTACTCCTGATGATCGACGATCAACGGCTGATCGAGAATCGCGACGCCGACGCCCCGGCCGGTGATGCCCTGCTGGTGCAGAGCCCGAACGCCGAGCCCGGGATTGCGTCCCAGGATCATGATCTGCCTGGGGTCGAAGTCGTCCGGCATCTGGGCCATTGGCGGCCATTTCGTCCGGTCGTCGAAGCTCGACTGAAGGAGATCCAGGAGTGACTTCTTCAGATCCAGGTTGGAGACATCATAGCTGCGCAGATCCACGGCAAACGGATTCTGGGCCGCCGGATCCAGGTGGGGCACAGACGTGCGTCTGCCTCGATCCCAAAGATCCGGCGCCGGCTTGCGGTCAATCTTGGGAAACTCCAGAGCCATCCCGCAAGTGGACACGATGAAAGTCAGTGTCAGTACAGAAGTTACGATCCTCTTGGTCATGAGCATGGCGTCACTTGCTTTCTGCGTCTTCCCGGAACAAGGCTGAGATACCACGGACCGGGCCTTCCGACAAGAGGATAGACGCAGATGGGGGGGGAATGTTAGCGCAAAAGAATAGGCCGTGCATTAGGAGGACTGAATGCACGGCCTATATGGGTCACGTTAAAGCGTATTCTGTCGTATTACTTGGCGGGCACGACGGCCTCTTTGGTTTTTTCGGGCTCTTTGATTTCCTCGCCGTCGAATTTCAGGTGTTCTTCGTCCAGAACGTCGATG
>CAYQXM010000119.1:14694-15001 GCA_964421295.1 uncultured Pirellulales bacterium
TCTGTTATTCCATCACCAGCTCGCCGTCTTTATAATCCACGGTGACGGTCTGGCCCGGTGTGATGTCGCCCCGGAGAATCCGCTTGCTGAGCATGGTCTCCACGGTGTGCTGGACGTACCGGCGCAGGGGACGGGCGCCGAACTCGGGGTTGTAGCCCTTCTCGATCAGGAATTCCTTGGCCTGCGGCGTCAACTGGAGCTTCAGGCCGTGCTCGGTGAGACGCTTGAAGACCTTGTTGAGCTCGTAGTCCACAATCGTGGTCAGGTCGTCTCTCGTCAGCGGCCGGAAGACGATCGTGTCATCGAC
>CAYQXM010000120.1:0-13411 GCA_964421295.1 uncultured Pirellulales bacterium
GTTCAGCGCCGTGGCAGCGGGAAACACGCACAGCGTTGGCATCCGTACGGATGGCACGCTGGCCGCCTGGGGCAATAGTTTCAGCATCCAGGCCGACCACATTCCGACAGGCACGTTCACTGACGTGGCGGGGGGATCCCTGCACAGCGTGGCTCTCCGTACGGATGGCACGCTCGCCGGCTGGGGGCCTCCTATTCGTCTTGATCCTGACGCGGAGGACCCCCTTGACCTTACGCCCCCCGAGGGCAAGTTCGTAGCTGTCGTCGCCGGAGGGTATCAAGCGCTGGCTCTCCGCGCCAGGACGAGCTACGACGACCTTCTGGTCAACGGCAGCGGTGCCGTGACGGATGTGGCCAGTTGGTTCAACCGCGACATCACCGTCTCCGGCGACGCGACGATCCGCGGCACGATACGCCAGATCCGCTGGCCGACGATGGACGTTGGCGGCCAGATCACGCTGGAGCCCAGTGGCGTCGTCATCTGCGACGACTTCGCCATGAACTGGCACGGCAAGTTCCTGGGGCAGCCCGGCAGCAGTCTGACGGACGTCTTTGGGGACATAGGCACCGACAGTTCCACGGACGGCTTCGCACACTACGGATCGTTGTCGATTCCCGAGGATTGCATGCTGATTCTGCACGATGCCGACATGGCCGTGCTGGGCGGCCACACGACTATAGATGGCGGTTATCTGGAGGTTTCAGAGGCGACGCAGGGAATTACCGTGGCCCCCGGGGGTGTCCTCGAATCCACCCACTTGTCGACGTCGAACTCGCCATGGAAGAGACTCATCAACCATGGGACGGTGCAGGGCTTGACGGTGCGCGACACCCTGGTCGAAGGGGACGGTCAGTTCGTGCGCGTCTACTTCACGTCCGGCACGTTCGCGCCGGGCCTGAGCCCCGGTACGGCGACACTGGAGGACTGTTCCTTGGTCTGGGAGACCATCGAGATGGAGCTGGGCGGCCTGACCCAGGGAACCGAGTACGACCATTTTGACATCCTCGGTACGGTCACGACGCTCAAAAGTTCTCTGAACGTCGTGCTCATCGACGGCTTCACGCCGGACTCGGGCGACTCCTTCGACCTGTTCGACGGCACCCTCCTCGGCACGTTCAGCTCTCTGGATTTCCCGACGCTGACGTCGGGCCTCTACTGGGATTGGTCCACGCTCTACACCGACGGCACCCTCCGCGTCGGCGGCGAAGCCGTTCCCGTTCCCGCCCCCGGTGCGGCGATTCTGGTTCTGCTCGGCGCCGGGATGATCGTAGGGAAAGGCAGAAGGACAAGAAGGTAGAAGGTAAAAGGGGAAGAGGCGATGCCGGGGCTTGGTCTGCATCGGTTGGTTCCGTCGCCGCCAGAGGCGGTAGCGGCAGCATGAAAATACGGATAAGGAGGAGCTTGTGAGAAACGTGCGAGTGGTATGGGCGGCAGCCGTATGGGTGGTCTTGATGGCCTCTTCGGCCGGACAGGCGACGACATCCGGCATCAGCGGTGTGGCTTTATTGTTGGGCACTCCCGTTGGATCGACCGACAATCTGTACTACTGGAGCGGCGCCTACGCAGACGCGACTGAGGATGGGATCATGGTGTTCGACGATCAGTATGATCCCACTGGCGCGCCCTGGCCCAATGTGTCGGATATGGCGGCTGCTGCCAACAGCGGCGGCGCGCTCGGAATGGCCATGACGCAGTCAGGCATGGTCAACTTCCTTTCGATGGCTACACTCAATCCCGGTCGTTCTTCCGCCGTGGGGTATTCCAACCTGGAGCAATGGGTCGACTTTGAGACCTCGGATCCCATCAACGTGGTTGGGTTCAGCTATGCGACGATCTCTCAGCTTGAGACCACCACGCCGGAGGAGATCGCCTACGCGTCTTTCTATGCGGGTTTCGAACTCAATCAGTGGTGGGACGACGGCGACGGTATTCGTGACGAGGACGAGTGGCACACCCTGGAATCTGGGGACTTCGGTGATAGCTGGGGCTTGATCGACGTCGATTCCATAGACGAGACCTATGCCGACGAGTACTGGTTCTTCCCGTTTGGCCCGGGCGTCTACTCCGTCGGCGTCCACGCATGGGCGGAGGCCGGCGTGATGACGACCGTCCCGGTCCCCGGCGCGTTGGCGTTGGGCCTGCTCGGCGTCGCCCTGGTCCGCCGCTTCCGTCGCCGAGGTTGACCCTATTTTTCGAAAATGCGCGACACATATTCTCCTCGTCTGCGGTTATTATCAATGGAGTACACAGGCCGCGACAGGTGGGCCGGCACCGAACGAGGAGTGTGTCGCATGAAGAAATGGGTGTTGTGGGTCTTTGTTTGTTCATTGTTGTCGGCGGCGTCCGCTCCGGCGGCGGTTTATGACCTCAATCGTACGCTGGCGGCCGATGGCGGTACCCGGTATCTGCGGCTGAACATCCCCGACACGCTCGCCGTCGTTCGCGGCATTCTCATCTATGGCAACGGCGCCAGTGGCGATTCGACCGCGATGGCGACGGACGCCGAGCTGGTCGCGTTCGCCGAAAGCTATGGGTTCGCGGTCCTCGGGACAGGGTACTGGTACAACTTCTCCTACGAGGGCGATGTGGAGCTGCTGCTTTTCGAGGCCATGCTGCAGGACTTCGCGAACCAGTCCGGCCATGCGGAGTTGGTCAACGCGCCCTGGCTGCCGATGGGGTTCTCCAACGGCGGGCAAATGTCGTACGGATTCAACGCGGTGCGGCCGGAGAAAGTGATCGGCTTCATCACGACCAAGGGCGCCTACTACAATAACCCCGTGCCGCCGACCGCGGCGCTGCTCACGCCCGGGATCCTCACCGCTGGGGAGGTGGACACGGACGTGCGGCGCACCAACATCAAGGCCCTCTTCGATAACAACCGTCCGCGCGGCGCCCTGTGGGCGTGGATCGAAGAGCAGGGGATGGCTCATCAGGAGGGCAATTCCCGGCAGCTCCTGCTGCCGTTCCTGGCGGAATGTGTGCGCCTGCGCTATCCCGCCGATCAGTCTCCGGTCGACGGGCCCGTGACGTTGAAGAACCTCCACGAGTTCGACGGCTGGCTCGTCGATCAGAACTCCTGGCGCGCCGACCCGCCGCGGATCTATGCCTACGACGATGCTCCAGGTGACAAGCGTTCGTATGGCTGGGTGCTTAACGAGAAGATCGCCCGCTACTATCAGGCCTTCGCCTCCTACGCTAAGGCCACGGAGAGCGTGTCCAGCAGTGGGGGAGTCGTCGCGGCGCCGGCGACCGTGTTCTACAGTTTCCCCAAGCCTTCGGCGCGCAGCCCGGTGCCGGCGGTGGATTTCTATCTGAACGGCGGCAAGGCCGCGACGCTGACCCCGCCCTACGCGAACCCACTGGCGGTTTCCGCGGCAGTGTCCACCGGCGGCTTCTATGTCGGCAGCGCTATGATCACGTACAGCGATGGCTCGCAGCGTGTCACGCCGCTGCGCCGCGTCTTCGTGAAGGGCCCGCCGGCCCCGTCGGCCTTCGAATCGTGGGCCGCGGCGCATCTGCCGGAAGGTCAGCGCGACCCCAACGGCCTGCTCTTCGACGACAACATCACGAACCTCGAACGCTTCGCCTTCGGCCTGAGCGTGACGCAGCCGACCTACGATTTCCAGCCGCTCCAGCCCGCCGACCC
This sequence comes from uncultured Pirellulales bacterium, assembly GCA_964421295.1. Taxonomy (GTDB): domain Bacteria; phylum Planctomycetota; class Phycisphaerae; order Sedimentisphaerales; family Anaerobacaceae; genus PLanc-01. Next base: position 3,647 of record CAYQXM010000120.1, read on the forward strand.
GGCGACGGAGACCCTCGACGGCAAAGAGTACGTGGTCTATGCGTACGACGTCAACGCCGCCGCGGTGACGGCGGGCCTGAACATCATGCCCCAGGTCTCCCACGACCAACAGAGTTGGACCGACGTGGTCAGCCTCACCGACCCTCTCGCCGCACCGTTGCAGTTCGTGACCCGCCAGGCCAATCGCATCATGCTGAAATACCCCGTCGGCCCCGAGCCGCTGTTCTTCCGGATGCACCTATCCGACACGTTCGAAGGACTGAAGCAGGGGATTTGAGATTCGAGATCTCAGATCTGAGATTAGAAACAACCGCCGCCCGGCGGGCGAAAGCGGCGCGTGCGGCGTTGACTCGACCATGGTCCGGCGGATAGACTATACTTCGGTGACGCGAAATAACTGTCAGGCGATGGTTCTTCGTTGACTCTATTTTGGAGGGAGGTCGAAGATGGCCGTCTTGAGGAATCCTCTGCGTAGGGCCCCCGTCTTGATCGTGCTCTGCCTTGCCGGCACGTTGGCGCACGCCCAGTACGGCGGCGGGACCGGCGAGCCCAACGATCCGTATCTGATCTACACAGCCGAGCAGATGAATGCCATGGGGACCGAACCGAATGACTGGGGCAAGTGCTTCAAGCTCATGGCCGACATCGACCTGTCCGCCTACGATGGCCGGGAGGGGCGACCGGGGTTCACCATCATCGGGAGGTCTGACAACTGTCAGCCTGTCAGAGGAGGAGAACCCTGCTACACCAGCTTCAGCGGTGTCTTTGACGGCAACGGCCGGAACATACTCAATTTCAACTACGTGGCTGAGGACGGCAACGACATAGGGCTTTTCGGTCAGGTGTCGGGCGGGGACGCCGAGATCAGGAATCTGTGCCTGATCGATCCCAATGTCACCGTGCGGAGGGGACGTAACGTCGGCACGCTCGTGGGTAATCTCGCATTTGGGAAGGTCGTGAACTGCTGTGTTCGAGGCGCCCACGTCTCAGGCGATGAGGCCGTCGGGGGACTGGCCGGATGCACGGGGGGATGGCTTGAGATCGCGGACTGCTATGTGAAGGCCGAGGTCACGGGCCATGTGGACGTGGGGGGATTGGTCGGACACAATTCGACGGGTATCCAAAGCTGCCACACCGAGGGTATGGTCTTGGGCCAGGAGCGCGTTGGGGGATTGGTGGGAGGCAATGGCGCAGGGATTACGCACTCCTACTCGACGGCCGGCATCGTCGGCCGCGATGGCGTGGGGGGCCTGGTCGGCAGGAATGAGTTGTGGAGCGGTCGTGTGCGGGAGTCCTATGCGGCTGGCGACGTGAACGGCGTGACTGACGTGGGCGGTCTTGTGGGAGACAACGGGGTGGAGGTGACGGACTGCTATGCCGTTGGGAGTGTTTCAGGATCGGAAGGTGTTGGCGGCTTGGTTGGATGCAATCGCGGCAGAGTCACCAATGGCTATTCCATCGGTCGTAGTGCGGGGAAGGGGACAACCGGCGGTCTGGTTGGATGCGGATATGGCCATGTTGTCAACTCGTTCTGGAACACGGAAACCAGCGGTCAAACGGCCAGTGCCGGCGGCACGGGCAAGACAACGTCACAAATGCAGCAGGCGACCACGTATGGTCTTTGGGGCGCGTGCGACCATGCAGGCATTTGGACTCAGGCTGAGGGACAGGACTACCCCAGATTGGCGTGGGAAGGCCATGCCGGTCAGGCCCTCGGACTGTCGGACCTGACAGGGCTGTTGTCTGGGAGGGGGACCGCGGGGGATCCCTTCTTGATCACGACCGCGGAAGACCTTTACGCGATCGGATTTTTCCCGTGTGACTGGGACAAGTCCTTCAGGCTCATGGCCGACATCGACTTGTCGGGCTTCGACGGCAAAGAGGGCCGACCGACATTCAAGACCATCGCCACGTCCGGGGCAGATCAGGTCTCTGGCAGTTTCTCGGGAGTACCGTTCACAGGTGTCTTCGATGGGAACGGTCACAGCATCACAAACTTCACGCATGCGCCGTCGGAGGGCAGTCACTTTGGGTTCTTCGGGCATGTGGAGAAGGGGCAGATTCGCAACGTGGGCATGATCAATCCCCGTGTCACCGGCGACAGCCTGACCGCCGTGCTGGTGGCTCATCTGGTGCATGGAAGTGTGGTCAACTGCTACGTTTCCGGCGGCACCGTCACGGGCGATAACCAGGTTGCATTGCTGGTGGGCGAGGTTCATGGTGGTACCGTGACCGACTGTGACGTGAGCGGGGGGGCCGTGACCGGAACTTACGAAGTCGGCGCGTTGGCAGGATTGGCCAACGGCGGCAGAATCACGCGCTGTCATTCCACCGCGCGCGTGGGAGGGTACGACTGTGTCGGCGGGATGGTCGGCAACAATGGGAGTGACATCAGCGATTGCGAGTCCTCCGGGGCCGTGACCGGCGACGAGGAGGTAGGCGGTGTGGCCGGGTACAATTGGGGGCGCATTTCGGGTAGTTGTTCCAGAAGCATTGTCAAGGGGAAGACCTATGTGGGAGGCATTACGGGTCAGAACTATGCTTTCCTGTCGGACAGCGAGTGGTCGGCCGGCAGCGGGATCGCCGACTGCTACTTCGTGGGGTCCGTCACCGGCGTAGAATCCGTGGGAGGTCTGGTGGGCAGGAATGGCCTCAAGGCTTCCAGCGCAGAATACTTGGGGATCGTCTCTCGCAGCTACTGTGCGGGGAAGGTCTCCGGCACGCGCCGTGTGGGCGGGTTGGTGGGCTTGCAGGAGGCGGGGACGACCGAGGACTCCTTCTGGGATATTCAATTCTGCGGACCGATGGTTAGTGCCGGCGGGACAGGAAGGTCCACCGCTCTGATGCGGACGGCCGGCACGTTCACGGCTGCCGGCTGGGATCTTGCGGGCGAGATCCCCAATGGTCTGCACGAAACCTGGAGGATACCGCCAGAAGGCGGTTATCCGGTCCTGACGGCTTTGAATGGAGACACGCCGCCCCAACTGCTGGGGCAGGGCACACGCGCCTATCCCTATTTGATATCGACGCCCGCGGAGCTGGGAGCCGTCATGCATTACGATCCCAATGCCTGCTATCGCCTGACCACTTCCATCGATGTGTCAGGCATTTGCTGGAAGAAGGCGATCATTCCGGAGTTCGCGGGTTCTTTTGATGGGGCCGGTTACACCATTGCCCATCTAACCTGCACCGGGGACGCTTCCCTGGGCCTTTTTGGCTGGCTCCAGACGGGGGCCGAGGTGAAGGACCTGGGGGTGGTTGATGTCAATATCACCTATCCCCACGGCAACGGCGCCGGGGGTTTGGCCAGATTCAACGAGGGTTCCGTGACCCGCTGCTATACGACGGGCCTCATCAATGTCCCCTTCCGGGCCGCGGGACTGGTGGCCTACAACGGCGGCAGCGTGACATCGTGTCACAGCGCCGCTGCGATCAGCGCCTACCGTTGGGCCGGCGGGTTGGCGGCCCACAATTACGGTTCTATCTCGAACAGCAGCAGTTCCGGCGCGGTTGCGGCAGATTATTGTGCCGGCGGCCTGGTGGGCGACGCCTGCGAGGGCACCATTTCCGCCTGCTACAGCACGGGCTCGGTCAGTGGCAACGACGCCGGCGGTCTGGCGGGGGAGAACTACCACGGGACCCTCTCGAATTGCTACAGCACGGGCTCCGTGAGGGGCGACGACGGCACCGGCGGCCTCGTGGGCCAGAATTTCGGCGCGATCTCGTTCTGCTACAGCACCGGCTCGGTCCGTGGCAGCAAAGATGTGGCCGGGCTGTTGGGACAGAACTACGGCGGCACCATCTCCGCCTGCTTCTGGGACTTCGAAACCTCCGGCCAGCCCGCCAGTGCCGGCGGTACCGGCCTGGCCACGGCGAAGATGCAGTCCATTCTGACGTTCCTCGATGCCGGCTGGGACTTCGTCGGCGAAACCGCCAACGGCACGGCGGACCTCTGGTGGATCGACGAAGGCAAGGACTACCCACGCTTGTCGTGGGAGACACGCAATTGATAATGCCGGCGGGAATTTATTTTGTGGATGGGGACGGAACAGAGCGCGTGTCACACGCATCCTGATCTGTGTTCGGAGTGAGTCATTGCGGGCTCCGGGCGGGAAAGCGGCGTGACAGTCGGAGATACTTGGCGGAGAGCGACATGAAACAGACGACGATCTCGTTCGTCAGTGTGTGCATCGTTCTTCTAGCGGCAACCGGCAACACCGGCGCCGCCCCGTTCGCGGGTGGGACGGGAGAACCGAACGACCCCTACCGGATCGCCACGGCGGAGCAGCTCATCTCTATCGGCTCCGACCCGAATTTGCTCGACAAACACTTCATCCTCACCGCCGACATCGACCTCGATCCCAACCTCCCCGGCAACCGCGTCTTCGACCGGGCCGTGATCGCGCCGGATGTGAAACTCGTGATGGATCGGTACATGTACGGTGGTCATGGCTTCACGGGTGACTTCGACGGTCGAGGGCACGTCATAACGGGCTTGGTCATCGACTCCAATTCTCTCTGTGTGGGGCTGTTCGGCATGGTCGGTAAAGACGGGCACGTGAGCAATCTGCATCTGGTCGACGGCTCGGTGCAGGGGAAAGCCCGCAACCACGGGAACCATGGCATCGACGGCTTTACGGGCGTCTTGGCCGCCATCAATAAAGGCGAGATCATAAGCTGTTCCAGCACGGGCTTCACCCTCACCGGCGGCTATGTCGGCGGGCTGGTGGGGTTCAACGACACCGGCACGATCTCGGCATGCTCCAGCATGTGCTGGATCAAGGGGGCGCTGGCGGATTGCGGGGGTCTGGTGGGCCGTGGTGGCGGTGGATCCATTTCCGCCTGTCTCAGCACCGGTTCGGTCAGCGGCGCAGGGAACGTCGGCGGGCTGATGGGGAGCAACCACTCCGGCACGGTTTCGACCAGCTACAGCGCCAGTTCGGCCAACGGCTCGACGGCGGGGGGCCTGGTGGGGGACAACTCGGCCGGTTTCATTCAGGGCTGCTACAGCACCGGCTCCGTGACTGCCGGCGCCGCGGCCGGCGGCCTGGTCGGGTGGAACAACGGCGGGGTACTCTCCGCCTGCCACAGCACAGGCCCGGTCCAATGCACAGACGGGTGCGCGGGCGGTCTGGTGGGGAGCAACACCGGCTCTATCTGGACCAGCTACAGCGCCGGCTCCGTCACGACCACACGTGGGAAGTGCGGCGGCCTGGTCGGAAGCAATTCCGCCCGCGGCGACACTATTTCGCGTTCCTTCTGGGATGTCCAGACCTCGGGCCAGACCCAAAGTGAAGGTGGTACGGGAAAAACTACGGCCCAGATGCAGACGGCCCGGACCTTCCTCGACGCCTGGTGGGACTTCGTCGATGAGACGACCAATGGGACGAATGATACCTGGAAGATAGTCGAAGGCAAAGGCTATCCGCACCTCGCGTGGGAGACCGTGAAGTACAGCGGCGGCACGGGTGAGCCGGGGGACGAGTACCAGATCGGCACGGCCGCGGACCTGATCGACCTGGGGAAGGAACACAGTGACTATGGCAGCCATTTCATCCTGATCGCCGACATCGACCTGGACCCGAACCTCCCCGGCAACCGCATATTCGATCGGGCGGTGATCGCGCCGGAGGCGAATGATGCCTCGATCGGCGTCGTTCAGCGGCCTGCCTTCAGGGGCGTGTTCGACGGCCGGGGGCACGCCATAACGGGTTTGGTCATCGATTCCAACGCCCCTTGCGTGGGGCTGTTCGGCATAATTGACTACGGCGCACGCGTGTCCAACCTTCGCCTAGTGGGCGGCTCCGTGCACGGTCAGGATCCATCCCTCGGACGCGACAATTGGGTAAGGTATACCGGCGCCCTGGCCGGGGCTAACAAAGGTCTGATCACGGCCTGCTCGAGCACGGCCTCGGTCAGCGGGAGTGATCATGCCGGCGGCTTGGTGGGATACAACTGGCGTGGCACGATCTCGGCCTGCCACTGTGCGGGTTCTGTCTATGCCGGGCGTGACTCCGGGGGGCTGGTGGGATACGACTACGGTGGCACGATCTTGGCTTGCCGGAGCACGGGCCCGGTGAGTTGTAAGGACTGGGGCGCTGGCGGGCTGGTGGGCAGTACCGCCTTCGGAACGATCTTCTCCTGCTACAGTACCGGCGCCGTCGGCGGTACGCCCTGGGACGCCGGCGGCCTGATCGCGTACAACGACCGTGGCACGATCTCGGCTTGCTACAGCACGGGCCAGGTCAGCGGCAGGGTGGGCGGCACCACGGGCGGCCTGGTGTCGGCGAACCTCGGCACGGTCTACGCCTGTTTCTGGAACGTTGAGACCTCCGGCCAGTCAGTCAGCAGCGGTGGCACGGGCTTGACCACGCCGGAAATGAGGAGGGGCAAGACATTCGTTGACGCCGGCTGGGACTTCGTCGGCGAAACCGCCAACGGCACCGCGGACCTCTGGTGGATCGACGAGGGCCGGGACTACCCGCGGCTGTGGTGGGAGACGCGCGATTGACAATCGCGGATTTGGGATTCGTCGGCCAGGTGCCATGCCTACGCTTGCATAGGCATGTTCCTGTGGTGGGAACCCGTCTGCGCCGGCGGGGATTCTCGGAGGCCGTGAACCCGTCAGCAACTTGGTGCTTGGCCAGGCCGCCTGCCCGATTTCATGTCATGCAGCACGCACAGACGCGAGACGTTTTCAATATCCTTCCATTTTTCGTGTAACGATTTGCCGCGCGGCGGACTGTATGAGACGAGTAGAAGCATAAGCGTCGATATTCGCCTGACTCAAGGGGTTGGGAAGGTCCAGCGTGCCCTTGGGGCGAATCCTGATTCTGCCAATCGGTACAGGAAGTGGAGGACTGAAAGATGTCTCAGTCGAGGAATCCGGTAATCTTGTCGTCAATGTCTGTCCTGATTGTCATCTGTCTGTTCCCTCTGCCGGTTCACGCCCAATACAGCGGCGGCACGGGCGAGCCGAACGATCCGTACCAGATCGCCACGGCCGCCGACTTGATCGCCCTGGGGAATGAGCCGAACGACTACGGCCAGTGCTTTGTTCTCACCGCCGACCTCAACCTGGACCCGAACCTTCCCGGCAACCGGGTCTTTGATCGGGCGGTGATCGCGCCGGATGCGAACGGCACCGCGCCCTATTTCCAGGGTCCTGCCTTTACGGGCGTGCTCGATGGCGGCGGTCATGCCATAGCAGGCTTGGTCGTTGACTCCGACATCAATTTTGCAGGGCTATTCGGCATGATCGGTATCGGTGGACGCGTCTGCAATCTGCGCTTGGTGGGGGGCTCGGTACGGGGGCAGGCTTCTACGAATAGAGAGAGTGGTACAGGCGGACTGGCGGGCATCAATCGCGGTCTAATCACAGCCTGCTGCAGCACGGGCTCGGTCCGCGGTACGGACTGGGCGTGTGGCGGTCTGGTGGGGCAGAATGACAATGGCATAATCTCAGCCTGTTATAGTATGAGCACGGTGAGCAGTGAGGCAGAGACGGATCTTGGCGGGCTGGTGGGGTACAACAGCGGCATGGTCTGGTCCTGCTACTGCAGGGGCTCGGTCAGCGGTACAGGGGGCTGGCGCGTTGCCGGCCTCGTGGCAGCCAACAGCGGCACGATCTCGGCCTGCTACTGCACGGGCTGGGTCGGCGGCACGAGCAACTGCTTCGGTGGCCTCGCGGGGCAGAACTACGGCACGATCTCGACCTCCTTCTGGGATATCGAGACCTCCGGGCAGGCCACCAGCGCAGGCGGCACGGGCCTGACGACCACTCAGATGATGGCGGCGCAGACTTTTGCGGGAACGGGCTGGGACTTCCTGGATGAGACAGCGAATGGTCTGTGCGAGTACTGGCAGATGCCGGTAGGTGGAGGGTATCCCGTACTGAGCGTATTCAATGGTCATGTCCCGCACGCCCTCCGGGGCGCAGGGACCGCGAATGATCCGCATTTGTTGGAGACGGCCGAGGACTTGGGCGCCGTGTGGTACAGCGCCACGGCCTGCTACCGGCTTGCGGCGGACATTGACCTGTCCGGGATCAAGTGGGGCATGGCTCTGATACCAGCATTCAGCGGGAAGTTGGACGGGCAGGGGCATCGGATTGCGAAAATGACCATTGCAGGTGGCGGTCGCCTGGGCCTGATTGGTTCGCTCTCCCAAGGTGCAGCGGTCAAGGACCTGGGCCTCGAGGATGTGAACAACCTGGGTACGGACGATGTCGGGGCGTTGGTGGCGTGCAACGAGGGGGGCAGGATATCAACCTGTCACAGCAACGGCTCGGTACGCGGCGAAAGAAGGGTGGGCGGTTTGGTGGGGTCCAACGATGGCACGATCTTGGCAAGCTCCAGCGCGGTTTCGGTCAACGGGAACGCCTTTGTCGGCGGTTTGGCGGGAGACAATCGTGATGGCAATATCTCAGCCTGCCGGAGCTTGGGCTCCGTCAGTGGTACGAATGGCCAATGTGGAGGGCTGGCGGGGGGCAATGGTGGCACGATCTCGGCCTGCTGCAGCACGGGTTCGGTCAGCAGTGCGGCGGGCTCGAGTGTCGGGGGCTTCGTGGGAGGCAACTCCGGCACGATTTCGGCCTGTTGCAGCACGGGTCCCGTCAGCGGTGTGATGTTTGTCGGCGGCCTGGTGGGGAGCAATAGCGGTCCCATTTCGGCCTGCTACAGCACGGGTTCGGTCAGCGGCAGCAAGTACAGCGCCGGCGGCTTGGTGGCGTTCGACACCGGCAGGATCTCGGCTTCCTTCTGGGATATCAAGACCTCCGGTCAAACCAAGAGCGATGGTGGTGCGGGCCTGACGACCTCTCAAATGGTGGCCAGGCAGACCTTTGTAGACGCAGGCTGGGACTTTCTGGGCGAAAGGGCAAATGGCCTTTGTGAATTCTGGGAGATGCCGTCCGGAGGTGGATACCCCGAGCTGAGTATCTTCCATGGCTATGTTCTGCCTGTCTTTCAGGGCACAGGGACCTCGAATGACCCCTACTTGATAGGGACGGCCGAGGATTTGGCCGCTGTGTGGTACGATCCGATGGCCTGCTATCAACTTGCGGGGGACATTGACCTGTCCGGGATCACGTGGGGTATGGCCGTCGTACCGGCGTTTTCGGGGAGCCTGGACGGCAAGGAGCACCGGATTACGGGGATGACGATTGACGGAGGTGTGGACCTCGGTCTGATGGGTCTCCTGCGCCAGGGGGCGGCGGTCAAGAACTTGGGTCTTGAGGACGCCAACGTCGTTGGCACGCGCGATGTTGGCACGTTGGCGGGGCGCAGCGACGGCGGCTCAATCTTGGCCTGTTATAGTACGGGCTCGGTCGTCGGCCAGAGTGATGTCGGCGGCCTGGTGGGGTGGAGCAGAAACGGCACGATGGTGGCCTGCCATAGTACGTGCTCCGTCAGCAGTGTGGAAGGCTTTGGTGTCGGCGGTCTCGTGGGACTCAACTTCGGCATGATCTCGGCTTGCTTCAGCACAGGTTCGGTCGGCGGTGTCAAGAGCGCTGGGGTCGGGGGGCTGGTGGGACGTAGTTCCGGTTCGATCTCGGCCTGCTACAGCGAAGGGGCAGTCAGCGGTGACGAGTATGTCGGCGGCCTGGTGGGATTTGGCGATAACACCATGATTTCGGCCTGCTATAGCACCGGGGCAGTCACCGGCAACAACTATGTCGGCGGTTTGGTCGGTCGGCATGTCAGCACGAGCAGTAGTGACGGCAGGATCAGCATTGGCGGCACGATCTCGGACTGCTTCTGGGAC
>CAYQXM010000120.1:13421-14907 GCA_964421295.1 uncultured Pirellulales bacterium
CCTCCGCCCAAACCGCTAGCGCCGGCGGTACAGGCAAGACCACCACCGAGATGAAAACCGCGAGGACCTTCCTCGACGCCGGCTGGGACTTCGTCGGCGAGACCGCCAACGGCTCGGCGGACCTTTGGTGGATCGACGAGGGACACGACTACCCGCGGTTGTGGTGGGAAACGCATGATTGAAGTCAGAGGGCGGAGGTCGGAAGTGAGGTCGGGGCCTTTCTTCCGGTACTCAGTGACGACTACGCCAATAGAAGGGACGGCGTTTGTGATGCGCGACGGCCAGCACGCGTATCACGGTGGGGCGGACCGAGTAGATCAAGGAATACGGGAACTTGGCGATGGGCTTCTTTCTGACAAGACCGCGAACGAGGGGGGCCGATTCGGGGAACTCGGAGAGGGTGCGGATCGCACGCTCAATTTCATCGAGAAAGGTGCTGCCCAATCCGGTGCTTCGGAGGTCATAGAAATCGGCGCCTTCGGCGATCTCCGCTTCCGCAGCCTCATGAATCTCGATGGCCCGGCTCATTTCCGCTGCGCCCGCACGCGCGTAAGTACTTCGTCCGCCGGAAAGGCCCGCGCGGCGCCTCGCTCCAGGTCCTCATCCCGGCGCATGGCCTCGTCTATCCAGAGCTTTTCCATCTCGGCCTCGCTCAGGGTGTCCAGACTGGCCAGCAACTCGCGCGCGAGATGGGCACGCATCTCCGGACTCAGCCGCAGCGCTTCTGCTTTCAGTTCATCAACGCTCATGCACAGAACTCCCAATGATCGTTGCAGCCTTTTCGATTCTCCACTCAAATCATCATATCATTTCCGTGTATTGCTGGGAAGTCCTGCCAGGTAGGCCGGTGGCCTTCAAATTGCGGATTTCGGATTGCGAATTGCGGATTAGTGGGGGCGGGGCTGCAAATACCGCGTTCGGAGCAGCGGGGCGGGGAAGGGGAGTCCTGAGTTTTGAGGGTGGAGTCTTCAGCTATTCAGAGGCTAGAGACGCAAGATTTTGCGTCTCTACGGGAAGGAAAGCGAGCAGGCTTTGTGCGGGGGAAATGAACCTGGGGAGCGGGAAAAACGTACAAAAACGAGTACCGGGAGAATTTGCGAAAAATTTTAAAAAAGGCTATTGACCGACGGTCGATAGAGACGTATGATTTGGGTCTGAGGTTTGGGTGAGGCGTAGTGAACGCCTTGTTGAAAGGTAAACGAGAATCTTAACGAAAGCTACTAAAATTCGAAGGTTCTTGGGATAGACTGCCGAGGTCATGGTGGTAGGTAAAAAGTACCTAAACCGCTGGCAGCAAAGCAGCGGTTTTTTTGTTGCTCTTTCGAAAGTACAAAGGTAAAACAGCCGGCATTCTGAGCCAACTTGAGGCTATAGAATGAGATCTCAGTTGGAGATTCGAAAGCTGAGACCTCAGTTGCACCCTTGGGCTCGTAGCTCAGTTGGTTAGAGCGCGTCCCTGATAAGGACGAGGTCGGTGGTTCGAATC
>CAYQXM010000121.1:0-14570 GCA_964421295.1 uncultured Pirellulales bacterium
GCCTTCATCCATTTGCCGATCACGGCGAGCCTTTCGATGCTGGCCTGCGGGAACTCGCCCTCGGCGGTCGGACCGATGTTCAGAAGGTAGTTGCCACCCTTGCTGGAGCAGTCGACCAGGTTGCGAATCAGCATCTGGGCCGATTTCCAGTTGTTGTCGTTCTTGTTGTAGCCCCAGTGGCCGTTCATCGTCATGCACGATTCCCAGTCGACGCCGGAGCCGAAGCCGGTGGGCGGGATTTCCTGCTCGGGGGTGCCGTAGTCGCCGACGCCCTGGCCCTTGTCCATGCCCTGCATGCCGGAGCGGCCCTTGCCCACGCGGTTGTTGATGATGATCTGCGGTTGCAGGCTGCGGACATAGTTGTAGAGGTCCACGCCCCGCTCGTGCGTCCAGGGGGCCTCCCATTCCCCGTCGAACCACAGAATGCCGAGCGGACCGTAACGGGTGAGCAACTCCTTGAGCTGGCCTTTCATGTAGGTGACATAGCGGTCCATGTCGGGAGGCGTGGTCGGGACTTTGTCGTTCCAGGCCCGGCGCTGGGCGTAGTCGGGATGATGCCAGTCCATAATAGAATGATAGAAGCACATCTTGATCCCGGCTTCCGCGCACGCGTCGGCCAATTCCTTGAGCGGGTCACGCTGGAAGGGCGTGCTCTTGATGCACCAGTCGGTCAAATCGGAGCGGAACATGCCGAAGCCGTCGTGATGCTTGCTGGTGATGACGATGTACTTCATCCCGGCGTCCTTGGCCATCCGGACCCACGCCTTGGCGTCGAACTTCACCGGGTTGAACTGCTGGGCGTACCTCTCATATTGCGAGACCGGCATTTTGGTCTGTTCGAGGAACCACTCCGCGTAGTCGGTCTTGCCTTGCCACTCCCCCGCCGGGACGGCATAGACGCCCCAGTGAATGAACATCCCGAACCGTGCCTCGCGAAACCACTGCATGCGCGCGTCCCGCTGCTGCGGCGTCTCGGTCGACGGCCCGCCCGCCTCCGCTGCATGGGCCGGCCTGTACATACTCATGCTCAACCCTAATGCGATGGCCATGACAGACATACACGCTGTTTGTCGAGACGTAGGCATAATGCAGCTCCTGAAGAACGGAAAATGTGCCTGCTTATCATGACATGGATACGGAGTCGTGGCTATGATAAAATAGAAATGGCAGACGATTGGAGGGATGGTCGTGTTGGGTCTCGTGATATTCTTTGCGATCCTGCTCCTTGTAGGCCACGAGAAGTTGGGCCTGAAAGGAACAGGTCTGTGCCTGCTGATCATGGCCGGCCTGATCCTCGGCGGCTCCCAGTATCACCTTCCGCGCTATGTCGCAGTCCCCCTGATGACCTTGATGGACATCGTTCTGCTGCTGGTGGTCGCCGGCCGCGATTTCCGCATTTGGTGATACGCCGGGAGCGACCGGAACGGCAACGCCGCATCCTCAATCCAGCCGGATGCCCTTCTGGTGCAGCCATTGACGCAGGTCGCCCATTTCGCTGTCGAAGACTTCGTTGTCGTAATCCTGCTCGAGTTTCGTCACACTCTCGGCCAGTTCCGCCTGCTCGTTGACGACCTCGGTGAGCCGCCGCTCGAACTCGTCGGCGGCCGCCCGCAGATCTTCCAGATGGATCTCGATGCCGAGCATGCCCAATACCCGGCGGACCACAACGTCGATGCACTTGGGATTGCCGCCCTGGATGTAGGCAGGCACTGTCGCGACAATATTGACCATGTCGATCCCGCGATCCTTGGCGGCGGCCGCCAGGTAGGTGGTGATGCTGGCCGGGCCTTCGTAGTCGCTGAACCGGAACCCGTACCGCTCCAGCGGCGGCTTCATATGCGCGTGGGACACGGTACAAAACAGCCACGGGTCACGCGTGTGCGGCACCAGCCCGGCGACACTACCGATGAAGACAATGGTCTTGACGTCGAACGCGGCACAGAGCGAGAAGATGCAGTTGGCGTATTCCTCCCAGGCGAGGTTCGGCTCGCGTCCGCGAAACAGGATGAGGTCATGGTTGGCCGCCTGATAGAAGTTGTTCTGAGGGAACTCGAACGATTGCAGCAATCCCTGCTGGATGCGACAGTGCGGCCGGACCATCGAGGCCACGTCCATCGCGCCGGGGAAATTGTAGAGGTAAAACCCCTGCGCCGAGATCTCCGCGAAACGCCGGGCCCCCAGGCGTTCCACCAGCACCTTGATCGTTCCCGTGGAAACGTCGCCGCTATCCATCCAGCCGGAGAAGCCCATCACCAATCGGGGTTTGCGGAACTTCGGATTATCGTGAATTCGCAGCTTATCGTCGGCCATCACTCACCTTCACTTCTAATCCATCTTCTCTCAACCTGTTCGTCCGGCATCGTAAGGTCGATCCCCTGATTCTGCAAGGATAAGCGAGATGCAAATGCAGAAATTCGCCTTCAGGATCACTCCTCATTACACGACGCCTCACCGGTCTTACACCTTCACAGAATTTCCGGTGCGGGCAGTTGACCGGCATCGGACAATTCCTTATGGCACCTTGCTGAGGATGTGTGGATCGCGAAGCACGTTTGCGGTAGCCGGTCCGGGGTCGATGATAGATGGGAGGCATGCCCAGGCACGGGGATCCGGATGACTGGGAGCGGAACGCACTCGACGCGCCGGCGGTCTTCGGCGCGGAGCCCGTGGTGACAATCGGGTCAGACGCATGTCACGAAGGTCACTGCGGCCTGAAGCCAGCGTACAGATGTCGGGGAGCAGCTTGTCTGTGCGCCGTTCCGGAGGAGCCGGCGTATCAAACGAATGTGGCCCTCTGCAGCCTGTCGTGAAGTTTTTCTGCCTCTTGACGGCCCGGGCGGCCGATGATACCGTACGGCGGTTCTTGGAGTCATGAGTATGGAATTATCCTGGATCAACAAGCTGCGCGTCAGCCTCGTGGCTGCACTGGGGATCATAGTGATCGGCATCTTCTGCTGGCCCTTGGCGGTGCCGCAGGATCCGATGGCGCCCGTGCGGTGCGCGAGCGTGGGCTTTGCCGGCACCATCGTGCTGATGGTCGTCGCCTTCGTCGTGGGTGCGGTCGCCTACTTCGTTTCCTGGCCGCACGGCCGCGAGATGGGTATTCTGGCGGTCCCGTTCGGGCTTTGTCTGTGGGGTCTGCGCAGCGGCCCGATGGCGGTTCTCAACCAGGCCGCCAACACCGTCCCCAAGCGGACGGCGGTGCTGAACTCGCTGCTGCTGGAGCCGCTCTACTGGCTCCTGATCGTTGCCGTGGGCTTTGTCGGCGTCCTGGCCGCACAACAGCTCGTGCGGAAGCTCAAGGGCGGCACCCTGGCGGACGAAATCGCCAAGGCAAAGAGCCGTCTGACGTCCAGGATGGTAACCACCCTCTTGATGGCGGTTTTCGTCTCCGTGATCGTGGCCCAGTTCTTCCTGTCCGCCACGGCTAAGGACATTCCACCCTTCGACAACATCGTGGCGACGCAGCCCCCGAGCGGACAGATCGCCTTCGCGGTCATTGTTGCGTTCGCGGCGGCGGCATTCGTCACCAAGCATTTCCTCGGTCTGAGCTACCTTCTGCCCGCTGTCGCTGCGGTCTTCATCGTCCCCTTCGCCCAGGTTGCCTACAATCGGGGCGGTCATCTCGACAGTGCCATGATGCAGCCCGCCACGTTCTTCACGAACAGCACGCTGGCCATCCTGCCGCTGCAATTGGTGGCCTTCGGGGCCCTCGGATCCGTGATTGGGTACTGGATGGCGCTGCGTTATCGGTACTGGCGCACCCACCCTACGGCCTGATAACGCCATAGGTCCCCGGTTCCCGCCCCCGGCTCACATTGCGTAAGTTCCGATCTTATCTCAGCTTACACACAGATTGTCCCATAAGCGGCACCCCCCGCCAAAAGAAAACTTATTTTGTCTACTTTCACCTTCCCCCCCGGCCGACATAAGGATGTCCTGTCCCGGAGTTGGGCGGACAAGGGTTAAAAGGAGTGCGAAGTGTGAAGTCTTTGAACTTCAAACTTCAGACTTCAAACTTACTCATGGACCCAACAAAAGGAGTTAGCAATGTTGGTGCTGAGCAGACAAAGAGATGAATCCATCATGATCGGCGACAACGTCGAGATCACCATTGTCGACGTCCGCGGAGACAAGGTTCGGCTGGGGATCACCGCCCCGAAGGACATCCCTGTTCATCGCAGGGAAATCTACGACGCCATTCAGCGCGAGAAAGCTGAAAAGGCGGCTCAGGAAGGTGGTAACGGCCAGGTCGCGCCGACGGCAGAAGCCACGCCGGCGGATGCCTCTGTCGAAGCCAAGAAGTCCGAAAAAGAACATCTCAAGAACTGACGCAAGAGAAGAGTCAAGTTTGAAGTTCCAAGTGTGAAGACTTGAAACTTCACACTTGACACTTGAAACTCCTCTGTTTCCGCCCTTGCGTCCACAGCGGCACCGCTTCGTCTATTTCGAATCCCTTTCGACCCTCTTGCCCCCAAGAGGGTTTTTCCTGCGCCGCACACCGTCCCGTACGAGATTACCGCGCTTTCGTCATCCACACCTCCAGCTTGTCCCCCCGCCACCAACCCGCCCAGTAATATGCTTTCGAAATGAACCGGTGTTTCCAGCCTGGCGCACATGAACACGTGGGGGTTTCACCTGAGGGTGGGGTTGGCGCCGTCCGAGGCGCCACGGTTCGCAAACGGTGCTCTCTCCAGAAATCCCACGCCTTGGGCAGGCCGTAAGAACGCACGTGACACGCCGCCGCGCCGGCCAAAGTGCTGATACGTCGCAGATCGCGCGGGGTGAAGAAGTTGCAGTGATGCGGGATCTCCTGGCTCAGCATGCGCTCCGGACGGCGTCGGGCCGCCCAGGAGTCGTAGTTGGGCACGTTCATGTACACCGTTCCTCCGGGCCGGGCCGCTCCCAAGGCGAGCTTCGCCATGGCCACCGGGTCGGGGAAATGTTCCAGCATGGCGGTACACGTGACAACGTCGTAGAAGTTCGGAGGAGCCTGTGTCACCTCCGCAAACACCGGGTAATCTTTTGTCTGCGCCCACGGAGCGGGGTCCACGCCGGCCACCGTCCAGCCCGCGGCCTGGTACCGTCGCAACAGCAGGCCGTTCCCGCAACCGATGTCCAGAACCGTCTTTCCCGGAAACCGACTCACCAGCCTGTCGAACCACGCTGCATCGAACGCACTCTGCATGCGCCGGTACAAATCCGTGGTCTCCGCGCCGTACTGATTTGCCTGGGCGATCGCACTGTCCGCCAGCCCGGCGAACACAAACCCGCAATCCTGGCATTTGACCAGAGGCACCTTGCCGTTCCACCCTTCATGGCGGGACGCCCCGCCGCACAACGGACACCGCTTCAGTTCTTCGGTCAAAACCATGCTGCGCTGCTCCGCATCCACTTCTGTTTGCGTCGTGATTGGCGGGCTGCATCCATCCGGCGAGCCCCGCCATACCACCATACCAGAACGGAGCCGCAACGGCAAGTTAGGATAGGTGCGACTGCTGCGCGCCCAATCCACCGGAAGCAGGCGAGGGAATTGTTTCAGAAGTTGTTCTTTCCGTATTGACATATCTTACATTTGTAGGATAATAGGTCGTACATTTGTAGGAGGTCACGCCATGGTCAGACGGAACATGAAGGCGATGAGTCCGGCCGAGACGGAGGTGCTCCGGCTGGTCTGGCAACTCGGCGAGGCGACCGTGCAGCAGGTCTGGGACGCCCTGCCGGAACGGCGGACAGTGGCGTACAAGACCGTGCAAACCCTGTTACGCCGGCTGGAGGATAAAGGCTACCTGCGCCACAAGATCGAAGGGAAGGCTCATATCTTCCTGCCCGCCGTCCAGCGGGAGCAGGTCGTCAAACGCACCGTCCTCGATTTCCTCGACCGCCTGTTCGGTGGCGATCCGCGCCCGCTGATGCAGTTCCTCGCCGAGGACGGCCGGATCGACGCGGAAGAGATCGAGAGGTTGAAGAGACTCATCGAGAGGTCACGCTAGAACATCAATTGTGGAGGCTCTGGCTATGAATGCTTTTCTGAACGAATCGGTGCGGTACGTGGCCGCCCAGAGCTGGCAGATCGTTGTGTTGGCGATCGTCTTGGCGGCGGTCACCTTTGCGCTGCGCCGCCGCAGCGCCCATACCCGGTACCTGCTCTGGCTGATCGTGGTGGCCAAATGCCTGGTGCCGCCAGTACAGGTCGTCCCGCTGCAGGTTCTGCCACCGGGGCCCTCTGTGGAAATCCTCTCCACCGGCGTGCTGGAGCCGATGCTGATCCGTGAACCTCCCGTTTCCACGACCTCCGAACCATCCAGCATCCCCGTGCCACCTGTGCAGGTGTCCCCACTTCCGGCGCCGGGCGAGCCGGTAGCGACCGCGCGTCACCTGTCGGCGACCGAGCGGCTGGGAATTATATGGGTGGCCGGTGTGGGGGTCTATCTGATGACGAACCTGCTGCGAGCGCTGCGCGGCCACTACCGGCTGCGGAAAACGCGAACGCCCTTGCCGGCCGAAGTACAGGCAGATGCGGCCGAACTGTTCAGCGCCTACGGTGTTCGGCACTTGCCGCGTATCTGGATCACGCCAAGCGCGGGACAGCCGTTCGTCTGGGGGGCGCTACGGGGTGACATCTACGTGCCGCCGGGTTTTCTGGCCATCGCCAGCCCCGAGCACCGCCGCAATATCCTGGCCCACGAACTGAGCCATGTTCTGCGTTTCGACGCTGCCGTCAACGCGTTGCAGACAATCGCCCAGGGTCTGTTCTGGTTCCACCCGTTCGTCTGGTGGGCGAACCAGAAGATCCGCCGCGAACGCGAGAAATGCTGCGACGAAATGGTGATCGCACGCCTCCGGACAAAGCCGAAGGACTACAGCACCGCTCTCGTCGAAGCCCTCGCCCGTGCCGCGAAATCATCTCGCCCTGTCCCGTCGCTGGCGGTGGCCGGCCCGCTGCGACACATCGAAGAGAGAATCCGCACGATCCTCGCCCCCGGCAAGCGCTTCTACGCCCGCCCCGGCCTGACCATCGTCGCCACCGTCCTTGTGGCCGCGGCAATCCTGGTCCCTACTGCCATAATGCTCACGACCGCGGCGCCATCCGAGGACACCGAGTTCGCCGCCGAGGGCGAGACCGCGGACAGCGGTGCGCCGGACCAGTCACAGCCGGTTGTACGTGACATCAATGAGGTGCTCGCCAAGTACAAAGCCGCGCGGGACACCGTCCCCAACCGTTATCGCATGATTATCAGCGACTTCGGTATGAAGGTCGCCTATCAGGATGGCAACCGGTTCTATGAAGCCTACTACTCGTTCTCTCCGCCCAGGCAAGCAGGTCACATACAAGAGTGGTCGGACGGAGGGAAGATTACGGCTCGGGAGCAAGCCAAAGCGGGTAGCACATTCTCTTCGATGCTGGCCTGGGCCAATCATCGCACGCCGCAAGATGTCGAGGCATACGACGGAGTCCGATGGGGCGCCGGCCTGCACGAAGACGGCTTCGGCCACCTGGAGGGACGTAAGGCCGAGGTATCCTCCTGGTGGCCTGGACCGGACCACCTTTCTGCCCTCCAGGAGCTGGGTTGGCCCGAAATCAGCTTGAGTGATTTTGCCCCTGTACTCATCCCGGATGACCCCTACGCGCTCCGCAACGGTCTGGTCTGCATTGAAACGCAAAGTAGATGCACAACACAGACTGGCACCCACAGGGAAGAGAGTATTCGGACAGAGAGGTTCTATCTCAATCCCGCCAAGAGCTACATCTGCCAACGAAGAAGCGATGGGGACCGGCGTATATCTCAAGTAACCAAGTACAGCAAGACCAGCCGTGACGGCTGGTATCCGCTTGAAATAAGGGATTTCCATACGTATGTGCGAGGCAGGATCTCGGCCGCAGACGAACCCGTCAATGTGACCAGGGTCTTACTGGACACCAATCCTGCTTTTCCGAAGAACATCTTCAGTCCCGATCTGCTTATGGCACGGTACGCATCCCAAATCGTGTTGACGCCGGACGCAAAGCCTCCGGTTCAGCACCTGCAGCCAGACGCCTCTCAGAAGAGACTCGCCGGGCGCGTTCTGGCAGGCGATACGCATCAGCCTATCGCAGATGCCCTCATCCGCGTTGGGGTCCCAGGGATCGACATGCGATACACCAGAGTGGGATCGAAGCAGATTACCCAAGATGATGGGACCATCTCCAACATCTATGAGACGAGGACTGATCCGAACGGCTGTTTTGAGATACTGGTTCCCGCCCGCGAGGACAACAAGACATTTGCCGTGGATGCATTGGCCCCCGGTTACGGCACAGCCGCGGAGAACTACCCTTTCAATGCGGACTTGACGGTGCTGGATTTGTTTCCTGAACCCACGGCAGGTTTTCCTTTTCCGGACATCGCGAACCTGACCATCCTGCTACCGCGAACAATTTACGTCGCGGGCATCGTAAAGAACGCCCAAGGCAATCCGGTGGAACGCGTGTCGATCGACGGCGTGATGCAATTGGGTCGGGCCAGGTACAGTGTCGCAAAGACAGAGACGGACGAGCATGGCCGGTTCGCAGTTTTTGACTTTCCGCTGCGAGGAGAGCGCGGTGACACCGGCACGTTGACGTTCATCCCTCCTTTTGGCACGCCTGTGACTGTGGGCGACCTGTACGAAATGAACGCCCAGGAACGGGCCTCGTTAAAAGTCACCGTGCCATGAGACATTAGGTCGACAATCTAATGTCACAACCCAAGAAACGACATCCGGGCAGACGGGCGAGGCGGCGGAGGGACTCGCCCGTGGTCTTTGTCTTCACATCCGTTTGTAGCGGGGGCCACCGGTGCCTTCGGGGGCAGCCCAGCGGATGTTGTCGAAGGGACATTTGCGCTGGCAGGTTTTGCAGTGCAGGCAGTTGGACGGGTTGGCGGGCTTGACTTCTTCGTGAATCTTCTCGTAGACGCCGGCGGGACAGAACGTGATGCACGGGCTGCGTAAGACCGGCGTACACTTCGTCTCGCAGATGGTCTTGTCCACGATCGTCAGGTGCGAAGGCTGCTCTTCGCGGTGGGCTGTGGCGGCGACCGCCGTGAAGGTGTCCTTGTCGAATTTGGCCGCGGGCTTGAGGCGATACGATGCCGTGGTCATGCTCTGGTAGTCGGGCTCGACGTGGAAATCGGGGAGCCAGCGGCCCAGGATCGACAAAGGCATGCCCTGCAGCGGGCCGAACTTGGCCACGGTCTGGCGGAAAGCGCTGGCCGACTTCATTTCGCGCGCGACGTTGGAGCTCTCGATCAGCTCGGTGTACTTCGCCGCGGCGGCCTGGGGATTGTCCAATGTCGCGACAATGGCCTTGGCGGCCTGGATGCCGGAGTCGATGGCGTTGTGCAAGCCCTTGATCTTGAGCATGTTGACGAACCCGGCGCTGTCGCCGAGGATCAGGACGTTGCCCTGGCCGATGCTGCCGGTGGCCGGATCACGCGGCACAGCGCGCCAGCCGCCCTCCGGGATCATCTTGGCGCCGGCCTCAACGACCGTTCCGCCTTCGAGGAACTGCTGGACGAAGCGATGTTCCTTGAAACGGACCAGGGCGTGCTGCGGGTTGAAATCATGGTATTTCCAGTCCAGACCGACGATCATGCCGACGGCCAGGTGGTCCTTCTGACCGGCGTAGACGATGCCGCCGCCGAACATGCCGGGACCGATCACGGGCGTCCAGATCGGATAGCCCATGGCGTGAACGACGCGCCCCGCCGTGAATTTCTCGTACTGTTGGGGCGTCACCTGTATCAGTTCCTTGATGCCGAGCGAATAGAGCTGCGGCGCCTGGCGCTGCAACCCTGCCTCGCGCACGAACCGCTCGGTGACCAGACCATCGCACCCTTCGGCCAGAACGACGAAGCGGGCTTCGATGGTCTCGCCCGGCAGGTAGTTGGGCTGCGGATGTCCTTCCTTGTCACGACCCTGATCCACGAGTCGCACGCCCGTCCGATGCAGCGCCCCGGCCGCGCCGGCATCGAGCAGCACCTGTTCCGCGGCGAAGCCGGTCAGTACCTCGACCCCCAGCCCTTTGGCGATGGCCCCCATCCACTTGGTGAGCTTGCTGATCGAGAGCGAGTAATCTCCGTGATGGATCATCTGGCCGAAGCCGAGGCCGAGCCGGCGGGCAATCTTGATCATCCCGATGATGGGAAACGCCAGGCGTTTGCCCAGCAGGAACCGCATGTCATCTTTATCGATGATGTTGGCCAGCATGTCCTTGACCTCGGGGGTGTCACGCCAGCCGGGCTTGGCGGCATCGAGCAGCATGGCCAGCGGCTGCGCTTCGAGCACGGCGCCGGAGAAGTTGTGGTTGCCCAGATCCGCGCCCTTCTCGATCACGCACACGTCGATATCGGGCCGGAGCACCTTCAGTTGAATGCCGGTGGCCAGTCCTGCCGGTCCGGCTCCCACCACGAGAACTGTCACTTGGCTATACTCGCTATTACTCAGCACGTTCTTCCTCGATCAAGAGTCGTAAGAGGGCGACGCCTGCGTCGCCCCTACATCTCCAATGCTTTGACTAACTGGGGAATCACTTCTTCGGCGGTCCCGACGATGTAATAGTCGCACTGTTTGAAGATCGGTGCGTTGGGATCGCTGTTGATGGCCACGATGGTCTCGGTGTTGGCGACGCCGATCATGTGCTGAATGGCGCCGGAGATGCCGATGGCGACATATAGCCTGGGCCCGACGGAGGTTCCGGTCTGGCCCACCTGGTGCACCCGTTCGCTGAAACCCTGCTCCACCGCGGCGCGCGAAGCGCCGAATTCGACATGCGTGCCGAGCTTCGTGTGCAGGGCCGAGCAGAGCATGCCGATCAGGTGATCGAAACCGTCCCGGCACTGCATGCCCTTGCCGCCGGAGACGATGGTCTCGGCGTGGAAATTCACCTGACCCGTCGCCTGCTCGGTACGAATGATCTCGAGGCTCACGTCGCTTTCCGTCAGCTCGACCTTGTGCGACACGACCTCGCCCTTGCGTCCCGAGTCGGCGGGCAGGCGCTTCATCACACCGGGCCGGGCGGTGGCCATCTGGCTCTTCGAGCTCTTCGTGCGAATCGTCGCCATGACGTTGCCGCCCAGGGCCGGACGGGTTTGCAGGAGCAAGCCGATGTCCCCCTTGCGGGAACCGTCGCGGATATCGAGGCCCGTGCAGTCCGCGGTCAGGCCGCAACCCGTGCGGTACGAAACCATCGGCGCCAGCATTCGCCCCTGCGGGGTGGCGGCGTACAGCACGATCTGCGGCACGTACTTGTCGATGGCGTCGGCGATCGCCTTGCGATGAGCCGTGGGATCGAACTGCGCCAACAGCTTGTGCTCGATGGTGTAGACGTTGTCCGCCCCGGCGGCAATCAGATCGGCCGCCAGGTGCGCAACCTTCTCGCCCGCGAGGCAAACGCCCACGGTGGTCTCCAACGACTCGGCCAGCTCGCGTGCCTTACCCGTCAATTCGAAGGTAGCCGGATGGAGGGCCCCGCCGCTGTGTTCGGCGACGACCCACACCTCGCCCCGGAACGCCGGCTCGGCGAGCTTGAAGCCCTGGATCATGTCGTCCAAAGCCTTGTCGTGGAACTGTCCACCAGCTCTTTCCAGAATCCTCGCCTTGGCCGCCTCGTCGATCTGGTCAACGTTCGTGATCTGCAACTCGTTGAGGATCCGCATGAGGAGATCATAGTCGTCCTGCTCTTTCTTCGTCCCTTCGAACGGTCGGCTCAGCAGGCTCTTGCGTCGGCGCGGCAGAACGTACCGGCCCGCCTCGCCCGCCATCGCGGCGCCGGGCTTCCCGTCACCGCTCTTGAAGCTTTCCACGATGACCCGGGCCAGCTCCTTCGGATCGGTGACATGCCGGCATTTGCGGGTGCTCTTGCCCGGCGGAAAGACGCGAATCACGGCTGTCTTGGAGCCCTTGGCCCCGAGGAGTGTCGCCTGGATATCGTCGGCGCCCCACTGCGTAATCTTCGTCTGGTTTGCCTTCCGCGTGCCGGCGCAACTGGCGAAGAGCGGATACTCGTACTTGGCAACAGTCAGCACGGCCGGCAGTTTCTTGGTCGCCACGACCTGGCTGCCGCCGCTGATGATTCGGGTAAATTCGAATCGCTTATTCTTGAACTCGGCGCCGGTGATGTAGGCGATGCACGGCAGTCCCAGCTCCTCGGCGATCTGGGCCGGCACCTGGGCGGTGTCGCCGTCCACCGATTGCATGCCCGCGACGACAAAGTAATCCGCGCCGCATTGCAGGACTTCCCGGACGACTTTGCGAATGGCAAAAGCCAGGGGATTGGCGGTCGCCACGGTGTCGGCGCCGCCGAGCGCCCGGTCGGTGAGCAGCACGACCTGATCGGCCACGCGGGCCAGGCTGTAACGCAGCACCTCGTCGGCCATGGGCGGCCCCATCGTAACCGCGACGATGCGTCCGGCGTGGTCGCCACTGATGGCCTTCATGTGAGCGGCGAACGCCAGTGCCTGGGCGTCCAACTCGTTGATGACGCTGGCCAGGCGGGAGCGGACCAGCGTTCCGGTTTCAGGATCGAAAGCGTTGTCGGTGATCTGTGAAACGTCCGGAACCTGTTTCACCAAGACGATGTAGTCACTCATAAACCATGTGCCTCAAGTAGCCGCGGCGCAGCACGTCCATGAAATCCTTAACCACGGGCAAGGCCGGTCCTGGGCAGCCGAAAAGTACCCGTGCTACAAGAGTAAGGCCGTATGCTAAAGGTTCAGCGCCGACCTGTCAACCCGCCCCGAGAGGAATCTCAGAACCCATGTGGCGGTGGCCGTATTCGTGAAGGAGCTGTTCGGCGAGGAGTTCGATCTTACAGGCCCCCAGGCATTGGACCACGCCCTGGTCGCCCAGAAGATCACCAGAGTGATCGGCCGGGAAATTGCCTATCATGCCATCGACGAGATCGCCACGCTCCAGGGGGCCCGCCAGAGCGCCGATGCATGATGGAAGGAACAGCGCGTCAGCGTCTGAAGTCTGTCCCAGGCACCCGTTTTTTCAGCGCCGGTCGATTTTCCCCTTGTTCGCCTGCCTCGGCGACGATCTAATGGCCGGGATCATCCGCAGACCACCGTGAAATGGACTAAACGAACGCTCGAGCTTAGTCCGATATATACTGTGGACTTCAGACTGGATCGGCCTATGCTCAGGACATTGTGCATCAGTGAAGGCAAGTTGGTGGAATGCGAGCCGACGGGGGCGCAGAAGCCTATCGTGTACGTCTACCGCGCACCCGATGAAACCGAGCGCAAGTATCTTGTCGACCAGCTCAAGATCGACGAACACACCTTAAGCTCCTCGCTGGACCCCGATGAGTTGAGCCGTCTGGAGTTCGAGCCCGAGCATGTGGCGATGATCTTCAAGAGGCCCAAGCGTTACAACCCCGAGGAGCGGCTCGTCTTCACGGTGGTTTCGACGGGCCTGTTTCTATTCAAGGATAAGCTCGTCGTCGTGCTGGCCGACGACGCCCCGCTGTTCGAGGGTCGCCCGTTCATCAGGATGCAGTCCGCCCAAGACGTCTGCCTCAAGCTGATCTACCGGGCCATCCTGCACTTCGTCGAGCACGTTCGCGGGATTAACATGATAAGTACTGAATTGGAGCAGCAGATCAACACCTCGATGGAGAACAAGCATCTGTTGCACATGGTGTCGCTGGAGAACAGCCTGGTCTACTATCTCAACGCCGTCAACTCCAACGGGAGCCTGATCGAGAAACTGCGGAACAACGCCGCCAAGATCGGGTTCGGCCCGGAGAATATCGAGTTCCTGGATGACGTGCTGATCGAAAATAACCAGTGCCACGGCCAGATCGAGATTTACTCGCAGGTGCTCGCCGGCCTGATGGACGCCCGGGCCTCGATCATCAGCAACAACCTGAACATCCGCATCAAGGCGCTGACGTTGATCACGATCGCGATTATGCTGCCGACGCTGGTGGTCAGCCTGTTTTCGATGAACGTCACGATCCCGCTGGCCAAGTACAGCCACGCCTTCTGGATCATCGCCTTCCTGGCCGCTGGCTCGTCCCTGGCGATCGGGCTGCTCTGGTGGAAGCGGCGCTGGTGAACCGATTGGGGGCTATTGAGGGTTGATTATTTCTCGCGCAGCGGGTTCAATAGTCAATCATCGTTAGTCAATTGTCAACGACATTGGAGGTATTGGTAGATGGCAGATCTGAAGACGTTGGCCGACGCGGTCATCAAGGGCGACCAGGCGACGGCCGTGAACGTCACCAAGACGGCCCTGAGCGAGAAGATGGCCCCCAAGGCGATCCTCACCGACGGGTTGATCGCCGGGATGGACACGGTGGGCCAGAAGTTCAAAAAGAACGAGATGTACATCCCTGAGGTGCTGATCGCCGCCCGGGCGATGAAGATGGCCATGCAGGTGCTGGAACCTGAGCTGGTCAAGGCGGGTGTCAAGCCGATCGGCAAGCTCGTGATCGGCACGATCCAGGGCGACCTCCACGACATCGGCAAGAACCTGGTGGCCATGATGCTCAAAGGGGCCGGGTTCGAAGTCATCGACCTGGGCGTGGATGTCTCGCCGGAGAA
>CAYQXM010000122.1:0-14328 GCA_964421295.1 uncultured Pirellulales bacterium
GGATCGACGCCCAACTCTTTGGCCTCTTCCGCCATGTAGAGAGCGTAGCTCGGCGTACAGGCCAGGATGCGGGGTTTGAAGTCCTGCATGATCTTGAGCTGGCGGGCCGTCTGGCCGGAGGACATCGGCAGAATCCGGCACCCCATTTCGAGTGCCCCGTAGTGGAAGCCGAGGCCGCCGGTGAACAGGCCGTAGCCATAGGCGATCTGGACGGTGTCCGAGGGCTCCGCACCGGCGCAGCCGAGGACGCGGGCCATGACGTCGCCCCAGAGCTTCAGGTCGTCCCTGGTGTAGCCGACGAGCGTGGGGTTGCCGGTCGTACCGCTGGAGATGTGAACCTCCTTGATCTGATCCTGCGGCGTGGAGAACAGGCCGTAGGGATAGTAATCGCGCATGTCCTCCTTGGTCGTGAACGGCAGCTTCTTGATATCGTCGATGGACTTGATGCTGTCGGGCTTGACCCCGGCCTTGTCGAGCCTTTGCCGGTAGACCGGACAGTTGTTGTAGATGAACGGGATGAGCTGCTTGAGACGTTCCGACTGCAGCGTCTTCAGTTCCTTCGGCTCCAGACACTCGACATCTTTTCTCCAGATCATGATTGACCCATCTTTCTCCCAGCGAGGAACACCTTTTTGTTCTCCGGCACGAGGTCCGGCCTGAAGACCTTCTCTATCGCCTGCATCCAGGCACTCTCCTGAATGGGTAGTTTCGCGGACAGCACACCGACGAGGAACGTGTTGAGGTACCGCTCGTTCTCGATCATCCCGTTGGCTTTATCGAGAAACGGCATCAAGTCGACGCCCGTCTTCTTCAGAAAGCTCTTAAGCCGCTCGTGCTCTTCCTGATGGAAGCACACCAGGACATCCGCCCCGCCCGGCGGGATCAGGGAGGACCAGACCTGCTTGCCGAACCGCAGGTGGGACTCGACCGAGCCCCCCCGCTGCGCCATGCCGTGGACTTCCGACTTCTTGACGTGGTAGCCGTCGAACAAGGCCGCCCAGCCGGCGATTTCGGACGCCTTCAGAATGCCCTGTCCACCCACTCCCCCGAAAGTCACGCTGTACACTTTGTCGTTCATGGATGACTCTTCACTAAGGAAACTCGAATATCGAAATTCGAAATCCGAAACAAGCAGGAAACTCAAAATCCAAATGACCGAGACTTTGTCGCCACGCGGCGTTGCCGCTTTGACTTTTGGTTAGTCGAATTTGTTTCGAATTTCGACATTCGGATTTCCTTCCAGTCCTACTGCCTCTTGATCAACCTGCACGGATGCCGCGAGATGATGACGGACAAGGCATCCTCATTTATGCGTTTTTCCACCAACGCTTCGAATTCCTTCACCTGCATAGGGTCTATGACGTCGACGTTATCGACACCGCAGGCCCGGCAGAGGTCCTCCAGAATGAGCTTCCTGGTCGGCTCATTGCGAATGGTCAGGCCGGTGGCCGGATGCTGCTGGCCGCCGGTCATGGCGGTTGTGGAGTTATCCAGGATGATGATCAGGCCTTTGGTCTTGTTGTACGCCGCGTTGATCAGGCCCGTGATGCCGGAGTGCACGAACGTGGAATCGCCGATCACGCCGACGATCTTCTTATTGTCCGGAGCGCCCTTACGCCATCCCTCGTGCCAGGTCACGCCGGCCCCCATGCACAGACAGGAGTGCAGCGCCTGAGTCGGCGGCAGACAGGCCAGCGTGTAGCAACCGATATCACCGGCAACGAAGGCATCGATCTTCTTGAGGGCGGCAAAAGACGCCCAGTGCGGACACCCCGGGCACAGCCGCGGCTTGCGCGTGGCAACTTTCTTTTCCCGCTTGGCTTTCCCCGCCAGAACCGCGGGGATGATCTCGGGACCCAATTCCCCCAGGCGAAACGAGGGGTGCTTCGCCTTGAACTTGATGCCGAGGGCCCGGACGTGGTCCTCAATGAAGGGGTCCAGTTCCTCGATGACGAACAACTGCTTCACCGTCTTGGTGAAGGCGGCGATCTTCTTGTCGCAGAACGGATAGCTCATCCCCAGCTTCAGATAGGAAGCATCGGGGTAGTTGTCCTTGAGATAGAGATAGCTGATGCCTGACGTGATGAAACCGATCTTGGAGCTACCCTTCTCGATGCGGTTAAACCGACTTCGCTCGGACACCGCCGCCAGCTTCGTCAGACGCTTCTCGACGAAGGCGTGACGCTGGCGGGCATGCCCCGGCACCATCACGTACTTCGCGGCGTTGCGCTCGAAGACAGGCCGCGGCGGGACCGTCCGCGCGCCGACCGCCACGTCTTCCTTCGTGTGCGAGACGCGGGTGGTCATGCGCAGCAGTACGGGCGTGTCGAACTTCTCGCTGATGGCGAACGCCTCTTTGACGTATTCCCGGGCTTCGGCCGGAGAGGAAGGCTCCAGCATCGGCAGCTTGGAATACAGGGCGACCCAGCGGGTGTCCTGCTCGTTCTGGGAGGAGTGCATCCCCGGATCGTCGGCGACGACCACGACGAACCCGGCCAGGACGCCGGTGTAGGAAGCCGTCATGAGAGGGTCCATCGCGACGTTCAGCCCGACGTGCTTGCACGCAAACAGGCTCCGCGTGCCGGCGACCGCCGCACCGAGGGCCACCTCGAACGCGACCTTCTCGTTGACCGACCACTGCGCGTCGACTTCGGGGAATTGCGCCAGGGTTTCCAGGATTTCAGTTGAAGGGGTGCCGGGATAGGCACAGGCTACGCCCAAGCCTGCTTCATAAGCCCCATACGCCAGTGCTTCGTTACCTGAAAGCAGTGCCTTGTTCTGGACCATCGTGCTCTTAGCCATAAGGGCCTGATTATACCAAATCAGGCCCTTGCTGTTCAACTCAAAGCTTCATACCGTAACACGCACGTCTTGCGCTCTCAGAAAGTGTACTCCAAGTTGAAGCGGAGGAAGAACGCACTGTCGTCAGTGGGGCTCTTGAAATAGTCGCCCGGCATGAAGTATTCGCCCAGCAGATGGCCTGCCAACTGGCTGGTGAATTTGTATCTGGCCCACAACGTCAGCAGCTGGCCACGGAAGTAGTCGTCATTCGAGATGTCGAGCCCACCATTGGAGGGGTTACTGGTCCAATCGTTCCACGCCTGGCTGGCACCATTCTGGTCGGCCCAGAGAAGATGGTAATCGGTGCTGATCGTCCACTGCTTGTTCAGGTTGAACTTGTGGCCGATATTGACCCGGTGCAGGTTGCTCAACTCCGCAACGGATGTTTCATTGGCCGCCGTGTAGATCAACAATTCGCTCCACCTGGGCCACTCGCCCCAGAGCAGATCGAACTGTTCGTTGTCTTCCGTACCGGACTTGTCGCCGGAGGCATATTCGTAGCCGACGTGGATGCTGTTTTCCATCGCATCCTTGAACAGATACTCCAGGTTGGCCAGGGCACCGAAGGCTTTCAGATCGCGCTCTTCGCCGATGCTCCGGTCGGACGTCGAGTCATGCTTCGTGCCGAACTGATACGCGGCCTCGGCGCGATACTTCCAGTGTTCTTCCGGCGTCCCCGACAGGCCTCCGCCCAACGTGAAGATCTCCGCCTTACGCGTCCACGCGGCGGGCAGTGGGTTTTCCAGCGAATGATCGACCGGATTGTCATTGCGGTAGATGAAGAAACCTTCGAGTTGTGTCTTCTCGATGGAGTTGTTGGTGACGTAGACGATCGCGCCGTGTTCATCCTGCTCGGTGACGCCGCGGTTCTCGTCGTCGATGGGCTCCAGCCAGCGGTCCGACTCTGCCGACTGATCGACATAGATCAAGTCGATCTTCGTTTTCGCATCCGCGAGGTCATAGCTGAACCTCGCCGCATCGAAGTAAACCGTTCTCGACCCATCCAGCGGCGTGCCGTCGAGGATCAGCCAGCCGACGCCAAACCCAAGCAGGTCCTGGCGGCCGACGGTCGCCGTCAGAGGCATGCCGCCTACATTCTTCACGCTCACGTTCATCGTATCGAACAGAGCTTCATCGAAATCCGTCGTCTGCGTATCACCGGAGAAGGCCCGCGGCTTCTTCGGAGGCTCGTCCCACGTGCGGAATTCCCAGGTCAGGCGGGTGTTGATCGCGACGTCGTCGCTCAGCTTGGACTTCGTCCACCACCGCTGGCGATACCGCTGATACTCGAATTCGTGGTTGACGTCACGGTTCGCCGGATCACCGGAGTCGTTCAGACTCTCCCAGTTCTCGCCGTACTCCGTCCGGAAGCGGAAATCGGCGCCCATCTGGAGCCAGGGGGCCGGGTTGTGGAACGAGTCCCACATCTTATCCCATTCCGATTTCGGGGCGTTGGCGTCCGGGGCACCAAGGGACACTCCGCCCGATGCGGCGATCACCAGGGCGGCGGCCAGCATCGTGGCACATCTCATGTGGTTCATCTGTATCTCCCCTTACCTAAAGTGTTTCTGTTGCTGCTCTTCTCTGTCACTCCCACAACAAACCACTCCCGGCCAGGACGGCTTCCAGGCCTTCCTCCGGGCCGAGAACAAACCACCTGCAAGTCACGTATTTAACCGGGCGATTGTATGCTTGAACAGTACAAAAATGCGAGATTTTTCCGGACAGGATATAAAATCGGACTGACAGAGCCCAAGGTCCTCTAATATATCCCTGTCCCGCGGATATTCACGCGTCGCGCCGCTTCCAGCGGACTCTCTCGTCACAACTCTCTTTGTCAAAGCCGTTTAACAACGGCATCCATCGCCGTCGAGTCCCAGCAGCCGCGCCGCGTTGGCGTAAAGCAGGCTAGTGAGCCGCTCCGGGGGCAAGCCCAGATTTCGGATCCGCGCTACCGTGACTTTCTGATCCGACCAGGGAGAATCCGTCCCGAAGAGGAGAAAATCGCGGCCGTGGCCCATCAGGAGCTCGCGCAATCGCTCCTGCGATAGTTCGTCCGGGGCCAGGGATAGCTCCATCAGAATGGGCCGGCCCAACAGGTGCGCCGGCACTTCGTCCCACTGCTCCCAGGCGCCGAGATGTGTCACAACCAGCTTGAGGCTTGGAAACATCTCGTGCAACTTCACGAGGGTCGCGGGATCAGCCCGCCGCATCCGCGGGAAGGCGATGTCGAACCCCGTGTGCATGACCAGGAGCAGGTTCTGCCGGCAGACCTCCTCGTAGAACGGCCGCATCCGATCCTCGGTGGCGAAGAAGTCCTGGTAGAACGGGTGCAGCTTCACCCCCAGGAACCCTTCCATTCCGATGCGCCGGACGTGCGCCACCATGTCGGGATCCGCCGGGTGCACGGAGGGAAACGGAATCAACCGGTGCGAGCGGAGTCCATCGCACCAGCGCAGGATGGGCTCGTATTGCGCGGGTTTGGTGGCAATGCAGCAGACCACGCTCGTGTCGATGCCCGCCTCATCCATCGAGCGCCGCAGGGCGTTGACTGTTCCATCCAGATAGGCTTTGACGCCGGGGGCTTCGTCTATCAGGGCTTTGATGGCACGGCGGGCCAAGGCATCGGGGAAAGCATGCGTGTGAAAATCAATGATTCTGTCTGTCATAGGATTCCGGATTGTCGATTTTTGCTTTTCGATTTTAGCTCCCATCCATTATAAAGCAAACGGTCCTTTGGAGGTTTGTCATGCAGACGCTCAAAGAGTTCTTCAAGAACGATCGTTTTGCCGCTGCGAACGGCATCGAACTCATGGAAGTCTCCGCGGGCCGTGCTCGCGTTAAGATGGAAATCACGGAAAACCACCTCAATGGTGTGAACATCGTGCATGGCGGCGCCATCTTCACGCTGGCGGACCTGGCCTTTGCCGCCGCTTCGAATTCGCATGGAACCGTCGCGGTGGCGATCAACGCCAGCATCTGGTATGTAAAAGCCGCGATGGAGGGGACCCTGTTCGCCGAGGCACGGGAAGTCTCGATGAATCCCAAGCTGGCCACCTACACGATCGAAGTGACCGACCAGACCGGCGAACTGATCGCCAGCTTCCAGGGCATGGTCTACCGCAAGCAGCAGTCGATTGGCGGTTGAGACGCGGCCATGACAGCGCGGCACCCATCCCGAGCCGACGAACCTTCGAGGGCCGCCGTGGCCGGGCCGCTGCTGCGATGGTTCCGCCGGACCGCACGTGACCTGCCCTGGCGCCGGACGAAGGACCCGTACGCCATCTGGGTTTCGGAGATCATGCTCCAGCAGACGCAGGTGGAAACCGTCACGCCGTACTACGAGCGCTTCTTGCTGCGTTTCCCCACGGTGGAATCCCTGGCCTCGGCAGACATCGACACTATCCTCAAGTTGTGGGAGGGTTTGGGGTACTATTCGCGGGCCCGGAGCCTCCACCGCGCCGCCGGGCAGGTCGTCCGCGAGTTCGGCGGACACCTTCCCGAAACCCGCGAGGCCCTGCTCACGCTGCCGGGCATCGGTCCCTATACGGCCGGAGCGATCGCCAGCATCGCGTTCGACCAACGAGAACCGCTCGTCGACGGCAACGTGACACGCGTCCTCTGCCGTCTGTTCCTCATCCGCCGGAACCCCAGACAACCGGCCGTGCAGAAGAAGCTCTGGCAGATCGCCCGCAGTCTGCTGCCGACGTCCCACGTGGGACACTTCAACCAGGCCTTGATGGAGTTGGGCTCGCAGGTGTGCGTGCCCCGCGGCCCCCGCTGTGACGTCTGTCCCGTGCGGCGCGTCTGCCGGGCCCGCATCCATGACCTGCAGGATCAGGTCCCTGTCCGTGCCCGCCGCAAGAAGATCCCGAGCTACCTCGTCGCCGTCGGCGTGGTCTTCAGAAAGGGCCGCATCCTGATCGATAAACGCAAGCCGGAGGGACTGCTCGGCGGATTCTGGGAGTTCCCGGGAGGCAAAAAGGAACCGCGAGAGACTCTTGAACAAGCCCTGTTCCGTGAAGTCCGCGAGGAACTGGGAATTGAGATCCAGGTGAACGAACGCCTCGCGACGGTCGACCACGCCTACTCGCACTTCCGCGTGCAACTCCATGCCTTTACATGTACTTACGTCAGCGGGACACCCCGCTGCCGGACGTGCACGGACGTCAAATGGGTCTATCCCCGCTCCCTGAACCGGTATGCATTCCCCGCCGCCAACCGGAAGATTATTCACCTGCTGGCCCTTGACCCCGCCACCACCCGGGGGTAAAAGGAACGCGAAGCGGACGAAAGGTCCGGATGTCTCGTGCGTTACGAGATAGTCTTTCGGTTGGAGGTAATCTACACCGCGGTTTTTTTGTGGGAGGACACGTTATGACAAAGTTGGCAGGATGTGTGTTTCTGGGGTCGCTCATCGCGCTGGTGCTGGGCGTATCGACGGCCACGGCCGCCGAGGACATCGCCGGGGCCTGGCAGGCCACGATGGACTTCAACGGCAGCCAGATGGCCGAGACGTTGACGATCGCCAAGAAGGCGGACGGCAGTCTGACGGGCCGGTGGGGCGCCATGAGCGAGTTGAAGAGCGTGAAGTTCGAAGGCGACAAGCTCACCTTCAGCCGTACCATCCAGTTCGGCGACCAGACCATGACGCACAACTTCACCGGGACCGTGAAGGACGGCAAGATTACCGGCACGATGGGCGATGAAAACTTCCAGATGCCCGTCACCGCGGTGCGCAAGAAGGCCCTTGCTCCCGCCGTGGGACAGTGGGACATCACCTACAAGGCCGGCAGCCAGGAGGCCACGGCCCGCGTGATCATCGGTCAGAAGGCCGACGGCACCCTCACGGGGCAGTGGACGAAAGAACCCGGCCAGGTCACCGTTTCCAATGTCAAGAGCGAAGGCGATAAGCTGACGTTCACCCGCAAAGCCGACACCGAGTCGACGTTCGAAGGTACGGTCAAGGGCGATGAGCTGACCGGCACCCTGAAGGGGCCGAGCGGCGCCGTTCCCGTCGCCGGCAAGCGGTTCGGTGCGGCCCTGATCGGAACCTGGATTCTGACCAGCAACGCCGAAGGCCCGTTCAACACCAGCGCTCTGATCGTCGATCCGAACTTGGGCGGCAGCTATGAGATGTTCAGCGAGATTCCTCTGAAGAGTCTCAAGCTCGAGGGCGATCAGGTCACGTTCTCGGCCGAGATGCCGTTCGGCGACCAGGTCACGCCCCTGGATTTCAAAGGCAAGCTGGAAGGCAAGACCCTGAAGGGCACGATGACCACGCCGCAGGGCACGAACGAAATCACGGGCAAGAAAGCCGAAGCCATCGCGGCGGCGGCTCCCAAGACGAACTGAGGGACAGCCCGCCAGATTCACCGTGTGAGCGTGCCATAGCCAATGCCCACAGTGGTGAACGTAGTCAAAAGGAAAAGGGCCTCGGTCATGATCTCCATGACTGAGGCCCTTTGAATTTCTGCACCGATCGCCGTCGTCACCCGACGTTCGGATCCCGATTTCGCGGCAGGCGATCCGGCGGCCGGAAGTCGTTCGGATCGCGTCGATCTCTCCACTGGGATCGTCCAGGGTCGTTAGGTCCGCGCGGTCGATCAAACCAGGGAGGACGATCGCCCCGCGACCCATTCGGATCGCCAGGCCCCATGCCGCCCCACGGAGGAGGTCCGTTGGGATCGCCCGGCCCCATTCCCCCCCGCCGGCCCCGGTCACCCTCCGGTCCGGGTCCCCCCGGCCAGTCGCCCCGACCGCCGCGCATGCCGCCGCGTCCCGGACCACGGTCGCGGAATCCTCGCTGCAAATCTCTGTCGAAGTGTTCGGCTATCCTCTGCCAACCCTGGCGCTGTTCCTCCGTCAATACCTTGTCGATATCCTGCTTCATCGCCTGGATTTGCTCCTCAATCTTCGGACGCGCCTCCTGGCGAAGTTCCTCCAGTTTCTTCAGGCACTGGCGGAACGTTTTTTCAATCTTGCCGACCTGTTCCTCCGAAAGGCCCAGCTCCTCTCGGACCCACCTCACCATCCCTGCCACGGCCATGTCGACATTGGGCGACGGCTCTATGGGTCGCACCGGCGGCGCAAACATCAGCGTGCCGGCCACACCCAAGCCAATTCCCGCCGCCAGGATGACGAAGCCGGACAAGGCCATGCGCCAGCGATGCTGGCGACGCAGAGATACGATCGGGTTGTTTGCCGGTGCCATCGGTCCCATCACATTGCCCAAGCAATACTGTTGACGATCTCGCGGAGTGGCCCTGCCTTGGTGGCCGTGTTGTAGGCCATCACGGCGATCACACCGGCGGGCACGGCAACCGCCGCGGCTCCGGCCGCCAGCCACATCCACAACCTCTCGGCCAGAGTGTACGGCTCAACCTCGTCCGTCATGAGGATCCGCATCACATTGGACGCGACGTCCACGTGCGGCGTCTCCTCGGCTCTGGCACGGGCAGCCAAGATCTCAAATCTCTGTTCCCAATTCATTCCATTAGCTCCGTTCCACTTTGCTCCAGCAGCCGTTTCAGCTTGCCTCGAGCACGCAGCGCCTGAACTTTAACCATCGCCTTGGTCCACCCGGTTCGACGAGCCGTCTCGGCCACGTCGCACCCTTCGAGATAGCGCAGAACCAAAACCAATCGATCACGGGGCGGCAATTGCCCCAGCACCTGGTGCAGAATGCCGGCCGCTTGCTCCGGATCGACGGTCTGAATATTTTCATCGTCATCGGCCACCCCATCCCATTCCTCGATACTGAACGGTTCCGTCGCTTTTTGCCGGGCTTTCTCCTTCCAGTACCGATAACCGACCCGCGTGGAAATACGTGCCAGCCAATGCCCGAAGGGTGCTTTGCCACGATAGCCATTGAGGCTCATGTACGCCTCGACAAAGACATCCTGCACCAGTTCCTCGTGCACGAGCCGGTCGCGACTGAAGCGCCACAGGATTTTGGCCACGTGCTTCTGGTGACGCTCGATCAGCCTGCGATACGCTTCCGAATCGCCTTGTCTGGCCTGACGAATATCGTCGACATCGCGTGCCGCCGCATCGGAACTGTCGCCATTCTGTCCCGCGGCGGATTGGGAGTCCGGTGAGGTCCGCGCGGCCAATCCAAGCACAGCATCTGCGAAAACCCCACCCAGAAATGTGAGATGACTTCGCTTCCACGCCCCCCAGCGCGTTGTCGGATCGGCAGTTGGACAACTCACGTGAACCATAACTGGAGACAATTAGCAGAGCCAGAGTCTTTCGGCAAGCCAATTCTGCGGGTTTCCCCGCCCCCACGTCCGCCCCGGTAGAACGCCGCGGGCGACCGGTTCTGCCGCCGATCTGACTCCTGCTGTACATCTCGTCCTCTCTTCAAAAGGCACTCACCACTTTGCCATGATCACTTGTCTCCTGGATACCATGGAATTCTTTCACTTGGTAAGTGAGCCTACAGGACAAAGGGTTACATCGAGCCGTGCCTATTTCTTAGTGAGCGCAGAAAAACGCCTCCCAGCCGCGGCAGGTTACGCGACGGCACGTTCATTCCGGCGGATAGGTTGCAGTATGTTTATTATCCAACAAATGACAGATCACTCCTGCCAGACATCGGCCGCGAGGTTACGGGGCAATGGATGAGGCAGGAGGATCCTTGGTAACCAAACCCAGTTCCGAAGCTCGTCGCAGCAACTCCGCTACGTTGCAGGCACCCATCTTACGCATCAGATGGCTTCTATGCACTTCCACGGTACGGGCGGAACGATGGAGGACCGCGGCGATTTCCCGGTTCTTCTTGCCCTCGGTCAGCAGCCGCAGGACGACCTGCTCCGTCTTCGTGAGCGACTCGCTGAGCTGCGAGTTCTGCCGGCGAATCTGGGCCAGCATCGTTTGTATGGTGTCGAGGAAGGTGGCCCGGTCAAACGGCTTCTCAATGAAGTCAACCGCCCCCTCCTTGAGGGCCCTGACGGCCGTCGGCACGTCGCCGTATGCCGTCAGGACGAGCACGGGAAGCTGGGGGACCTTGTGGTGCGCCTCGATCAGCAACTCGATGCCGTCCATCCCGGGCATCCTCAGATCTGTGATCAGGAGGTCACATGGCGACGTGCCCAGATCCATGAGACACTCGTGCGCCCGGCAGAAACTCTTCACCACGATGCCCTCGCGCTCCAGAGTCCGGGCCACGATCCGACAGATGCGAATCTCGTCATCGACGAAGAAAACAGTGCCCAACGTTTCACGTTCCATTGGAGGCTATCTCCCGGCAGCCTATTCCCTATGAATTGGCAACGTGACAAAGAATGTCGTCCCGACGCCCCGGCGGCTCTGAACTTGAATCTCTCCCCGGGCGTCGTTGACCACGCGTTGCACGATGCACAGACCAAGACCCGTCCCCTGCGTAGCGTTTTTCGTCGTGAAGAAGGGTTCGAAGATATGACGCAGATTTTTGCCGCCGATACCGCCACAGTCATCCTCGAAACGCAACTCGACGTAGTCCCCTGCCATCTGGCCGCTGATGCAGAAGTGACGATCTTTTCGTGCCCCGGCCGCCTGGATCGCATTCTGCGTCAGCGCAAAGAACAGTTGCTCAAGGTCTTTCTCATAACCGGCGACCATCGGCAGGGACTTCAGCTCACGTGCTTGGAGCGACACCTTTGCCTGCCGGGCGCCTTCCTGGAGCAGCCGGAAAATCTTGTCCGCGATGTCGACCAGAGCGATCTTCTTCACGACGCGGTCCGATCCCCGCCGGGCGAAGGTGCGAAAGCGGTCAATCGTCGTCACCAACGAATCTGTTTCGAGCAGGGCTTCCTGCAATTCACTCAGGGCGGCTGACGACTCTCCGGACTTCTTGAGGTCGTGGATGGCGTTCTGAACCGCCAGGCGCACGACGGTCAGAGGCTGCGTCATTTCGTGGGCCAGCGTGGCGCTCAGGACCCCCAGACACGCGAGTTGCTCGGCGCGCATCATCTTCTGGCTGTATTCCTCCAACCGCTCCTGAGCCTCCTTGTACTCGTGGATATCGCGGGCGATTACCAGCGCCGCCGTGACATTCCCCCGCCCGTCGCGCAGCGGCTCGATCGTCGTGTTGTACCACCGGTTCTGTCCGTGCACCCGCGTGACGGTCGTGAGATTTCTTCCCTTGCCGGTGTGAATGACGTCGCGGATCGCCCCCATGTGACGGTCGGCAATGTCGGCCGGAAAGCAGTCCCACATGGTCCTGCCGGCGGCCTCCTGCGCGGCCAGGCCCAACCGGCGTGCGGCGGTGGCATTCATGAACGTGAACACGCCCGCCTCGGTAACCGAGGAGATCGCCTCGCCGGCGCTCTCGACCAACGTTCGATAGCGTTCTTCGCTCGCTTTCAGCTCCCGTTCCGCGTTCTTCTGCGGGCCGATGTCCTTGGCGGAAACGACGACGCCCACCGGCTCCCCCGCGGCATCCTTCAAGAGAGAGAGGTTGACCGAGACCGCCACGTTGGATCCATCCCGGCGAGTGCCAACCATTTCGATGTCACGGATCAGGCCATCGCGTTGGACCTGGGGCACCAGGTCCTCCAGAATCCACCGGAGTTGCTGCGGATCCATGACCCCCAGCTCGCTCAAGTCCTTCCCCACGATCTGCTCCGCCTCGAGACCATAGCGTGCGAGGAAGACCCGGTTGGCCATCAGGAGCCGCCCCTGCATGTCGTACACAGATACCGATTCCGCGATGGCATCCAGCAAGGCCTCGGCGTGCAAAGTACTCCGGGCACACGGCGCGAGCATCGTGTGCTCGGCCCGGCCCGGACCGGACCGTCCGGGTTCCCCCGCGTTTCCTTCCTCCTGCTCCACCGATCGGATCTCGCCTTCCAGCCCGGCAACGCGCCGCCGCAACGAGACCGCCTTCCGATCGAGCTTCCGCTCGTCCTTCTTCTTGCTCCCCATTTTCTCTCCGCCCTTGCGGTTCGCCTCTATTTCACCAGCGAATACTCCGCAACTGTTACTTGGTTCTGCCTGCCATTGACCATCGTGACACAGCCTCAACCGTCGTATCGTAATGCGTCGGCCCGCGGTGATCAAGCAAAAAGTCGCCGCGCGTCACTGGCCCGCGTCCGTTTAGGCCTCCAGATACACGCCGGCACGCACCAAGGCGTCGCGCAGATTTCCATATGAAAGGTCACGCGTGCCCGAGCTTCGAGCCGCGCAGAGCGCCGCGGCCGTGCCGGCCGCCTGACCTTGTCCCATGCAACAAACGGTATTCCGTGTGGACATATGGGCATCGCGCTCGGAGGTAATCATCATCCCGGCGACCAGCAGATTCTCCAGCCCCGTTACCCGCAGCGCCCGATAAGGAAGGCCATAGGTGCCGCCGTTCCGGATCTGCAGGCGGGGCGCCGAATCATGGAACCCGTAGACCATGACGTCATCGTCGAAGTGCTTCGCTTCCAGCACATCCGACAGTTTGATGTCGCAATCGCACGCGATCACGCGTCCGCGGCGGATGCACAGGCAGGGGCTCGTGCGCGCCATGAAAGCATTCTCGCAGCCGGGGACAAATTTGCGGAACAAGTCCACCGCCTGGGCGAGCCGACGGCGCAGCTCCAGCTCGGCCTTCACCGTCTCGTCACGATTCGTCGGGCTGACCGGCATTCTGAGATTGCACTTGATGAACATGAGATAGTTGTCGTGCACGGTGGTGGTGATCATGCCCATGCCGAGGGCTCGTGCCGCCTCCGCCATGCCCGGCACGCGGACCGACTCGGCCCCCGCGCGGACGATCTGGTCCTCCTTGCCGCTGCGCCGCCTGCGCGCGAGATGGCCCGCGGCCTTGTGGGTCTGGATGAACTCGTAGTACTTGTCGATGGATACGTTGCCGATACCCACACTGTTGGCCACATCATAGTCGTTGGTCTCGGTATACTTGGCCCCCGCACAGGCGGCGAGGTCGCCGTAAGCCGTGCAATCCACGAAACACTTCGCGTAGAAAGCCTCGCGGCCCGAGCGACTCTCGACGAGCGCCCCGCGCAGCCGCTGCCCATCCACGATTGCGCCGGCCAGTAACGTGTTGACGAAGACCTGGACGCCGGCCTCCACTGGCTTCGACCAGCGCCGTCTTCGCCCCCTGCCGTGCCGCCGCCCGCCACCAGAACATCGAACTTCCGCACCGGCAGCTTCTTGATCGGTTCCTCGTAGAATTCCCCGCCCGTATTCGCTGCCGCCGAAGCTCCCCGGGCCGAACTCGCACCGATTCCCGCCCCCAGCGCCAACACCCGTTTCGAAAACTCACGCCGATTCACAAATGTTCCCTAAGACTTGCGCTTGCTGTCACTACCCATTGGAACATTTCCGGTGTTTTGACTTCTTGCCTGATTCAGGAGATCGGCCAATTCTTCCGGCTTCATGCCAAACGTGTCCGGAAGATGGTGAATGGCCTGATACTCAACGCCAACCACTCCCAGATCAATCTCGCGAGGTGCAGGGTCAGAACGGCACGTGACCACCACCTTATGGCGATCGATTCCA
>CAYQXM010000123.1:0-14169 GCA_964421295.1 uncultured Pirellulales bacterium
CCACGGATCCGGTGTTTCGTAACCATGCGTTGCTCTCGAGCAATGCTCAGGGACAAACGGCCGCCCGCGGCACCTCCGGTTACACATGGGGACCGTATTTGTCCAAAATGCCTGCCAACCCATTCAACGGGCTGGATACGGTAGAGATGCTCGGCGCGGGCGAGGCTTTCCCCGCCACCGCCGACAGCAGCCATGGATGGATCTACCAGGCTCAATCCGGGGAGATTCGGCCGGACAACACGGGGAGCGATCTGTTTGGCAAAACTTACTATGATTATTGAGAGTCATAGAGACAGGACGGGCCGGCACGGCTTCACGCTCATCGAAGCCACGCTGGCCATGGTTCTGCTCGGGGTGGCGGCGGCCGGGGTGCTGCTGCCATTTGCCGGTGGGGCGTCCGCACAGGCGGACGGCTCGCACCGCACGGTCGCGGCCCTGCTGGCCCACGACCAGATCGAGCGGATCGTCTCTTCGCCCTTCGCGGATTTGCTGGCGAATTGTGACGCCGGCCCATACACCGAAGCGGAGGGGCAGGTGAAGGACGCAAGCGGTACCGTGTTCACGGATTCGATGTACGCTCACTTCAGCCGTCAGACCACATACCAGAAGGTTCGCGTGTCACCCCAGGAAAACGAGGAGGTGGCCGCGAACTTCATCCTGGCGACCGTATCCGTCTGGTACCAGGATCAGGAAATGGCCACGGTCCGGCGTCTGATCAGTCGGTGAAAGAGGGGATTTGGTTGGGACACAGGTAAATCTCATTGTCCTGGATGACCGAGGGCCGGAAGAGGCGGACGGAAAGCCGCACTCTCCCGGCCTGTCGGCATGTCCATCCGTTGCACACGTTGCCGCTGTACGGCGGTGGGGCGGACAAGATCGTAGTAGGTTGTCAATGCACCCAAGAAGAAGAGCCCAACACGGATTTACGCTGGTCGAGCTGCTGGTGGCCCTGGCGGTCACCAGCGTGATTCTCTCGGCCGTCGCCACGCTGGCCTTTGCCATGAGCACGGCGACGCGTGACTCCGAGGACATCGCGCATGCGCAGACCCGGATGCGCACGGCCGCACTGCACGTGGGGGACCTGATTCGTCACTGCCGTATGATCTGCGCTGCGCCGGGGGACGACCTCGTGGTGTGGAGATCGGACGACAACGAGGACGAGCTCATCAATCTCAACGAGCTGGTGTATATCGAGAGGGGAACGAGTCACACCTACCTCCAGCTGGGGCAGTTCTCGGATACGGCCAATCCCGAGATCGCCTTCAATACGCTTGGTCTGGCCGGCACGAAGTCGAGTCTGGCCACCGGCTACGGCAAGACGAACGTCGTGCTCATTCCGTCGGCCGGCAATGTGGAATTCTCCTGGGATCAGGCGCCGCCCCTGACCCGGCGGCTGGTGGTGTCACTGGATCTGTCGCAGGATCAGACGACGCGCCACTATGAAGTCGACTTCGGACTCGTCGGCTCGGCGGAGAACCTGCTCAATACGGATGCCACGGATTGGGTCACGGACGACGATTAGAGAAACGAAGAGCTCTGATGTCTGAAATCATCCATCCTATATCGAGGATCGCGCACCGCCGGGGCATCGCGTTGCTGGCCGTACTGTTCATCGTCATGGCCATCACCGTGCTGTCCCTGGGTTTCATGGCCCGCAGCACGACGGAAGTGAGCTGCGGGCAGAATATGGCCCGGCGGGTGGAAATGGATCAACTCGCGGCATCCGGCCTGGAACAGGCCCGGGGGTTGCTCTTGCAGCCGCAGGAGGCGGAAACGGATTTCTGGACGGGCGCCACCGGCGTGCAAATCGTGTCCGGCAGCAGCAACGCGTATGATGTCACCGTGCTGGCCGATTCGACGGACAAGTGCACGTACGCGATCACGGCGGATGCCTACCGTACCGAGAGCGGGGAGAAGCTGGACCGAAGCGCCCTGACGGGGAAGCTCCGCCTGGATCCGGCCCTGGCCCTCTGGACCGGCACCGACACGTGTCTCGGCTCGACCCTGACGATCCAGGGCGATGTCTATTGCGGGTCCAATCTGGCCGCCCAGGGCACTCTATCCGGCGACGTCTTCGCCGCGGGCACCATCACCGCCACGGCGGTGGGGCAGAAGAGTGCGTTAGTGACGACCACGCCGGTGGAGTGGCCTTTCGGCACGCAGACGGCCGCACAGATGATCAGCACGTTCACGACCCAGTACACCTGGCAGTCCCTGGCTTCGACGACGCTTTCCAGCAACCTCGGCACGGCCGGGGTGCCCTGTGTTTTCTATCGCAGCGGGGACCTGACCATCAGCAGCAGCGTGACCATCAACGGCCTGTTGCTCGTCGACGGCAACCTGACGGTGAGCAGCAATTCCGTTAGTCTGGTGGCGACGAAGAATCTGCCGGCCCTCTACGTGACGGGCAACCTGTTCATCAAGGCCGTCGACGGTGTCAGTGTCACCGGCCTGGCGGTGGTGGACGGCGACGTCTATGTCAGCGGCGGGGCCACAAGCACGACCGCTTCCGGGGCCCTGTTCGTCAAGAACAGCCTGCTGGAGACGACGCCGGAGGCGATGGGCACGGGCTGCGACGGCATCCTCCGCGGTCCGCCAACCCGCGCCACCGGAAGGATCGGCAGCGGGGCCCTGCAGTTCGACGGCACCGATGACTACGTGCAGACGGTGGGCACGATCGGGCCGTTCACCGTCGGCTACACGCTCGCGTTCTGGATCAACGCCGACAGTACACAGAATTCGGCCGCCACGATTCTGGCACGCCATGACGGCACGACGCACCGCCTGCTGACGCAATTCAATGCCAGCGGCCAGCTCATCATGTCGGCGACCGCCGGAATGTGGTCCGCCACCGGTATCACTCTTGCCAACGTGACCGGAGGCTGGCATCACGTGTGCGTCACCGTGACCAGCGGCTGGGCAATGGATTCCTACCTGGATGGTGCGTGGAAGAGCACCACGACGCTTTTTGGAGGCGGAGCTGTGGGCGCGTGCTATGTGTATCTCGGGGCGAACGGAACCGCTGCCGCGACCTCCATCTACAAAGGTCTTCTGGATGACGTGCAGATGTATGGGGTGGTACTGAGCGCCGCCGATATCGCGACTCTCGCATCCGGAGCGTCGGCGTCCTCCACGCCTTGGGGTCAGTGGTGTTTCGACGAGGCCGGCGCGGACCTGGTGACGGAGGCCGACCCGGTGCGGGCGGCGATCGTGGTCTGGCTCGGCGGGGTCCGGACGAACTGGAGTCCGGCCGGCGGGGCCTTCTTCAAGCAGGTCAGCCGGGCGAGCCTCTAAGGCGACCCGTTTAGAAGAGTAGGTTCACGCGGAATACGAGAAGTGAGTTATCGGTCGCAAGGACTTGTAATATGCAAAAGAGAAGCGTTATGCCAAGACACAAACGGATTCATGTACAACCCATGCCGGGGGCCGTGGCCGTGCTGTCACGCAAGGACCGCAAGCTGTGGGCCGGTGCTATGACCCGCGAGGACACGGCGCTGCGGATGCGGGATGATTCGCCGGCGGGGTATTATGGGACGATATGGGCCGGTTCGGCCCTGGATGAGTTATGGGATGCGGGGGAAGCCACGGCCGTAGGATTCGAGGTCAAGCCGCAGGAACAAACAGCCGAATAGACGGTGGACTTGGGGGTGACTATGCGTCAAACCATGTACACAACCGACGCTTCACGGATGAAGAGGGCAAGTTCGGCCTTCACGCTGATCGAGCTGATGATCGTGATCGTCATTATCGGCATTGCCGCCGCCATGGCGGTCCCGATGATCTCCTCGGCGGCCAGCTTCCAGATCCGGTCCGCGGCCAATATCGTCGCGGCCGACCTGGAGTATGCCAAGAGCATGGCCATCAGCCGGGGGCGTTCGTACTCCGTGGTGTTCGATGCGACAGCCGAATCCTACCAGATCGAGGATCCCGACGGCAACGTCGTGACACCTCCCGGCCGCAAGGCGACGGTGCAGTTCGGCGCCGGCGCCCAGCTCAATAATGTGGCGATCACGAACGTCAGTTTCACCTCGGAGACCGTGACAT
This sequence comes from uncultured Pirellulales bacterium, assembly GCA_964421295.1. Taxonomy (GTDB): domain Bacteria; phylum Planctomycetota; class Phycisphaerae; order Sedimentisphaerales; family Anaerobacaceae; genus PLanc-01. Next base: position 4,045 of record CAYQXM010000123.1, read on the forward strand.
TCGATTATCTCGGCAGCCCGAACAGCGGCGGCACCGTGCAATTGCAGGCGGGCGGCATCACGAAGACCATCACCATCGAGCCGGTCACCGGATTCATCTCGGTCTCGGATTGAGTGAGTCGATATGCGACGATTGAACTGGATCTCCATGCGTAACAAGGCACTGCCCATCGGGCTGGACATCGGTCACAGCACCGTGCGGATGGTCCAACTGGGCATGACCGGTGAGGGCATTCGTGTGCTCGCCATCGATCGGGAACCGGTGCCGCTCGCGGCCGACGGTTCGGGAGCGCCGACGCAGGAAGATCTGGTGCGTGCCATTCAGGACATGCTGGGCCGCCGGGATTTCAAGGGGCGCAACGTTGTCTCCGCCCTGCCCAACGAGCATCTGTGGATCACCTCGGTGCGGCTGGCCGACGCGGAGGCTTCGACGGAAGACCGCACTCTGCGGAAAGAGGCCGCCCAGCGCTTCGGGTTGGATCCCGACAAGGATTCCATCGAGTTTCTTCCGGCCGGCAATGTGTTGCAGGGGGAAGAAGCCAAGAAAGAATACATCGTGATGGCGGCGGCCGACGAGGCCATCCGGCGTCATATCGCGTTGCTGGAGGGAGCGGGTCTGAGGCCTGTGGGGATCGACGCGGCTCCGTGTGCCCTGTTCCGGAACGTCGAGCGCATGCTGCGGCGTCAGGAAGACCGGGAGCGCACGGTGGTCTTCATCGATGTCGGCCACTACTACACGACCGTCGTCTTCGGGCGGACCGGGGAAATCTATCTCATCAAGCAGATGGCGTTCGGCGCCGCCCGCTTCACGGAAGATCTGGCCGCCAAACTGGAGGTGTCGAAGGAGGAGGCGCAGAGCCTGCGCCTGAAGCTGCGTAACGGGCAGACGATTGACGCGAGCGTGAAGAGCCTCGTCCTCGATACGCTGCACGACACCGCCGAGCAGTTGGCGGGCGAAATCGCGCTGTGCCTGCGCTACTACAGCGTTACGTTCCGCGGCAAACGCGTCGAACGGGCGGTCGTCGCCGGCGGCGGCGCCTACGAGCCGATCCTGCTGGAGGTCATCCGGCGGCAGCTCTCCGTCGAGACGGAAGTGGCCGAGCCGCTCCGCGGCTTCGATTTGAGCGGCATCCCGGAAGGGGAAGCGTCCCACGCCGCGGCGGCGGACCTGGCCCTGGCGGTCGGGTTGAGCCTGAAGGACTCGGAGCGGTCCGGCGCCGGCGCTGCCAAGGCCGACATGCCGGCACCCATCATGGAAGGAGCACGGTCGTGAAAGACATCGACTTTCTTCCAGAATGGTACAAAGAAGGCCATCGGCACCGCGTGCATATGCGGCACCAGTATGCGGCTCTGGTCTGCGTGGTGCTGGCCATGATCTGCTATAACGTCACCGCCACCCATCGCATCAATCAGGCCTCGGCCGCCATTGACGGTATGGATGATCAGCGGCGCATGGCGGAACAAGTCACCTACGAATTCGACGCCACGAACCGGCTGTTCCGGGAACGTCAGGCGAAAGTGGACCTCGTGGCGCAAATGGACTCGAAGATCGACGTCGGCGCGGTGCTGGCGGAACTGAGTCATATCATCACGGGACGCGTAGTGCTCAGCCGGCTGGAGTTCATCTCCGAGGTCATCGCCGTCGCCAAAGACAAGGCGCAGGGCGGGAAGACGCCCGCGGTGCGGCCGGTCAGCGGCGGCGCGGCGACGAAGTCGGTCGCCCTGGGCGACGTGCGTTTCCGGATCGTGATCGGGGGCGTGGCGGAGAGTCCGGCGGATGTCGGAGCTCTGGCCTGCCTGCTGGAAGAGTCGCCTTATTTCAAGCAAGTCTATCCTTCGGTCTCCCGGAGCGGGAAGATCGAGATGACCGTAGCGAGCCCGTCCACGTCCGGCGGGTCGTCGGTGAATCCGGCGGCCGGACAAGGCAGAGAGGTTCTCCATGGCAGTGAATTCGAGATCACCTGCTATTTGGCCAACTACGAGGAGGTCAAAGGCAGATGAGACACCTCCGTTCCAGCGTCTGGCTGCGGAAGCAGCAGTTGTGGGTCCTGGGCATCGGCGCCCTGTTCGTGGCCGATTTCGCCTTGTGCGGGTACTGGCCGTCGCACAGTCGGCTGCAGGCCCTGCGCGAAAGGCGGGCCAATTACGAGCAAACGATCGCGATAGGGCGCGCCAAAGGGGCGCAGCTCCAGACGATCCGCCAGCGCCTGAGTGCCGCGGAAGAAACCGTCAGCCATTACGATGCCTACGTCCCGGCGGAGAACTCGCTGGCGATCTTCGTCCGCGAGGCTTCCGAGCTGATGACACAGCATCAACTGACGGACCAGGTCGTCATGGCCGGCAAGGAGAGCCAGGCCGGAGAGCTGGTCTGTGTTCCCGTCCATATCACCGGGGCCGGGGAGCTGAAGAATGTTTTCGGCTTTTTCCAGGGCCTGCGGAAGCTGGAGCGCTTGGTGCGCATCGACCGGGCCACGTTGAAAAACGACGCGGGATTCTCGGGCCGGATCATGATGGACGCCGAAGTCATTATCTATTATCGGCCGGGCAAAACGCCGGCGGAGGGGAAGGCCGCTACGGCCGGGGGGACGAGCCATGGCGTCTGAGCGCATGCATAGACCGATGATGCCGCGGAACTTCCTCCGCAACCGCAAACGGGCGACCCTGGCCGCGGGGCTGGTGGCCGTGATGAGCATCATGTGGGGACGGGTGCTGCTGGGGCACAAGCCGCCGGCGGCGGCCGCCACCGAAAAGCCGGCCGCGACCCAACCGACGGCGGCCCGCAAGGCCTCGGCCCAAGTGACATACCTCGAGCTGCCGGTCGTCCCGGGCCGCCACGATACGATCGCACGCGATTTCTTCACCGGACGGGATTGGAACGGTTTTTCCAAGAACGCCGGTGTGAAGACAGGCACGGATACAGAAGGCGTCCGGGCGAATACCGACCGGACCAGTGACGTCGAAAAAATGGCCAAGAAATTGAATTTACAGGCTGTCGTCCCGACGGGCGAGCGCCCCGAAGCACTCATCAACGATCAGTTGGTGCACGTGGGCGATACCTTCCCCTTCCAGGAAGGTGCGGCGCTGTATGTGTTCGAAGTGAAACAAATTGGTGAGGATTCCGTGCTGGTCGAATGCAGCGGACAAACCGCGACCTTGAAGATGAAATGAACGAATGATACCGATGATTGCAGTCACCCTATGTGCTTTTGAATAGCGTAGTTTCCCGTAGCTGTACATTGACAAACAACAGAAGAACAGGAGTAACGTATGTATCGCGCAACCAACACTCACAGAGCCTTTCGGGCGCGGGCCGGCCAATGGCTGTGCCTCGCCGGACTGCTGCTGTTCGCCGCCGGCATGGCTGCCGCCGCGGAAACGAACGCGGCAGGGAAAGCAACGGAATCGAACGCGGCCGGCAAGGCCACGGACCCGAACGAGGGACAAGTCACCCTCTCCAAGGACGGCAAAGCGTACGACTTCAACTTCAAGAAGGACGGCACCATCCGTGACGCCCTGCGGCTCTTGGGGGCGAAGTGCAACAAGAACATCGTCTGGTCGACGGGCGTCGAAGGCCCGTTGCCGGTGACCCGGCTCTATAACGTGACGCCGGAGCAGGTGCTGAACGCGATTCTGGGGACCGGCTTCCGGTACGTCCAGGACGCGAACTTCATCCGCGTGTACACGGCAGAAGAGTACAAGAAGATGCGGGAGGACCCCGAGCGGATGGTGTTCAAGGTCTTCACGCTGTACTACGTTTCCGCCGCCGAGGCGAAGAAGCTGGTCACGCCCATGTTGAGCGCCAACGCCAAGATGGAAACGACCACCGCGGCCCAGACGTCGTTCCCGACCGGTGAATCCATCAGTGTCACCACCGGCGGCGGCGATTCGACCGCCCAGAACGACATGCTGCTCGTGCATGATTATCCGGAACGCATCGAGCAGGTCGAGGCTCTGTTGAAGAGCATCGACATCCGGCCCCGGCAGGTTCTGATCGAGGCGACCGTCATGGCCGCGACGCTGACCGATGATTCGCAGTTCGGCGTCGATTGGCAGACGATCAGCACGGCGGTGGCCAGCACGGCCGCCGACGGCAGCACCTTGTTCAACCCGCTGACGAGCATCACGCAGGTGGGCCGGAGCCGGAGTGATTATCTCGGCTCGACCAGCAGTGGTCAGGTCACGAAGACCGGCGGTCTGACGTTCGGCGTTTCACACGACAACATCGCCGCCCTGATCAAGGCGGTGGAGACCGTCAGCGATGTCACCATCCTGGCCAACCCGAAGATTCTGGCCGTCAACAAGCAGCTGGGCCAGGTCTACATCGGCGCCAAGATCGGCTACGTCAATGCGACCACGCAGAACCAGACGTCGACGACGCAGTCAGTCGACTTCCTGGATACGGGTACCAAGCTGTCGTTCCGGCCCTACATCGGCAACGATGGCTATATCCGCATGGATATTCACCCGAAGGACAGCTCCGGCACGTTGAAGGAGAACAACATTCCGGATGAAACCGCGGCCGAACTGGTGACCAACATCATCGTCAAGGACGGCGAGACCGTCGTGATCGGCGGTCTGTTCCGCGACATGATCAAGAACACGCGGACCCAGGTGCCGCTGCTGGGCAACCTGCCCCTCGTCGGTTTCCTGTTCCGCGGGACGGCGGATCAGACCACGCGTCAGGAAGTCATGGTCATGCTGACGCCTCACATTGTCGATGAGCCGTCGCAGGCCGGCGGCAAGGAACGCGCCGACGATATCCGCATGAAGCGGGAGGGCGCCACGAAGTCGCTGCAGGGCATCGACCGGACCCGGATGGCCGAGGATGCCTACAATCGCGCGGCCAAGTACTATCTCGAAGGGGATGTCGAGCAGGCCGTCTTCAATCTGAAAGTCTCGCTGATGATGCGTCCGACCTATCTGGAAGCACGGCGGCTCCAGGAACGCATCATGAAAGAGACCGATCCCGAGAAGTATGAGAAGATCGACAGCCGGGTGCAGGCGGAAATGGATGCCCAGAGCGCTGCCAACTGGCAACGCCCGTAACTGAGATCCCGGTGTTGACCCGATCAAAGCCCGCTATCGCGGGTTCGGAGGAGTTGCTTTGAGAGGTCAAAAACGCTTTGTCGGGGCTGCGACTGCCGTCGCCGCTCTGGCGCTCGGCATCGCAGCCTTGACAGAGCTGTCCAACCTGAATGCGGCAGAGGTCCGGCCGGATCGCCTGTGGGTGCTCCGGCTGGGGGCCGACTGCCTGGCGGCTGTGGGCGTGATCTGCCTGGGCTGGATCGCGTGGCGGTCGGTCACGACGGTCACGTCCATAGCCAAGCCTTCTACATCCAGCGAGCCTGGGCGGTCCCAGCGTACGACCCCGGCTCCCGGGGCGACGCCGCCCGGCGGCGCCGAAGAACGTATCCACGCGCTGGAGGGCCAGGTCAGCGACCTGGAGTTGCAGTGTCGCCTGGCGGGCCGGCGCGAGCGGCAAATCGAAGCCATCATTCATAGCTTGAGAGACGCGGTCCTCGTCATCGACGAGTCCGATCGGCTCCTGGTCGCCAACGAAGCGGCGGCCCATCTTTTCGGTTTTGACGTGCAGGTCGCGCGCCAGACGCCCCTGGCTCCGCTCGTGGGGTCGGCGCACCAGGAGTTCGTCGACCTGCTGCAGCGCAGCCGGCACAGCGGCCTGGAAGCGACCCGGCGCGAAATGACGTTCGCGGACCCCGAGGGGCTGCGCACGTTCGATACGATCGTCTCCTGCGTGCAGGAGGGCGGCAAGGTCTGCGGGGCCGCCGCGGTGCTGCACGACATCACGCGCGACAAAGAAGTGGCGCAGATGAAGAACGACTTCGTCAGTCACGTGTCCCACGAGCTGAAGACACCGCTGGCCTCTATCCTGGCATATTCCGAGATGCTGGCCGACGGCGAGGCGGACGACGAACAGACCCGCAAGGAATTCTACGGCGTGATTCAGGGCCAGGCGCAGCGGCTCAATCGCCTGATCGAGGACATCCTCAACATCTCGCGCATCGAATCGGGCCTGATCAAGGTGAAGAAAGAACCCGTGAGTCTCACCATCCTGATCGAGCAGCAGATGCCGATGATCACCGGTTTCGCCCAGGAAAAGAGCATCACCGTGACCCGGCCGGAACCCATCGTGTTCGACCAGGTGCTGGCCGACAAGGACATGATCTCCCAGGTGATCGTGAACCTGCTCAGCAACGCCGTGAAGTACACGCCGGCGGGGGGCAGCGTGCGCATCGCCGCGGCGGTGGACCAGGCGGAGGGCCTGGCCCGTGTCACCGTCACGGACACGGGGGCCGGCATTCCCCCCGAGGAGATCGGCCACCTCTTCGAGAAGTTCCACCGCGTCAGCGCCAACAACAAACTCGCCAAGGGAACCGGACTGGGGTTAAACCTGGTCAAGCAGATAGTCGAAAAGATACACAATGGCCGGGTGTTTGTCACCAGCCAGGTCGGGGTCGGCAGCACGTTCGGTTTCGAACTGCCGCTGGCCACCCCCGCGCTGGTCGAAACGGCCTGACCTCTCAGGACACGACAGCAGCACGGAGGAGGAAATCCGGACAGTCAGTTTGTTTAGGAGAGCACGGCAATGGCAGGCAACAAGGTACTGATCGCCGACGATGAAATTCACATCATTCATGTGGTGGCCATAAAGCTGAAGAACAACGGCTTCGAAGTCATTTCCGCCAGCAATGGCGCGGAAGCGTACGATCTGGCGTGCAGCGAGGCGCCCGATGTGATCGTGACCGACTACCAGATGCCGTTCATGACCGGCCTGGAGCTGATCGAGAAGCTCCGCACGAACGAACAGACCAAGGAGACGCCCGTCATCCTGTTGACCGCGCGCAGCTTCGCGATTTCGGAAGAGGTCCAGCAGTCCCTGAACGTGGAAGCGTGCCTGAGCAAGCCGTTCAGCCCGAAGGAACTGCTCAAGAGCATCCAGGACATTCTCTACCAGAAGGAAGTCGCGTTGAAGTGCTGACGCGTGCGAAAGAGGAAGCCGGCCCGGCGCACTCACAGGAGGATGGTTGAACTCGGAAACGTTTATGCCGGACATGACCCAACATAGACTGAGCCCCTCGCTGCGGCGCGAACTCGAGAGATTCGCGGAACGCGTCATCCGCTTCGGCGTCAACTTCGCCGTGGTGGATGACCGCGGGGAGATTGCCGTGCTGATGAAGGGCGGGAGCTTCGCAAGCGACGCTCCGGCCCTGCTCGAAGCGGCACGCTCCGTCAGCGCGGCCGCCACCGACGGCAAGGACTGGAACGAGGACGTGCCGATCCGGCGTCTCGGCGGCCGTCACACGCTGCTGGCTGCGCCGTTGAATTTCCCGGTCACGATTGCCGGACCGCGCCGTGTCGCGGGCGTGGCGCTCATCGATCTGGGGACAGTGGACACACCAGCCGCCGCCGGTCCGATCACCGGTCCGCACGCGGCGGAGCCCTACTTCGTCGAGATGCTCCGGCTCCTGGCCCAGAATTTCCTGACGGCCGTCCGCACGGACGAGCAGATGGAAAAAATGGGCGTCGAGCTGGCCCAGGTCTATGAAGAGCTCGTGCTGTTGCACCGGCTCAGCACGAATATGAAAGTCACCGAGTCGGACACCAACTTCCTCCAATTGGCCTGTGACAGCCTGACGGAAACCGTCCTGGTCGACGGCATCGCCATCCTGCTGGAGCGCGTGGTGGAGGGAGAGAAGAAGTTCGTCGTCGCCGCCGGCTCGGGTCTGATCGACCTGGACAGCCGGATGGCGGCGATCGTGTACGGCCGGCTCATGGAGGAGATGCGGCGGGGGCAGGAAGCCCTGCTCGACAGCGCGGCGGACACCCCGTTCCGCTTCGAGTGGCCCGCCAATATCCGCAGCATTATCGCCGTGCCGCTGTACGCCAAAGAGTCCGGCGACTCGGGCGCGTCTCGTGGGAAAGGGGCGCTGGCGGTCATCGGGTTCATGGTCGCGGTGAACCGCCAGGACAAACCGGATTTCGACAGCACCGACATCAAACTGTTCGCCTCGGTGGCCGGTGGTTGCGCCGTGTTCATCGAGAACGGGCGGCTGTTCAACGATCTCAAGGAGCTGTTCGTCGGCTCCCTCAGGGCCCTGACCAGCAGCATCGACGCCAAGGACCCCTATACGCGGGGACATTCCGAGCGCGTCGCCCTCATTGCCCGCTGGATCGCGGAGCGTCTGGCCGAGCGCGAGCCGCTGGACGCCGAGCAGATCCACCAAATCTACCTCTCCGGCCTGCTGCACGATATCGGCAAGATCGGGATCAACGAGAGCGTGCTGTGCAAGAACGGCCGCCTCACGCCGGAAGAACGCACGGTCATTCAGAAACATCCCACCATCGGCGCCAACATTCTGCGCGGCATCAATCAGATGCGGGACATCGTGCCGGGAGTGCTGTGCCATCATGAGCGCATGGACGGCAAGGGATATCCCAATGGCGTCCCGGGGCAGGCCATTCCGCTGAGCGCCAAGATCATCGGCGTCGCCGACACCTTCGATGCGATGACGTCCAAGAGAGTCTATCGTGACGCCATGACCATGGAACAGGCGGTGGAGGAGATTCGCAAGGGGCTCGGGACGCAGTTCGACGAGAAGATCGGTCGCGTCTTCCTGGAGAGCGACATCAGCGATCTGTGGGACATGATTCAGGGCGGCCACTCCGCGCTGCAGGACAACGTGGATGCCGGCGCGTACGGAACGGCCGCCGTGGGGACATTGCTGACATGAGAATCAATACCCAGAACTACAACGATGTGACGGTGATCGAGCTCCAGGGCGAGCTCGACAACGACGTGGCCGACGGCCTGAAGGCGACGATCACGGAGAACGTCGGCGCCCAGCGCCGCCGCCTCGTGCTGGACATGACCAACGTCAATTTCATCGACGGCGAGGGATTGGAGCTGTTGTTGTGGATTCACCAGTACTGCCGGCAGAACCGCGTCCAGCTGAAGCTGGCGGGACTGGATGAGAATTGTGTGAAGATTCTGGAAATCACCCGGCTGAAGGACGAGTTCGATTGTCACGCGGAACTGGCCGGAGCGGTCAAGAGTTTTGCGTAGGCGTGTGGGTACGAGTCAAGGTGGCGCATGAGTCAGATTCTGGTTGAGAACCGAACTCAGCTTGGTCAACTGCTGCTGGCCCGCGGTATCGTGAGCCAGGAGCAGATCGACCAGGCTCTGGCCGAACAGAGCCAGAAAGGCCATCGCAAGCTCCTGGGCGAGTTGCTGATCGAGCTGGGTTACTGCACGGAGAACCAGATCGCGGCCGCCCTGGCGGAAGGCTACGGCGTTCCGTACGCGCAGGTCAGCCCGAAACTGTGCGATCCCAAGGCCGTCGAGATCCTGCCGCGGGATTTCCTGGAAGCGCACCTCGTCCTGCCGCTGTTCAAAGTACACGACACCCTGACGGTGGCGCTGAGCGAGCCGACGAACGTCTTTCTCATCGACGAGATCGAGCGCCTCAGCGGCTCCCGGGTGCAGGTGGTGTGCTCGACGAGCAAGGACATCAAGGCGACGCTGCAGACCTATCTGCCCGCGGCGAATGTGTTCGTCATCGACGACATCATCGACGACGAGGGCCTCGAAGACTTCACGCTGATCGAGAACATCACGCAGGACATCAGCAACCTCGAGGAAGTGGCGGGGCAGTCGCCGGTCGTCAAGCTGGTCAACTACCTGCTGTACAACGCGGTACGCGAGAACGCCAGCGATATTCACGTGGAGCCGGAAGACAAGAAGCTCCGCGTGCGTTATCGCGTCGACGGGCGGCTCTACGAGAAGATGCGTCCGCCGTACCAGATGCATCCCGCCATCGTGTCCCGCATCAAGATCATGGCGGAGCTGGACATCGCCCAGCGGCGCCTGCCGCAGGATGGCGGTATTCACGTGCTGGTCGAGGGTCGGCCCATCGACCTGCGCGTCTCCGTCATGCCGGGCAACTTCGGGGAGAAGGTCGTCATCCGCGTGATCGACCCGCAGCGGGTGCTCTACAACCTCGAATCGCTCGGCTTCACCTACGACAACCTGCTGAAATTCCGGCAGGTCATCCAGGTGCCGAACGGCATCGTGCTGGTCACCGGGCCGACCGGCTCCGGCAAGAAC
>CAYQXM010000124.1:0-13998 GCA_964421295.1 uncultured Pirellulales bacterium
GTAGACCGCTTCATTCAGCGCGCTCCAGGTGGAGCCATTCAGCACGCGGGCCTTGACCTGTGTGGTGGCCGACAAGGCAACGGGAGCACTGTACTGAATGGCCGCAGGTGAGAGGCCGCTGGAGCTCGCTGAGGTCGGGCCTTTGGTCGCGGTGAGAAGTTCGGATACCAGGAAGTCGGAACTGGTGAGACTATCGTTCAACCCTTGAATCGCCAGGATATTCTCTCCGGCCACGAGCACGCCCTTTGATGCTGACAAATCGAAAGCCAGCAGTTCCACCGCATCGATATCCTGTGTCTGGGTACTGGCCTTGGAGTTCCAGGCGGGCGTGCCGTTGAAGTTCTTCCGCGTGACTTCTAACCCGTTAACGTAGGCGATGAAGCCATCGTCGCAGCGAACGCTCAGCGTCAAGGATGAGAGCTGACGGATGTCCTCCGCCGTCACGGTGAAGGGTATACGGATGTAGCAGCTCGTGTTTTTCCGATCCATCGAGGTGCGCAGGTCGATCCCGATGTAGGGTAGGTAATTGGTTTCGCGATCGTAGCCGACGCCCCCGGTGCCCTTGGTCCAGGCGGCATCGTCGAAGACCGCCCCGCCGCGCCAGGCGTCGCTGATGGCCGCGGTGGGGACCAGCACTCTCTTGGAGGCATTCTCGGTCACCAGCGAGACATCGGCGGCAGCGGTACTGCTCCCCGGCAGGCGTGGATCGCTGCCGTCGAGGGTATACCAGATCTCGCTGCTGCCCCCATTGGTGTTCTTCAGGGAGAGCTGACTGCCCGCGGCGACGTGGCCCCCGCGGAGAGGTTGGTCGTTCACATGGAACTCGGGTGGAGATACCGAAGGATAGAAGCCGGCCTGCTTGAGCTGGTCCAGGACGATCGCGGTCCGCACCGGGAAGTACTGAGTCAGCAGCCGGTCCCGCTCCCCTACCCAGTGCACGTCACGGGTGTAAAGTGTTCCGGTCGCATCGCCCCAGCGGGCCGATTCCCCGACGATGGGGCTGTACATCTCCTGAGCCAGCAGGCCGTAACGCTCGATGCATCCGGCCGGGGTCAGGGCCGCATCGTTGAAGAAGAAGCGATAGATGCGATCGGCCATCAGCATGCAGAAATCGGGATTGCTCTTCAATCTGTTGACCAGATAGTGAGGATTGCTCTGGCCGACAATGCCGACGCGGTTGACATTGGTCTGTTCGAGGGTCCACTCGACGTCCCAGGCGATGAAGCGAAATTGGCCGCCCGGCTCCCGTTTGCGGATGGCATAGAAATTACGCGGCGACGAGTTGCTGCACAACAGGACTGGAGCATCCCGGCTGCCCGTCAGGTAGACCATCAACATGTAGTCGATCATGGCCGGTATGTCGAGGTACTGCTGGATGGCCTGGTAGTTCTGAGCAATGCTCATATCCTTGGCTGCAAGGCTGAACATCGTGTTCCACGCGGTCATGTCCCCCGCCTGAACCTCAATGGAACCGGGGACGTGCAGAACATCGTAGTCGTCCTCGTTGCCCCCCAGATGATCGGCGGCAAAGGACTCGTCCGGGCGTTCCGCCAGGATATACATGCCCCAGTAGAGTCCATTGAGATAGACGTGAACAGGCCGGCCGCGCGGCGCCAGATCGCCCATGTCACGGACCGTGTTCTTGGCGAAGAGGTCACGCAGATAGTCCGCGTTATCCGCCCCGAGGCCGCTGCAGTAGGTGCTGTCACCGAACCACGAATAGTTCCAGATCGCGCGCAGCACCAGAGTCTCATACCGTTGCACCTCCCCGTCTTCGAAGACGGGGTATTCCAGTTCGGACGGACCGTAGAGTGCCTTGAAGAGAATTCGCAGAGAGTGTTTGGCCACGGACGTGCTCCGGCCCGCTGCGCCCTGGATGCGCAGGCCGGCGTTGACCTGGAAGCTGGTTTGTTTCACCGGATCGATCCACTCGATCGAAGCGGCCCTCTCCCACGCCACGCCCTTGCCGCCGGGATTCGCGTAAATCCCCTGGGAGGAGCCGAAGAGATCATTGTTGTTCATGGAGATGACCACGGTGGGAACCGTCTTCAGATCGTCTTTGAACCGGGCGGCGTAGGCCGGCGCGTTGACCACGTCCGGATCCACCTCATAGTCGACGCGATTCGAGCCCCAACTTGCGGGGAATCCCGGCGGCGCAGCAGATTGACGCACGACCTCGTCGAGGAAGATATACGTGGCCGTACGCGTCGGCGATGTCATCCAGCCGGTCCTGGTGGCGGCGGCGCGCACGCAGGTTGTATCGCTGATCACGATCGGTCCGTCATAGACGGCACCGACCGGCTGACCACTGGCACCGACGGGATCGCTCCCATCCAGCGTGTAGTAGATCCTGGCCTCGCTGGTCCTGGTCGTCAGCCACAGCAGAAAGGCACTGTCCCGGAAACCCCGCTCCTGGCTGAACTCGACCTCTTCCACGACGTCTTCATAGGCACGGATGTTCGCCGTCCCGGGCGTCGAGGCGCCCATGAACCGCCACTGATTCGAGCCATCCGGAAAGCGGCCGAAAGAGACGTCGCCCGTCTGCTGTCCGAAGACCACGCTGTCGACCTGGGTCGTGCCATCGGCCGCGAACAGGGCAAGTTCCTCCCCGCCGGAGCTGAGGCTGAAGCTCGCATGGAGTCCACTATCCGCCGTATCCCCGTCGGCCCAGATGAGCACGTAACCCTTGGCGGCGATCGTCGTGACGGAGGCATTGGCGGTCGGAATCTGCCACTTGCGGGGATTGGCCAGGTCGTCGGTCAGGTACATGCCCCCGACGTTCACGGCCGTCTCACCCGGGTTATACAGCTCAATCCAGTCCTCGTAGTGCCCCTGTGGATCGGTCTTCGTCTTGCTGTTGGACGCCATCAACTCGTTGATGACCACCGAGCCCGTCGCGGTACCGTCCGATGTCTGCCCCAAGGCTGCCGAGAAACCGACAGCGAGCAGCAGCACGAGAATCAATGCCGTTTTCGCAGTACTCACCATGTCTCCTTCCACCGTCACATGCCGGCCACGAACTGAACCGGATTAGACCAGTGACTCCACCGTCCTGTCTTGTCCTTCATGCGACACCGCACACGATAAACCGCCCCCGGCTCGACAACCGAGGCCGGGATGGTGATGCTGCTATTGAACGACGTGATTTCCTCGCTCTCCCACACGGCGTCGATCTCGTACCGGCCCTTCACCACAGGATATGCCGGGATGGTGTAGGGAGAGCCCACCGCCACCTGCGCTATCCGCCACTTCATCGCGGCGAACGTTGACGTCGTCACCGGGCTCTTGAAAGCAGTCGTCAGGAACTTCAGATTACCGGCCGGATGCCCCCACGGGCCCGCGTAGCTCACCACCGGCGTGTTGGGAATTGCAGTGTCGGCCGCCTCGGCCACAAGAGCTTTCACTCCATAGGAACTACTTGCAGGGATCCCCGCAGGCCCCGCCGGCGTCAGGAATGCCTTGTAGTACTCGACCAGGCCCGCCCAGTCCTTGGTCTTGAGATACTCGTTGTTCTGATAGAACTGGCCCTTCTTGACCGTCTTCGTATGGTAGTCCCACAGCGTACGGTTGGCCTCCACAAAAGTGTGCCCTCCGTACGGCGTGGCGATCACCGAGGCGATCTCGTCGATCAACTGCGCAGCCTGCTCGCCATTGAACAGCAGGTCCAGAAGCTCCCGGGCGCGGTTCTTGTAGGCCATGCCGTACTCGGAGTAGTTCAACGCTTTGCGGAAGCTCTCCCAAGTCGCGTAGTGCGGCCCCCACTCGAAGGTCAAGTCCAAATCCCACGGCAGCATCCACCATTGGTCCGTCTCACCATTGTGATAGTAGACGCAGTTGTATTCGGGCCGACGGTCGGAGTCGTTGATGGCCACGCCAATGGCTTTGGAGCTGTAGTAGCAGGCCAGATTGACGTTCTGCGACCACCAGGCCGCGCTGGGATTGCCACCAATCGCGTTGATGAAGCTCCGGACATCGGCTCCATTGTTCACCACGTCCGTCGCTCCCTGGTGGTTGGGATTAGCGCTCCCCTCCATCCGGTATACGTTCCCATCCGGCAAGCCATGCTCATCGAGAAAGGCGCCATCGACCTGTTCCACCGCGAAATACAGACCCCAGAAGTCGCCTTCGTACTGGCTGGTCGGACTCGCCTCGACGGCGGCGTCGATCACCCGGAAATGAAAATAGTTGGCCAGACAGGCTGGGACACCGGCCATATTGTGCAGGCGGAAACCCAGCACCTCATTCATCACCATTCCCTGGGTGCCCACGTCGGTGGAGCCATTCGGATGCGGGTAGCGCCACCAGGGACACGTACCCGTGCCGATGTTCATCTTCCTCCACTTGCTCTGATACTCGTTGCCGTAGTCATCGCGCCCCTGGAAGTAGTGGCCCCGGTTGAAATCCACCTTCCACTTGTTCTTCCCGGTCTGAAACGTCGACCATGTTCCCCGGATACGGTAGCGAATGTTGTCGTAGACCTCACCATCGTAGACCAGCGTGCCCGAGAAGTAGTACACCGGCGCGGCCTGGTTGAAGTAGCTGCCGTTGTATTGGCAGTTCTCAATGTCCGTTGCCCGGGACAACAGGTGGTAGACCGGCAGGGACGACATAAGTTCGGCGCCATACGTGACGACCACGCGTTTCGCCGGATCAGAGCTGGCTGAATTGATGGCCCCCTTCCACGCCGGGACACCGTCGTAGACGAAATAGGCGAAGTTCGGCTGCGGGTCGTCGGCGTACGGCACGCCGACAGTGATACCCAGATCGTCGACCGCCGAGAGCTTATATCGAATAAGGCGACGATGCTTCTGCACGACGGCCGGCAGTTGCACCGAGTAGATGTCGTCACCGGCCGTCAAATCGCCGTTGAGCCCATCGTCATGCATGCCGACCGTGATCCAATTCTTCGCGTAATCAGGATTGTCTTTGGTCGGCGCAGTAGTCGAGGGATAGTTCGGAAGCGTCACGGGCACGTAGCTGCCCGGCTCGACGATCTGGTAAGACAACACCACCAGGCGAATCCCGTCGCTGTCGGTCACCTTGGCGGTGATCGTGACGACCTCGCCGGACTTGGGCTGCTGGGGCGTAGGCCGAACCTGCCGGATGAGTGGCGGGGCATTCGCTACCAGGACACTAACGTTGGCTCGGGCCGGCGTCGGGGTCGCCGAGCGCCAACTGCCGCCCAGCTCATTATCCAGCGCGGGATTGGTCAATTGCAGGGACCGTCCCGTCCCCGCTTGAGTGGCCGGCACGGCATCTCCCACCGTGGGCCAGGGAAATCCCACCTGGTAGTCCACCTCGTCCATGGTTACCCCTAAGGCGTCGCACAGCTCGATCTTCTCCCCCTCGCTGCTGAGCCTGCCGTCATAAGGGCCAAAGACCAGGCTTGCCAGGACAGGGGGACTAGTACTGCCCCACTTGGCGAAAACGGCGGTCGGGCTCTCGGCGACAATGAGGTAGGCGTTGGCGGCCAGCGAGGTCCCTTGTGGAAACGGGTACGTGATCCCTTTGTCGAAGAACCAGCCGGACAGATCGACAGCGACGGCACTGCTGTTGTACAGTTCCACGAACTCGACAAGCTGCGTCTCGACGTCGGGATTACAGTGAATCTCGTTGATGAGCACCGAATTCGCCGTGTCACCGTAAGCTCGCGCACTTGCTGAACTCAGAACCATCCCGGCAAACAGGAATCCCGCCGTGGCCGCCGCCACTTTGCGCCAAGAAATCCTCATCCGTTGAACCATCCTCTCGTGTTACAGGTATACCCATCATGCACCACCGGGCAACTTCTCCTCAGTGGCGACGGTAGAAGATCGATGCAGGACGATCACATCAGAATTGTAGCAAATCCGCGGGCGGCCCGTCAATCGTCGTTCGCCGTATCCACTGGATTTATCGCACGTTATGTCGCATCAAGAGGATAGGAATTGTCCCCATTGAACACAGTCCGACGGCGAGAGACCACTCTAATCCTCTGCTATCACGGGGCAATTCCGGGCGAAGGCAACGCGGCCTGCCAGTTGGCCGGGTCGTTCCCCGAGTTGGACGCATCCGTCCCAATTCGCTGGAGGACCTGGCCCGCGCCGTCAGCCGCGGTGGGCCACGGCGTAACATCGCTGTAGACCACCTCATCGATCACTTCCCACGACAGAGAATTATCCTGCTTCTCCGGTGCCAGAGGCTTCTCGAAGGCCACGCGTTCGCCACTGTTGGCCAGATCGCCTTGCCACGGGCCAAACACGGTCACGCCGGCAGCCAGGGCCGCCTTGTCATACGCCGCGATGAAGGCGTCGAGCCGGCCGGTTTCGATATAGGGGTCAAAGGCGACAACAACGAGCCGTGCCCCGGAGCCGAGAACCGCACCCGCCGGGAACGTGTAGTCCACGCCTCCCGCCAGCCGCCAACCGCTGTCGGGTTCCGACAGGCTGACCGCGGCATCCATCGGGTTGAAAAGCTCGATATATTCGTCGTTGCTATCCACCGGGTGATACATGATCTCGCTGATAACTATGTGCGGAATCGGATCGGCATTGGCAGTGTTCGGCGACGGCTTCAGACCGAACCAGTAGGCGCCGCCGTCGGGATACCGTCCCTGCGAGAGGCCCGACTCCTGACCCCCGAAACGAACGGCATCCACCACCCGATCCTGAGCCGTGCCGGCCAGACACGACAGGACGAGATCCTCGCCCCTCTCGCTCAGACCGAATCCCGTCGAGCCATCCGGATGGAAGCCCGTCAACTCGTCGAAGGTGACAAATCCGTGGGCCGGAATCGACACCGCGGGCAGGGCCCACTTCTGCAAGTCGTCCAGATCGTCGCTGAGGAAGCAGCCGGCGAGATTGACGGCGGAACCGGTGGGGTTGTACAACTCGATCCAGTCGTTCGTCGCGGTATTGGCCATGAACTCGTTGATGACCACGCCCGCGAGGGGGGGCGGATCGTCCTGGCCCGGGGAGCCGCCCCGCAGTGTGCTGGCGCGCCAGTTGCCGGCACAGTGGAGCGAGTTCTCCGGCTCTGCCATCATCGCCGTCTCGATCGGAACGAGGGAGTGTCCCGCCCCGTCGGCCGACAACGGCCAGCCGGCGTCGTCACTGAAGGCCAGATCAACGATGGTCCCGTTCCAGAAATCCACCACCGTGACCTGCTCGCCATTGTTGGCCAATTTCCCGGTGTACTGGCCCGCGATGTGTGCGGACAGCGCTGTTCCGTAGCGGGACAGGAACGCCTGCTTGTTCCGGACCGCCAAAACAAACTGGCCCGGCCCCAGGCTCGTGACACTGCTGCCGGCAAAACTGAACGTCACACCATTGGTGATCGACACGCTGCTCAGATCGAGCGTGTCGTCGCCCATGTTCTTGAACTCGATGAACTCGAACTCATCGCTGCTCGTGCCCTCCGGGTCCGCCGCCGGGTTGTACATCAATTCCGTCAGACGCAGATCGGCCAGGATCCCCGTCCCGACCGGCGTGCCCGCCGTAAACTGCGCCGGTGCCGACCAGTGACTCCAGCGCCCCGTGTTGTCCATCATGCGACAGCGCACGCGATAGGTCCGGCCCGGCTTCACGACCGAGGCGGGGACCTTCGCGTTCGCGTTGAAGGTGGTCAGCACGCCACTCTCCCAGAGCGACTCGATCTCGTACTTGCCGGGCTGCCGCGCAACCGTCGGGACCGTCGGAACGGAGGTATCCGTCGAGGTCTCCGGTTTGGGGGCGATCAGGCGGACGTCGCCGAAGCAATCGGAACTGCCGCTGAGTGAGGCATTGAGGATCTGGACCGCGAGAATATTCGTGCCGGCAACCAGAAAATCCTTGGCGTTGCCGATATCGTAATCGGTGACATCCGACAGCTCGATCGCCGCGGTGGCCACGCCGTTGTACGCTGGGGACGTCGAGCCAACGTTGTCCTGGAAGATCAGTTTGCCATTCAGCCAGACGAGAATGCCGTCATCGTAGCGCACCTGTAGACGCAACTGGTCGAAGCTGCTCGGGCTGGGACTATCGAACGTTTTGCGCATGTAGAACGTGCTGTAGCGTGTCCTCATGTCAGAGAGAGTCGTGTTGAGGAAAGTCTCGCCGAACCCGATGGGAACGGCGCCGGTCAGCCAGGCGGAATCATCGAAGCCGGCTTGCCGCCAGGCATCGGTCGCGGCGGACGGTTCCGCCGTTCCCTTGAAGTACTTCCACGTCGCCCCTTCCGGCACGAGCACGTAGTCGGATCCCGCGGCCTGCACCGCCGTCGAACCCGCCGCCACCTCGCCGATCCGCCATTGCATGGCGCCGAACGTGCCGGCGCCCTGCGGATCGCTGAACGCGCCCGTTTGAAACGTCAGGCCATTGGTGGGGTAGCCCGCGGCGCCCGTGTACGCCACGACCGGTGTCGCCGGGATGGCCGCATCCGCCGCCAGGGCGGTCATGCTTGGGCCACTGGGACCATCCCAGTAGCGCGTATTGTTGGTCGCGATCGTGATGTAGTCCTTCATGTGCTGGATCATGCCGCGGAAGTCCCTGGTGGAAGCCGCCTGGTAGAACCGCCCTTGTCCGGCCTTGCTGGAATTGACGTACCCGCTGACCATGATGGGGTTGTAGTCCCACATGGCCCGGTCGGCGCCGGCGAGGGAAGGCCCGCCGGCCGGATAGTCGATGACATTGGCCATATCGTCCAGAAGCTGGCCGAGCTGGTCGGTATTGTAGAGGAGGTCGAGGAACTCCCGCATACGATTCTGATACGCAATCTGTATGTTGGCATTCGCGAAAATGGACGCGGAGAGGAACGGCTCCCGGCCGTTGCCATACATTTCCTCGTCCCAGGTCAGGTCCATGTCCCAGGGCAACATCAACCACTGGTTCGTTTCGGGATTCAGATAGTAGAAGTAGTTCTTGCCGTAGCCGATGTCACCATTGTGCACCCCCTCGGTCACGCTGCGGAAGGCGTAGTAAGAGTCGAGGTTGACGTTCGTCTGCCACCACGCCTCGGTGGGCTTGTTACCGTAGCCGCTCGTAAACTGGCCGAGGTCTGTTCCATTCGTCACGCCGGTGGCGCCCTGGTTGTTCAGCGTGCCGCCGTAGCCCTCTATTTTGTAAAGATTGCCGTCGGGCAGATTGTGTTCATCGAGAAACCGACCGTCCATCTGCTCGATGCACAGGTACAGGCCCCAGAAATCCCCCTCGTACTGCGTCGCTCCGGATTCGGCGGCCTCATCGATGACGCGGAACTGAACCCAATTGGTCTTGGACGCGGGACACCCCATCAGATTGAACAGCTTGAACGAGGCCGCTTCGAACATCCCCTGCTCGCCGCGGTGACCGTAGTTGCCCTGCTGAATGCAGGCCGAGAAATTCAGCTTGCTCCACGGGGTATCGTAGGCGTTGCCGTAATCGTCGCGCGCCTGGAACGCGTGTCCCTGGTTGAAGTCGAACTTCCACATGTTCTTGCCCATGGCATAGCGCCAGGCGCCGCCGCGGGAACGATAGCGGATGTGGTCATAGACGTCACCGTCGTAGACGAGCGTGCCCCACCACTTGTATTCGCTGCCGGTATACTTCTCCTTCCAGGTGGAAGCCTCAACGTCGGCCTTTCGGCTGAGCAGATGATAGACAGGTAGCGATTGCATGACGCTCGCGCTGTACTCGACCACGGTCGCTGTCGTACCGCTCGATCCCGGCCGGATCGCCCCCTTCCAGGCCGGGACGCCGTCATAAACGAAATACGCGAAGTTCGGCGCCGGATCGTCGTCGTAGGGCGCCGCGACGTAGTTCGCCTGACTATCCATAGCGAAGAACTTGTAGCGGATCAGCCGGCGGTGCTGTTGCACGGACGCAGGCACCTGGGCCGTGTAGACATCGTCGTTCGCCACCTGGTCGCCGTTAGTCCCATCATCGCGCATGTCGATGGAGGTCCAGCCGGACTGAAACCCCATGTCGTTGCGGCTGAAGTAGCTTCCCGGCTCGACGATCTGGTATTGCAGCCTGACCATGTCGACGCCGTCGGTGTCGGTGACCTTGGCCGTGATCATGACGCTCTGACCCGTTCGCGGCTGCTTGGGGGAGTGACTTACCTTCGTGACATACGGCGCCGTGTTCACCGCGAAAACGGCATTGCGCGCCCCCGGCGTGATCGCCGCCGAGCGCCAGTTTCCTGCCACGTTGTTGTCGAGAGCCGGATGGATCAACTGCAGCGAACAGCCGGTGCCGGTGGTACCCGCGGGAACCGGGTCCCCCACCGTGGGCCAGGGGAATCCTACCTGGTAGCTCACTTCGTCGACCACGCTGCCCTGAGCATCACACAGAACGACCTTCTCCCCGCGGTTACTCAGACCGCCTCCATACGGCCCGAACAGGCAGGAGGACGCCACGGTCAGGCGCAGCGTCGACAGCTTGGCCTCCATGTGTGTGGGGTTCTGCGTAACGATGACATATCCACTCGCGGGACATACGCTGCCGGCCGGGAAGGTGAAGAACACGCCGTCGGTGAAACTCCAGCCCGACAGGTCGACGTCGGTACGCGTGTTGTTGCTCAACTCGATGTACTCGATCAATTCCGAGCTCACGTCCGGATTCACGTGGAGTTCATTGATGATGACGGCTGGCACGGCGGTCTGGCCGCGAGCAGTACCTTCGGGGAAGAATCGATCCGCTGCGGGCAGGATAAAGGCAGCGATAAGGATAGCGACAGATGTAAGTCTCTGAAACGACAGGCCTTTAAGATCGTTCACGGTACACCCTCTCTATTAGTTGACACAACGTCCGCTCCGGCGAAGCGTCCCTGCCCATCCCTACCGACTTCGCCTTGGCTGCTTGCGGGAGTGCTCGCGGTGCCTAGACCCCGTCCGCACCCGCCAACGTCCCATTCTATCAGATTTTATGAATCGAAGTCAAGTCATAAACCACGGAACGGCAGGGATTTGATGGCATCGCGGCAAACGCACGCCAACACCGGGCCATGCGGCCCCGACCCGAGGCCGAGGCCCGGCAGTATCGCCCGGCCGGCAAGCTTCGGGACGAGGTCGCCCTGATCAGTGGCGGGGACAGCGGGATCGGCCGGGCCGTGGCCGTCGCCTTCGCGAAGGAAGGAGCGGACGTCGCCATCCTCTTTCGCCGCACTCGCGAGGACGCCGACGAGACCTGCCGGCTGGTTGAAGAACAGGGCCGCCGGTGTCTGGCAATCCAGGGGGACGTAAGCGACCGCAAGTTCTGTTTCAAGGCCGTGGATCAGGTTGTGAACCAGTTGGGGCCGCTGGACATTCTCGTCAACAACGCCGCCGAACAGCACCCCGTGGCGGATTTCAAGGAGATCAGCGAGTCCCAGCTCGAAGACACGTTCCGCACGAACATCTTCGGCCATTCCTTCCTGACGCAGGCGGCACTGCGTCACCTCCGCCAAGGCGGCCGGATCATCAACACCACCTCCATTACCGCCTACCGCGGCAACCCCAAGCTGATCGATTGCTCCTCGACCAAAGGCGTCATCGTTGCTTTCACTCGCTCCCTGTCTCTGTCTCTGATCGAGCGTGACATCCGCGTCAACGGCGTGACGCCGGGGCCGATCTGGACGCCCCTGATTCCCTCCACCTTCTCGAAAGAGCATGTGAAGAACTTCGGCAAAGACACCCCGATGGGCCGTCCGGGCCAGCCGGATGAGGTCGCCCCCTGCTACGTCTTCCTCGCCAGCGCCGACAGCTCCTACATCGCCGGCCAAGTGCTGCACCCCAACGGCGGCCAGGTCGTCAACGGATAGAGTAAGTGACAGAGGAGAATGGTCATGCCGTACACGAGAAAACGTGAATTGCCCAAGCACGCGAAAAGCGTGCTGCCCTCCCGGGCCCAGGAGATCTACAAGGACGCCCACAATCACGCCTTCGACACCTACAAGACCCCGAGCAAGCGTCGCGGCCGAGAGTCCCAGGAGGCCGCCGCCAGCAAAGTCGCCTGGTCCGCCGTGAAGAAGAAATACCAAAAAGGCGACGACGGCCGCTGGCATCTCAAGCAGACACGGCACCCGATTCGACAAGGACTCTGTCATTCCGAGCATAGTCGAGGAATCTGCCTGCGAATATGGCATCCGTCTCAATCTCAGCCAGACCCCTCGACTATGCTCGGGGTGACAATCGCCCTTACCGTGAGTCCATCAGGGACAGGAAGTCCTGGAAGAGATAGCGGGAATCGTGGGGGCCGGGGGAGGACTCGGGGTGGTATTGGACGGCGAAGGCCTTCAATTTCTCGCTGCGGATGCCTTCGGAGGTGTTGTCGTTCAAGTTCAAATGCGTGGACTCCACGTCCAGGCCCGCCAATGAATCGAGGTCGACGCAGAAACCGTGGTTCTGCGACGTGATTTCGATCTTGCCCGTCATCAAGTTCTTGACCGGGTGATTGGCGCCGCGATGGCCGAACTTCAGCTTGTACGTCCGGCCGCCCAGCGCCAGGCCCAGCAGCTGCTGGCCCAGGCAGATGCCGAAGATGGGGACTTTGCCGAGCAGCTTGCGGATCGTCTCGACGGCGTACGTGACGGGGGCGGGGTCGCCCGGGCCGTTGCTCAGGAACACGCCGTCAGGCTTCCTGGCGAGGACCTCCTTAGCGCTCGTCGGGGCGGGCACCACCGTGACCCGGCACCCGTGCGAGCGGAGCAGGCGCAGGATATTGCGCTTGATGCCGAAATCGAAGGCGATCACGTTGTACTTGGCGGGCGGCAGCGGCTGGTTGGGATTCAGCACGTTGAGCACGCCCTCATCCCACGTGTAGGGCTTGTCGACGGACGTTTCGCTGACGATGTCACGCCCGACCAGGCCGGGGTACTTGGCGAGCTTGGAGGCGAGCGTCTTCGGGTCCAGTTCGTCCGACGAGATGATGCCGCGCATGGCGCCCGAATTGCGGATGTGCCGCACGAGCTTGCGGGTGTCGATCCCTTCGATACCCACGACCTTGTTCTTCTTAAGGTAACCGTCGAGCGTGGTTTCGCTCCGCCAGTTGCTGGGGTATGCGCAGTTCTCCTTGACGATGAACCCGCTGGCGAAGGTCTTGCGGGACTCCCAGTCGCCCGTGTTCGTGCCGTAGTTGCCGATCAGCGGGTACGTCATCGTGATGATCTGCTCGTAGTACGAGGGATCGGTGAGTATCTCCTGGTAGCCGGTCATGCTCGTATTGAACACGACCTCCCCACACTTGGAGCCGCAGGCCCCGAACGCCCGGCCTTCGAACCACGTGCCATCCTCTAGCAGCAATACGGCTTTTTCACTCATGTCCAATTCACCGATAGTAGAGTTGAATCGGCTTGACGCCGAGTTTCTTTTTCTTGCCGCGGAGCGACTCGATCGCCCGCACGATGGCCCGCGCCCCGCGCATGGTCGTGACATACGGCACCTGCCGGTCGATGGCGTTGCGGCGGATCGCGAAGGAATCCTTCGTGGACTGCTTGCCGACGGCCGTATTGACGATCAACGCGATCTTGCGGTTGATGATGGAGTCAACGATATTGGGCCGCCCTTCCGACATCTTGAGCACGAACTCCGCCGGCACGTTGTTTTTGATGAACTCGATGCACGTGCCCTTGGTCGCGACGATCTTGAAGCCCATTTCGATCAGCTTCTTCGCCAGCGGCACCGCCTTGGGTTTGTCCTCGTCCTTGACGCTGAAGAGGACCTTGCCCTCGCTGGGCAGGCTGTTGCCCGCGGCGATCTGGCTCTTGGCGTACGCGGTGCCGAAGTCGTCCGAAATCCCCATGACCTCGCCGGTCGAGAGCATCTCGGGGCCCAGCAGCGCATCGGTGCCCGGGAACTTCAGGAACGGGAACACCGCCTCTTTCACCGCATAGTACGTAGGATAGACTTCCTGGGTGAAGCCCAGCTCATCGAGTGTCTTGCCGGCCATGATCTTCGCGGCCAGCTTGGCCAAAGGCACGCCGATCGCCTTGCTGACGAACGGCACGGTCCGGGACGCCCGCGGATTCACTTCGAGGATGTAGACCACGTCCTTCTTGATGGCGAACTGGATATTCAGCAGCCCGATG
>CAYQXM010000125.1:0-13777 GCA_964421295.1 uncultured Pirellulales bacterium
CTCCGTCGTCGTCGCCACCGTCGAACGCGGATTGCTGCTGGCGCTCCGCTGCTCGATGGCGATGGTGGGGGGCAGACCCGAAATATCGCCCACCGCGGGTTTCTGCATCTGTTCGAGAAACTGCCGGGCATAGGCGCTGAGCGATTCCACGTACTTGCGCCGGCCTTCGGCGTAGATCGTGTCGAACGCCAGCGAGCTCTTGCCCGAGCCGCTGATGCCCGTAATGACCACGAGCTTATCACGCGGGATGTCCAAACTGATATTCTTCAGGTTGTGCTCGGCGGCACCGGTGATCCTGATGACTTTTTCCGTTCCGTCTGTCATATAGACTCAATCCATCACAGTAAAGCAAACAGCGTATTGTACCCGCCCCCGTCCGAAAACAAAACCCCTCCCTGCGCAATTTGCTTTTGCGGCCGTAGGTACCTTTGTAGCCCTATGTCAGTGGGTGGCAGCCTCAAAGCCGGAGGCTTTGGGGATGGGTTCTCTAAATCGAAGCCGGTTTCGTTAATGATCCGGTTCTGAGAGGCGTCTATCATAGGGAAGGGCAGAGCTGGTCGCCCGACGTGAATGGCGCAAGACTTGGGAGGATATGGTCATGGCCGCGAAAAGTGAGTTGCACCTTTACGAGGAAATCCTGCTGCTGGCGCTGAAGGATGAAGAGGGGACCGTCGCGCCGGGGGCGATGTATCAGTATGCAGTCGCCGGGGCGATTCTGGCGGAATTGCTGCTGGACGGACGCATCGGGCTGGTCCAGGAGAAACGCAGGAGGCTTGTCGAGGTGGCCGACTCTGCCCCGATGGACAATGACCTGCTCTTCGAATGCCTGGAGAGGATTCGTACGGCCAAGAGGCGGGCTTCGCTTCAGACCTGGGTCGCGCGTTTCGCCGGAATGGGGGGCCTGCTGCATCGCGTCGCCCTCCAACTCTGCCGGCAGGGCATTCTGCGGATGGATGAGAAGAAGGTGCTGCTGCTGTTCACGCGCAAGATTTACCCCGAGATCGATCAACGACCCGAGCGGCACTTGATCGGTCGTCTGGAGGAAGCCATCTTCACCGACACCGCCGAGGTCGATGCCCGCACCGTGGTGCTGCTCTCTCTGGCCAACAGCGCCCACATCCTGCCCGTCATCTTCGACAAGAAACTGCTCAAGGCGCGCAAAGCCCGCATCGCGCAGGTCGTCAACGGCGAGGTCACGGGAAAAGCCACCAAGGAAGCGATCGAAGCCATGCAGGCGGCGGTTTTTGTGGCTTGTATCATGCCGGCCATTATTGCTTCCACGGCGAGTTAGACGGAGCGGCCCCTCAGCGATCCTCGACGCTCTTGCGCAACTCCCGGCAGGATTGGAAGAACTCCTCGGGGGACATCTCCCGCAGGAACACCAGTCCGCGGGCGGCCCGGATGAGGGCACTGGGGTGATTGTAGAACCACTCCCGGCCGAGACACGTCTTCAGCGTGCGGTACTGCTCCACCTGGATGCGCTGCGCCAGCTCCGAGAAGGGGCCGTCGCATTCGGGACTGGGAAATGAAGCGTCTCTCTGGGTGATGAAGGAGTTCTCGAAGGCGTCGTGCATCGTCGCGAACATCGCCAGTGTCACCGGGACGAAGACATCGGCCTCCGAGGGATCGAAGCGGAACCACACATTGCGGTACGCCCAGATGCGCACGTCCTTTGGGGCGGCGGTCTTGAGGTGCAGGCGCACCGCCTCGGCGAGGGCCTGCATGACTTTATAGTGCGTGTCCGGCCCGCTCGCTTCCGGGTCGAACGCCACGGTTACGACGTCCGGGTCGAGGCGCTGCAGCTCTGCCAGGATGGGCGGGACGTCGCCATCCATCGTCGGGTCTTTCGTGAAGATGTCCCCCGTATAGAAGCCCAGGCGCAGGTGGTGGACATTCTGGCATTGCCAGCCATAATAACCCCAGAGGCACTCCGCCTCCCACTCGCGGCACATGCCTTTGAGCTTCTGGATGTGCGGCGGGTCTTTCTTGCCGGGGTAGGCGGTGGCCAGATACTCCTCCACCTCGCCCACGCGTCCGGCGGGGTCCTTCAGGACTTCCGCGCCGAACAAATCGATCAGATTCCGCAGCATCCGGCGGGCGCAACCCTCGGCCTTCTCGTCCTCGTCGCGCGCCGCCACGCCGTCGAGGTACTGCCAGACGTCGCGGTTGCGATTTCGCTCCGTCTCCGCGCCCGGCGTGAAGTAGCCTTCACCCAGCAACGCCTGAAAGATCGGCGTGCCGAGGAAGTGGCGCAGGCAGACCATCTGGCCGCGCAGGAAATCATTCGTCACGGAGGTGAACCCGCTGGTGAGCGTCGCAAAATGGTGGAGATTGCCCATCTGGCGGAAGTGTCGCACGGCCTGGGCGAAATAGCCCAGCATGATGTCGTCGTGGTGCGGCTCGGTGTGCAGGAAACGCGTATCGTTGTAGACGCGGAGGCCGTTCTCGATTTTCTGGATGAGCCGGGATTGGACCATGTTCACCAGGCTGGGCAATGGCTCAGTCCGCCGTTGCAGCACGATGCCGGCACCCCGGTAACTGCGGCAATCCTCCGCCGTCAGGTCCACCAGGCGTTTGCGTTTCTGCACGGCCAGCTCGACGAAGATTCGCTCCACATCGGCGTCACTGACGGCCTCTGATGTCTCGATGGCCCGGACCTGCCGCTCGACCAGACGTGCCGCGGCCCCACGCGTGAGATAGAAACGCGCGTTGGGCAACTGGTGCAGGCACGTGGCAGGTGTCTCGATATTCGCCTCCGACTGAATGGCCTGAGCAGCCAGTGCCGCCTTCGCCTGTCCGGCGGCGATGACGATCGCCGTGCAATCGGGGTTTCGCGTGATGGTCTGAAGTCCGATCGTAATCACCAGCCGCTGCCGGGCGATCTTGATGCCGCCCAGGTCACCCGCCGCGGCGGCCTGCGTCTCATAGTTGGTGGCGCACAGCCGGGTCGTCGAGTGATGATCGGAGCCTTTGATGTTGAACGCGATGTGACCGTCGGGACCGATGCCGCCCAGGAAAAAGCCGATGCCGCCGAGTTGTCGAATCTTCTGCTCGTAGTCCATGCACCACTGGTCGATGCGTTCGAGCAGGGCCTTCTGCCTGGATTCGAGATGGCTCCCGGCGTGACGATAACGCAGCGTCAAGTCCACCCGCCCGTCGGGCCACATCTCCGCCAGCGTCTCGCCCGCCTGCAAACCGATCGCGGTCGAGTCGATCAGCAGGGCTCTGGCCGGATCCAGCCCAAACCCTTCGATGTAGAAGTGCTTCACGTAGTAGTTGAAGCTGTTGTGCTGGGCCGGGTCCATCGGGTAGAACTCGTCGATCTGCACGAAGTGCAGGCTTGCCATGTCAGGCTTTCTCGCCGGATCGACTCCCGCTTGTTCGAGGACCTTGCTTGTCTGGGCCGAGCCCCAGGTAGCGAGCAGGTGCTTGACCCACTTGATGAAATGCTCGGGCGTTTTGCCCGTCGGCAGGGCGATCACGCCCCCCGGATGCCCCTGGACCCATTCGACAAACCGCAGCGCCGTCAGCCGGCCCAGCGCCGGCAGGCTTTCCACCACGATCGTCGGGATCTTCTCCGTCGGGCGATAAATCGGCTCGTACGACGATGCCCGAACCGCGATCTCTTCCACGGGCGTCAAGGTCACGCGCTCATCTGCATCCATGTCTACCACCATCCTGGCCTGTTATCGAGAAACTCCAGAGCATCTCGTCACTGTGCCTCTAACCCGCCCGATAGTCAAGCCATAACTCTATGCTGTTCGCCTGATGTGTCCGTCGTCTTCGGGTACCATGGTCGGCTTGGCTGTTGGGTGGCAGCCTCAAGGGCGCAGCCCTTGGGGATGGTGCACCGGACAGTCCCTTCGGCCATCCCCAAGCCTTCGGCTTGAGGCTGCCACACATTGGTCAATCCACGGGGATTCATACAGAAGCCTGCCTCCACAGGCCGCGCCCGTTGTTTCCCGACCACAGACAATCCGCCCTCCACCTGTCCCGCTCTAAGGAAGGGTGGCAGCCTCAAGTCCGCAGGACTTGGGGATGGCTTCAACGCATCGGGAGGGAGTCAAGGTCAAGAGGAATAGGCCCTGAACCGGTGCCTTCCCAATCGGCGGCACTGGAATAGTGCCATCCATCCGCCCTGTCGACCAGTTCCTTCCGCACAGGGTTGTTGTGGATATAGCGAATAGCCTGGACCAAAGTGTCAACCTGCGTGATGTTACGGTCGTAACCGCCACCTTTTTGCCAGAATCGGTAGGGCCGAGACTTCTGGCCCGTGGCCAGTGCTCGCAGTCCGTCCGGATTGTGACCGGACAGATATCCTATTGCCTTGCGCGACACGGGATGTTTGATCGTCTGAAGAATTCCGGAAACGGAATACGCTTCTCGCCGCGGCCAGATCACCAGATGCACGTGGTTCGGCATGAAGACATAGGCCCAGAGGTCAAAATCCTGCTTGCCCCGGGCGAGGGTAATGGCCTCGACGAGCCAATCGCAAGTCCTGTTCCTGGCGAGGAAGGGACGATTCTCGTAGCAACTGAATGTCAATTCATGAGCCTGTCCCGGCGTGTTCCAGCGCTGGCAGAACTTCGTGTATCGATTCTCATGCAGCATAGCGACGTTGCTTCCCTGTCACAAGTATGGCAGGTCCTCACGCTACTTACGACACACCATCCCCAAGTCCTGCGGACTTGAGGCTGCCACCCGGACCTTAACGTCCACCGTCCCTATCCAGGAACTCGATAGCCGCCTGATACTTGGGCGCCGCGCCGGCCGGCTGGCCGTGGTACTCCATCAGGCCCCACGAACCCCATTTCGAGTACGTGCCCATGGAGGAGAATAGCACCATCAGCGTCCCGCCACTGTGCCGCCAGCCGGCGAGATAGCCAAGATATAACTGCTTCATGCGCGGATGGCGGTTCGCGGCCTGAAACAACTCTTCGAGGGCCTTGTTGTTCTCCGCGTCGCCGTAGCCGACGAGATGCTGGCCACCTTCGTAGGCGACCAGACGCAGCCCGCGCTTCTGGGCTAGTGACGCCTGATTCGCGATGGTCTCGTTGCCTTTGTTGATATACTCCGCACAACGGTCGAGCACCTGATCCACCGTCCATTTCGAGACTTCCTCCTGCGTCTTCGGATCGCCCAACGCACCGCCGAAGTAGGGAGCGATGGCGAGAGCGTCGGCGTGCTTGTACGCCTCCTCGAACTCCATCACCTGTTCGCTGGTCCATGGATTGGCGCTCTGCGCCGCGAGCACGCGAACGAGGTGCTCCCTCCCGCCGAAGACCTCCTCCCAGATCCGGAAGATTTCGACCGCCCGTTTCGAGTAGTACCGCAACTGCGCCTGGTAGTCGTTGTCACTGAGTCCCAGCGCCTTACCCTTGTCCTTGCAGTAGCCCGCCTGGGCGAAGATACCGTTCCAGCATTCGTTCGAGTACTCGATGTACACCTTCAACTCGGGCTTAAGCCGAGCTTTCACCATCTCGGCAAACTGCCGAACGTAGTCGTCATCCGCCTGGTGCGGCAGGCAGAACCAGGGATCGGCGTTGAGTGTGTTGCTGAGTTGAATGAGGTACTCCAGCGCCACGCCCGCCTCGGTTCCCTGGGTCTGCTTACTCGGCGTGGATCGTTCGGACCACTTCGCCTGGGCGGAGTTGTTCGTGGATTGCCAGTCCATGAACCGCACCACTTTGAACTTCTCCCACCGCGTCAGAAATTCCGGATGGAACGGCTGCTTGTCGTACGTCTCGCCAAACCCCGGCAGCACGACCCTGATATTGCGCACCGGATCGTTGGGATCCGTCCGCGTGAGCTTGAGTGACAATTGTCCCAACTCCGGCTTGACCTCCACCCGCATCCGCCCCGGTTGTTCATCGAGGACCTGCGTCCCATACGCGAACTCAATCTTCCCCTGCCCCTCATAGAAGCACGAGTATGTCCCGCCGGGATACCCGAGCCTGGGCCGGGTCAAAACGATCGAATCCGCAAACTGCCCGCCCGCCGTCAGCGAATGCACCCACCCATCCGGAGTCAAATCCAGTGGCCCACCCTGACCATAGCTCTTCCCCGGCGCCTGGCTTTTGAAAGTTTGCGCGTGCTTGAACAGGTCGACAAACACGATTTCTGAGGACCAGTACGTCACGCCGGAAAGATTGATCCCCAGCGACGCACGGTTACTCGCCGCTGCGCCGGGCAGAGTTGAGCACAGAATCAATATCAGACATGCACAACCAACAATGTTGCGAAATGCGTTCATGTCTTCCGATCTCCACCACGCCCACGGCACCCCGTAGGGGCAACCCCCTGTGGTTGCCCTCACCCATTCGAACGTCCCCCGGGCAGGCACAGGGGCCTGCCCCTACGGACAATCGGACGTACGGCTCTCATTCTGAATGATAAGCGATTCCTTCACGCCTGTCCTGTCCAAAAGAACGCGCGACAGGTATCGCGCGATGCAGGCCTGCACGGGCCGTGATTGCTGCGGCTGATCTCCAAGTCCGACCCTGTCATGCCGAGCGGAGTCGAGGCATCTGGCATCGAACTCGTCACGCCGTCCAAGCTCATCCAGATTCC
This sequence comes from uncultured Pirellulales bacterium, assembly GCA_964421295.1. GTDB lineage: Bacteria > Planctomycetota > Phycisphaerae > Sedimentisphaerales > Anaerobacaceae > PLanc-01. The sequence continues at coordinate 6,571 of CAYQXM010000125.1, forward strand.
TCCACTCCGGCCTGCGGCCTCCGGTCGGAAGGACAACGCTGCCTGGTACGAAACCTGTCCTGCAATTGTCGACCCCAGGCATGACCGCCAATCACCTATCTGAATCTGGGCCGGCTACCGGCTCTCGCGTTCCCTTGGCCAGGGCTTTGAGGCTTGCCGCTCGCCCTGACCAAGCCGAAATATACTCTCTTGGCGTCTGTCCAAAGGTATGTGTGACTCCACCATGTTCGTTTTGCCCACGCGGTGTTGTCTTCAAAATCGAAATCGCAGTCGACAGTCCCCGACCAGATCGAGACCCCCGCGTGCGTAGACTTCTTCAGATTGAACTTTAGCGCCCCCTTGTGCTCCACCGGGTAGTTGAGGAACTCATAGAGCACATTAGTAATGAACTGCTCGACATTGGAGCTGAATAGGCGGGGTTCATTCACATCTATAAGAAGATGGACGGCGCTACCATCCTCCTGAACCTGAAGCCTGTTCGCGCCCACGGAGTACCGCATGACCAGGTAATCGTCCGTGCCTTCCGTAGGTACGTACGTTGTTCGAGTCGTGCCGTTGGGGTCTCTCCTAGTCTCATAGTAGCCGGATTTGGCTTTCCGAACTGGAATCAACCAGTCATTCGGGTCGCTCGGCAGGTACTCGCTCTTGATCATTGTCCTGAGCCACTGGGTTGTCCTTGCCACAACCTGATCGGGAACGCGTGACTTATCCAGTTGGATTCTGTCTAAGTCCTTGGGCCATGCCGAGTCTTTGTACTCCAGACCCTTCTCGGTCAGGAATGCCTGCAGTTCATCAGAAACGATCTGAACATCCTGCGGCAGCGCTTTCGCGTTGGTCTTCTCTGAAGCCAACGCTCCTGAAAGTCCCGCGATGCACTCCGCGGCGAGAATTGCTCCAGCCACGATTATTCGTTGCATGACCTCTCCTTTTCCCGAGACGCGCTCGATCTTCGCTCCGTTCTCAATTGGCCTAGACGCCATTCTGCTTCTCATGCGTTCTCTCCCTGAGTGTCATGGCACGGCTTCAATTTGTCTGTCTGCCATCATATCCTGCCGACTGAGAGCGTGAAAGGCGATTCTGTTCGTTGCGCGTTCCGCGGGCAGGTGTGTCGCGCGTGGGTTTTACAGGTGTTTTACTTTTGCGTGCGGGAGACGGCGGTATCATGGAATCGGTTCACGGGCAACCAGAGAAGGAGACGCGAATGAAGATGGGATGCGTGCTTGTCAGTAGTTTCTGCGCGATGCTGTTTGTCACCTGGGGGTGCCGGTCGGACGCGGTGCCGCGGGCGGCGGATCTCCAGCGGGATGCGCTGGCGACTCATGCGGCCTACATACAGGCGGTCAATGCGGGGACCGAGAAGCGGGGCGAGGAGATTCCGGCGGGGTACTGGGCGGAAGGCATCAAGGCGCTGCACCCGGTCAAGGTCTACACGCACCGGGTCAATATCGTCGTGGTTCAGCGTGTCAGCGGGCAGACGGAAGAAGGCAAGTACATCTACATCCCGATCTCGTCGTACCTGCCCCAGTCGGGTGACGATGGTTTCGTGTTCACGCCGGACTCCAGGAGCAGTGTTGTCTTCGACTTCAAGAGGACGCGGAGCCACTGACCCGCACGGCAGTCTTCAGAAACGTTTGGCGAGGCCGACGCCGGCGGCGGGGTTCAGGGCGTCGCCGAAGTAGGGGACGATTTCAAGACCGGCCTGTTGCAGGGGATTGTGCTGCCCGGCGACGGTGTGGCCGACGACGCAACCGAGGGCGGCGCCGAAGAGGACGTCGCTGGCCCAGTGGTCGCCGGCGTCCATCATGCGCCAGGCGACGAGGCCCGCCACGCCGTAGGCGGGGACGCCGACCTGCCAGCCGTAATACTCGTGCAGGACCGAGGCGACGGTGAACGAGCTGGAGGTGTGCCCGCTCGGCCAGGACAAGTGGCGGCCGCTGGGACGCTCATTGTTCACCAGCCCCTTCAAGGCGAGGGTGGTGACGTCCGTGATCGCCAGGGCGGAGAGCATGGTCAGAGAACGCTCGCGGTTCAGGTCGTCGTTGCCGACAACGCTGAGGCCATACCATACGCCCGCCGCCGGCAGGTGGGCAAAGGGGGAGCCGATGTTGTTCAGCAGCTCGTCGCCCGAAGCGCCGAAGGTGTTGTGACGTTCGAAGTGGCCCGCGATCCGGCGGTCGAGACCTTCCGTGTGCATGATCAGACTGGCCGCTCCTGTGCCGAGCAGGAGGGCGGCATTGCCGCCGTCGAGCAACGTGGCCCGGCTGTCATCGAGCAAGCGGTTGAGAAGACCGATGACATCCGACCGCACGCCGGCCGGCCCATTCGGATCGGTCGGGTCGGCGTGCGCCGCTGTTGCCGGAAGCAACAGCAGCACCAACCAGATCGCACTGCCGATCCATCGGACCATGTATCGATTCTCTCTTCGCTCAATTGAGCGGTACCGCGTCTTCGAGGCCGATGCCGGTGACGTCCTGCGTCTTCAGCAGCGGACCTTCGACACCCGTGACCTTGATATCGCTGAGCCGCACGTCTTTGAAGTGGGCCAGGGTCATGCCGGTCTTAGCCGTGCCTGTGACATTCCGGAAAACGAAACCCTCGACGGGCCGGGTCGGCGGAATCGCCGCCGCCTCGATGATGCCGCCGCAGTTGGCCAGCCGCACGTCGGCAACGCTCACGTTCCGGCAGACAGGAATACCCTCGTCGCCCGGGACGGGTTCGGGGTCCCGCTTGCCGCTGTTGAGCAGATTGAAACGCAGGAACGCGCCGCCGGCGCTGACGACGTTGGCGTCGGTGATCGTGATGTTCTCGACCACGCCACCCCGGCCGGGCCGGCTCTTGATGTAGATCGAGCTGGTCTTGCTGTGGACGAACGTGCAGTGCTCGATGCGGACGTTGCGCACGCTGCCCGACATCTCGCTGCCGATGCCGATGCAGGCGAAGAACGAGTCGCCGAGCCGGCAGTGACTGATCAGGATGTCCTCGGAGGGCTCGGCCGCCTTGAAGCCTTCCATGCCGCGTCCGGACTTGATGGCGATGGCGTCGTCGCCGGTGTCGATGTCACACCGCTCGACGCGCACCTTCCGGCACGAGTCGATGTCGATGCCGTCGCCGTTGCCGCCCGTGCTGCGGATTGTCAGGTCTTGCGCCGTGACATCCGTGCAACGCGTCGGGTGGATCGTCCACATGGAGCCGGAGCTGGCCGAGAAACCCTCGAAGCGCACGCCGGTGCAGTGGATGGGCTCGATCAGGGCGGGGGCGCGCGGGTTACGTCGGACACTGATTCGCTTGTCGCCGTTGATGGTGCCGGAACCGACGATGCCGATGTTGTTCACGTCGTTGGCGTGGATCAACGCACGGTGACCCTGCTCCCACCGGCCCTCCCAGCGGATTCGGGCGAGCGGATAGTCGTTGATGTCGGGGCTGCCCGTCAGCGTGGAACCTCGTTCGAGGCGGAGGGTGGTGTTGGCCTTCAGGGCGATGGCGCCGATCAGGTAGTCGCCGGATGGGACAACGACCTCGCCGCCGCCCGAGGCGGAGCACTGGTCGATGGCCTTCTGAAATGCGGCGGTGTCCTTCGTCTTGCCGTCCCCGACTGCTCCGGCCTGTCGGACATCGAACGACTTGCCGGTGGCGGGGGCGGACGCACCAGCCTGGCACCCGGCCTGCATCATCGCGACAGTTAACCCGACGGAGAGATAAAAGCATAGCATTTTGCCAGACATTAGTTACCTCCAGCTATAACCCGACCAACTATCCTACGGCTCTCATAGCCGCCAACGGCACGATCATACACGACGCACGCCGCTCTGTCCCTCCCAAAACCCACGCCTCAAAAGCCTATTGCGAAACTGAGGGAGTCCCGCCATGGCCTCTTACCCCGGCACCGGAATGGTTGAGAGGGGCTGTATTATAAGACATTGGACAAATGGGGCTTTTGGTGTTGACAAAGAGGGGTAAATGGGGTAAGCTAAGGGAGTATTTCTGCCTGAGACCCGGATGGTCTAACAACGGCGGGATGGAGCCACCCAGGTGGGAAATCGGAGTGGGTTGCTGGGGGGTGATGACATGTTGAATCTGCGAACAATCTGTGTGGCGGTTGCCTGTTTGGCCGCGACGTCGAGCGCGTGGGCGGCGACACAGTCCAATGCCGCCAAGTCGGCTGCTGCGGCTGCAGCGCGGATGAACGCCCTCTGGGCCAACAAAGCCAAACCGTACGCCCAGGTGCTCATGCCCAAGACCGCTCTCAATTTCGGTGAGGTCGCCAACGCCGGCGGCAAGAAAATCTCAGCGAAACTGACGCCTACCATCGTGGCGAATCATCCCTATCAGTTGGCGTTTTCCTTCGCGGGACTTACGCTGAACGGCACGGCTCTCCAGATACCGCCCAGCCAACTTACGGTCACGGTCAATGGCATCAGGATCCCCGTTGGGAACAACCGCGTGCAGATCAAGAGCGGAGCAGCCACCAGCCCCAAGGGCGTGGCCGTCCCGATCACCATCGAGGTCACGTTGCCCGAAGCCGCGGCCTGTAAAGCCGGACGCTACGGCGGCAGCATGACCCTCTACGTCAAATAAACACGGCCCGCGCCATTCCTGCTTCCGCATCGTCTTCCTATCGCCCGCATTCACGGGGGTTCAAAATGTCCCGAAAGCTATAGGCCATTTGGACCCCGGGTAGTCTTTTACTATGCTTTCGTTAGAGCGACGGGGAAGCGCGGCACGCCCCCGACCGCTCCGGCACACTCAAAGTAAGGGAACATGATCCTAGTCGGTCAGGGGGGATACTATGAGTGCAGCGATCGAGGGAATCGGTCTATGCAACGGTCCTCCGTTGGCGCTTCGTCGGCAGCCGGCGGCACGGACCAGAGAGAGAATCACCGACGAGGGGGGCAAACGCCGGTCACTCACCGAAGGAGCTTTGACGCTGTCCCAGCAGTCGCTGGAGCGCCTATTGACGGCGGACGGTTTCCTCGGTTTCAACATCGGCCAGTGCGAATCGCTGCGTCGGTACGCACAAGCCGCGGCGCAGAACAGCGCCACCGACAGCAATGCCACCATCGATTACGTTCGCGATGCCTTGCGCAAGCACGGCTTCTACGGTCTTACATCTTCAGGCACGGAGAACATGCAAGTGTTTGTCGAACCCTACGAAGAGCAGACGAGCGAGACCAGCGTAGAGATTGACACCGGCGCGTTTCTGGAAACAGTCCAGCAGATCACGACCCAGACGGCCGACCTCATCCAGGCACAACCCGAGACCGCGTCCGACACCCAGGCCCGCGTCCCCGGCGGCGCCGCCGTGCGATTGTTGCTGTGACAGCAGGGGGGGCGCCGGCCCGCGGGTCCCGCTTCGATCATTGCGTGAGCGGCCTTGAAGCCGATCTCCACGCCGATGGACGATGTGGACGCCGTGGACTTCATGGACTTCGTGGACGCCACTCCGCTCCACTCTGTCCACCTGGTCCACACGGTCCACGCCGTCCATCCTACTCGATGGCTCCTGAGCCTTGCGACACTCGCCATGCGGCGGAATCAGGTTCCCGCCATCGATCATGACCGGAACTCTCAGAGGTCCTTCCGGCCCCATTGCCTTTGTCTGTGCCGGCTCGCGCCACGCCCCGGCAGAGACGCAGAATCTTGCGTCTCTACATGCCTCCGCCAACGCCCCAAATCCCTTGTCTGCGGGCAGACCCTCGGCGTTCCCCTATTCGGCTTGTCAATCTCCTTGACGATGCCTGCCAGGACAGATAGCCTGATTTAACCGGGCTGAATTGGCACTACCAGAATGATAGATGCCTGGGCACGAAAGGCGCCCGGAAGAAAGGCCGAAGTTGTGAAGACAAGAGCATTTACTCTGATTGAACTTCTTGTGGTTATTGCCATCATTGCGATACTGATGGCCATCCTCATGCCCGCCCTGAGTCGGGTCCGGGAACAGGCCAGGCAAAAGAGCTGCGGCGCAAGTGTGCGTCAACAAGTCCTGGGGTTGCTCCTGTACGCGGATGACTTTGACACCAAACTTCCCAAGAATGGAGGTTCCGGCGGGTGGTTCCAGGACCTGGGGCGCAGCACGGCCAATTACCTGCTGCGGCAGGGCTTGACCCGCGACACGTTCTACTGCCCGTCGAACAGAACCCACAACAAGGAGAACAACAGAGATACGTTCTGGATTTACCAACCGAAGAATCGCGCCGATTGGGATGGTTCGCGTTTCGTGGATCACGTCAGCAGCGGCTACGTCGTGGCCGGGTATGGGTTCATCCTTGAAGGGTCCTGTGACTCGATCAATCAATATCCCACAGACGCGTTCAAGCCGGAAGTCAATAAGAACAACCGCGCCAAGATGCCGGCCCAGCGTTCGTTGGTCGTAGACCTGATCATGTCTGAGAGCCGCAGCACAGGCAGGTACGGTTTGACCTTCGGCAGTATTACCCAGGGGGGCCTTTACAGCGACTATAAGATCTTCGACACCACCAGTCACCTGGCCAAGGACGATCTTCCGGCGGGTGGCAACAATGGCTTCATGGACGGCCACGTGGCCTGGATAAGATGGAATTACCCGAATTATCCGCCTGACAAAGACGGCAAACCGCTGCCGAGAGTGACTACCGGTCCGTCCTTTTACTGGTAGACGATCCGTTCACGGGATATCCTCCGCGGCCTCCGGTTTTCGGTGCCCGCCGTGCCAGCCCGCGTCACGATCCCCTTCGCCTCTGACAGCGCACGCGGTACAGGCGTTCCGTGAACCCGCCCTCCGCCTCAAAGGTTCTTCCCTGTGAGGCGAGCTGCCGGTCGAGCAGGCGACAGCACACGTTCAGCAGCGACAGGGCAGCGTTGGCCGCGAGCTGGGCGGAACCGCCCACGGACGTGGAGTCCGACACGGACGAACACGGACGGCCACGGACTTCCACGGACATCGGCGCATTCGTCCGTGTCTGTCCGTGAGTGTCCGCGTTCGTCCGTGCCAGCCCGAGTTCTCCGCGCACCCACTCCTGGACCTGCTCCAGCGTCGCGCAGCGCCTGCTCTTGAAGCGAACCAGCGCTGGGTGGTCGGGCTCCCATTGTTCCAGCCCGTGCTGTCGCAGGTAGTCCTCATAGTCCAGCCGGAGTTCCTCCAGGCTGGCCCGCGCCACCCCCGTGAGCTTGATCTCAGTCTTCTTCGAAGTCCCCGACGCCTGGCTCCCCTCCGCAATATTCTGCACCCCCG
>CAYQXM010000126.1:0-13727 GCA_964421295.1 uncultured Pirellulales bacterium
CCTGCCTGCTCGAACCCATCATGAAGGTCGAGGTCGAGACGCCCCGCGAGTTCCAGGGCACGATCGTCGGCGATCTGAACTCCCGCCGGGGCATCATCATGGAGACGGAAGGCCGCGACCTCTTCACGGTCATTCGCGCCGAGGTCCCGCTGGCGAGCATGTTCGGCTACGCCACGGTCGTCCGCGGCCTGAGCAAGGGCATGGCCACCTTCACGATGGAAATGTCCCACTACTCCCAGGTTCCCGTGCGCATCGCCGAGGAAATCATCATCAAACGCCGCGAAAAGAGTCAACAAACAGCGAAGAAATAATCGCTCGATGTCTATCGGTTGCGCTGCTCGCGACGTCGAACGATCGACGTCAACTGAAACGAGCCGCGCAACCGCAACCGATTGCCAATTCTTTAGGACACGTCTAATGCCATTCAAGGCCATGGGTCTTGCAGACCCGCTCGTACAAGCCGTGCTTGCTGCCGGCTATGTTATCCCCACCGAAATTCAGAAACAGGCTGTCCCGATCGCCATGAGCGGCCGGGACGTGATCGGTTGCGCTCAGACCGGCACCGGCAAGACGGCGGCATTCGTGTTGCCCATTCTGAGCCGGCTGAGTCAGCACAAAACGACCGGCAAGCGGCTCATCCGTTGCCTCATTCTCACTCCGACGCGCGAGCTGGCCGCACAGATCGAGGCGGTCATACGTCAACTGGGCCAATTCGTGCCGGTGCGCACGGTGTCCGTCTACGGCGGCGTCAGCATCAACAACCAGTTGAACGCTCTGCACCACGGCGTCGACATCGTCGTGGCGACGCCGGGCCGGCTGCTGGATCACATGCAGCGCGGGTCCGTCAATCTCAAGCACATCGAGGTGCTCGTGATCGACGAGGCCGACCGCATGTTCGACATGGGCTTCATCAATGACGTGCGGAAGATCACAGACGTCCTGCCCAAGAATCGCCAGACGATGCTCTTCTCGGCCACGATGCCGGCGGAGGTCAGGGCCCTGGCTTCGAGCCTTCAGCGGGCGCCGAAGAGCATCCAGGTCGGCAAGCAGGAGAACCCCGTCGAGACGGTCACCCAGCACGTGTATCCGGTCGAGAAGCATCGCAAGGTCGACCTGCTCATGCACCTGATCGACAGCCAGCAAATGTACAGTGTGCTGGTCTTCTCCCGCACGAAGCATGGGGCCGACAAGATCTGCCGCAAGCTCGATCACAGCGGCATTTCCTCCGTCGCCCTGCACTCCGGCCGGACTCAGGGACAGCGGCAGCGGGCGTTGGAGGGGTTCAAGCAGGGCAAGTTCCAGGTCATGGTGGCCACCGACATCGCCGCCCGCGGGATCGACGTGGAAGGCATCTCGCACGTGATCAATTTCGACGTGCCGGCGATTCCGGAGGACTACATCCATCGCATCGGCCGCACGGGCCGGGCCAGCGCGACGGGCGACGCTCTGACGTTCGTTTCCCGCGACGAGCGCCCGCTGATGCGTGACATCGAGAAATTCATCGGCCGCACCTTCCCGCCGAAGACGTGCGCGGGCTTCGACTACACCATCCCGCCCGAGCCGAAGCAGCCGGCCCCTGCCGGCAAGTCTCACTTCAAGCCGCAGTTCAAACCGAAAGCGGCGCCGTCCCAGAGCGGCCATTCCCGCAAACCCTCCCACGGCTTCTCGGGCTGGCACCCCAAGCGCCGCCGCCTCGGCCGCGGCCAGGGCGGCAAACGCTGACAGGCCGCTGCCTTGCCCCCCAAACCATTCTCTGTTGGCCATCCTCTGACCCATGTGGTATGAATAGGTCACGTGGTGCGGTAGACGCCTTGTGACTTGACATACTATGGCTTAGAGGATGGCACTGACGATGAGTGGATGTAGAGCGACGTGTCTTTTGCTGATCTCGATACTGGCTGGTACCCTTTCGACTTCCTGCGGACCTTCCCACTCGCAGCCGATCCCCCGGAAGGCTGACAAGCGGGTGTTATCCGAGCAGGAGCTGATCGCCATCGCCACGGCCGTGGGACGCCAGTATGTTCCTGACCCCGAGAGGTGGGTGACCACTATCGACAGGGAGAATGAGGGATTAAAGCATTTCGCCGCAGGCACCTACTGGAGTTCCCGCCACAAAGGGAAGGGGTTGGTTCCAATGTGGCCACCTGCGGATGATGCTGAAGCGCAAACCATGATCCTGGACAGTTGGCCCGCGCTCAAGGGACATGACTATCAAGCGGTCTGTTACAGTAACCCCGGAGCCCTGGACGGCTCCTTGGAAATGCTAATCGATAGACATACGGGCGACGTTCTCCTGATCCTCGACGGACTGGGCCGGGTCGTGAAACCGCAATCGGGGCATACCGGGCCGAGCGGCAAGAGAGCGTTACCTGCGAGGGAGCTGATCGCCATCGCAGCGGCCGCGGGACGGCAATATGAGCGTGACCCCAACGATTACGTACCCGTCATGGACGAAGGAAATGCGTCGTGGGACAGCGGCAATAGCGTAATATTCTCCTGGCCGGAATTTGATGCGACTGGAAACTGCACGTGGCACAAGCCGACGCTGGACGAGATAGAGGAAGCGAAGGCCAAAAGATGGCCCATGCTCAAGGGGCACGATTACCAGGTGCTCTGGTATCATCTCCTGGAGCGTCCACGCCTGGTCATACCTCGTGACTACCAAGTGCTCCAGCCCGGCGAGTTGATGTGGTCCCCCCCTTTTGTTGATGTAAGAAACTTTGATATAAAAGACCTCGTACGCGCGATGAGCGACTGGACGAGAGCGATTCTGATCGATCGGAACACGGGCGAAGTCCTCGTGGTCATGGACAATTGGGGCGAGGTCCTCGCACCCGCATCGGGGAGCAACAGGCGGAGCGGCAGGAGAGTTCTGCTAAAGCAGGAGATGCTCGATATTGCCGATGCCGTGGGTGGCCGTTATGGGCGGGCGTCTCCCGAGTGGAAGGCCGTCATTGATGAAGGAAATGCTCGCTGGAAGAGATTCGCCACTTCCGTGATCTGGCCCAGGACGTCCGGATCTTTCGCAAGACCCCAGATTACGGACGCGAAGTTGGAGGCCGCAATCATAAAGCGGTGGCCAGTGCTCTTGGGACGCGACTATCAGGCACTCTTCTATACTCTCCGGTATCCCAATCCTTGGAGGATAGTGGAGTACTCGGGTCAGATTCTAATCGATAGGAATACGGGTGGAGTTCTGCTTGCACCAGACCGATGGGGTCACCCCCTGCAACCAGACATGAAATAGATTCTTTGCATGCCAAGCGTTCACGCGGCATTTGGCAGTATGAGAGCCTATTGAAAGAGGGGGGCGAACCCGGAATATCACCTGCCTACAAGAGAGACCCTGCCGGCCCAGACCCCGATGACAAACCGGCCGGGCTCAGGTCCGCCCCCTACTGCTTCTTCTAATGCGTATGCGCGTACTCGCCGACTTCGGCTTCGGTGGGACGCGTCGTCGTCCGCCGTTCTCCGTACGGAGGCACGGTCGATCTCGGCGCGGGTGCCACCAGACTGCCGAGGATGGCCACGATGGCACCGAGGATCATCGAGATCGCCAGGCCGATGAACGAGGCGCCGGTGATGTTCGCGGCCTGCTGCCCCGTTTCCTTGGCCTGTTGAGCTTTCTGTTCCAGGTTATTGATCATCTGGTTGGCCTCAGCTTCGGTCTTGCCTGTCTTCTGCGAGATCGCCGACGCCAGTTGCTGACGGTCCTGCTGCGTCTTGCCACCTTTGAAGTAGTTACTGATAGCGGTGGTCAGATCCCCCTGCTGGCTCGACCCGGTTCCGGCGCCGAGCGCCGAAGCGAGTTCCTGTTGGATCGCCGACGGGCTCAACCCCTGCTGCTGCATCATCTGCTGTCCCTGGGGAGAGTCGGCCGCCTGCCCTGCGGCGGAGACGGTCTTCCCCAGCATCGAAAGGCCACCCCCGGCCAAGGCGGCAAACGCTGTAGTCACGACCCAGAACATTACGACATAGAAGAAGGCCCACGTCGTGAAGCCGTGCAACATGCGATCGACCTTGTTCGCTTGTGCCGACAGCCGGCCCGCCACCCAACCGCCGATGAACAGCGAGATCAGGCCCATAATGAGCCACCAGATAGCCGCCCCGATGCCCAGGGCTTTACCGCTGGAGGCGTCGCGGCCCGTCAGATCGACGGCGGACAGACCGATCCCGGCGCCCAGCATCTGGAGCGTCAGGAAAACGGCCAGCGACACGAATAGTCTCGCCCCTGAGCACTCGGCCGCAATTATTCTCCTGATTGCGCGGTAGAAAGTGTCGCAGTCGCCCCGGCGGCGGGAATCCCGCGTATCCGGCAGAAAGCGATGATCCGCCCGATTGTGAAATCCCATCGATCCGATAGAATAGCACCGACCTTTGAGGATTGGGTGTATGGCGAAAAAGGGCAAGTATGTGTACGAGTGGCCGCGGGCGATGGTGACGATCGATGCGGTGGTGTTTGCGCTCTTCCCTGATGGAGTCAAGCTGCTGCTCATCAGGCGAGGGAAGGAGCCGTTCAAGGGTCACTGGGCGATTCCCGGCGGCTTCATCGAAATGGAGGAGGAGCTGGAGGACGCGGCGGCCCGGGAGCTGGCGGAGGAGACCGGATTGACGGGCGTGTCACTCGAACAGATGCGCACCTACGGCACGGTCGGCCGCGACCCACGAGGGAGGCAGATCACGATTGTCTTTATGGGCATCGTGGACCGCAAGCACGCCAAGGCCAAAGGAGGCGATGACGCGGCGGAGGCCAGGTGGTTCAATATCGACAGACTCCCTCAGGACATGGCGTTCGACCACGACGAGATCGCACGTTTTGCGATACGCCGATTCAAGAGAATGAAGGCTTACAAACAATCCGCTCGATAGGAGAGCATCATGACCGACACACCACAGAATGAACTGACGCCCGAGTACCTCAAGAGCGCGCTGAAGGCGTTCAAGAAGCGGCTGAAGCTGACGCGGCTCGATGAAGAGTCCAGCCTGGGCGGCGGCCCGTTCAGCAAGGGTGGGGACTCGGGAATCGTGGCCATCCAGCCGCCGAATCAGTTTCCGCGGGCCGTGTGGGACAAGCTCGTCGAAATGGGCAAACTCCACTACGCCGGGGGCGGCCTCTACGGACTGGCGAAAGACGCCAGTGAATGAAGTTGGAAGTTTGAAGTGTCAAGCAATACGCTTCTGCTTCCAACTTCGAACTTCACACTGGAGACTCCTCACTCTTCGGTGTCGGTCAGCAGTTTGCGGAGCTTCTCGGTGGCCTGCACCTGCTTGTTGAACGCCTGCAACTGGGTGTCGATGGCGCCGACCGCCCATTCGATGTAATGCAGAGAATGGGCGGGCTGGTCGTGACGCTCGTGCATCAGGCCTTCCTGCACCGTGCGGAGGAATCGGCGGATCGTGGCCGCACTGATCTGGGTCGGCTCCGCCGCCCAGCGTTTGAGCTGCTGATACTGCCCACGCAGACGCGGATTCGCCTGAAGTTGCTCCGCGCTGAGATAGTCGTCCGCGTTCCAGGCGATCTGGAGTCCCTTGAGGCAGAGAATGAGAGGCTCGTAGTCGGTGCGCTTGTCCAGGCGGATGAACTTGTACTGTTGAATGTACGTGGTCGCCTGCGCCGGGGCTTTGTCCGAGGTGCCGTCGGCGCCCAGGTACCAGTTCCGCCTGCTGCGCCGCGCGAACACCAGTTCCTCCTCCATGCGATGGCGCGTGATTTCGTCACGTCCCAGGCGCGAGAGCCACAGCCCCCCGCCTTTGGCCTCGGGGCCGCCTCCCAGGGCCAGCAGGCACATGACAAATCCCAGAGGCAGGACCCTCGGGTTGTCGATCTGCTTGCGGAGCAGTTGGAAGGAGAGGTGCAGACTGTGCGGGCGGGCATCGAAGAAGCTGACCAGCTCGTGGATCAACTGGTTGAGCAGCCAGGGATCGCAGGTGGCCGGTCGTGACAGTTCCGCGGCGATGCTGAGCCGTCCGGGCGCAATCTCGAAGAAGCCGCCCCGGCGGGTCTTTTGGCCGCTGCCGCTGTGGTCGTCGACGTACCCCCCCAGCTTCCAGCACAGCACGTCCAACGCGAAATCGTAGAAGTAGTTGAATCCGTCGTATACGGTGTCCCGGGCCTTGCTGGCACTGCGCAAAGGCTCCACCGCCGCGGCGCCGAGATTGCTCAGTTCCAACTCGAAGCCCATCGGGATCAGGCCCGGCTGCAGACTCGAGCGAATGCGGTTCAGATGCGCCTCGGCCACCCGCAGATCGAAGATGCTCCGGGACGCGCGCACGGCGTACTTGACGTAATCGATCAGGTCGTGCGCCTCGTAGGGCATCGTTTGGCGGCACTGCTCGATGATGAGGTCCACGACGCTGCTGTTGGCATTGAGAATCTGCAGGGCCGCCAGGAGACTGACCGAACGGGCGAAATAGCGCTCGCTGGTGCGCATGCGGTCCAGCTCGAACCGGTACCGGCTCTGGATCTGCTGCTCGATCTGGTTGAGCAGGACCTGCCGGACCGCGAAGACCAGATAATTCCAGACGTAGGGCTGCGCCTGGGGATCCGTCAGCAGTCCCTTGATGCTGGGCCGCGGCCGGTCCAACTGCCGTTCCAGAAAGAAGTCCGACACCGCATCCGCGCGGTAGTGACTCATCACGAGGTCCCGCTCGGTGGTCGCCAGCAGCTCGCGATCGGCCTGCCGTTCGATCTCGGCGTCGAGCGAACGCTCGCCGGGGCGGGTATGCTTCTTCAGGAACATCTCGATGCGTTTGCGAAGCCACAATTCATGAATCAGGTTGACATGAAACCGGTCGCCGAAGTGCTTCCGCATGGAGCGGGCCGATACGAGATACGCCTGCGCCTCGACCGTCCCCTTCCCGGTGTGAACATGCACCTTCTGCCGGCGGTAGCGTTTACCCTCATAGCGGTCGATCTCGACCATGGCCTGGGGCGGGACCTCATGGATGACGAGCCCTTCAATCCGGGCATCCCGATCCGCCACGGCATACCAATAGACGTTGTCGGGACTGACACGCCGATGTCCCGGCAGCACGGCCGGCTCGGCGAACAGGGTCCGGTCATCCAGCTTCGACGCCTTCTTGGAGAACGCGTAGCCGCAGACGGACTGGAAGACCTGACTGTCCCGCAGCGAACCGTAAAGGAAGAGATTGACGGGCTTTCTCATCATAATCTGCCGATGCACACGCCGTGAGGCAGGCCTCCCCGATGTCACTGTCCTTTCAAGATGCGCCGGCGCAGCCTGAGCAGCTCGACAAAGGCACGGGCAATCACCCGGGGGTTGGCCCCCGTCTGGCGCCCGGCCGTGCGCGGGCGGTGATGGACGCCCCGCTGGGTGAGAGTGTAGCCGGCACGACGGGCGCGTGCCAGAATCTCCGTCGAGATCAGAGCCCCGGTGCTTTCCAGCTTGATGTGGTTGAAGACATCGCGTTTGAACAGCTTGAAGGCACAGTCGACATCGCGGACCCTCATCGCGAACAGCACGCACGTCAACTGCGTCCACAACCATCCCATCAGCTTGCGAGACCAGTTGTCCTGGCGGTTCAGGCGGTAGCCAATGACGATATCGTACTGGCGCAGGAGCGGCAACAACGGCGGCAGCTCGGCGAGGTCGAACTGCCCGTCGCCGTCACTGTAGAAGACCAGCTCCTTCGTCGCGGCTTTCAGGCCTGATTGCAGCGCCGCGCCGTAGCCCTGGTTACGCTCGTGGTGCACCACGCGTACGCGGCGATTGGCGGCGGCGATCTCATCGGCGATACGTCCCGTATCGTCGGCGCTGCCGTCATCGACAATGATAATCTCGTAATCGGCGCCGATGCCCTGGAGGATGCTGTCCGCCCGCGCCACCACGTTCGCCACGTTGCCCTGCTCGTTGTAGCACGGGAAGAACACCGTGATCGACACCGGCGCTGAGCCGCCGGCCTGCAGACGTCCGGACCCCTGCGGATCAGCCATAGGTCACCATCTTTTCGTGTCGGAGATGCGATTCCGCTGTTTGATGTACTCCGCCATCCGGCTATTGCACAACTGGGCGGTCTTCGTATCGCCCACGGCCTTGGCCGCCTGCTCCGCCCTCAGGAGACACAAGCGTGCGGCCTCGATCCGCAGATTATAGCCGTCGTGTCCGGCATACTTCGATTTGTTGGTTTCGAAGTCCGTGGCGAAGTCCAGACAGGCATCGTCCACCCGCTTTCGCAGATCCTCGTAACGGGCGGCGATGAGCAGCATATCCAGAATCGGCGCCGGCGAAGGTTCTTCCTCGAAGGCTTTGATGACCAGGTCGAGCCCCTGCTTTCTCTGCTCGGCGTTGGGCGACAGGAGAAGATTGTGCCCGATCGCCATATTGGCGGAGAACTCATCGGGGTAGCGAAGCCGGCGGGCCATCGCGTCCTCGTAGAGCCGGCGCCCGGCCTCGGTCCTGGTATCCACGAACAGCTTCTGCTTGTTGTTGGTGAAGACGGTGCGCCAATCCGGGCTGTCCTCCAGAGCCATGACAAACGGAATGTCGAACTGATTGCTCGGCATCAGCACGACCCACACTTTGTGCTGCCGCAGCCGCTCGGAGACCCACTGCGCGACCTGTAGATAGTCGTTTTGCTTGAGCGTCCGCCTGGCATTCAACGCCTGAGTGACGACAGGGCCACCGGAGATGATGTCCGTCCACTCGTCGAAAACGGCGCGGGAATAAGCGGCCTGGGCCCGGCCATCCATGAACAGCTGCAACGGCGTGCGGCCCGTGTTCGGATCGGGCGTCTGCCCCCAGGCGACAAACCCGCCTTCCGTCCAGTAGTTGAACATGTTGCCCGCGAGATTGTTCTCGCGGATGAACTGCATGGCACAGAACGGCTTGGCATCGGAGGCCGTCAGCCGCATGAAGATCGAGGTGAGCTTCGAGTCCGCAGGCCAATAGTCGAGATAGACATGCTTGAACCGCAGCGTCCAAGTGACACCGAAAGCAAGCACCGCCACCACGCCGCACGCGGTGATCACCCGCTCCACCGATCGCGGCAGCGCGGGAATCTGCCACTTGCCGGCATCCAGCGCACCCAGGGCGGCGGCGGTCACGCGCACGGCGCGATCGATCAGAAGCGCCACGATCGGACAAGCCGCATAGCCGGCAATCGGAATGAACCGGCGGGATCGAATCGCCATGTAGATGGTCATGGCCGCAATCACCACCAGCGCCACGTCCAGCTTCGGCCAGACCTGCCCCGCGGCGGCGCTCTTCTTCTTGCCGGAGGTCTGATTGTCCACAATTCGGGCCGCCCCCATCGTGGCAAACGCCCATCCCAGCAGACACACCCAGGCCAATATGTACATCACCAGGAACGGCACCGCCGTACCGACCGGGTTCGTCCAGTCGAAGGCCCGATGCCATTCATGCACGTCCCGCCATCGTTCCGCGTGCTCGCTCACGGAAATCTCGAGGGTATGCGTCAGGTTGGTCAGGTGGAAAGGATTGAAGATCACCATGGCGAGGAAGGCCACGGCACCTGCGGCGATCGTGTGTACGATCGCTTTGCGTGGCATGACGACGACGATCCGGTCTCTCACCAATGCCACGGTCAGCCCCAGGATCACCGCGAACGCGAATATCCCGGCATAGGCGAATATCGCACCGTGGGCGTCGGCCCAGAGGACGTCACGCACATAGTCGTTGAACCCATCCGGTACCGACGCCAGGAACCGACCGGCCAGGTACAGCGGAAACAGGATGAGGGAGGCACCCACCCCGACGCCAACCAAGGCTCTCTCGCTGACCTTGCGATTCCAGGTCAGAGCGATCATGCCGGCGGCCGCGGCGAGAAACACGTAGAGGACCCAATCCCCGTGAAGGGGAGTCACCCTGGATGCCAGCTCTTTGCTTTCCTCGAAGCGATCGGCCATGATCTTGGGAAGCCGATGGGCAAGGAGGCACATCACCATCCACATTCCAATGACATACGTGGCAATCGACCAACGTTTGGGCAGCCTCATCATCACGTGCCAGGCGACGAACGGAACCAGCATGAGGAAGGCGTAGATGTAGCCGCCGTGAAGATTCGACCAGAGTACGATCAGCGGCACGATCAGCCAGACGTACAGGGCGTTACGGTAGCTGGCCAGCGCCAGCACGAGCAGAAGGATCGGGACCATCAGATTGGAGAAACCTGCCGGCCGGACGTCCAGGAACGACCTCCCGACAAACATGGCCCCGCAGGCGAAGACCACCGCCAGGGCCCGATTGACACCCAGGAGCCTGCTGGTGAAGTATAGACAAACGACTACCAGGACATAAAGGGCGAACTTCCAATACACGAGGGCATCGAAATAGGGTTTGTCCTCGGAGCCCAGCATCGTCGTCAATTTATAAAACAGCACGTGGGTCAGCCAGTTCTGGTTGATCCACCCGGTCGGGTGCACTTTCTTGACAACATCCAGACCAACGACGTTGGTGATCCACCGGGCCCAGCCCGGCCAGGCCTTCACATCTTCGGCCGTCGGTCCGGCTTTGTGAGAATTAGCGCTGAATGGCTCGACCGTGTTGACGCCGTGATTGACAAAATGCCGGCCGCACGCCATCGCCACCCAGGTATCCCCGGCGGCGACCATGTGCGTGCAGGCGTAAAACGTGAAAATCAGCATAGCCAGCCACCCGAGAATCATAGGCCAGCCGGCAAATGACGTACGGACCTTGATTCGCGGCAATGGCCCTTCGATGCCTGAAGTCGGGGATACTTCCCTGCTTGGCGTAGCACTCCGCTGGGCAGGTCGTCCTCCATCCTCTGATTTCAGACCGTCCCGAGCCCCAGTACTGCTCAGAGTAGGCCGCCCCTTAGGACCTGGAGATTGCGGGTTTTCGCTGTTCTTCGGCGATCCTTCGTTCATAGACATCCCGGGAGAATACGCTTTTTTTTGTATATCGTCAAGGTAGTCCTCTCTCCTCCACCTCGAAGGGGACGCCCCCTGTGAAGGTAGGTAAGATCAGTTCAACGCAGGCTGTTGGTATCGCACGAATTGGTGTCCGATGCCATCAGGCTATTCTGGTCCGCCGCCTGTGCCCAACCGCTGTTGTCCAGCCTGTTGGAGGCGGACCGGACCTGTCGGCTCAGTGGGGACCCCAGCCAGCCTACCATCGACGCCACAAGAATGACCGCAGCGGCGGCACTCGCCCAGCGTACTTCACGGGACCAGACCCCGAGATACCGGCCTTCCGGCCCGGCAATGGCGACATCCGGGAGGTCCGCGACAAGCCTGCCCTTAAGTGAATCGGGCGGTTCCACAGCCGCGAGTGATCGGAGCCGATCCTCCACCCATTCAACAGAAAGGTCGATGCGTTCGTTGTGTGTATTGGCGTTCATAGCTCTGCCTTTCCTGTCAATTGCGTACGCAGCTTGTCCAGCGCCCGCCCCGTGATCCACTTCAACGTACCATCCGGCCGGTCCAGAACTTCGGCCATTTCGCGATAACTGAGCCCATCCATGTAATGCAGCAAGAGCACCGTCCGCTCATCGAGATTCAGATCGTCCAGGGCCCGGCAGACCGCCGACCGGTTTTCGTCCGCCATGATCTCGGCCAAAGGATCGCGAATGCCGGAGTCTCCCGGATCCGTCCCGACGGCGACGGCGGCCTTGTCGCGGACCCGGCGCCGCCGGCTGTCCAGAAACGCGTTGTACGCGATGCGGCGCAGCCACGTCTTGAGTGAGGCGTCGCCGCGGAACGTGTCGATCGCCGCCCAGGCGGAGGCGAACACGTCCTGCGTCATGTCCTCGGCCTGGCCGCTGTCGCGACACAAGAACAATAACAGCCGGTAGACCGCCCGATAGTGACTCTCGATAACCTCCAGGTACGCGTCCCTGCGGTGCTCCCGCAGCGCCTGGAGCAGTTGCTCTTCCGATCGACCCCGCACACAAGCCTCCACAGTTGCCGATTGCCCCGGGTCAGCCACCCCAACCCCATGCTATCCCCATAGACGCACGCCCCGGCCATCTGTTGGCGCAGAAATATGGAGATTCCGCTACTCCGCCGCCGGGACACGTGATTCTACCACCCTCCGGCAAAGTTGACAATCCACCCCCCAAGTGCCAAAATGAAGTCCGTGTGACGGCTTGAAGAGGCGGCCATCCGTTTCGGAGCGGCAGACAACATTGACGCGGTTTAACCGAGAGGAGTAGATTCATGTCGGGAAGCAGTGAACGTGCGCCAGATGAAGAGGAAAACGGTCTCAAGCCCGAACCCTGTTACGATGTCTTCGTCTCGTACAGCAGCAAGGATAAGGTATGGGTCCAAGGCGAGTTGCTCCCGCGAATCGAGCAAGCGGGCCTGAAAGCCTTCA
This sequence comes from uncultured Pirellulales bacterium, assembly GCA_964421295.1. GTDB lineage: Bacteria > Planctomycetota > Phycisphaerae > Sedimentisphaerales > Anaerobacaceae > PLanc-01. Next base: position 12,315 of record CAYQXM010000126.1, read on the forward strand.
TCGACTTCCGCGACTTCACCCGCGGCGCCCCAAGCATCAGAGAATGTGAACGAGGCGTCTTGATGTCTACGAAGACGCTTCTTGTCCTCACACCGAACTACCTCGATAGCGGCTGGACGGAAATCGAGAACATCATGGTTCAGACGCTTGACCCAGCCAATCGCGACCTTCGTTTCATCCCGCTGCTTAAGACAGAATGCGAGAAGCCCCTTCGTCTGGCCGTTTTCACTCATATCGATTTCACCAACGGCGCGGACCTCGACCTTGCGTGGCGACAGCTTCTGACCTCGTTGGGCAAGCCGCCCGAACAGAAGCCTCCAGAAGAGCCGCAACGAGGTGATTGGTTCCTCGCCCATCCCTATCCGATGCCGCCCAACTTCACTGGGCGTGTGGATGAACGGAAGATGCTTACCGATTGGCTCACAGATGCTCAACACCCGCTGCTCGCGCTGCGTGCACTGGGTGGATTCGGCAAAAGTGCCCTCGCCTGGCATTGGCTGATGCACGACGTCGATCCCAAAGCCTGGCCACGAGTCGTTTGGTGGAGCTTCTACGAGGGCGACTCCAGCTTCGACCATTTCCTGGCCGAGACGTTAGACTACCTCAGCAAGGGGAATGTCAAACCGGGCTCACTGTCTGGCAAGGACACGATCAAGGCGATCCTTGCACTCCTCCATTCAACAGGCACATTGCTCATCCTCGACGGTTTCGAGCGAGAGCTGCGTGCTTTCGGTGGATTGAATGCCGCGTATCAGGGCGATGATACGCAATCTCGGGCCAATGACTGTGACTGCATTTCTCCGCTCGCCGAAGACTTTCTGCGCTATCTTGCCGCGTTACCTGACCTTCGCTCGAAGGTCCTGCTCACCACCCGTCTTCGTCCTCATGTGCTGGAGGCCAAAGGTGGCGGACTCCTGCAAGGCTGCCGCGAAGAAGAACTGAAACAGATGCAGCCCGCCGACGCCGTGGACTTCTTCCTCGCCCAGGGCATCCGCGGCACCAGAGCCGAGATCGAAGCCGCCTGCGCTCCCTACGGCTACCATCCGCTGAGTCTGCGGCTGTTAGCCGGTTGGATCATCGCCGATCTCCAGCAACCCGGCGACATCGGCGCTGCAAAACGCCTGGACGTCAGTGGCGACCTCGTGGCACGTCAGCACCATGTCCTGGAGCAGGCTTACGAAAGTCTTATGCCCGCGCCGAAGGCATTGCTGTGTCGCATCGCCTGCTTCCGCAGTCCGGTGACGTACGATACCCTCAAGGCTATGGCTGAAACGGCGGGAGAATCCTCGACCCTCGACGCCAGCGTGCGGGATTTGACTGCACGCGGCTTGCTCCACCACGACAAAGAAGAAGGTCGATTCGACCTGCACCCCATCGTACGCCGCTACGCCTACGACCGGCTGGCCGCACCTG
>CAYQXM010000127.1:0-13479 GCA_964421295.1 uncultured Pirellulales bacterium
AGGCGGATGTTCTTGATGCCCAGGGCCAACAATGTCAGAAGTATCGCCACCGCCTTCTGCTCATACCACGACAGGATCAGCGAGAGCGGCAGATCGTTGACGCCGCAGTTGAACGCCTTCGACAACGCCACTGCAATCTGGACCGCCGAGTAGGCATCGTTACACTGCCCGACATCGAGCAGACGCGGAATGCCGTCGATGTCACCGAACTCCAGCTTGTTGAACCGGTACTTGCCGCAAGCCAGGGTCAGGATGACGCAATCGCTCGGAACCGCCTGGGCAAACTCGGTGTAATAGTTGCGGCCGGGCTTGGCGCCGTCGCAACCGCCGATCAAATAGAAGTGGCGGATCTTGCCTTGCTTGACGAGGTCGATCACCTTGCCGGCCGCGCCCATGACGGCGTTGCGGCCGAACCCGACGGTGATGTACTGGGCCGGGACATCGGCCAGGAAGCCCGGGGCCGCCAGCGCCGCGGCGATTACGGGGGCAAAGTTGCGATCCGTGATATGCTTCACATCGGGCCAGCCTACCAGCCCCAGCGTGAAGATCCGACCCTTGTACTCGTCCTTCGGCTTCTGGAGGCAGTTCGTCGTCATGACGATCGCGCCGGGGAACGCATCGAACTCCGCCCGCTGATTCTGCCAGGCGCCGCCGTAGTTGCCCACCAGGTGCTTGTACTTCTTGAGGCCGGGATACGCGTTGCACGGCAGCATCTCCCCGTGCGTATAGACGTTGATCCCCTTGCCCTCGGTCTGCTTGAGCAGCTCTTCGAGGTCTTTCAGGTCGTGCCCCGACACGACGATGCACTTGCCCTTCACCGGCGTGACACGCACCTGCGTCGGCTCGGGATGGCCGTACACGCCCGTGTTGGCGGCATCGAGCAATTCCATCGCCTTGAGATTGATCTCCCCTGTTTTGAGGGCCCGGCCGAGCAGCTCGTTCATATCCTTCGGCGCTTCGGTCACGTAGTTGAGCATGTCGTGGAATGAAGCATACAACCCATCGTCTGTCGTGCCCAGAATCTGAGCGTGATCCGCATAGGCCGCCGCACCTTTGAGCCCATAGACGATCAATTCCTGCACCCCGGCCGTGGTGTTGCCCAGCGTCTCGATCCACTTGGCAATCGTGACCTCCCGCCCCTTCGCCGTGAGGGCCTCCAGGTTGTCGGTATCCGTCCACCAGGCCACAGGTGTGCTCAGGGTCTCGGGGGTCTTGCCGGCCTTCTTGGCCGCCACCTCATACAGCTTCTGGGCTTTGGCCTTCAGCGCCGCCGCCTGCTTGAGGAAACCAGCGAACCGCTGCGGATCGAAGTTGACGTTCGTCAGCGTACTGAAGAGCGCCTCGACGACGAACGCATCGACCTGATGATCCACCGCCTGGAATTGGCGGGCCCGATGGGCGTAGCGGGCGATGTCCTTCACGGCGTACACCAGCAGATCCTGCAGCGCTGCCGTCTGCGGATCCTTGCCGCACACCCCCACCATCGTGCACCCCGTTCCTTTGGCCGTCTGTTCACATTGGCGACATAGCATATCCATAGTATCTTATACCTCCCATGCAACCTTGACTGTTAGATTATCGTTGTCAGTATCTTTGTCTGTTTACGCGCGGATCATCGTCAGCAGCATTTTGAACGGCTCGACCGCCGTCACGGCGTGCGGCACATTGGCGGGCATGATGATCAGCTCGCCCGCCGCCACATCCTTATCCTGTCCTCCGATCGTCAGCCGGCCCCGACCGTCGACGACCTGCACGACGGCATCATACGGCGACGTGTGCTCGCTGAGCTTCTGGCCCTTGTCGAAGGCGAAGAGCGTAATACTCCCCACCGGCCGGTCCACGATCGTTTTGCTCACGATCGAATCCGGGGCATACCCGGCCAGGCTCTCCAATCGTTCGGGCGTTCCCAGCACCGCCTGTAACGTCGTGGGTCGATTCATGTGTTCACTCATTTTGTCCTCCCGCAGGCTTTGCACTTCCGGCCGCCCGCCTCGGGCGCCTGAACCAGGTCGCCCAACATCACGTGGCCGAGATACTCGTCCATCTGATTCTGCAGTTCCGCGATCTTCGTCCGGACCGGGCACCGCTCCTGGTTCCGGCACACCGCCTTGCCCAACAGGCACCGATTCAGCCGCAGCGGTCCCTGAATGGCCTCGATCACCTCGGCGACCGGTATCGCCCCCGGCTCCCGCCGGAGTCGAAATCCGCCCTTGGCCCCCATATCACTCTCGACCAGCCCCGCCGAGTGCAGCTTCTGCATCAGCTTGCACGCGAGCTGATACGAGACTTCCCCTTCCTCAGCCAGAGTCCGAGTCGACAGCGTCCCATCCCCATAGTGCGCCGCCAGGTTCACCGCCAACCGCAACGCGTAATCCGTATTTCGCCTGAGTATATCCATCGGCCCACCCTGCGGCCCAAACCCGCCCCCGGAACGCCCGGAAGCCCGTTCAAGCCTTATGTAAGACTAATATAGTCCTACTTCGGCGAGAGTGCAAAGGAAAACCAGAAAATTTATTCACTTTTTTTCGGCAGGCAGGAACTCCTGGACAACGGTCCAGGCCTTCTGCCGTGTCGACACATCGGGGTACGGCGGCACAGCGGTCGTGCCCAGACGGCCCAGCAGGCGGGCCATCTCCACGCGGACCTGCTGCGCCTCATTGGCGGCCTCACCCAGCAGCCGCATGGCTTCCTGCGGCGCGTGGAAGCCCACGCCGTTGCCGGCGCCGACGTAATCCCAGCGGAACTGCGCGTGACGCAGCAGCGTCCGGGCCGCCTGGAGATCTTCAGGCCTGGCCCCCGCACGCACTGCCGCGGCGATATCGAAGTGCGCCTGCACCAGCGCCTCTTCCGCCTTTTGCGTGGCCTGGTGCACCTTCGTCTGGATCGCCTCCACGCGGGTCCGCAGCTCGGCCTCGCCCCAGCGGTGACACACGGCACAACTGTTGGCGATATTCAGCAAGGGACTCTGCACGTGGTGATCGGTGAACTTGACGCCGCCTTCCGTGCGGTATGGCATGTGACAATCGGCGCACGACACCGACCGGTAAGCGTGAACGCCCGTGGTGTAAAGCTCGTAGTCGGGATGCTGAGCCTTGAGCATCGGCGTCCCTGAAATCGGGTTGACGTAATCCGTGAATTCGAGATTATCGTAGTAGGCAATCATATCCTCCGCCGTGCGGCCCTTGGCCCAGGGAAACGTCAGATAATTCTTCAGCCCGGCCGCGGCATCGGTCTTGAAGTAGTACTCGACGTGACACTGCGCACAGACCAGCGAGCGCATTTCCTGATAGCTGACCGCATTAAGGTCGCGGCCCATGGCGACGAAGGCCTCTTTCAGCGCCGGACGCGTGATGCGCAGCCGCAGCGTGTTCGGATCGTGGCAATCCAGGCAGCCGATCGGGTGGGTGATCTCCGTCTTGAGGTCGTGGAAGTTCGCCGCGTAGAACTCGCGGACGCCCATCCGGTTCATCACACGCGGCACATCGGGGCTCTTGCACGACCAGCACGTCGCCGCGTTGAACGGGGTCGTGATGCGCGCCGTCTTGGTCACATCCTCGATCGCATAGTAGTGCCCCCGGGCCTGGAGACACTCCTTGCTGAAGCCCGACCCGGCGAACAGGATCACCTTGAGCGGGTCTTCTTCGAGGTAGTTGCGGGGCTGGGCGCCGCCAAACAGCGTCTTGGTGTCGCTGATGCGGCTTTTCAGGTAGGATTCATACTCGCGGGGATACCCCTCACCCCACACGGCATTGTTGGGCTCCCAGGGTGCGATGGGCTTGACCACGACCATCGGACGCTGCGCCTCCCAGCGCCGCTCCATGATCGAAACCGCCAGCAACCCCAGCAGCACCACCGCACCGGCTGCCAGGAGCAGAATTGCGGCCCCCGCCCAGAGGGGCAACGGGCCGGCTTGGGCGGTGAAGAAACGCAGAAAACCCGCACGTGAACGGGGGATTTGAGATTTCCGGGGCGGGCTACCGGAGGTTGTGAGATCTGAGATTTGAGATCCACGGTGCAAAGGTTCGGGCATGATCACCTCCCTGTTTTCTTCATCCAATTCAGACCGGCGTCGGGCAATCCTGGTCGTAGCGTTTCGGGCGAGGCGGACAGACTCTGCGCGGAGCCGTGAATGCTGCTGTGGCAATCCCAGCAGCGCCGTTCCGTGGTAGCCGATAGCCGTATCATCGCCAGCGTGCCGCTGTGGCAGCGGACGCAGTTGTTCTGCACCACGGGAATCGCACCCTTCGACAGTCTCAGTGCCTGAGGTTCTGCGTGCAGGGTGAACACGTAGGAGTGCTTCGCTCCGTCTTTGGCCTTGAACGCGTACTTGGCCGCCATGTTGTCGTGAGGTACGTGGCAATCGATGCAAATCGCCACACGCCCATGGCTGCCCCGCTGCCAACTCGCGTAGGCGTCCGTCATGACGTGGCAGTTGATGCACGTGAGGGGATTGTCGGAAAGGTACGAGGCGGCGTTGGACACGCGTGCGACCACCAGGGCCCCGCCTATCGCGGCGCCAATGAGCGTGCAGATGCCGACCTGCCAGAGGCGCGGCAGGCCGGACAGCGTGAGGATCGACAGGATGCGACCGCCGACGTTCATGCGCGAGATATATAGCGTCGGTCAGCCCCCGCCGCAAGCCGAAGTTGGAGGGATTCTCTATTCCGTTTCTCGCGCCCTTCCCCGCCTGGATCGCAAGAGTCTTCCCGATCTTCCCGGCGTGGGGCAGCGTCGAGGCTTTCTTATCTCCGTCCGGCCCGCCATTATGGATCCGGGCCAGCTCGATGAGGCTCCTGCCCCTGCCGTAGCAGAACAGATACGCCCGCACGACCTCCCGGGCTTTCACGGCGTTCCGCGCGTCCCTGTAAGGCCAGTCCACCCCGAGAATCCAGGGGCCGTCCCCCGATAGCTCCGCTGGATCTGGTACGGCCCGATAGCACATCCCCCAACGCCGCCTAGCCAAACCTTCCCTCTCCTCCATCGGCACCGTATGGGCCGTTGCGAGTGACAGCGGCTGTCGTCGACCCTGTGGATTCGTACGTACGAACGGGCGCGCGGTGCGAGAAAAACCCGGCATGGCGACCCCTGACTCCCTCGCGACAACGCCATAAGAGTGACGCGGGTCACAGGGGACAGGCGAACATTTTACACGATCCGGCGTATCTACAATCAGAACAGATCAACACATGTAGCGACATGGATCGCCAGGATGGCTGTATCCGGCCGCGTTGGCAAGCCGGGCGCACCTCTGCGGCGTGAGGGGGTTGCGATGTCTTCGCGTTGGAGACTTGTTCCCCCCTGACTACCGCCGGGAAATTCCGGTTGCCCTTGTGATAGGGACCGTTCGGGAGGACGGGCATGCTCGTGCTATCACGCTACAACAACCAGAGCATCATGATCGGCGATGACATCGAAATCCGAGTCATCGCCGTGCATACCGATAAGGTCACCTTGGGTATTTCGGCGCCGCGCCGGGTGCCGGTTCATCGCAAGGAGCTGTTCGACCGCCTCTCCCATGACGGGCCGGCGAATACCATGAAGGCCGTTCCCAGAGCCGCACACAAGGCAAGACGAACCGGTTCTTCAGGAGCCACCGCCCGAACCGGGTTACCTCTGCTCCCGGCCGGCGCCTCCCCTTTTCAGGGGTAGGGCTCTTCCCTCCGTTCCAGGGCTGCGCGGTCCCAGCGACCGGGAATGGCGGCGGCTTCGTAGGTGCTCTGACAGAAATCCAGCAGCACCGGCAATTCCAGCAGGAAGAGCTGGCGACGGGCGTCTGAGCAGGATTTCGTAGGCACCCACCAGCCTCGCTGCCAGTCTGAAGTGCTGGAACGTCTTCACAGACACCCTCCCCCACCGGTGCGGATTTTTTCTTGACATTGCGGATTCAATATGCTAATTGAAAGGTGAATAGAGGTTCATGTACACAGGTGTGAGTTGATTTGCCTTCTGTGAGAGGAGGGTAAAGTCATCGGATGGTCGCCAGACCAGCTTCTGGCACGCAAATCTCTGGAGTGGATTCCTGAGCGTTTTTTCTGTGAACGGGCTGCCCGGGTGCAGCGCATGTGGACCTGTCCGAATCACGGAGGCGGGCAGTGTCTATTCAGGTGAGGAGAAGGTTATGAGAACAATACAGATTCTATGCATGGTGTCCCTCGTTGTGAGCGTCCTGGCCGGACAGGCCGGAGCCGACATGTACAGCGGCAGTCTGTCTTCCACCACCGGCGGCCTGATCGGGTACGGCAACTGGGCCACCGGAACGAGCAGCATTTCCTGGACCGTCGAGCAGCTGGCCGACAATTGGTGGCGGTACTCGTACACGCTCACGACCCCCGGCAGCCCCGCGATCAGCCATTTCATCCTGGAAGTGTCCGACAGCTTCGGGGCAAACGATTATCGGAGTTTGACATGGAATGGAACGGCCTGGAGCGCGGACGGGATCATTCTCGACGACCCCGATCCGAGCAACCCCAGCAATCCGGGCATGCCCTCCAACTCCGACTGGAATTTCGGCATGAAGATCGACGCCACCGTGGGTACGACGGGGACACTGGCCTTCGAGTCCAGCCGGGTGCCCGTCTGGGGCGACTTCTACGGCAAGGGCGGCAGGGACAGCTCGCTCTATAACGCGGGCCTGGGCATCGCCGACCCGACGGCCGCGGCCGCCAACGGGGCTCTGGACAATCATCTCCTGGTCCCCGATTCGACCACGTACGTCCCGCTGCCTCCCGCCCTGCTCCTGTGCCTGCTCGGTCTGGGCGGAGCCGGCTGGAAGCTGCGCCGCTGTGCGTGACGCTGTCGCGCACCGACGGACGCACGCGAGCGCATAGAGAGGCCCCGGTGTCTTCCGATGCCGGGGACGGACCCGGGGTCACCGTGACAGGGCGAAATCCCAACCCATCTGAATCGCCAACCCCTGCGGCAGGAGCAGGATGGACTGCGCGTAGTCCAGGCCTGCCTTCTCGATATAGTCTCTCAGCGCCAAGGTAAACGGGCGTGCGGCTTCTATGACGGACGTCAGCACCACCGGAGGATCCTGCGTCGACTCCGGATCGTTCGTCGCAATGCAGGATGGAGAACCCGAACCAATGAAGTGCGTTCGACACACGATCGGCCTGGCGGGATAGGCGATGCACCTGTCATCGACCAGCAGAGGACAGACAGGATCGTAGTGGGACAGATCGGTCTGCCCGCCCACCCAGGTTGACCGGTATCGGCCCGGCCGGGAATGGTCCCATTCATGCCATTGCCGCGCTCGCAGCTGCAGACTGTCCATCTGATCGGTCGTCAACTCGCGCCTGACGTATTGCGCCAGGGTGTGAGCCTCGGCGACATTCACCAGGACATGGTGCCGGCAGCAGTGACAACAGCCCAACTTGCACCTCGAAGCCACCCCCTTTTCGTTGCGGAGCCAATCCAGACCGCGTGCCGTCGTTTCATCGACGGCATGATATACGCGGGTGACGAATTCCTCCTGCGGCGTCATCGGGATCGCGGCCCTGGCTTTTGCCGGACACGGATCGGATTCTCGGTTCGCCGGCACGTCCATGATTCTCCTTGTCATTCCGCCGTTATACCGCAGGGCGTGCGGCTTCGCCACTCTCTGCGGGTCCGCAATCGGCACGCCGGGCAAGTTATTTTCGATGGCGGCGGAGAGGAAAGGGGAGAGGTGGGACCCGGGCGAACGTTGACAACGCGCGGGGCGGCGGCTATTCTGCCTATGACAGGCCGCACAAGGGATGGGCGGCCGGCACGGAATAGCGTGGAAGATTGGGGCCTATGAACTTACCGGATCGAGACGGAATCGTGCAGAAACGCGGGCTGATCGTCAATATTCTAATGTTGATCTTTCTCGGCTCCGGCGTCTGTTCCCTCATCGATGAAGTCGTCTGGCTGCGCCTCCTGAAACTGGTCATCGGCAACACCGTCTACGCTTCGAGCGTGGTCGTGGCGGTTTTCATGGGGGGCCTGGCCATCGGGGCGGCGCTGTGCGGACGGTATTGCGACCGCTTCAGGAAGCCGGTGCGAACCTACGCCATTATCGAACTGGCCATCACGACGACAGTGCTGCTCTCACCGGCGGCGCTGCGCTGGGCCGACACATTTTACCAGTGGCTGTGGCGCACCTATCATCCGACGCAGAACGTGCTGATCTTCTGGCAGACGCTGCTCTCCGCGTTGATCCTGCTGGTCCCGACGATCCTGATGGGCAGCACCCTCCCCGTGCTGGCGCGGTTCGTCGCGTCGGTCGAGAAGGAGAGCGGTTCGCTGGTGGGCCGGTTGTACGCCTTGAACACGCTCGGCGCCGCCATCGGAACGCTGCTGGCGGGCTTCGTTCTGATCCGGACCGTCGGCGTCATGGGCACGCTCTACACCGCCGCGATCATCAACGTGGTCGTGGCGTCCGCCGGGTATATCCTGCACCGGATATCGCAGCGAGCCGAAGGTGAGAGACAGACGGCGGCGACGGAACCGGCTGTCATGCAGCCCTCGTCCGACGTGCGTCAGCCGTCACGGGCAGGTCTTGGGCTCCTTGCCTGCGGCTTCTTCCTCAGCGGCCTGGCGTGCATCGGTTACGAAATCCTCTGGATGCGCAGCATCATCCATTCGATCGGGACCTTCACGTACGTCTTCAGCGCGGTGCTGGCCGTGTACCTGGTGGGCAACGCGGTCGGAACGCTGATCGGCAGCCGGGTGGTGCGCCGGGTGAAGAACCCGGCGGCCGCATACGGCGCGACCCTGTTCATCCTCGGTGTCACAGGCACGCTCTACATCCCCTGGCTGGACGTGTGCAACTACCACATCCTGCCGTGGATCGCCGCCCAGCCCGAACTGACGGCCCTGAGCGATTTCATCCCCCTGCGCATGCTCGATCCGCTGATCCAGTGCACGATCCTGTTCCTGTTGCCCTCGATGGTGATGGGGTTCGGTTTTCCGCTGATGGTGCAGGCGTGGGTGGACCGCGTCCACCGCGTCGGCCTCTCGACGGGACTGTCGTACAGCGTCAATACCATCGGCGCGGTCCTCGGCGGCCTTGTCACGGGCTTCGTCCTGATCCCGCGGCTGGGCGTGCAGGCGTCCGTCACGCTGCTCGGCCTGGCGGTCATCTGGCTGGCCACGCTCATGTGGATCGCGTTCATTCCCGCCGCCTCGCGCAAATGGACCGTGCAGAGTCTGATCCCGCTGGCAGCGGTGTTCATGTCGATCTGTGCCCTCCACATTCCGCGGGACCTGTTCCGCCGGTCGGTGGCCCTGTCGGGCCATCCGTTCGGACACGAGCTGGTCGCCGCCCAGGAAGGCGTGAACACGACCGTCTCGGTCCACAAGGACCCGCGGCTGGGCGGGCTCTATCTCTATACGTCGGGCCGGATCGTCGCGGGCACATCGCCCGGCTTCCGGGGCGACCAGAAGATGCTGGGCCACTTCCCCGTGCTGCTCAACAAGCACACCGACGCGACGTTCTCTGTGGGCTTCGGCACCGGCGAGAGCACGGCGTGCCTCGCCATGCACGGCATCGGCCGGATCGATTGCGCGGAGATTGCGCCGGAAGTCGTCCCGTTCGCCGTCAAGTACTTCCGCGAGATCAACCTCGGTGACAAGCTCGAGCAGAGCGTCAACATGATCTACATGGACGCCCGGAATTATCTGCACCTGACCGAGCAGAAGTACGACGTGATCATGAGCGACTGCACCGGCATGACCCTCTTCGCCGAGAACGGCTCGCTGTTCACCGAGGACTATTTCCGCAGCGCCAAGGCGCACCTGAACCAGCACGGCATGTTCATGTCGTGGATCGACAGCTACGCCATGGAAAGCGAGCCGATCGTGAACAGCGTGATCGGCACGGTCATGAAGGTCTTTCCGCACGTGACGCTCTGGAGTCCGACGCCCGAGATGCTGGGCTTTTTCATCATCGTCGGGTCGGAGGAGCCGCAGCAATTCTCCCTCGATCACATCCTCAAAGAGTTCGGCAAGCCGGCCGTGCGGGAGAGCCTCGCCAAGATCGACCTGGCGGATGCGGCCGACGTATTCCGGTGCTACCTGGCCGACCAGAACGACATCCAGCGGTACATCAAACAGTACACGCTCAACAGGGACGATGCACCGTTCCTCGAATTCACGACCGTCTACGAGCCGGCCGCCCGGAGCTTCACCCAGGTCCAGGACCGCGGCGGACGCAGCCTGTTGCGAACGTTCATGCAGACCGTGCGCTCCGATTCGCTGACACGGCACCTGGACTGGACGGGCATCGACGAGCCTCGCAAACAGCAGTGGCTCGACCGTATCGCCAAGGTGCAGAGCGTGGCGGCGTGCCTCCAGCTGGCCCAGACCGCCAGCTCGCAGAACGAGGCCCTTGTCCATTGCCTGGACGGCCTGAAAATCCTCCCGAACTACCCGGCCCTGCTAACGGTCAAGGGATGGGTCGAGCGTGACCTGCTGGAAGGCGGCTTGCAGGCCCTCCATAATAGGAACCCGCAGGGAGCCCTCGCGCTCGCCGCCTATATTCTGGAGAAGGACCCCAACACTGTTTCCGCGTGGATCCTGCAATCGCAGGTCTACCGAGCCCAGGGTCAGTCCGCTCTGGCTCTGACGGCGGCCCGCCGGGCCGTGCAGGCAGCGCCGGCCAACGTCAGTGCGGCCTACAATCTCTGGAGTCTCCTGCTCTGGGCGAACAATCCGGCGGAAGCACGCGCCGTCCTCGACCAGGCCGTGCAGCGTTTCGGCGCCATCGGCCAGCCACAGGAGACGTCTTCCGGCGGACGATAGGACCGCGCGTCCCTACGCCTGGGGCCTGAAGCAGCAGTAGTCGATCTCGTCGCAGGCGGTTTTGAGCTGACGCTACACGGACGCGTCGTCGATCACCTGCAAGGCCAGCGGATAGAGATCATTGTTCTCCTTGAAGATGTGGGCGCGCAGCATTGGCACAATGGTCTCCGTCAGATCCGCCAGCTCGCGTTGGAACGCGTGGAAATCCGCATCGTCGGCGCTCTGGGCCAGTTCGAGGAGCCGCCGTTTCTTCGGCCGCAGCTTTTCGTGCTCCTCCCGCATCACCGCCGGCGGCCCTTCGATCCCGCGTTTCTCCAATTCCGGGAACAGCACCCGCTCCTCCCTTTCGTGATGGCGTTCCGTCTCCACCAGGTGCTCGGTGATCATCGTGGCGACGAGGTGTCCCTGCGGCAGCTCTATCTGCATTTCTTCGACTTCTTCGCCTTCCATCGTTCCCGCCCTTTCAGTCCGCTACGATAATCCTCCCATCCGCGGCGATCTCCACCTGTTTGGCGAGTCCCTTCGTCGACGCGAAGCGAAATTCCTGGGCTCCGTGCAGCACGACCGTTCCTTCCTCGACCGCCAGCAGGAGCTTCTGTTCCGGATTCCGGTGGCGCAGCACGTTCGCCAGGAAGAACGCCTTTTCCAGACCATCGCCCCGGCGGTAGTTCGCCAGCTCATCGGGTTGGGCCAGACGCTGCGCGTCGTAGATGGACTCGGCAGGCATGTCCTGCAACAGGCCGTAGACGCGTTCGACCGGCAGGTCTTTGACCAGCTCCAACGAGACCGGACTCCGCTCGACGGCCGCCTTGACGAAGGGCCGCCAGTCGCAGCCGGTCATGTCACGATAGGCGTAGAAGGCCAGGTCCACCGTCGGGTCGGTCTGCCGGCGCGACTGTAGATACGCGATGATCTCCTCGCGGCTCTGATCAATGGAAAGCCGGATCGGCTCGGCCGGGAGGAAACGCCGAGGCTCCGGCGGCAAGCGCGGCTCGATGTGCAGAAAGCCCGCCAGCCGCTCCACCAGGTCGTCCGCCTCCGGAACGGTGGGCTCGAAGAAACGCCGCACCGCCTCGCGCCCTTCCGCCGTCTGCATGTCGGGCTTGTCGCATTGGAGAAACTCGCAGAAGCGGTCGCAGCGCACCCGCCCCGGGATCTCGCCGTGCACGAAGTCCTCATCGGAGACCTCTTCCAGGAGCTTGTCGTGGGTAGCGTCGCCGATCTTGTACGGGCTGCCGTGCTCGTAGGCGTAGAGGGCCTCCGCTTTCATGAACTCGGCATGGCCGTGACAATTGCGGCAGATCTGGAAATACTTCTGGTATTTACTCTGACAGCGCAGAAAGCTCGCAAAGCTGGTGAGATCGAGCGGCATCGAGAGGTATTCCTTCAGCCGGGTCGAGAAATGGGCGTACGCCTTCGCGTCGATGGTCGCCGCGTCATAGAGACAGTGGATGTAGCCGGAGTTGTGGGTCACGACCGTGACACGCTCATGCCGCAGGGCTCTCTGGGCCTTATCGGAGATCTCCGTGCCGTTGAACCACATCGTCTTGGTCACGAGCCGGCGATTGTTCGTGAGGATGCCGTCCTGGAGGTCGATGAAGTTCTGCGAGTGCAGCGGCGTCAGGAGCAGGTAGATATCCTCCAGCGGCACGCCGCAGACGATGAACGCCGCCGCGGCGTAGAGCGTCGCCAGCGAGACGCACTCCCCCGCCGCCCGTGCGTAGCCGGGCTTGTAGCGGAAGGCGGACATCGCCTCGACCGTCTCGGTTTTCCAGTACGGGATTACTTCGTTGCTGTACTTGTCCAGCCCGAAGTGCTTGCGGATATCGACGTCGAAATAGTACTTGTCACCCGTGTAGCCGAACAAGGCATTGCTCGCCGCGATCTGCTCGGCGGAGAGCACGTGCTTGAAACGCTCGATCTCCACCTCCTGCCGGGTCAGGCCCCACGTCTCCAGGTCGAGGTTGAAATCGAATTCATCCATGATGTACTGCCGCAGCCGCATCAGCCGGCGGTAGCTGCCTTTGCCCTCGAGCTTGACGAAACTTTCTTCCTCCCGCCACTTCCAGAGGATCGGACTCATGATGTTCGCCAGCACCAGGCTGTACACCAGCTCCGGATAAATGAACATCTCCATGTCCGAAAGCGTGATCGCCGAGGAGTACTTTTCGAGATCTTTCACATCCATCATTCTTCCCCATGGGAGTGCTCTGGTATCGACGAGCATTCCGTTGAACATACGATGACCTTGCCTGTGGAGTTTACCATAGAAACAGGGAGGGATTGGAGTCCCAACTCCGCAAAATGCGCGGGAAATCTGCGGATGAGCCGGCCAAGTCGTGGTAGACTCGTGCCGCTGGTACAGGCGTTCTGTCTTACTTACGTGACAGGAAAAGGGGTGTCATGAAGCGTAGATCGAAAGGGATTGTCGCGGCCGCATGCGTACTGATCGGTCTATTCATCATTGCATGCTTGTCCGATCCCATTTTCGCCAAACTCGCCACGGGTGATGCCAGAATTCTGAAACGCCGGATTCCGGTCACGATTCAGGCCGGCGGGCGGGACCTTCGGGGCGTACAGTGCTTCCAGGAGCCCGGTCCGCCCCAGAACCACCGGTCCAGAAGACTCGTCCTTCACCTGAAGAATTCGCAAAGCAAACTCGGCCCCCACATCCTCATCGTCGACGCGGAGCACAAAGCCGTCTTCCTCCCCAAC
>CAYQXM010000128.1:0-13327 GCA_964421295.1 uncultured Pirellulales bacterium
ACCCTTTTCACGTCCCAGTATAATGTGCGAACAATACCTTACGTTATCCCTGATCCCTGACCCCTGTTCGCGGCTGCCTACAGTCTACGGCCTGGAACGGGGGCGATTCTACGGGATTGTCGTCAGGCGAATCTCCGGTTTCTCGGCATTTCTCATGTCTCGTTCGGCTGTTGGCGGCAGTGATATATCAGGTCGTCGGAAACATCGGCCTCAACTGCAGATGGAGCAAAACAGGCTTACGCTCACGTTCGAGCTTCCCGCCGCGGCGTCGGACACCGCCGCAGGAGCGGGAAAAACCATTTGCATGTAAGCTGGCGGACGATTACAACGATCACGTCTCAAAATGGGGTATTGAATGAAAGGAAAGTCGGATGAAAACGCGAATTAGTCTTCTGGTAGTGCTCGCATTGGCGTTGACACTGCCGGTAGCCATGTTGGTGGTAGCGAAACAGGCCACGGCAGGACAAAAGAACGTCCCGCCCCGGCCGGAAGGACCGGGCGATATCTACAAGGCGGGCGGCTGTCCGCTGGTGGCGGCCCACAGCACCACGCGGGCACTGTACGCCTCTTATAACGGCCCGCTCTACCAAGTTCTGCGTCAGTCGGACGGCAAGACCCTGGACATCGGCGTCGTGCCGCCTTCCGCGGGGGATGCGGGTGGCTACGCCGACGCGGCCGCACAGGACGCCTTCTGTGCCGGCACGTATTGCTGGATCACCAAGATTTACGACCAGTCCGGCAAGGACAACCACCTCACCCAGGCACCCTACGGCCCCGCCGGCGCTCCCATGGTGATGGGCGGCTTCAACAATCTTCCGGTCGCCGACTGGGCGCCGGTTACGATCATGGGTCACAAAGCCTATGGCGTCTTCATCGCGCCGGGCATGGGCCTGCGCAACGACGACCCGAAGGGTACGGCAGTCGACGACCAGGCCGAGGGACAGTACTGGGTCGTCAACGGCCTGCACTACAACGGCGGTTGCTGCTTCGACTACGGCAATGGTGAGATCAGTAGCCGTGACGACGGCAACGGCACCATGGAAACCACCTACTTCGGCAACGCCACCGCCTGGTATCGCGGGCCCGAGCAGGGTCCGTGGATCATGACCGACCAGGAGAACAACCTGGTGGGCTGCGTCAATCCGGACGGATCCAAGTACTGCCGGGACCTGACGATCGTCAAATGGCGGTTCGTGACCGCTACCGCCGATGGCGAGCCGCACCACTGGCGCTCCATGGGCGGCGATGCCCAGAAGGGCAACCTGAAAGTCGAGTTCGATGGAAAACGCGTCAACAATACCTATGACCCGATGCGCAAGCAGGGGGCCATCATCCTGGGCAACGGCGGCGACAACAGCAACGCCTCGCAGGGTACCTTCTATGAAGGCGCCATGACGGCCGCCAACACGATGCCGACGCAGGAGCTGAATCAAAAGCTGCAGGCCAATGTCGTGGCGGCCAGGTACGACGTGCCGCGGCTGACCATCGCGCCGGCCTCGGCGCCCGCCACGCCCCCGGCCCTCCAGACGTTCGTGCCGGGCGCGGCGCAGGACACCACGGTGACATTCACCAATACCACGGGAGCACCCGTGACGGACCTCAAGTTGAGCATCGCCGTGCCCACGGGCTGGACCGCCGTGGCCGCTGGCGGCGCTGAGACGGCCAAGACGGTGGCGCCGGGCGCCACTGTGAGCGCGACCTTCAAAGTCACTTCGGGGCCGGCCGCCTTCAACGGCGACCTGGTCGCCAACGCCTCCTGGACGGCCAACGGCCAGGCGCGATCCGACAAGATGGTCGAGAAGGCACGCAACGTCGCGCCCGTCAAGATCAACGAGTTCGCGAGTTCCTTCATCGAGCTTTACAACGCCGGCGCCGGTGAGGTCGACCTGTCCAACTGGACGCTGACCGAGCACCCGATTGCGGTGCCCGTCTTCTCGGCGGTGAAGATCCCGGCCGGGACGAAACTCGCCGGCAAGGGCTTCTACGTGCTCGGCCTGTCCAATTCCGGGCTGGCGGTCCCTGCGAAGAAGGGCGATACCACCCTCTACGTCAGGAGCGTGGCCGGCATGAATGTCGGCGACACGATTCAGATCGACACCGGCTCCGGCATGGAGACCCGCAAGATCGCCAGCGTCGGGACGGCGGCCGGCAACAGTACGAGGTTGTGGCAGCCCCTCCCGGACGGTCCGGTGATCACGATACCTCCGGGTTCGACCAACGTGCCGTTTACCCCCCAGGGTCGCGGATTCGGTGGCGGCGGCGGTTTGGCAGTCGAGGTCGGCCAGAAGCTGGCCCTCGGTTATGGCGCCAAACATCCTTCCGTCGCCGGCGAAGTGGAGAAGTACGAGGTGGTCACGGTCACGGGGGCCGGTACGCCGAGTGGCCAGGGTTATCTGGCAACGGAGGCGAAAGCCGGCGACACCAACATCAAAGTCTACCTCATCACGGCCTCGATCTCCAGCATCGCAGTCGGTGATAAGATCCGGCTGGACATTGACAGCGTCGGCCATGGGATTGAGACGGTCACGGTCAAGAACGTCGGCACCGCCGCGCGCTACAACCCCAACAACGTCCGTACCGGGGATGCGGGCACCGGCCTCGACCTGGCCGAGCCGTTGAAGTTCAACCATGCCGCCAACCTCCCCTTCAGTGTCAGGGGCAGCGGAATCACCTTCGAGCCGGCGACGAAGTTTGCCCACACGAGCAACGAGCCCATCCTGCCGCTCGGGACCGGCATCACGCTGGACAAGCCTCTGGACAACGACCACGAGATCGACGCCGTGGTGCGTGACGAAAAAGTCACGACCGAGGGCTTCCAGGGGACGAAACCCAATCAGTGGTTCGGCGGTCCCGCTATCTCCTCCGGTGGCGGCACTATGGTGCTGCGTGACGCTGCCGGCCTGGTCGTTGACAGCCTCAACCACGGCCGTGTCGTCGATCCGTGGGCGGCCGAAGGGTATCAAGGCGTGTCTCCCGGGAACGGTTGCAGCGCGCCGGCGCCTGGCGGCGGCGGTCGCGGTGGCTTCGGCATGCGTGGCGGTCCGGCCGGCGCAGAGGTGGCTAGAAGCGCCGGACGCTTCCCGGACGGCAACGACACCGACAGCAACTGCCGCGATTTCCAGGTGCAAACCTCTGCCGCTCTGGCGGTCGGGTCGGCCGTTGACGCGAACAACATCAAGGTCATCAGCGTGTCGGACCTGGTCGCCGGCCAGACGATCATCATCGATGCGGGTGACAATCGCGAGACCGCCGTCATCGCTGCGGTGGGTACCGCGGGTGGCACCACGGCAAGCACCGCCACCGAGGCGGGCGCGACCGTCATCCCCGTCGCCAACGCGATGGGCTTCAACCCCGGCCAGACCATCACCATCGATAGCGGCGCCGGCCGTGAGACCGCGGTGGTTGCCTCCGTCGCGGGTGGTCGTGGCGGTCGCGGGGGCCGCGGCGGCTTTGGCGGTCCCGGCGGTGGCCGAGGTGGCGCCGGTGGCGCTACCATCACCGTCGCCGCGCCGCTCAAGTCTGCCCATGCGGAAGGTGCCCAGGTCTCCGGCACCGGCATCACCCTCAAGGGCAAACTGACCAAGGCGCATGCCGCCGGGGCGGTAGTGGCCGGCAGTGTTCCGACGCCCGGTGCGCCCAACCAGTACTCCAAGAGGTAGAAGAGGCATCCGCTCCTCCATTCAGATTCTGAGGCTCCGCGGCTCGACAACGGGTCGCGGAGCTTTTTCTATCCCGTGCAGAAGAGATGCAAGATTTTGCGTCTCTACAGAGGATTGAACTGTGACTCCTCACGAAGAAATGTCACGCTCGCGCCGGTCCTGGCCCTGGTGGCGCTGGGTCATGGCGGGTCTGATCCTGCTGGCCCTGTCCTTGAGCGTCTACCTGAGCTGGCACTCTCTGGCCGGTGGGTTGATGATTGGCTGCGCCGGCGGCAGCGCGTGCGAAAAGGTGCTCACCAGCCGGTGGTCGACGATAGGGGGGATATTGCCCGTCAGCGCCCTGGCGACGGGGGCGTACCTGGCGATGCTGGTGGCCAGTTTCTTCATCGGTCCGGCTACGCTGGCCCCGGTCCGTCGCTTGGCCTGGGCCGTGCTGCTGGTCCTGGTCGGCTCGGCCGCGGGAAGCGCCGTATGGTTCACGATCCTGCAGAAATGGGTCATCGGGGCCTTCTGTCCCTACTGCACGACCGCCCACATCACGGGCCTGCTCCTGGTGCTTCTGGTTTGTGGTGTGCCCGCCAGGGCATACTTCGAAGGAAACGCCTTGCGGCGTCACTACAAACTCGGCCTGCTCCTGATCGGTCTGGTCCTGGCCGGTGTCTTGGCGACCTCCCAGGTCATCATTACTCCCCCGGCCGTTTATCGCGGTGGGGCGTCGCAGGCTGGTCTGCCTGCTCTCGATCCCCATACCGTGCCGCTGGTGGGTGCGCCGGAGGCCCCGTACGTTGTCACTCTGCTTTTCGACTACAAGTGTCCCCATTGCCAGGCCATGCATTTCATGCTCGACGAGGTCGTCCGCCGCTACAACGGCAAACTGGCCTTCGCCCTGTGCCCGGTGCCGTTGAACACGCAGTGCAACCCTTACATTCCGCGTGACGTGGAGGCCTACAAGGATTCCTGCGAGCTGGCCAAAATCGGTCTGGCCGTATGGGGCGCCGATCGCGCGGTGTTTCGTGCCTTCGATCTCTGGATGTTCTCTTGGGAATCCGGCGACCGCTGGCGTCCGCGCCGCGTTGACGAGGCCAAAGCCAAGGCCATGGAGCTGGTCGGCCCGGCCAGGTTCGACGCCGCCCGCATCGACCCGTGGATCGACCGCTACCTGCAAACCTGCGTCCGGATCTACGGCACTACCATCCAAGGCGGCAACAACGCCGTCCCGAAGTTGGTCTTCGGCTCCCGCTGGGTCATCCCCGAACCCCGTGACGCCGACGACCTCATCCGGATTCTGCAAACCAGCCTGGCCCTGCCCACGCCCTGATTCGCCGGCTCCAGCGGCTGACGGGGGCTCTTACGCTTGAATTCCCCAGGGGAATCGTGGTATATTGGTGGGGTAGGAGCCAGGCAAGATACTCGTGGGCCGGGACGAGGCCGCTATCGATCAGGACGTGAGCCGTGAAAATGAAGTCTAACGCTATTCTGCAGGCCAGACACCTGAGGCAAACGGTCAGGGTAGCGCGTCCAGGTCTTGGCAATCGTGGGGCGGCCTTCACTCTGATCGAGTTGCTGGTGGTCATTGCCGTGATCGCGATCCTCGCGGCCCTCATGGTCCCCGTGCTGAGCAAGGCGCGCGAGAAGGCCAGACGGATTGCCTGTATGGGGAACATCCGGCAGTTCATCATCGGCATTCAGGCCTACGCCAACGATTCGCGCGAGACCCTTCCTTCGGGGCTGTCCGATGCGAAGGACCCCGAGGACGAGCACACGCCTATTCTTTCGAAAGCCATGCGCACCGCGCTGGTGCGCATCATCGGCGACGAACGTTGTCTTTCCTGTCCCTGGCTGCGCGAGCCCTTCAACCAGACGGGCGGGTGGTACTACGTCCTCGAGGGGCAGGACTATGGCTACGTCCTCGGCTACAACTACCTGGGAGGCCACAAAGGCACGCCCTGGCCCATGGTGGGGCCGGCGAATAGCACCTGGGTGTCGCCGCAGCGGTCGTTCGATCGCGGCTCCCTCCCCGTGGTGACCGAGCTCAACGCCTGGTCCACGGGCGAGCTGAAGACCTTCGCCCCGCACGGACCCCGGGGAGCGATCCTGGAAGGGGCGGATTCGACCAACGCGAGCCGGGAGGGGATGTCCTCGGAGCAGATCGGCGCCGTCGGAGGTCACGTCGGGCGCCTGGATGGGTCCGTTTCCTGGAAGCATATAAAAGACATGAAGGTCTACCGGGGATCGCGGCTCTGGGAAGAGAGCGGCTGTTTTACGACCTGGTGACCTGAGACAGAGGATTTCGCCTATGTCACTTCATACGTGCAGATTCGCGGCCCTGACCCTGCCGCTGGTGCTGGCGGGGCTGATGACGACGCGCGCCTCGGCCGGCGACTGGCCGATCTTCCGCGGCCCCCAGCACAACGGCATCTCGAACGAGCGTCACTGGGGCGAGGACTGGGCAAATGTCACATTGCAGGTGCGCTGGAGTCAGTCCGTGGGCCTGGGCGCCTCTGCGGTGGCCGTCGTGGACGGGCGGGTGTACACGATGGGCAACCGCGAAATGCTCGTGGGCACGGCCACGAAAGCATGTGACGTGGTCTACTGCCTGGACGCCAACAGCGGGGCCCAGCTCTGGAGCTACTCCTACGTCGCGGCCCTGGCGCCCAACAGCTATGAGGGGGGCACCAACACGACGCCGACGGTGGCGGGCGACAAAGTGTACACGCTGAGCAAGCAGGGACTGGCCTGCTGCTTCGATGCCGGGACCGGCGCGGTGCTCTGGCAGGTGGACCTGGTGGCCACGTACAAGGTCAAAGCCCCGGCGTGGTACTTCGCCGGCTCGCCCTATCCGTATGGAGACCTCGTCATCTACAACGCCGGCAAGCACGGGCTGGCCTTGCACGCCGCGGATGGGACGCTGGCCTGGACGACCGGCACGCAGACGGCGGGCTACTCCACGCCGGTGCCGTTGGAGAGCGATGGGCGGCAACTCCTGGTCCTGATGGGAGAGAAGACCTTCGCGGCGGTCGAGCCCCTGACCGGCACGGTCGTGTGGGAGTCTCCCTGGGTCACCAGTCTTCCGGCCAACATCGCCGATCCGGTGGTGGATGGCAACGACTTGTTCCTCTCCTCGGGCTACAGCAAGGGTGCGGCCCTGTTTCGCGTAGCCGGTGACGTTGTCACTCAGGTCTGGTTCCAGAAGAACATGCAGACCTGCTACAACACGGCCGTGCTCCTGGAGGGATATCTGTACGGCCCGAACGACAGCGGGTCGAACCTGACCTGTCTGGAGTTCGGCACCGGCAAGGTGGTCTGGAACAAGAGCGGCTTCGGCCGGGCCTGTGTCGCTCTGGCCAGCGGCCGGCTGATCGTCCTGAGCGAGGGGGGAGAGCTGAGCATCGCGAAGGCGACGCCGGACGGCTTCGTGGCCGACGTCAAGAGCCGGGTCCTGGCCGCGGGGAGCGAATGCCGGACGGTGCCCGTCCTGGCGCAAGGGAAGATCTATGTCCGCAGCAGCAAACCGGGTGTCCTGGCGTGTGTGGAGCTGAAGACCACCGCGCCCAGGGTCGACGCGGGCAGCAGCGTCCTCACGTGGCTCAAGGCCGGCACGACGACCGTGACTCTGAACGGAGCCGTGGCGGACGATATGAACGATGTCACGAGCATACGGTGGTCCACCCTCTCGGTGCCGGAGGGTTCGACGGCGGTGTTTGCCGATAGCTCCCGTGCTTCCACCACGGCCACGTTCACCCAGCCGGGTCGGTACGTCCTGCAACTGCATGCCGTCGACGCCCAGGCCCAGGAGGGGTCCGAGCGGATAGAGGTCAGAGTGGACACGGACGCCTGTGCGGCCGCCAAGAACTGTCCGCCCGGCGCCTCTGTCACGGCCTGGTATGATGCCGACGGCGACTGCTTCGAGGATTTCGGCGATCTGGCCGCGTTCGCCGCCGCATGGGCAGGATCACGGAGCTTCCAGGACCTCGCCCTGTTCGCCAGTCGGTGGCTGAGTGACACCTCCCTGACGGACGACGTCCGTTACGATGCCGGCGCCATCACCGAGCCTGCCCGCTAGTGCCGGACTGGTCCTGTGTGTCACAGGCGGTGGGAGCGCCCGGGGCGGCCGGGGGCTTCTGGCGCAAGACCCGCTTCACTATCGAGATGACCACGACGGCAACGATCAGGTAGAAGGTCAGTCTCCCGATCAGGTGACCCGTGTTGTAGGCCTGCCGGTCCTCGGCGGAGCGCGGCTGGGGCGGGACCGGCGTGCCGACGAACTGAAAGGCGGAGAAGACCTGGGCGAGCGGGCGGCCCGGGGTGGGGATCTCGTTGCTGAGCATTTGCAGGCTGTAGATGAAGCCATTGGCGGCGAAGCACCTGCTGGTCATGATCAGACGAGGCTCCTCCATGCGGGCGTGGACCTCGTAGCAGGGCAGATCCAGGAAAGTCGTCATAGCGCCGTCGATCTTGGTGACCTGCCCCGGCCGCACGAAACCCTCATCGAAGCCGCGGATGAACGTGTCGTCGAGGACGAAGCCAGAGGGAGCCTGGTGGATCTGAAGGATGAGGATCGTCCCGGCCTCGTCGCCCAGCATGGCCTGGGCGTTGGGAACCTGGCTGTGGTCCCGCCACTGGAACTGTGGCCCGGGCAGCGCCAGCCGGCAGCGGTAGTCCGGGAATTCCCGGAAACGCGTGCTCCCGCCGTCCGTCGCCGCGGCGGCCGATGATAAGAGGGCCAGCAATGTCACGATCTCGATGGCGCGAAATCTCATATCCAGGCGCTCCTTTCGCATACTCCGTCCATTGGGTATATCGGCCGGTCCCCGTCGCTGCGGTGAAGGAATCCACTCCCTGCACGGGGAATTCGACCAGAAACAACGGTTCACGACTGCGGGGCCGGTGGAGATTTGACAGGCAAAGCACTGTCTGATAGAGTACGCCGAAGTTGATTTTTGCCCAGGCGCATAGGATGAGCCTCTTCTTTCAGTCGTTGTGTTCCAGCAGCAGCGGGAACTGCCTCAAGCTCTGGACTCCGGAGTCGACCCTTCTCATAGACTGCGGCCTCAAAGCGCAATATCGCTGCCACGACCTGCTGGACCGGCATGTGCCGGATCTGGGCCGTCTGGGTGCGGTCCTCATCACGCACAGCCACACCGACCACATCGGCTATCCCGCGCTGCGGGTCCTGTCCGAGCGGGGCGTGTGCATCCGGGCGCACCGGCGGGTGCTCCGCCAGGTGGAAGACCTGCTGGAATTGTGCGAGCTTCATGACGATCGCTACGTCAAACCGTTTGACGAGTCCGTGTTTCACATCGGAGCTTTCGCGATCCAACCCGTGCCTTTGCCGCACAGCCCGGGCGTGCCGAACTTCGGGTTCGTGATTCGGCATGGCGCCGGAGCCGAGCAGCGGAAGATCGTCGTCGCCACCGATTTTAACGACCCGGGTGCCCTCACGCCCCACGTCCGCGACGCGGATTTCATCTTCATCGAGTCCAACCACGATCCGGACCTGCTGCGCCGATACCCCAATCCCAATAGCGCCTATCACATGAGTAATCCGCGCACCGCCACGCTGCTCTATGAAGCCATCTCCGCCAGCCGCAAGCCTCCGCAGGCGGTGATGCTGGGCCACCTGAGCGACGAGCGAAACGACCGGACGATCGCCCGGGCCGCGGTCACGGACGTCTTCCGGCGGCACGAAAGGGCGGTGGCATTCGCCCTGCACACCGCTCCGCTCTATGAGCCGTCACGCATAGTGGAAATCACGTAAGTGTTCCAATAGGGCCCGGTCGCACGAGCACGAGCTCAAGACTTGGGGATGGGAGGGACGAGGACCACGAGGAAGGTGGCGACGGGGCCGAGCAGGAGGGACAGAACGAACCAGGCCAGGCCGCTGCGGTTCTTGGACTGGGCGAGCCCGGCGTTGATCAGAGCCAGCGTTCCCCATCCGACGACATACGACGATTGCTCCGGAAACTGGACAGGCATTCTCGTTCCATCCTTCCTCAACTCGAAAGCCAGCGGACTATGCAATGCACATCTACACTACGATAGACGTTCATCGCGGCGGAAGATTCATCGGGAATGTGCGCTCTCTCGTTTCAGGACTTTGGGCCGCGTCGCAGGGCATCTCTGCCGTAGCGGTCGCGGATCTCGTCCATGGTTTTGTCGAGTCGCTTGTGTTTGTCCTCCTCGACGTTGGGAAAGAGCTCCTGTTGGCGCGTGCGCTCCGGCTCCAAGCCACCGGCGGCGAAACCGAGCAGGCGCAGCGGGCGGCCGGACTTGGTGCGCCAAGTCTCGAAGGTTGCCTGGGCGGAGCGCCACAGGATCTCGGTGATATTGGTGGCGTGGTCGAGGGTCCGACTGCGCGTGACGGTCGTGAAATCGCCATAACGCAGCTTCAATCGCACCACGCGGGCGACCAGGCCCTCCGCTCGCAGTCTGCGTGCGACTTCCTCGACCTGTTCCAACAGCACGATGAGCAGAGCTTCTTTGTCCTGCAGGTCCGTGGCGAAAGTCTGCTCGCTGGAAATGCTCTTGGCTTCGCGTGCGGGTTCGACGGGCGCGTCATCGACGCCGTGGGCCAGTTCGAGCAGGCCGGAGGCGGAATTGCCGACAATCTTCTGAAGCAGAGATAACGGGGCTCGGCGCAGTTGCGCGATGGTATGCAGGTCGTGGGACTTCAGGGTCTGCTCGGTGACTTTGCCGACGCCCCAGATGCGGCCGACGGGCAGAGGGTCGAGGATCTGCTGCTTGTTCTCCTCCGTGATGACGACGAAGCCGTCGGGTTTCCGCAGGTCGGAGGCGACCTTGGCCAGAAACTTGTTCGGCGCTACGCCCACCGAGGCCGTCAGCGACGTCTGCTGCTTGATGTCTTCTCTGATGGCCCGTCCGATGCGTTCGGCGCTGCCGAAAAGACCGAGGCTGCCCGTGACGTCGAGAAACGCTTCATCAATCGAGACGGGCTCGACCAGCGGCGTGTAACGTTCGAAGATGGCCCGGATCTTTTCAGAGACCTCCACATAGCGGCTCATTCGGACGGGAACGATGATCGCCTGGGGGCAGAGCCGCACGGCCTGCGCCATGGGCATCGCGCTGTGAATGCCGTAGCGGCGGGCCTCATAGGAAGCCGCGGCCACCACGCTGCGGCCTTTGGGATCGCCTCCGACGATGACGGGTTTGCCGGCCAGGTCGGGATGGTCGAGCTGCTCCACGGAAGCGTAGAAGGCATCCATGTCCACGTGAATGATCTGACGATGCTCGACCATACCGGCAACTCAACGACAAACACACAATGAGGGCCATTTTAGCAGAAACTCGAAGAAATCGCTACGAGGGCCTTGTCCGACGCCGGCTCCGTTCTCGTTGACGCAGAAAAGGCGGCTCGTTATCGTGGAATCCGATGTGCGATCACGCAGACCGACGAATGAAAGGAGCCGCCCCAATGGAAGAGGTCACACCGTCAAGAGCCGTGTTACGAATCCAAGTCCTGTCCTTACTGGCGATCGGACTATTCGCAGCGACAACGCGGGCCGGCGAATTCAAAGTGATCCCGCTGTATCCGGGCGCCGCGCCCGGGTCGGAAAAGGTGGATTATGCGGAGGCTCCGAAAGTTGTGGACGGGCCCAAGGATGGCGACCCGCGTACCTTGCTCTTCATCTACAACGTGACCCGTCCGACGTTGACCGTCTTCCCCGCCG
The DNA here is from genome assembly GCA_964421295.1 of uncultured Pirellulales bacterium. Lineage (GTDB taxonomy): Bacteria > Planctomycetota > Phycisphaerae > Sedimentisphaerales > Anaerobacaceae > PLanc-01. Next base: position 11,348 of record CAYQXM010000128.1, read on the forward strand.
ACTCGGCGCAAGCCTGTGGCACGGCCGTGATCGTCTGTCCCGGCGGGGCCTTCAACTTTCTGGCATTCGAGCATGAAGGGACCGACGTTGCCCGCTGGCTCAATTCGCTGGGCGTGACCGCGTTCGTGTTGAAGTATCGCGTGAACCATACCGACGCGGCCGGCAATCGCATCGCTTCCGATCGGACGAACGGCGCGGCCCTGGGCCAGGCGGATGGACTCCAGGCCATACGCCTGGTGCGTTTACGTGCGAAAGAATTCGGCATCGACCCGAATCGCATCGGGGTCATGGGGTTCTCCGCCGGGGGCTGGGTGGGCCTGGCGGTGGCGAAGGCCAAAGATCCGGCGGTGCGCGCCAATTTCTTCGTGTCCATCTATTCCGGGCCCGAGGCCGGCGCGGACATTCCCAAGGGAGCCGGGCCCCTGTTCCAGGCCGTGGCCGCGGATGACGGAATGTCGGAAAGCTGCCTGGCTTTGTATTCGGCCTGGCGCAAAGCGGGGCTGCCCTCGGAGTTGCACGTCTATGCCACCGGCGGCCACGGCGGCAGCATGATCAAGAAACACATGCCCATCGACACCTACACGGACCGTCTCAAGGACTGGCTCGACCAGATGGGCTTCTTGAAACCCACCCGCTAGCACAAAATCCCGTCGGGGCCTTGCATTCGGGGACACGAAGGGTTAAAAGAGGAACAGGAAGTTGGTGTGGCTGGTGTGGCTTTCGGCAGGAGTGCACGGGCCATCGTGACCCAGGCGGGCCGGCCGAGGCACGGGCTTAAGGTGACCCGCCATAAGGCGGGAAGGAGGACCCTCGTGTACAGCAAACCGTTCTGTTCGTCTTCGATGGTCTTACTGCTGGCTCTGTTCGTGGCCGGCAATGTCTTGGGCTTCACCGCGGGCGTCGACCGCGATCTGGTCGGCTGGTGGAAATTCGACGAGACCCAGGGCGATGCCCTCGATTCGAGCAATAACGGCAACCCCGGCCTCATTCAGGGCAGCGCCGTGCGGGTGCCCGGCGTGTTCGGCGGGGCCCTGCAGTTCGACGGCACCAGCGCGTACGTCAACTGCGGGAACAGCTCCCTGCTCCAGTTCCGCAATCAGATCACACTGGCCTGCTGGCTGAAAACCCCGGGATTCACGCGGGGCTGGGCCGGGATCATCACCAAGGGCGACGTCGCGTGGCGACTGAGCCGGTCGGGCGAAAACGGTGATTCCATCCATCTGGGCTTGAACGGCGTCACGACCGCCAACAACGAGCCGTGGTTCAGCGCCAGCAAGCTCGTGACCGACAACCAGTGGCACCACGTCGCCGGCACGTACGATGGGGCGCAGGGACGGATCTATATTGACGGCGTGCTCTGCGCGTCGCTGGCGGCGACCGGACAGATCAATACCACGACCAGCAACGTGTTCGTTGGAGAGAACGAAGGCGCCACCGGCCGGTACTTCTATGGCACACTGGACGATGTGCGGATCTACAAACGGGGACTGACGGCCGAGGAAGTCCAGATCATCATGAAGGGCTACGTCGGACCCGTCGCCGAGGACCCCGTTCCGGCGAACCAGGCCACCGATGCGGCTCGGGATGCGCTGCTGAGCTGGACGGCCGGTCGGGCGGCTCAGATGCATGACGTCTACTTCGGGACGGTGTTCGCCGACGTGAACACGGCCAGCCGGAGCGACCCTAAGGGAGTGCTCGTCAGCCAGGATCAGACGAACACCACCTACGATCCTGCCGGTCTCCTGACCTTCGGACAGACCTACTACTGGCGTGTCGATGAGGTCAACTATGCCCCCAGCCTGATGATCTATCGCGGTCCGGTATGGACGTTCACAGCGGAAACCTACACCTATGCGGTGAAACCGATCAAGACCACGGCCTCGAGCTCCTCCACGTCTTCCATGGGGCCGGAGAAGACTATTGACGATTCCGGCCTCAACACGCAGGACCAGCACTCCACCATGTCGACCGCGATGTGGC
>CAYQXM010000129.1:0-605 GCA_964421295.1 uncultured Pirellulales bacterium
TTAAGAAATATTGGTCCGATCTGCTGTCGATCATCCAGGTCGATAGTGGCGACGAGAATCTCGACCGCATGGTGAACGTCTGGAACCAGTACCAGTGCATGGTGACGTTCAACATGTCCCGCAGCGCCTCGTATTTCGAGTCCGGCATCGGGCGGGGCATGGGATTCCGCGACTCCAACCAGGACCTCATCGGCTTTGTACACCAGATCCCGGCCAAGGCCCGGCAGCGCATCCTGGATATCGCTGCGACCCAGTTCGAGGATGGCGGTGCCTATCACCAGTACCAGCCCCTCACCAAGCGGGGCAACAACGAAATCGGCGGCAACTTCAACGACGACCCGCTCTGGCTGATCCTCGGCGCCGCCAGCTACATCAAAGAGACCGGCGACTGGTCCCTTCTCGATGAACAGGTCCCGTTCGACAGTGACGCGGCGAAGGCCCAGCCGCTCTTCGAGCATCTGAAGCGGTCGTTCTATCATGTGGTCCACAACCTCGGACCGCACGGCCTGCCTCTGATCGGGCGGGCGGACTGGAATGATTGCCTGAATCTCAACTGCTTCTCCAGGAATCCGGACGAATCGTTCCAGACCACCGAGAACAAGCAG
>CAYQXM010000129.1:615-13035 GCA_964421295.1 uncultured Pirellulales bacterium
GGCGCGGCGGAGTCGATCCTGATCGCCGCCCTGTTCGTGGTGTATGGCAACGAGTACGTGGCGATGTGCCGGCGACTGGGGCAGAATTACGAAGCGGACACCGCCGCCCGTCACATCATGCAGATGGAAAAGAGCATTGAGGCACACGGCTGGGATGGCCGCTGGTTCCTGCGTGCCTACGATTACTTCGGTAACAAGGTGGGTAGCCACGAAAACGGCGAAGGCAAGATCTTCATCGAGTCCCAGGGCTACTGTGTCATGGCCGGCATCGGTCTGACCGGCGGCCGGGCAAAGATCGCGCTGGAGTCCGTCCAGCAGTATCTCGACAGTCCTTACGGCATCGTGCTGAACAACCCCGCCTTCAGTCGCTACTATATCGAGTATGGCGAGATCTCGAGCTATCCCAAGGGCTACAAAGAGAACGCGGGTGTCTTCTGCCACAACAACCCGTGGATCATGATCGCCGAAACGATGCTCGGCAACGGCGATCGCGCGTTCGAGTACTACCGCAAGATCGCCCCCTCGTATCTCGAAGAAATCAGCGATCTGCACAAGACCGAGCCGTACGTATATGCGCAGATGGTAGCGGGCAAAGACGCCTTCAGGCCGGGCGAGGCGAAGAACTCCTGGCTCACGGGGACGGCCGCGTGGAACTTCTGCGCCATCACGCAATACATCCTCGGCGTGCGCCCCGAGTACGACGGTCTGCGCGTCGATCCGTGTATTCCGAAGGATTGGTCCGGTTTCAAGGTGACACGGAAATTCCGAAATGGGGACTACGAGATCACCGTCGAGAATCCCACGCACGTGTCGAAAGGTGTCAAGCGAATCACCGTGGACGGCAAGCCCGTGAACAGTACGGTCGTGCCGGCGTTTGCCGATGGTATGGTCCACGCGGTGGTCGTGGTCATGGGTTAGTCTGCATGCGAATCATCGCCGGTACAAAAAGAGGAATGGCGCTGGCCTGTCCCGAGACGCTGGAGACGCGTCCCATTACGGACCGGATCAAGGAATCGCTTTTCAACGTGCTGGCGAGCTATGATCTGCTGGCGGGCCGCGTGGTCGCGGACCTCTTCTGCGGTGTTGGCTCGTTGGGACTCGAAGCCTTGAGCCGGGGGGCGGCCTTTGCGACCTTCGTGGAGCAGAGCCCGAACATCGCTCCTTACCTGGAGCAGAACATCGCCAAGGCCGGCTTCGCCGCCCAATCGAAAGTCCTGCGCTCCAATGCTTTCAGGGTCGGCGCCCCGGGGCGGCCGCACAACCTGGTCTTTGTGGATCCTCCCTACGCTACGACGCGGGATACAGGTGCGACCTCGTCGCTGGCCTCCCTGTTCCAGGTACTCGAACGGCAGGTGACGCCGGGAGGGGTGGTGGTCGTGCGGACCGAGAGGGAAGTGGAAGTGCCCGACAACTTCGGAGCATTCAAAGTCGCCGACACGCGGCTGTGGGGGAGCATGGCGCTGCGATTGTTCCAGAATGTAGGGGCGACGCATGCGTCGCCCGACTCCGGGGAGGCCCAACCCAAGGACAATGAATAGGCAAGCGGCCATCGAGGTGGTCCGGCGGTTGCAGACGCACGGCTTTGAGGCTCTGCTGGCCGGCGGTTGTGTGCGCGACATGCTGCTGGGGCGCACGCCCAAAGACTACGATGTGGCGACCAGTGCGATCCCGGACGATGTGATCCGACTGTTCGACCGGACGCTGAAAGTCGGCGCCAAGTTTGGTGTCGTCATCGTGCTGCTGCACCATCGCCAGGTCGAGGTGGCAACGTTCCGCTGTGATACGACCTATAGCGACGGCCGCCACCCCGATAAGGTGATCTTCGCCGACGCGGCCCACGACGCCAGCCGTCGGGATTTCACGATCAACGGCATGTTCTACGATCCGGTGGCTGATCGTGTCATCGACTACGTCGAGGGCCGCCGGGATCTGGGCCGCGCGATCATACGCACCATCGGCAATGCCGACGAGCGGTTCGGCGAGGACTACCTGCGTATGCTGCGCGCGATCCGTTTCGCGACGCAGCTTTCCTTTGCCATCGAGCCCGAGACCTTCGCTGCCATTCAGCGCAACGCCGGGGCCATTACTCGCATCAGCGGTGAGCGCATCGCCGCCGAACTGGAAGCCATCCTCGTGCATCCCAACCGAGCCACCGGCGTCGCCCGGCTTTTCGAGAGTGGCCTGGCCGACGCAATCTTCCCTGGCTTGCCTGCCGATCACGCACAGCGTGCCGTGGCCGTGCTGGGCCGGTTGCGGCGGCGCGTGGATTTTGCCCTCGCCGCGGCGGCGTTCTTCGCGGGCACGGCCGTCGAACAGGCCATGACGGCGTGCGGCATTCTCAAGCTGAGCCGGGACAATCATAAGCACATCCACTTCCTCCTGTCGCATCGGGGCAGGTTGCTCGAAGATGCGATGCCTCTGGCGCAATTGAAGAAGCTGCTGGCTCAACCCTATTTCTGGGATCTGTACGAGTTGGAGCGGGCGACGCAGAAGGCGGCGGGAGACAGAGCGGCATTGTCTCGCCTGGCACGGCTGCGTCGTCGCGTCGGCGCGCTGCGGGGCGTCGAGGTCAAGCCCAAGCCGCTGCTCAGCGGGCACGACCTCATGCGTCTCGGAGCGGTGTCGGGGCCGTCGTTGGGGCAACTCGCCGAGGAGCTGTACGTAGCGCAGTTGGAGGGGCACGTCCAGAGCCCGGAAGAGGCCCGGCACTGGGCCCGGCACTGGCTCGAACAGCACTCCAAGAAGTCGCTATGACAGACGCCAAGTCGCGACCCTCGGCTTGTGAAAAGGGCCCGTCTGTGTTATGCTATGACAAATAGGCACAGTTCGGCGGCCGGATTTCGAGCACAAGAGGATGGTGATTATGGGTCGAATGCGCTTCGCTCTGCTTCTGCTGCTCTCTATCGCGTCACCAAGACTGACTGCCCAGGATGAACTCGGACCCGCCTGGAAGAGCCAGATCGTCTTTCCGGATGACCCCTTCGCCAGTTGGACGTCGCCGTCGTTCGTTAAATTCACGATCATCACGAAGGACGGGTACGATCCCAACGTCATCTACTTCCAGGATTCAAGCCGCTATGAGTACCATTATGCATTTGCCCTGGAGCAGCTTGAGCCGTTCCTCGGCATGACCATCGCGGAGTTCGATACCGTGACGCTCCACCAGACGGGGCAGCAGGCGGTGCTCGGGGCCGTCATTCTGCCCCCGTGGAGCGATCCCGCCTTCCAGCAGTACGGCATTCAACTGGTGCGTAACGATCCCTACACGCGCGAGGAAATCGTTGCGTTGTTTCAGCGTGTCAGGGCCTGCATCACGGCGGATCCCAATGTCACGGCCTATTACTTCCCTTCGTACGAGCAGTATCCCGTTGCGGAACAGAACCGCGCCTGGTTCGAAGCTCAAGGCGTTCCCGTCGGCTCGACCGCCCAGTGGATCGCAGGCAATATCGGCTATTCCAGCGGCTGGGCCCTGGGCCGACTCGTGTTCGTGTCGGGAACCTCCATCCAAGCCGCCTACCAGAGCGGCGCACTGAAGTCCGACGACATCCTCCTGACCGACGGCGTGCCGGCCGAAGTTCCGTCGGTGGCGGGGATCCTCACACTGACCCCCTCGACGCCGAACTCGCACGTGGCCATTCTCGCCCGCTCGCAGGGCGTGCCGTTCGTGCACCTGGCCGTGGCCGATGATGTGGCAGCCGCCCATGCCTTGGTGGGTCGCCCCGTGTATCTCACGGTCGCCGCCAGCAACTCGGGTTCGTCCTGCGAGGTCACGTTGCTGGACATGAACGACCTGTCCACGGATGATCGTGCCGGTCTCCTGAAACTGAAGGAATCGGCTCCACTGGTGATCCAGCCTGTCGCGCACGACGGGCGGTTCTGGGCCGACACGAACGATCTGACGCCGGCGGACATCGCCTGTTTCGGCGGCAAGGCCTCGAATTTCAGCGTTCTCCGCCGTGCGCTGCCGGACAACTCACCCCGGGCGCTGGCCTTCTCGTTTGATTTGTGGACCGCCTTCCTGACACAGCCCCTGGCTGCGACAACGCCGCTCATCATCGAATCAGGTCACAAGATGCTGGTGTGGGCGGATGCTGAGCCCGAGCAGGGGCCCACGCACCTGGGTTTCAAGCTCAGCAAGTCGGGCGAGAGCCTCGGGCTGTTCGGTGCAGACGGCACGACGTTGACCGATAGTCTGACCTTCGGAGCGCAGCAGCGTGATGTCTCCTACGGCCGGGTTGTGGATGGCGCGATGACGTGGCAGTTCTTTACGACGCCGACGCCGGGGAAATCGAACGACGCGCAGGTCGCCTCGAAGTCAGGTTTGGTCATCAACGAGTTCATGGCCGACAATGCCACGACGTTGATGGACCCCGATGAGGCCGGGGAATACCCCGACTGGATCGAACTCTACAATGGCACCGCTGAGGCCATTACGCTGAATGGCCTTTTCCTGACCGACGACCTGAACGAGCCCGCCCGCTGGCAGATCCCGCCTGTTGTGACAGGTTCGACGTTGGGCGACGAGATCACACGCCGTTTGTCCAAGTACACTGCTTATCCGCCGGCCGACGTGAAAGCCCTCTCGACGGACCTCGCGGCAATTCGCAGCCTGTTCATCAATCCGTCTATCACGAGCTTCGATAGCACGCTGACACCGGCGGTGACTAACGCGCTGACCAACTTCGGGTTCGACTTGACACAGGCGCTGCGGTTCCGCAGCTCCACGAACGTGGAGGATAGCTCCCAATTCACCGGCGCCGGTCTGTACGAAAGCTATAGCGGCACGATGGCCGACAACAGCGTCTTCGATGCCATCCGCAGAGTATTCGCCAGTTTCTACTTCGACAACGCCTACCTGGAGCGTCTCAAGCACGGCCTCGACGAGTCGCAAGTCGGCATGGCGGTTCTGACGCATGCGTCCTTTCCGGACGAGATCGAGCTGGCCAACGGCGTCGCGACGATGAAGCGCACCGATGGCGTGCACTGGAGCGTCGACCTGGTCAGCCAGAAGGGGGCGGTCTCCGTCACCAATCCGCCGACCGACGTCATTGCCGAGAGAGTGGGTCTGGAAGGCGGGTCGTGGGGTGTGATGGCCTGGATAGTGCAGTCTTCGAGTCTGGTAGCGCTGCGCGAGGCGACGGTGCTCGAATGGGACCGGGAGTATCTGAGCCTGTATGACCTGTTCGTCAAGGCGGCCGATGCGTACAGTCAGGCGGTGCAGAAAGACGATCTGATGCTGGACCTGGAATACAAGAAGATCGCGCCCGACAACAAGCTGATCATCAAACAGATCCGCCCGGTTCCGCAGGCGGGCGAAGCGGCGTTTGCCGAGCCGTTCCTGTGGGATCAAGCCCGGGTCTATTGCACGTTGCAGGGGCGGGGCAGTGACGTCTTCACGAATCATCGGCTCAAATCACGCTGGACGATCAAGCCCAAAGGGCTCTGGCTGAACGCGGGCAACCTGAGCCGTTGCGTCTATGATGAGATACAGATCGAATACGCCGCCGAGGGGGAGGTTCACCGGATTGATGCGCCTCCCTCCCAGCACACCTACGACGTCGTGCAGGGCTGGTACGATTCGTACAGCGTGAGCGACAGCTGGTCCATGACCGGCCTGGCCAACGCGCGAACATGCCAGTTGGTGACATCGCCGCTCTTCCAGGAAACCGTTTCGACACCGGTCGTGACGCTCGCCCATTTGCGGCTGATCATGGAGGCCGACTATGCACATGCCGTTCCGACGGCGCGTTCCGAGGCGGTGACGACGGAGGAGACCTCGCTTTATCAGCCGTGGGAGCCGGGGGCGGATGAAGCGCCCGAGGTGTGCTCCCTCAGCGATCCCAATACGGGCGTAACCATCGAAACGCAGTTCTACATGCACTGGGGCTGGGGCGCGGATGCGCCCACGTCGATCCAGTTCCGGCAAACCCGCATCGAGGGGCTGACCACCGAGCCCATCGTGCTGACGGGCTACTTCTCCCAGAGCGTCGGCGGAGGGTCGCATTTGTGTCCGAAGGACTTCTTGTTCGAGCCGCAACTGGAGCCAGGCATCTCGTCGCAGATACTGGATGAACTGAAAGCGAAGAACGTGCGTTTCATTTTCTACACGACGGGGGCCCGGGAATGCCGGCCGACCGAACGGCAGGACACGCCGCCGTACATCCGCCTGTACGGATTCGACGCTCCGTTCGACAGCCGGGCCGCCGCTGCAAAGGTGCCGGTCTATCGCTTCTGGTCGCGGACCTCGGGGGATCACATCTATACCTCAAGCGAATCCGAGAAACAGAAGCTGACGGACATGGGCGAACAGAAGTGGGTTTCCGAGGGAATCGCGTGGTATGCGTTGCCCAACGCTGACGAACCCAACGCGCTGCCCGTCTACCGGTTCTGGTCGGCGGCGCTGTCGTCCCATTTTTATACGATCAGCGAGAGCGAGAAGACCAAGCTGATGACGCAGTCCTCGGGCACATGGGCTTACGAAGGAGTCTGTTTCTACGCGTACGCCGAGGCTCAACGGCCGGCGGATGCGGTGCCCATCTATCGTTTGTGGTCGCGCACGCTCGGCAAGCACTTCTATACGGCCAGCGCAACCGAGAAGGACAAGCTGATCGCCAATCCCGGCACCTGGGCGTCTGAGGGCGTGGCCTGGTACGCGTATTCGCCCTGAGGCGACTACCTCTTGGCGCCGAAGCAGAACAGGTGCTTGAACCCGCGCACAAAGACCTGCCCATCGCTGACGGCGGGGGAGGCGTAGCAGGACTCGCCCAATTCGTACTGGGCGACGCGCTCAAACTTCGGCCCCGGCCTGATCACGTTGACCTGTCCATCATCGTTCACGAAGAGTGCCAGACCGTTCACCAGGACCGGAGAGGCGTGGTGTCGTCCGAGTTTCTCCTGCCAGAGCACTTTGCCTGTGGCGGCTTCATAGCAGAAGGCCGTGCCACCATTGTTGACGCTGAGCAGATAGTCGCCCGCGACGAGTAGAGAGGGCACGTAGGGGGCTCCCTTATCGTCCCGCCAGGCGATGTGGGTGTTCGTGACATTGCCATTGCCGTCCGGCCGGATGGCCAGTAGAGTCTGCTTGGGCCAACTGCTGCTGATGTACACCAGTCCGGCTTTCTCGCTATAGACTGGTGTCGAGACGAACTCGTCCGAGGGGCCATCGACTGTCCAAAGAACCTTGCCGGTCTCCGGATCGAAGCTGGTCACGCACCGATCGCCGCACTGGACCATCTGCACGCGCCCGGCCATCTCGCGGATCAGCGGGGCGCTGTAGCTGACGCCCTTATGGGTCCGGTCGACGCGCCAGGCCGTCTTGCCGTCGGTGCGGTTGAGAGCGACGATGAACGAGTTGCCTTTCCCCTCGCCGTCCACGATAACCTTGTCTTTGAACAGCACCGGTTCGTTGCTGTAGCCCCACTCGCCCACGTGCTTGCCCGGTCGGACCAGCCACAGCTGGTCGCCGGTGGCCAGGCTGTGAGCCGCCACGACGATATCGTCGCCGACGCGGAAGAGGACATAGACGCGGTCGCCGTCCGTCACGGGCGTGCCGGAGGCGTAGCTGTTCTCCTTGTTGATCTTCTCCAGAGGTCCCTTGACGACGGTCTTCTGCCAGACGATCTTCCCCGTGGCACGATCCAGGCAGAGCACTACTCGTTCCTCCGAGGCGGGAAGACCCGTGACCGTGCAGATCCGATCACCCCACGCGATGGCTGAGGCGTGGCCCTGGCCCGGCAGCTCGGTCTTCCACGTCGCGCCGGCGGGGTCCCAGTTCGTGGGGACCCCCTGCTCCAGACATGTGCCGTCGCCGCGCGGCCCGCGCCAGCCCGGCCAGGACTCGGCCCGAGCGGTGAGGGTGGCGCCCAGCAGCAGGGAGGCCAGGGATAGCGACAGAATGCCGCTCCAAGCCTTACACGGGGCGGGATGGTTCATGACACTGTGCCTTGTCTTCACTTGGGTGATCCTTTCCGATCGCTGTTCCCATGGGTTCCGCCCCCTCGCTCCGCGAACAGTTCAACTGGGCCCACAAGGATTTGAACCTTGGACCAAGGGATTATGAGTCCCCTGCTCTACCGCTGAGCTATGGGCCCGGAACATTTTGTCATTTACGTCTAACGGAGGATGGAATATCATCCGAAAAATGGATTTTAACGGGTCAATCATCCTTTGTAAATTCAGGAGCGATGATTTGCATGGAGAAGTTTCTGGTAACAGGTGGGGCGGGGTTCATCGGGTCGAATATCTGCCGCCGGCTGGTGGCGGAAGGCTGCTCCGTTCGCGTCGTGGACAACTTGCTGACGGGCAAGAAGAGCAATCTGGCCGACCTGATGGGCAAGATCGAGTTTGTCGAAGCCGACATGGGCGATGAGCAGGTAGCGCGCCGGGTCTGCCAGGGCATCGATGTCGTCTTCCATGAAGGGGCGCTGCCCTCGGTGCCGCGGAGCGTGGATGACCCGGCCTTGACGCACCGGCACTGTGTCGACGCGACCTTCACCATGCTGATGGCCGCGCGCGAGGCCCACGTCAAGCGTTTTGTATACGCGGCCAGTTCCTCGGCGTACGGTGATACGCCCACGCTGCCGAAGGTCGAGACGATGCGGACCGCTCCGCTTTCGCCGTACGCGGTCGGCAAGCTCGTGGGCGAGTACTACTGCTCGGTGTTCGCCAAGGTCTTCGGCCTGGAAACGATCGCGCTACGATACTTCAACGTATTCGGACCTTACCAGGACCCGACCAGCCAATATGCCGCGGCAATCCCGGCTTTCGTCACGTCCATCCTGAAGGGCCAGTCGCCCACGATCTATGGCGACGGCGAGCAGAGCCGGGACTTCACCTACATCGACAACGTCGTCGAGGCCAATATCTGCGCCGCACGTGCCGGGAAGACGAACGGCGAAGTCGTGAACATCGCCTGCGGCGAGAAAGTGACGGTCAATCAGATCATCGCGATGATCAACGAGATTCTGGGCAAGGACGTCAAGCCGAACTACGTTCCGGCGCGCAAGGGCGATGTCAAACACTCTCTGGCCGACATCACCGCGGCCCGCACCCTGATCGACTTCAAACCCGTGGTCCTGTTCCGTGACGGCCTCGAAAAGGCCATCACCTGGTATCGCCAGAACCTCGTGTAGGACCGCCGGCGTGCGAGCCGTCGCCTCGCAGTCATCGAGTTGTGCCGGAGCGCCGAGTTCCGCCGGAACGCGGCGTGACGCCGGCAGAGCGGGACGGGCTGCCTTTCTGCCCGGACCGCTGCTGGACGATCTTGTTCAACCGGGCCGAAGTCTCCTGCAATCGCGTCGCGTCAGCGGAGTATCCGAGTCTCTCTCGTACGTCAGTCGCCATCCCGGCCGTGGAGTAGGGCTTCGCTTCTTTGTCCTTCGCGGCACCGAGCGATTGCCAGGCGGACACGGCCTCGCGTAGCGCCGAATCGACCCTCTTGGCGATCTCGGTCTTCGTCGTTCCGCTCAGGATCCATTGGACCTGGCCGATCTTGCCCCCCTTGGCGTTGAGGTCGTCTTGGGGGATGGCGAGCAGCTTGTCGACCGCGTCGAGAGCGATGGCGCGCAAGGATAGTGCCTCATACCGTTCCAGCGGCGACAGGCCGGGCTTCTTCAGGAATCGATCCAGCAACTGGACGGCAACCCACGGATCACCCTTGCCGCCTTTGTCCGAACTGCAGAAGCGGTAGATCGCGTCGGAATTATTGCCGGTCACCGATCCATCCATCCATAGACGCACCAGCTTCTTCGCCCTGTCCAACTGGCCTGCTTTGATGAGACGGTTGATATGGTCGTCATACCCGCCCACCAGATACATGGCCGGCAGATTCGCGTCGTGGAGCGTCTGCAGGTAGAGAACGGTCCTCTGCTCGAAGGCATCGTAGTTCCTGGCAACGAGATCCAGACGGCACAATGCGTCCAGGACCTTCAATCGCTCCCCGAGCGTGCGATTCTGTAAGGCAAAAAGTGGTTCGTAGTGGCTGCGCAACCGGCGGATGAGTTGGAGATCCAGATCGTTGGGCTCCGGCGTCTTGTCTTCCGGCAAGACCGGGAGGCGGTGGTACGAAAGCACCTGGCCCAACTCCAATCGCAGCCGATCGAGTTTCAGTTTGCTTACCGAGGGAGTGTCGGAGACCATGTCGGTAGGCTCTTCCTTTCTCATCTTCTCCCGTTCCTCCTCCGCTGCTATGGAGGTCTTCGCGTGGTATCGAAGCCACTGGCGGATCAACCTTGCGTCATTGGGCTCTACATCCATTCGTCGCGGCTTCGGTGTATTCTTGCGGCGTTCTCGCCATTCGGCAAGTTGCTTTTCTCTGACTTGCACATCCATTCCCGGCTCCACCATCGGGACCAGTTCCGGCGTGGGATACCTGGCGATCAGGCGGCGGACAAGAGCCAGGTCGTTGGGATCGACTTTCAAGGGCCCGAGATCAGGGTTATGGTTGAGGAACTTGTCGGTGATTTCCTTCACCTTCTTGTCCTCGCCGCTGAACCCACCGTAGGTTTTGGCGGCCTCCCAGACGGCGGCCTTATCCAAATCCACACGCTTGAAATTCATCAGCTTCGCCGACCGCACCAATTGCTTGTCGTCGCTGCGGCGCACCTCCACCTGCACGGGGAGACGTATCGTCGCGCTGCCGGCCTTCACGTCCCTGTACGTGACGGCGCAGGTTCTGCCTCCTTTGTGATAGACATGGTCGATATCCGTGATCCGGTAGGGTATTTTGGTGTCCCCCATCGTGACCGTCGTATTCCCGTCGATGGGCAGCTTTTCGGGTCTGACCGGCAGATCGGCGACCAGCCGGGAGATTTGGGGGTTGTTGCCGCGGTCGTATTCATACTTGATCCCGACGAGCTTCCGGCTCGCGTTATCCAGCACGTCCATCGCTTCGATCCTGCCGGCTCTCGCCTGGACTTTCAATTGGGCTGACTTCCTCTTGACGCCATCGGGATTGTTTCCGGGCTTCACGGCGATCGTGCTCTCCGCACTGCCCCCGGCGGTCTTGAGCGATTCCAGATCGCCGGCATACACGCGTCGCGACAGGGCCTCCGCATCGGCAAACCGCACATCCATCACTCCGTAGAAGCCCCCGCCCCATGCGAAGGGGCCTCTCTCGCCCAATGGCTTGGGGTAGGTCGTGTTGGCCGGGACCCAAAGAGGAAACTGGTCCTCGCTGATGCGAAACTCGTTCCTGTCGCTCAAAATAGCAAGGGTTTTGACGTTCGAGAGCCCCCAACCACGAGGCTCGGTCCAGACGACCGAAACAGCGTAGTAATCCCGGCACACCCAATAGCGTGCGAACCAGACCGTGTTGGCGTGATAGAGCCCGCCATCCAGGATGGCGTTGTTGTTCAATTCGTTGATGGCGTCGAACTGGATCACACCGGCATTCCTGCCGGTCGGTGCGATCTGGCAAAGGCCATTGACGCCGGCCGCCGAGATGACCAGCAGGGTCGGAATCATCCAGCGTCGCCAATGATGAGAGTGCTTCTTCTCCATGATTCTCATTCCTCCGGGTACGTCAGCACGACCCCGTCCGAAACCGCCTCCTGCACAAGCAGGGCGGATGTCAGAACAAAATCGACATTTTCTCTCTTTGCCAGCGACAGGTCGGACATGTTGTTGCCCGATCCAACCGTCGCAAGCTGATCGCGCAGATATGCCTCGAATCCCGGCGTGCCCGGCCTGGCGGGGACAGGCATCATGTCCCGACCGGGATTATTCGTTGCGCCCATTCCCAGGTAGAGGAACGTACAGACCAACACCGCGAGAAGCCCCCATCGCATGAGCCCCATTCGTCTCTTTTTCATAGCTCTCTCCTTTCAGAAAACAGGCGGCATTGTGCAGCCGCCGAACGGCAGCGGCGGGTCTGAGGATGAATGCCTCACGGCACTCCTGCACGCAGATCCCGCCGCCACCGGTCCAGTGTTTCTATGTCAAGTCAACCACGTGTCTCTTCCGCCTGATGTCACCAATACACGGAGACGGAGGAACTGCCGCTGATGGAGTAGCTCGCGGAGGTCTCGAATGCGCCCCAGTCATTGGGGTCATCGAGGGAGATTTCGCCGCCGGCATAGGAGCTTCCCCCGACTTCTGCGATTATGGCAAACGCTTCGTTACCCACAGCGTCGTAGTTGAAGGAGCCTGACAGAGTACACGTGAAGGACAATTTCCCAGACAGGCTTCCTTCAAGTCTGTCGCACCTCCCTTCATGGCCGGGGCTGAAAAAGAATGGACCCCGTCGCTTTTATGCCATCGAAAGCTCTTCCTCAGTCTCTATGTCGACTTGATGCCTGCGGCCCAACCACACTACAGGTCAAGCCTCAACATAGATAGTCACAAGATATCTGTCAAGGACAGAATCTCCAGGGCAAACGCATCTTAAGTAGTGGTGGGAGCGGGACGTAGCCGATGATTCTG
>CAYQXM010000130.1:0-12578 GCA_964421295.1 uncultured Pirellulales bacterium
GTAGACCGCTTCATTCAGCGCGCTCCAGGTGGAGCCATTCAGCACGCGGGCCTTGGCCACGACGCTGTGCGACAGGGTCACCGGTTTCGAGTATTGAAGCGCCGTGGCCAGGACGCCGGACGGGTTGGAGGCGGACCCCTGGGCCCCTGTCAAGCTCGCCGACATCAGGAAATCGGAACTGCCCGCGCTGTCATTGAGAGCCTGAATGGCCAGGATGTTCTGCCCGGCGACGAGCTTACTCGCCCCGGCCGAGGCGTCGAACGCCTGCAGCTCCACGGCATCGATATCCAACGTCTGGGCGCTGGCCTTGGAGTTCCAGACGGGCGTGCCGTTGAAATTCTTGCGGGCCACTTCCACGCCGTTGATATACGCGACAAAGCCATCGTCGCAGCGGACGTTCAGAGACAACTGGGCCACATTGCCGACGCTCCCCGCCTCTACCGTGAAGGGAATCCGGATGTAACACGTCGTGGTCTTAAGATACATCTGGGGTTGCACATCGATCGAGAAGTAGGGCAGGTAATCGATGCTGCGCTCGTAGCCGACGCCGCCGGTGCCGCTGGTCCAGGTCGAATCGTCGAACGCGGCCCCGCCGCGCCAGGCGTCGCTGATCGCCGCCGTGGGAACCAGCACCTTCTTGGACGCGTTTTCCTTCACGAGGGTCATGCCGTCGTCGGTACTGTCGCTGCCGGGAAGGCGAGGATCCGTGCCATCGAGCGTGTAGTAGACCATCCCGTTGGCATTGGGATTCACCATGCCCAGCGTCGCTCCGGCCGCAACCGTGCCGCCATGCTGCGCGTTGTCGTCGATCAGATACGACGGAGCCTCCACGGAAGGATACCAGCCCTTGGTCTTCAACTGCTGCAGAACGGTGTCCGTGCGCCCGGAGAAGTACTGGTTCACCAGACGGGTGATCTCGGTCTCCCAGTGCGCCGGCGTGAAGCCCGACCGGGCGTCGCCCCAGCGGGCCGCCTCGGCGATGATGGGGCCGCGGATCTCGTCCGACCGGGCCGTGTAGCGTGCGGTCACACTGTCACGAGTCAGGGTCCCACCGTTATGGAAGTGCTTATGGACATGGTCCGCCAGCAGCATCTTGAAATCGGCGTTGGCCGCGAACTGATTCATCAGGACGCTGGGATTGTAGACGCCCATGATGTTCAGACGATTGATCGTCGGGCTCTCCAGGGCCCACTCGGTGTCCCAGGGCAGGAAGAGGAAGGGACCCGCCGGGGTCCGGCTGCGCAACGCGTAGAAGTTGCGCGGGACGGGACTGCTGTCGTGATTGAGGTAGGTCGGCGCGTCCCGGCTGCCGGTATAGTAGATCATCAGCATGTAATCGATCATGTTCGTGACATCCACGTACTGCTGAATCTCCTCGTACGCCTGCGTGCCGGCCACCCCGGCACTGGCCTTGGCATAGAGCGTGATCCATTCGGGCGGCATCGTGGTCTTGTCGCCGGTGAGGACCTTCATCGTGGAGCTCGAGGCCGTGCCGCTCGGGGCCTCCAGGACGTCGTAGTCCTCTTTGTCGCCCCCGATGTAGTCGGCGGCGAAGTCGTCGTCGATACGCTCGGTCAGGAAATACATGCCCCAGTACAGTCCGTCGATGTACACATGCACGGGCTGGCCATGAGCCGTCAACTGTCCCATGTCCCGAATGGTCTCGTTTGCAAACAGGGCGCGCAGGTAGTCCGGGCCGTACGAGCCGCTGTCCCCGACGAACGAGTAGTTCCATATCTCCCGCAGCCCCAGCCGGCGGAACACCTGCACGTCGGTGTCCTTGAACACCGGGAATTCGAGGCGCGACGCGCCGTACTCGCTGCGGAAGAAGAACTGCATGCCCTGTTTGCGGCTGCCGGCGCGGGCGTAATACCCGCCGGATATGCGCAGGCCGGCGTTGAGGCCGAACTGGTCGCCGGTGGCCGGATCGATCCATTCCATGGAGGCGGCTCGTTCCCACTGATTTCCCGACGCGCTGGCGTTGGCATAGATGCCGGAGGCCGCGCTGAAGAGGTCAGCCACGGGCAGCACGATGGAGACCGTCGGGATCGCCTTCAACCCGTCCTTGATCTTGCCGCTGTACGAGGCGTCCTGGACGATCTTCTGATTCATCGCGTAATCGGCCGTCCGGGATCCCCAGCTCGTGGGAAAGCCCGACGGATTGCTGGGCTGCTTGATGACATCGTCGAGGAACAGGTACGTGGACGCACGAATCGGCGAGGGCAGCCATCCCGACTTGACGGCAGCGGCGCGCACGCACGTGGTCGTGTTGATCGGAATCGCGCCCCCGTAGATCAATCCGAGTCCCTGGCCGTTCTTCGTCACCGGATCGCTACCGTCGAGCGTGTAGTAGATCATCGCCCCGCCGGTCTTCGTGGCCAGTCTCAGGATGAACGGCGTGTCATAGAATCCGCGTACCTGGCCGAACTCGACCTCCTCGACGATGCCGTCATAGGCACGAAAACTCTCCGCCCCCGGCGTGGGCACCCCCGCATAGCGCCAGGAGTCGGCGCCGTCGGGAAACCGGCCGAACGAGACGTCGCCCAGCTGCGCGCCATAGACCACGTAATCGAGCCGGGTCGTGCCGTCGGCCGCATACAAGGCGATTTCTTCTCCGGCAGCGCCGAGACCGAAATTGGCGTGCAATCCGCTGTCCGAGGTGTCACCATCGGCCCAGATGAGCAGGAAGCCTTGGGCTGCGATGGTCGTGGCGGCGGCACTGGTGGCCGGGATCTGCCACTTGGTGGGGTTGGTGACGTCATCGGTCAGGTACATCCCGGCGACGTTGACCGCGCTATCTCCGGAGTTGTACAGCTCGATCCAGTCCTCATACTCGCCCTGGGGGTCTGTATTCGTCTTGCTGTTGGAGGTCAGAAGCTCGTTGATCAGCACGGCGGCGTAGCCCGGCGCCGCACTGAAAGCCATGATCACACCCAACGACAAGAGAGTCCGCTGACAGAAATGCCGAAGAATCGATCTCCTCACCTTCATCCTCACTTTCGCACCGATAACCCTGTACGCTTTTCCTCAATGGTACCACCCGATCGCCTGCCTGGCGGCCCCTCGGGCACCCATAAAGCAATTGTAGCACAGGCGATACGGCACAGTCAACACAGGTCCCCATATATAGACGCGTCACCCCCGTGTCGGTTACATGGAAAGTAGCTTTCAGCGACCCTTTGTCGATGGGGCGACAGGAGACAGCGCCGCTTCCGCCCCCGCCTGACCGAAATCCAGCCAGGGAGAGATCGTATCCACCGTTTTGGGGCCGAAACCAGGGATTTGCAGCAAATCGCCTGGACCACGGAACACTGGTGTGGAGGGGGCTGCG
This sequence comes from uncultured Pirellulales bacterium, assembly GCA_964421295.1. GTDB lineage: Bacteria > Planctomycetota > Phycisphaerae > Sedimentisphaerales > Anaerobacaceae > PLanc-01. Next base: position 3,332 of record CAYQXM010000130.1, read on the forward strand.
ACGAGACGTTGCTGCCGGTAGGTGACGACGGCCTGGGCCCGGGACCATCCTATGCGCGGCAACCTGGCCAGACTCGACGCCGCGGCGGTGTTGGGGTTGATTCGCTCCTGGGGGCCTTCTGAGGGCGTCCGGAACGTGCGGCCGAGGATCGCAACGGCCAGACCAAGCGCCATGGCGACACCCAGGCAGAGCGCCACGCCCAACCCGACAGGTCGCTCCGTGATCGCGCCCGTCTCGCGTTGTGGGGCCTCCATCACGACCATGGTCTCCCCTGAACCCGTCCCCTATTTCTTGAACATGGTCAGGTGCAGCCGCTTCAAGGCGGTGTGCGCTTCCTTCGGCTCGAACGCGTCCGTCACCAAACCGCTGCTCGCTATGGCGCCTCCGTCGGCGTCACTGAAGTTGCCGTAATTGACGGCTTCGACAAACGATTTGCTCAGCGCAATACGATAGAACCGCTCCAGCCATTGGCTCTGCGCGGTGGCGTCCCACGGACGGTGCCACAGACCCGCAACATCCACGTTGTACGGGCCCTGCCCCGCCGCGCCGGGGATTTCCACGTCCGTGATGTACAAAGGCTTGGCGATGGGGGCGAAACAGTCGAGAATCGACGAGATCTGCATCATGTCCCGCAGGTGCATGCCCGTCTCCCCCTTGCCGAACCGCATCTGGAGTGCGAAGGCCTCGAAACTGGTCCCGCTCTGGACGACCATGTCCATGTACGCAAACGGCGGGATGCTGCCGGGAACGGTGGCGTAGTATTCGCCCCACGGACTGCTGACCTCGATGATGCGCACCGCTCGGCTGCCGGCGGCCCGAACCGCCATGTTGGCGGCCCGCGTCATTTCGAGAATCTGTTCGAAATTGAAGTTGAACTGATTGAACTCGTTCATACCGCTGATGGCATACCATCTGTGGACCACGCCCACGTAGCGCGCCACGACCTTCGATATGAACTGGTAGGCCAGTTCACGCATCTTCTCGAAGCCGGCCCCGGATTCCCGCAGCCAGAGCGGCAGATGGGCCGGCGAAAAATGAAGCAGCGGCCCGGCGCCAATGACGATCTTTCTGCGGCTCAGCAGCGACATGCAGTCATCCATGTGCGAGAAATCGAACTGCCCCTGCTTGGGCTCGATCCTGGCCCAATTGACCGGAACGGTCACCGAAGTGACGCCCTCCAGCAGTCTTTCGACGTAGGCCGGTTTGGTCATGTGGTCCGGATGAATGCGGCAGCCCAGAGCGCCCCTACTAAACCCCTGGGTTTTCTTGCGTTTATCAAACGTCAGTTTGCCCTGGCGGATGGCGAGTCTCTCGGAATAGGTCATGGCCCGTACGAGAGCTTCGTCCGCCAGCCGGGAGGCTTTCGACGCATCACCGATGTTCTGAATCGCCTGCACGAACAGATCCTGCGATTGCCGGGACACGTCCTCCAGGCCTTCGATGTTGTCGAAGAAGGACCAGTCCTCGCGACGGTTCGTGATCTGCATGAGCTTGGCGCGGGTGACTTCGACGTTGAGAATATACGGGCGATCGCGCTCGGGCAGGCACGTCGTGGGCAGCAGGATCTTGCCGAATCCACTGACCGGCCACAGCAGCGCCAGACCGGCCGTCTCCAGGTTGGGCCGGACGCAATCGACAAGACCATCTTTGAACGCAATCCGCGCGCGGCGAATGCTGATGCCGTCGGTACCGAACAGATAGGTTCCGTACAGCTTAAAGTCGTCTACGGGATGACCGTCGTTAAAAACCTGGAACTTCACGCCACGGCTCCAATTACACGCCTTGCCGCTCGAATGGCATCTCGCCCTACTTCGTCCCGGTTCTTCGCCGGGTTCTGCGAAATACACGCGTGAATTATAGCAGGAAACGACGCGGTCGCAAGCGCCAAAACGTGCGGGAAGCGTGTCGACCGCACGGCGACCGGCTCATCGGAGGTGGCAGAGAAGAAGAGGTGACCTCAGTTCGCGATGACCGTGTGGGACTCCTGGACACCGTGGTACATGGCCTGCCGTTCCTTGAGAATGTGGTTGTGCTCCGTCAGGCAGGCGACCTGGGCGATCTGATTCAGCAGCGATTCTATCAGGTCGACCTGAGTCTGTGTCAGCTCCGAGCCGCAGCGTGGCAGCGCGACCAACAGATAGCCGCACTGGGTGTTCTCGGTGGGCAATTGCGCCATCGCCAGGCTGGTGTCCTGGCTATTCGTGAACGCCGGCTCGGCCCCATCATCCACCTTGGCGCGCAGATCCGCCAGCAGTGTGGGACTGAGGCGCAGCTTGGCAAACTCCGGCGGATTGCTGGACCAGCAATGCCCGCCCCGATCCATGACCGTAACGATGGGCCCCGGTTCCGGCAGGGCATCGAATACGTTCCGGGCAATTTGCTCGTTCAGAGGGCCATGGGCAGAAGCGATCGCATCGTAGACGTCCATCGAACCGACTCCTTGTCGTAGTGACTGATAGTTCCGTTGACGCCAGGGATTTCGGCCGGATGTCCTCGCGGCTTTGGGACAAAAGTGCAAAGACTAGGACCGTCTGGGGTTCATGCTGGACAGGACGCACCACGTTCCCCCGCGGCCGGGCATTATGGGACCGCCGGAGACGGTGCCGGGCGGACAGGTGGCCCGCGTTGTCAGGATGTGGCAGGACGGCCCGGATGAGGGATGGCGGCATCTTTGTAGCGAACCATGTGTACGCCGTTGCCGCGCTCGTTGTACTCCACGACGTGCATATAGGCGCCGATGAGCAGCAGCCCCCTGCCCTCGGGACGGTAGAGATTCTCGCCCTCGCGGGGATCCGGAACCCCCTTGGGATTGAAACCTTCGCCCTGGTCCGTCACCTTCAGATCGACCTTCTCATCATCGATCAGGCATTCGAGCGTCACGGTCTTGTGAGCATCCATCTTGTTGCCATGCTTGACGGCATTGAGGAACGCCTCCTCGAAGGCCAGATGAACCGCGAATTCGTCGTCCTGGGTGAAGCCCCACCGCTTCATGCCCTTGAGGATCTGCCGACACAGACCCGCCAGGGCAGATGGTTTGCTTTCAACCACAACCGAGTATTGGATCGGCGCGTCGGACGCCATACCGCGATCCCTTCCCATCAGAAAAGCCAAACGCTTATCCGAACACACTTAACGGCACACGGGCCGAACGCCTCTCTCCGTCGCACCGGACCATCATTGACGGTTCGAAAGACTCCGGGCGGCACTATCCACATCTTCGTAAATATCGAACACGTTCGTCAGCCGCGTGATCTTGAAGACCTCGTAGATCCCGGAGTGAATGTTGCAGAGCCGCAACTCCCCCCCCAGCTCGTGCACGCGTTTGCTGATCCGAATCAAAAGCCCCAGCACCGCCGACGACAGGAATTTGACATGGCGGAAGTCCAGAATCAGATGAAGCCCGCCGGCCTGTTCCAGGACAGCTTCGATGGACTGGCGCAGCGCGCGCACGTCCGTGTCTTCCAGGATCTTGTCGTCCGTAAATGCCACCACCGTGGCACCATCCACGTATTCCACACTGATGCGAGGCTGAATTGCAGCCATGCTCAATTCTCCAGACAAACGTATTAAAACGCGTAAGATATGCACGGAACACGCATCTGTCAATCTTTTTAGCCCCCCGCCTTCCGGCCGACCGTCCGGCGTAGAATCGAGTGCGGCTCCTTCGCCCCCCCGTGCCGCGACCCCCTCCCCCTCCGCCGGCGCCGTCCCTACCCGCGCGACGTGTCGGCCTGCGGGGCGCGTGACGTACGGACCACGTGACAAACACGACAAATTGCACTTCTTCACAGAAAACTCTTGCCATTTGAAAGAAACAATAGATAATAACACCAATTTCGTCCAGCGGACGCAGGTAGGCGCTGCCAGGCGGGTAGCTCGGGTCGCAACCTTCAGAGGAAAACCTATGGCCTGATGTTGCGGCAATTTTGTCGGGTCGCCCGCGGACGCCGAGCCCCCCGCTCTTGGGAACCGGGGGGAAAATTTTTATTCAGGTTCTTGGATCCGTGGAAGGAGTACAGAATGAGAGTCAGTAGGTCAACGGGTTATGCATTGTTGGCGGTGGGGTACATTGCCAAGAACCAGGGTCAAGGAGTCGTCTTGTCCCAGGACGTCTCCAAGGAGTATGACATTCCTCTGGAATATCTGCTTAAGATTCTGCAGCAGCTCGTGCGCGCCAATGTGCTGCGCAGCAAACGTGGTCCTCGCGGCGGATTCTCCCTGGCCAAGGCGACGAACAAAATCACGATGCTGGAAGTGATCGAGGCCGTGGACGGCCCGCTCACCGGCGAGCTGAACCTGGCCGAGCAGGCCGGGGGTGACAAAGTCGCCGCCCGGGCCGAGCAGATGTACAACAAGGCCATCTCGCAGGCCAGAGCTGTGTTCCAGAAGACCAAGCTGTCCATGCTGTTGGGCAAGTAGTTCGTTTGACATTGTTTCCTGTGCAGGGCGAACGGAGCATCAACCGTTCGCCCTGTCTTTTTGGGGCGCGGAATCATGCACATCGCGGAATTTCAGGCACTGATCGCCCGCCGGTACCAGCAGCGGGACCAGGAACGCGGGGTATCCCGTACCTTCATGTGGTTCATCGAGGAGGTAGGCGAGCTGTCCACCGCCCTGGTGACACAGGAAGACCGCCAGAACATGGAGGAGGAGTTCGCCGACGTGTTCGCCTGGCTGTGCACGCTGGCCAATATCACCGGCGTCGATCTGGAGAAGGCGATCGAGAAGTACACCTCGGGACGTCTGGAAGGCTTCAAACCGACGTAGGCGCGGGTTTCCTGCCGCCGGCGGTTCGATGTCACGTGCCTTACGGCTTCGCGGGCGCGCGTTGGATCCCCAGCAGTTCCAGCGTGTCCCTTTCGATCACATTGCGGATGCTCGCCCGTGGGACGGTGGGCAGCTTGGTGTCGGTCAGGAGCATGTTGAGGCCCAGCAGGGTCTCGATGCACTCGCCGGCGCTGCTGCGCGGGTAACCGCTGCCGAACACCAGCTTGTCCATGATCCCCCACTCGTGCGCCGCAACCACGATGTTGTAGGTCTGCCACACCTTGCCCGGCCGGATCGTCAGGTCGGCGAACACATTCTCGTGCTTCGTCACCAGGGCCAGCGTCTCATCGACGAACGGCACACCCATGCCGCCGATCACGATCTTGAGCTTGGGAAATGTCCGCGCCACTTCGTCCAGCAGATGGGGCCGGCTGTACTCCAGCACCGCCTCGGCCCTCAGCGTGTGGCCGCTGTTGTGGAAGAACACCGGCAAACCTGCTTCCTGGGCGATCTCATAGAACCGCATCGCCCGGGTGTGCGCGGGATGGAAGCCCGACACGGCACAATAGAGGACGAACCCCTTCAGACCCAACTGCTCGGTCACAGTGGCGATGCTCTTGTCGTCGAGCGCGTCTTCCGTCGGGTCCACGACGGCAAAGCCGATCATTCGGTCCGCGTGGCGACCGACGTGCTCGGCGACCTGGCGGTTGACCTGGTCGCGTGCCCCTTCCCCCGTGCCCAATACGATACAGGCATCCACCGTCTCGGCAGCCGTCAGGTGATCCGCGACCTCTTTGTCGCTCAACGTCCGAATATGCGTGTGGCAGTCGACAATCATCCCTAAAACCCCCTTAGCCGTCATGGCCCTATGTGCCAATCAGCACAAGGACAGCTCATCATAAGCCCTGTGACAGGCTGGGTCAAGAGACACGCGTGCGAATAGAGCAAGAAACGAAGGAAGCCGCCGGGAAGAGCACGGCGGCTATGATTCGATGGCTTCATCACCCTCATTTGACGAGCCAGAGATCGAGATACAAGAAAAGCGAAGACGCGACCCCGCAGTTCCGAAGCGCCCTCGCCAGGTCCACAGGCCACCCAACCAAAGTGGGCTACTATCTAGGCGAAACTCGCCCCCCCGATGTAGACGAAAAAACTCCCCGACACGCAGTTTTTTTGGGAGACTCGCGTGCCTCTCGCTCCAACGAACCCGATCCCGGCAACGCCTTCTTGACCCCTCCCTGGAAGCGGGTTACCATGACCGTCGCGTTTTGTTGAGGAGCGCAGGGTGAGATTCGGGCCGATTCGTGTGAATAACGCGCCCGGCAGCGCGTCTATTAAAGAAAGGACGGAGCAACGGGCTCCGCCGGTGTGCATGGAAATCTGGAGAACGTAGATGAACTGTCCAGCATGCAATAACCCCATGATAACCATGGAATTACAGGACGTGGAGATCGACCACTGTCTCCAGTGCGGCGGCATCTGGCTGGATGCCGGAGAACTCGAGATTCTTCTGGATGACCCCGCCAGGGCCAGGGTGCTCCTCGATTCGTTCCGGCACGAAATCGCCGTAACGGAGAGGCCCCGCCGGTGTCCGATTTGCGACAAGAAGATGACCAAAGCCCTGGTAGGACGATCCAAGCCCATCCTGCTGATCGACGCCTGCCGCCGGGGGGATGGCCTCTGGTTCGATCGCGGAGAGTTATCAGACGTGATCCACCGGGCCCAACTGGATGAGAACAATCGCGTGCAGACGTTACTGGCTGACATGTTCGGGTACAACAGTACATCAGGGTCGGATAAGACCACAAACTGAAGGGAGCAAAGAAATGGCCTGGGGATTGATCGTCATGGCGGTGTTTTTGGGTCTCGCCTTTCTGCTGGTCGTGTTCGTGATCGGCATCTACAACTCCTTGGTACGCACGCGGAACCAGGTCGACAATGCCTGGTCGCAGATCGACGTGCAATTGAAGCGGCGTCACGACCTGATTCCCAACCTCGTCGAGACCGCCAGGGGCTACATGAAACACGAGCGGGAGACGTTTGAAGCGATTACGCAGGCCCGCAGCCAGGCCGTGTCGGCCAAGACGGTCGCCGAGCACTCGCAGGCGGAGGGCCAGTTGGCCGACGCGTTGAGCCGGTTCATGCTCGTGGTCGAGAACTACCCCGAGCTGAAGGCGAACCAGAACTTCCTCGCCCTGCAGGAAGAGCTGACCAGCACCGAGAACAAGATCGCCTTCGCCCGGCAGAACTACAACGATCAGGTCCTGACCTACAACAATCAGACGCAGATGTTCCCGTCGAGCATCGTGGCCGGCATGTTCGGCTTCACCAAGCGCGATTTCTTCGAGGTGCAGTCGGCCGCCGAGCGGGAAGTGCCCAAGGTCAGTTTCTAACGGATCCCCGACAGACAGGCTGAGCGAAAGAGCAAGCACCTATGTGGGAACTCATTCGAGCCAACAAACGGAATTCCGTCATCCTCATGGTGACGATGGCCATCGTCCTGGTGTTGATGGGTCTGGCCATCGGCCTGGTCGCCTTCGGGCCGGAAGGTGCTTACTTTGGCGTAATGATCGCCACCGCCGTGTGGCTCGTGCTGACGCTCATCAGTCTCGCCTCGGGCGACCAGATCCTCCTGGCCGCCAGCGGGGCGCGTCCGATCACGCGGGACGTGCATCCCCAACTATGGAATGTCGTCGAGGAAATGAAGATCGCCGCCGGGCTGCCGGTGATGCCCAAGGTCTACATCATCAATGATGCCTCGCCCAACGCCTTCGCCACCGGTCGCAGCCCCGAGACCGCATCCGTCGCCGTCACGGCGGGTTTGCTGGCCCGGCTGAATCGCGACGAGCTCCAGGGAGTCGTGGCCCACGAAATCAGCCATATTCTGCATCGTGACATCCTCTATGTCACGCTGGCCGGGATCATGTTGGGCGGCATCGTCCTGCTCTCGCAGATGCTGATGCGCGGGATGCTCTGGGGGGGCTCGGGCTCGCACCGCCGTTACTCCAGCGATCGGGGCGGCAGCAGCCAGGCCCATCTCGTGCTGGCCCTCATTGCCATTCTCGTGGCCATTCTCGCTCCGATCATGGCCCAGTTGCTGTACTTCGCTCTTTCCCGCCAAAGGGAGTATCTCGCCGACGCGGGCGCGGCCCGGCTGACGCGTTACCCGGAAGGCCTGGCGCGCGCCCTCGAGAAGATCGCCGGCGACTCGGCCCCGCAACTGGCGTCCGCCAATGACGCGACGGCCCCGATGTACATCGTCAATCCGTTCAAGAAACGCGGCCGGACCGTAACCGATCTGACCAGCACGCACCCCCCCATCACCGAGCGCGTCCGCATCCTGCGCGCCATGTCCCAGGGCGTGTCCTACGCGGACTACAACCGTGCCTTTGCCTCCGTGAGCCACTCCCACAAAGGCATCGTGCCCCCCGCCGCTCTGGGCGAGCCGGGGGCGAAGATACGCGCGGGGCAGACCCGGCCCGAAGTGCAGCAGTCCCCGCAACGAGAGGTCCATCAGGTCGCGGATATCATGCGGAAGGTCAACGGTTTCACCTTCCTCGCCTGCCCCTGCGGCCTGAATCTCAAGCTCCCCCCGGACTTCCTGGCCCCGACGTTGCGCTGCCCGCGCTGCCGGCAGGAGCTGGATGTCCACTCCGCCCGACCTGTCGCTCAGGGCACCTGAGAGACGCCCGACGCCCCGCTCGCTTCATCAAATTCGGTTTACATTCCCCCATCCGCCGCACATCATGTCCTGCCGTATTTGTCGATATACACTCTTGTCACTGCGGACCTCTTCCGCCCCCCCTCTCGATCGCGACCGCACGACCTCCGGCGCAATAAAAAGGGCCGTGCTTTTTGAGCAGGCCCTTTGCCCCTTCCATGCAGAGATCATGTCGAGCTTCAACCCGCCCGGACATTGGTCGCCTGTGGACCTTTGCGACCCTGTCCCACCTCGAATTCCACGTCCTGGCCTTCGAGAAGCGACTTGAACCCGTCGGATTGGATGTTTGAGAAATGCACAAACAGATCCTCTCCGCCGTCGTCGGGCGTAATGAAGCCGAATCCCTTTTTCGCATCAAACCATTTTACCTTGCCTCTACTCACTGCCTTACTCCTTCGTCCCTCTACGACTGGATCGTGACGCGCCGATTTCCCCCAAGGATGTCCCTTTGAGGGGGATAAGGAATATCCTCAATGGAAATCAAAAAAATCCTACATAATTCATGAGGCAGGTGTCAATATAATTCCGGCAAAATCCCACCCATTTTAGGTTGACTTCGGCAAGCGATCCGGGGGGGGCAGCCGCGACGTCGTCGCGGCAGAAATAGTCCACAGGGAGACTTCCCGTCCTGCGGGACGTACGCGAAGTGCTTCCTGCTAAGCCACTTACAGCCGCAGTGATGCGGGTCAGGGTACCGCGGGACTGTCGTCGGAGCCGGGGGAGCCGCCGCCCTGGGTGCTCAGACGCCAGGCCGCGGCG
>CAYQXM010000131.1:0-12466 GCA_964421295.1 uncultured Pirellulales bacterium
TTTCATGATATTGGCCTTGTGAACGCTCGTGACCTTCTTGCGCCCGGCCTTGCGGGCGTAGTCAAAGGCATACCGCACGATCCGGTCGGTCCCGGCGACGGTAATCGGCTTGATGCTGACGCCGGCGTCGGGCGTGATGCGCTTCTTGCTGTGCTTGTTGAGCCAGTCGATCAGCTCCAGTGTGTCGGGCTTGCCCTTCTCGTATTCGATACCGGCGTAGAGGTCCTCCGTGTTCTCGCGGACGATGACCAGGTCGATGTTGTCATATCGGCTCCGCACGCCTTTATAGCTCCGACACGGCCGCAGGCAGGCGTACAGGTCGAACGCCTGGCGCAGGTGCACGTTGATGCTGCGGAAACCCGTCCCGACGGGCGTCGTGATCGGGGCCTTCAGGGCCATGCCGTTGCGTTTGATCGACTCGACCGTCGCGTCCGGCAGGGGCGTGCCTACCCGCTGCATAACGTCGATCCCGGCCTCCGCCATTTCCCATTGGATGCCGGCCCCGGTGGCGTCGATGCACCGCCGGGCCGCCTCGGCGATCTCCGGACCTACCCCATCACCCATGATCAGCGTTACTTTGGTCATCTGCGAACTCCTAAATTGGCTGAAGGACGCCATGCTACTGGCTCTGCCCCTCCCGGTCAACCATCTGCCATTTCCTCTTTGAGCAGGGGCCGGGACAGGGTACAATGATTCCAGCATCGTGAACGCTGTAGGGGCGACGCCCCGACGCTGAAATCCGAATATCGAAACCCGAAATCCGAAACAAACCGAAAACACGAAGTTCAAATGACAAAAACATTGCCACGAAGTGGCAGTTCATGTTTGGAGTTTCGGGTTTTGGTCATTTGAATTTGTTTCGAGCTTCGAGATTCGGATCTCGAATTTGTTGCTGTACGGCAGGAGTGGAGCTATGAGAAACAAGGCGTGGATCGTCCTGTGGATCGTCGGTGGCCTGGCCGTGGCGGCCGGTGCGAAGACCGTGGCGTGCGTGGGGGACAGCATCACCATCGGCTCGAGCACCGACCCCTATCCCGCCCAGTTGGGCAAGATGCTCCAGGCCTACGACTCCAACTGGAAAGTCCTGAACTTCGGCGTCAGCGGCACGACGATGCTGCGTAGCGGGAACTCGCCCTACTGGAACCAGAGCGCATATCAGTCGGCGCTGGCGAGCCGGCCCGACATCGTGACCATCATGCTGGGGACGAACGACTCCAAGCCGGTGAACTGGCAGTACAAAAGCCAGTTCGTGTCGGACTACTGTCTCATGATCGATTCTTTCCGGTCTTTGGCGAGCCAGCCGCAAATCTGGATCTGCAAGCCCATTCCCACCGCCGGTGTCACCACCTATACGATCGACGGCAAGGTCATCCGTGATGAAATACTGCCGATGATCGACGAGATTTCGCGTCTGAGAAGCGTGCCGGTCATCGACACGTACACAGCGATGCTGGATCACCTCGACCTGGTGCCCGACGGCATCCATCCGAACAGCGCGGGTAATACGATCATCGCCCAGACGATCGCTCCCTACCTGTTGGGGGTGCGTGCCATGCCCGACTTCAACCATGACGGATGGATCAACCTCCTCGACTTTGCCCTGCTGGCGCAGAACTGGATGGGCGCGGACACGGCTTTCGACATTGCCCCCGCCCCGAACGGTGACGGAGCAGTCGGCTTCGCGGACCTGAAGGGTATGGGAGAATACTGGCTCGACGCCCCCAGCCTGGTCACGCATTGGCGGCTCGATGAGATGGATGGTAATACCGCCGCCGACACGTGCGGGAAATGGAGCGGCGTGTTGCATGGCTCGCCCGTGTGGCGCCCCGGTGCAGGTGCGGTGGGTGGGGCTCTGGAATTTGACGGAGTGGACGACTGTGTCACCGCCGGCGCGGTGCTCAAACCGGCGGATGGACCGTTTACGGTCTTCTTGTGGGTCAAAGGCGGACGGCCCGGGCAGTCGATTCTCTCTCAGGTGAGCACCTCCGGGGCGGCCATCGTGTGGCTCGGCGCCGATGGAAACGGTGCCCTGCAAACCGCTCTGGTCGACGGTGGCCGCGGGACGAAACCGTTGGCCTCTACGACCTCCATCGTGGATGGCAACTGGCACTTCCTGCGTTTCGTCTGGAACGGTGCCCGCCGGAGTCTGTATGTAGACGATTGCGAGGTGGCCGCCGATGCCTCCAACCTCGGCCAACTGCGGGCTTCCACCGGCGGCTTCTACCTGGGAGCCGGCGAACGCCTGCAGGCTGGAACTTATTGGCTGGGTCTCATCGATGATGTTCGCTTCTACAGCCAGGCCCTGAAACCGTAGGCGGCGGAAACACCGGTCAGATCGCGCGTGCCCCGACCCAGAAGATTGCCAGCCATGCGCCGGCGACTGTGCCCAGATTTGCGAGTGCGAACACCAGCAGAATGCGCGTGGCCGGATTCAGCCAGAAGCCGCGCACGCTCGTGATGGCATCGGACAAGTCCTCCAGGTCTCGCACTTTCGGTCTCTTGATATAGGCCTGGACCAGTCCTCCGATCATGCCGGAGGAGATCAGGGGATGGAAAGGCGTCAGGGGAGCCACTGCCGCCGCCGACAAGACCGCCAGGGGGTGTCCGAACGCGATCGCAGTTGCGAGGGCCGTCAGGATGCTGGTGGACAGAATCCAAATGAAGATATTCTGCATTCCTTCGTGAGTTCCCGTGCGGAAGCCGAAGACGAGCAGCACCAGGACCAGTATCGGCAGACCCCAGCCCACGATCTTCGGCCAGATGGACTTGGGCGGCAGTTCCATCAAGGTGTCGAGCGCGTGGTCTTCATGGATGAGCCGGGTGATGCCGGCGATGTGCCCCGCGCCGACCACCGCCACGACCCTCTGGCCGGGGGCGTGGCGAATCCTCTGCGCCAGGAAGATGTCCCGCTCGTCGATCAGACGTTCCTTGATGCGCGGGAACTTCTCGGCGAACTCCGCCATCGCACTCTCCAGCAGGTCCTTTTGCTTGAGCGACTCGACCATCTGTGCGTCGATTTGCTCCGGCACGAAGATGCTGGCCGTCAGGTGCATCAGGAGCTTTACCTTGTTCCAGAAGGTCAGGTTGCCCCAGACCCGTTTCAGCGTGATTTCGATCTCCCGGTCCGCCAGAACCAGCTCGGCCTTGGTCTTCTCGGCCAGATCGATGCCTTCCAGCATTTCCGCCCCGGGCTGGACACCCAGCTTCTCGCCCAACCGGCGGTAGAAGGAAGTCATGATCAGCTGGGCCAGCAGGAAGATGGCCTTCTTCTGACGGATGATTTTGAAGATATCCATCCGGCTCCAGCTGTCGGCGTGCGTGAGCGTCTGATGCCTGGATTTGCACAGCTCCACGCAGATGGCCTGGGGCTGGACCAGCTCGACCGTGGTCCGCACGTCCTGAACACTCTCCGTGGACAGGTGGGCCGTGCCCACCAGATAAACGTCTTTATCGCCCACCTTCACGTGCGTTACACGTTCGGGCAGCAGCTTGTCATCCACCATGTCGATCCGGCACTTTCAAAACACAGGGTCTGTTTTTCCGCAAACCATGTAGTATACCAGGTAGATCAGGTTTGCGGAAGGGCGGTGTTTGGTCTATCGCACGAGGACGACCGCGACTCTGTACCGCAGGCCCCTGGAATGCGGGAAGTCCATTTCGACTTTGACGGTCGGCTCGTCGAAGTCGTGAATTTGCTCGGTCTAATGATACCGGCAATTGTCCAGGTCGGGACCGTCTCGATACGCTCCCGCGGAAGAGTGCAGATCGGAGAGGTAAACAAGCGTCATCTGGCTACTCATCAGACCCAAAAACGTGCCGTGTGAGTTCGCTGCGTGCCGGCGTTTCTCTTGAGATGAAGCAGTGTTATCTCCACAATTCCCGTAATAAGGCCGGGGAATTCCTCAGGCGATCCGCAGCCAGACCGTCTTCAGGTACGCCGGTTCTTCGCGGCTGATGGGAAAATCGGGAGGCTGGGGAACATAGTGCTGCTGCGCGATGTGCCGGCCGGCGGTGGCGCAGGCTTTCTCGATGGCAGCCAGGAAGGCGGGCGCCGCCCAGTCCGCGGCGTTGCTGGAAGCGAACAGCACGCCGTTGTGGTGCAGCAGCGGCAGGGCGGCCGCCACCAGCCGGGCCAGATCTTTCTCCACCTGGAATGTGCCGTGCTCTTTGGATCGCGAGAATGTGGGGGGATCGAGCAGGATGATGGCGAACGATCGACCTTTCTTGCCCAGCCGGCGGAGCCAGTCGAAGGCGTCGCCGTAGATGAAATCGTGTCCGGCAGGGTCGAGCCCGTTGAGCGTGAAGTTCCGCTTGCCCCACTCGATGGACTTGCGGGAGAGATCGATGCTGGTCGTGTGGAGGCCCGCCCGGGCGGCACAGACGGAAAAGCCGCAGGTGTAGGCGAAAAGATTCAGGAGGGGAATTGGAGATTTGCAATCTGGGATTTGGGATGCGCATAACGGAAAGTCCGCCGCCACGTGACCTGTCAACAGGCGGCGGCGGTTGTCACGCTGGTCCAGGAAGAGGCCCACGGAGTAACCCTCCTGGAAGCTCAGTTCGAAGGTCACGCCGTTCTCGCGCACCGGGAATCGCTCCGGCGCTGCCTCACCGGTCACGTGTTGCGGGGAAGCCTCGGCGGACGCTCGGCCGCGCAGCTCACGCGCCAGCAGCTTGTGGTAGACGCCGCGGCAGGGGAAGGTGCTCAGCCACGACTGTTGGGTGGCATCCAGGGGGCCTTCGGATTGCGAAAGCAGAAAGTCACCCAGTTGATCGACATACCAGCCCGTCCGTCCGTCCCCGGCGCCATGGATCAGGCGAAACGCATTGGTTTGCGTCGGGTCGATGATCGCCTGCCGCAGCAGCAGCCGGGGATCGTCGGCGAATTCGGGTTGGGCCGTGAAGACCAGGGGCTCGTCCGTGACGGGATGGCGCAGCGATAATTCCGTCGCGTGCAGGAAGACGCGAGGGGCGGGGCTGCCGCCGTACAGAACGTCACCCAGAATTGGAAAGCCGTGTTCTTGTGCGTGCACACGAATCTGGTGTGTGCGGCCGGTGACAGGCTCCGCCTGGATCAGGTGATAGCGGCGCTCGTCGCTTTGCCGCACGTCTTCGGGGAGCACCTCGCCCAGCGCGGTGAAGTGCGTCTCGGCACGCTCTCCCGCCGAATGCAGGGGCTGGCTGGTGTAGTGAGCGCCAGTGCGGACGATCTCCGAAACCGCGGCGACACGGACCTGTCGGAGCGGACGGTCCGTGACCAGCAGATACTTCTTGCGGGTGGTGTGACGCGTGAACTGATCGGTGAGCGAGCGTTTGGCCTGGGGCGTCTTCGGAACGACGATGACCCCGGAGGTTTCCTTGTCCAGCCGTTGCACGATCCCGAGGGAGCCCCAGCGCGGCTCGCGGTGGCGGAGCCAGTCGTAGAGGCCTTCGCCCGCATAGGGATCGGGCGCATGAGTATTCAGGCCGGCGGGCTTGTTCGCTACCAGCAGATGCTCATCCTCAAAAATCACACACGGTGTCACCGGCACATTTCCCGTCCCGAGACCCTCCGGGCCCTGAGCCTGCGTCACGAACGGCGCAGCCCGTCAGCCTGAGACCAGCCTACACGGAGTGTGCCGGTCTGTCCATGCCTGTGCCGACCCGCAGGTGCCTTTCGTCTGCTGTCTAAATCAAAGGTAGCGCATGCGAGAGTAGACGAGCACCTCGACCAAGGCGAGGAGCCAGCAGAAGAGTGCGAATGGATTGTGCCGGCAGGTGGGGGCCCGGCGGAAGCGTCCCGGCTGCCCGTTGCCGCCGATCAGGACGCTCGTGAAATACGCCACCGCCAACAGACTCACGGCCGTGGCGCACGCGGACTCGCGCACGAAGCACCTGAGCAGCATGTAGGAAGCAAAGACAGCGATGACCGTTTCCACCCCGAGCAGGCGACACCATCGGAATCCGATCCTTCCCTTCTCCATGACAAAATCGTCCATCAAGAGATTATGGTGTGTGAAAAGTATTGGTCTGCACTGAGATCCTGTGGGGACCTCGCCCGGAGGAGATGAACCGATTGTGAGCCGTGGTTCGCATTTTGTCAATATGTAAATGTCCATTTTGCGGAATTACTGTGCGCGAGATAGAATTGGTGAAACCGCGCCAACCTGATATAATCCCCAGCCGATATGGAATCGGCCGCCTCCGACGGCGGAGCGGCCGCATGATGCGTGTCCGGGTAACTTTGGGGGAATCCCGAAGAATGTCGATACGGAATCGCCTGCTTCTGCTGCTGCTTGCGATCGCGCTGACGCCGCTGGTGTTCACGTCTCTATTCCAGCAGGCGTCGATCTGGATTATGCGCAATCGTCTGGCGGATCGGACCCGGACCGCTCTCGAGGAAAACGCGCGGCAGGATTTGCGGGAGCGGCTCGAGAACGACGTCGAGATTCTGGCGCTGGATCGCCGGCTGGCCAACGAGCAATTGCGGCGTCAGGTCAGCGAGATCGAACGGCGTCTGGCGGGCCTCACGCCGCCGAGCCGGGGACCTATGGGACCTCCGCCGCAAGGGCCCGGCATGGGGACGCCGGGGGGCTTCGATCCGGCCGAGGGGCGAGGAGGCCTCCGCGGAGAAGGTGGGCCGCCTCCGGAGATGGCACGCGGCGGCATGGTGCCGTCGGAAGGCAGGGGAGGGCCGCGGGACTTCGGGCCGCGCGGGGTAAGGTTCACGACGGCGAACACCGAGTTCGGACTGGATCCCAATCTGACCTTCCCGGCGGAGTCGCAACACGCGTACTTCGTCTCGCCGAAAACCTCCGCCACGAACGCCGGGGCGCCGGTCCAGGGCGCAACCTCCACGAACGCGTCCGCCGGATCGGGCGACCCCAACGGGGCGACCCTGAAGGTGGACTACCGGGCCCAGAGCTGTCTCATCGCCGAGGATGCGAACGAGGCCGTGACGCGACCAGTGATGGAGAAGCTCGCGGGCATGACGAGCGTCTACCAAGACATCTGCTCGCGCGGCCCCACGGGCATCCTGTGGCTGCACACCAGCCTGAACGTCGGTCTGCATATCACCTATCCGGGGGGCGTGGCGCCTCAGGATCTTTCCGACTATCATCCGCAGTCCGAGTCGTGGTACTGGCAGGCCCTGATGGCCGCGCGGAATCAGCGTGCCTCCGCCCTCGGTGGTGCCGGGCCGGCGCGGGATGCCAATGATCCCGGCCGGGCGCGCGAAATGCGATTCGGCGGTTTCCGGCGGGGAGGACCCGGGATGCGTGAACGCCGGAGTGAACGCCAGGCGGTTGAGGCCCGGCAGGGGGTCCTGACCAAAGATCCCCTTACCGGCCAGGACGTCGTCGTTCGGTCGATGCCGATCACGTATGCCAACGGTGAATTCGCCGGTGCGGCGGCCATGGTTCGCACGGTCCCGGAAATCTTCGCGAGTTTGCAGTTGCCGGAGCGGTGGGGCAGGGACATCAAACGCATGCTGATCCTCGTCGATCCGAACGAAACCAACGCCCAGCGTAAGATCCGCAAGCTGCTGGATGAGAGCGGCCGCTCCAGCCGCTTCAGCCAGCGGCAAGCGAATCCACCGGAACCCGGGGCGCCCGGACCGGAAATGCCGTTCGGAGGGCCACCCCCCGGAGAAGACGCGGGACGAGAGGGTCGTGGTCCCGGCGGGAGGGGACTGGGACAGGGCGGGTTCCGCAGCATGTGGCTCGCGGAGGACATCAACGATATTCCGTCGCTGGAAGCCGTGGCGGGCGATATCGTGAAAGATCAGGGCGGAGTCCGACTGACGAACTGCGACGGGATTCCCTGTCTCCTGGCGTACCAGCCGCTCGACATTCCCTACGCCGCCGCGGTGCTGGTCGTGCCGGATGACGTAGTGACAGGCATGGCTTCAGCCTTGGAGCAGTCACTGGTGAAGAGCAGCGTACGCTCGCTGCAGATTATGACGCTGGCGATTCTGCTGGTCGGCATTATTGCGGTCTCCCTGGCGGCGGTGAAGGCCCGGAACCTCACGCAGCCCATCCACGCCCTGATCGAGGCCGGCAAGCGGCTCGGCAGCGGCGACTACGACGCCCGTGTCGATATCCGCACCAGTGACGAACTCGAGCACCTGGGCCGCGTGTTCAACGAGGCGGGGCCCAAGCTGCGGGACCACGCCCGGATGAAACAGTCGCTGGAACTGGCCTCCGCCATTCAACACAGCCTCCTGCCGGGCGGTATTCCGGATATGAAGAATTTTGAACTGGCCGGCAAGTGCGTCTATTGCGACGAAACCGGCGGGGACTACTACGATTTCATCCCCCTCGCGGGCTTGCCCGCTAAGTCGGAAGTGTCAAGTGGGAAGTCGGAAGACTTCAAACTTCAAACTTCAAACTTCAAACCTGATCGTCTCGGCCTGGCGCTCGGCGACGTGAGCGGCCACGGCATCGGCGCGGCACTATTGATGGCGGGGACACGCGGGCTGCTGCACGCCGAGGCGCCGCACGCCCAGGATGATCTGGCCGGTCTGATGACCCGGCTGAATCGCGAGTTGGCGCATGACACGGCCGAGGAGACGTTCGTGACGCTTTTTTACGGCGTTCTCGACGACGCGCAGCGGTCGCTGGTCTGGGCGTCGGCCGGTCACGAGCCGGCCACCTGGTATCGCGCCGCGACCCGGCGTATCGAGGAATTGCCGAACACCGGGATGCTGTTGGGGGTCGAGCCCGAGGCGGTGTACCGCCAGGCCGGACCGGTGGTCCTGGCGCCGGGCGATGTCCTTGTCGTCGGCACCGACGGCATCTGGGAAGCCCACGACGACGCCGGCCGGCTCTTCGGCAAGGACCGCCTGCACCGCATCGTCCAGGACGCCGCCGCTCTCAGCGCCAACGAAATCTGCGACCGCATCATCGAGGCCGTCGCCATGTTCGTCCAACCCGCCCCCCATTCCGACGACATCACGCTGATCGTCGTCAAAGCGAAGTGAAGTTTGGTGTTTGATTTTTGATGTTTGAAGTGCGAATCAACCATCAACCATCAAAAATCAGACTTCACTCCGGTTCCCACGACAGCCGTGGGTAGTCCTTGCCCTCGTCGATCCGCCAGATGTCGTTCGTGCCGTTGAGGGTTTCATCCGCGAAGTCCCACCCGGCCTTTGTGAAGGTGTCGGAGGTCTTCATCTCGATGGTTGTCTTGCCCGTGCCTCCCGCACTGCTCATTTGCCCGCTGGTTTCGACATCCCAGAAGCTCGCTGCCACGTCGGACCACACGTCGTACAGCACGAAGCCGCCGCGGAATCCGATGAGGCCGCCGACATGGTCTCTGCCCTCCACGCGTCCGGTCGCATGGCAATTTGCGATTCCGTAGAGCAGTGAGAGGTGAGATCCCGCAAGACCCCCAATGTACTGATTCCCCTTGACGGGGCTGGCCGAATAGCAGTTCGTGATCTCCCCGTACAGGCTGTTGCTTCCGGCCAGACCGCCGACATCGCCGTCGCCGGACACGCTGCCGTTCGAACTGCATCGATGAATCACTGCATCGTTGTGTCCGACCAGTCCTCCGACGTCACTCCAACCAACCACAGTGGCGCTGGCACGGCACTCGGTGACGGAGCCCGCGTGGCGGGGCGTTGTCAAGAAAAGCCTTTCAGAGAAATTGCATCCAACAAGGCCGCCGACACAGTCGCGTCCCAGGATACTCCCGCCCTGGACGACGCAATTCGTGATAGTCCCCTCGTTCGTCCCAGCCAGAAGGCCGATCCAGTCCGCCATCTCTGCGTGAATGTTGGGGTCGATCAGGTTCAAATCTTTGATGTTGGCGCCCTCTCCAACGATACCGAACAAACCTATGCCGCGGCCACCTGGACGCGTGAGAGAGAGATTCGAGACAGCGTGGTGATTGCCATCAAAGGTCCCCGTGAACGGGTTCTTGACCCAGGTTGGCTGGGGAGGTCCGGAACTCCAGAAGCCGACCCCAATGATGTTGAATTCCTCTCCCCTGTACCGGCTCACATCGATATCGGCCATGAGCTTGAAACACTTGCCCCAGTCATTGGGCTCGGCGCCGATGGCGTTCATCTGCTCGGGGGTGTAGATCAGATAGGGGTCGTTCGGTTCGCCCGTGCCGCCGCCGTATGGGGCGGCGCTTGCCGCGGCGGAAAGGGTGATGATGGCCAGAAGAAGCGATATCTTCATGATCCGTTTTCCTCCAAGCACTGTCCCGATATTGGATGCTTCGATTCGCATTCACGCCCACCTCGTGAGGGCGACGCATGCGTCGCCCCTACAGATAACCAGTATACCGGGCGTGACTCGGCTCGGCAAGCGCGTTTGCGGTTACTGGCCCCGGCGAACCAGCTCGATTTCGAACATTTTGGTCCAGCACTTGCCGGTGACGAGGAGGTGCTTGTTTTCGGGGAGGTAGGCGATGCCGTTGAGGACGAAGTTGTCCTGGGCGTCGGGTTCCGGGGTGTAGATGCCGGTCAAATCGATCCAGCCCGTGACATGGCCCGTCTGCGGCGCGATGATCGCGATGGTATAGGCGCCGAGGATGTTGGCGAGGAGCACAGGGGTCAGGGTTCGGGTTTCGGGGGCCAGGTTGCCGATCCCTGATCCCTGATCCCTGACCCCTTTCAATGTCTGGATGAAGGCCGGATCGCTGATGTACTCCAGCTCGTTGAGGAAGCGGACCATGCGGTTGCGGTCGGTGACACGGATCTGCCCGAGGCGCGAGAACGTGTTGGGGTCGAGGAACGAAAGGACGTTGCTGCCGTCGCTGAGGATCAGGCGCCGGCCGTCATAGGTGAGGCCCCAACCCTCGGTGGCGAGGGGGAATTGGCGTATCTCGGCGAGCGTGTTCTTGTCATAGACGAAGCCGGCGTGCTCCTGCCAGGTCAACTGGATGATCCGCGCGCCGACGAGGGTGATGCCTTCGCCGAAGTAGAGGCCGGGAAGGTCGATCTGCTTGACCACGGCCCACGTCTTGAAGTCTCGTTTGATCAGCTTGGACTGGCCGTAGAGACCCGTGCCTTCGTAAAGGAACCCGTTCTCGTAGGCCAGACCTTGCGTGAAGGCACATGGATCGTGCGGGTACTCTTTGATGACCCTGTAACCGTAGCTGGCTACAGAAGCCGGAGGTCGGAGGTCTGTGGTTGCCTCTGACCTCTGATCTCTGACCTCTGACTTCTGTTCTCCGTTCTGCGGCGTCTTCGACGGGCAGCCACCGACCAGGAACAGCAGAGGGCATATAAACAGAGACGGAAGCGTGATTCTTGACGGTTGATGTTTGATTTTTGACCGTTGCTTCATATCATGATCTTCAGTTGAAGTTTGAAGTTCCAAGTGCGAAGTCTCACGTCTTCCCACTTCCGGCTTTATACTTCCAACTTCTGACGACAGTTTACCGCTAACCATTCGTTGGGGCAATGACGAGCATGAAGGTGGTCGGACTGGGGATTCTGGTGTGCATCGCCTGGGGGGCGGGATCGTGCAGTCCGCTGGGGATGTTCTCTTCCTCGGAGAGCGTCGATCTGTTGGAGGTGGGGCTGCTGGGGTGGCAACAGATAGGCGGTCCCCGGGACGCCTGGCGCTTCGAGAAGGGCGTGCTCTATTGTGCGGGCAGGGGCGGCGGCTGGCTTTCCACGCACGACAAGTACGCCGATTTCGAGCTGTCACTGGAGTTCCGGGTCCCGCCGGGCGGCAACAGCGGTGTCTTCCTCCGGGCCCCGCATGAGGGCGATCCGGCTTATACGGGTATGGAGATTCAACTGCTCGACGACAACGCCGCCCAGTATCAGGCGTTGAGGAGGAGTCAGTACACCGGCAGCATCTACGACATCCAGGAGCCTTCCCAGCGGGTGAGCAAGCCTGCCGGCGAGTGGCAGAGCATGGTCATCACGTGCCGGGGCCGGACTGTGACGATTCGCCTCAACGGCACGAAGATCGTGGACGCCGACCTGGATGACTACCCGAACAGATACATAGCGCATCCCGGCCTCAAACGCGACGAGGGCTACATCGGCCTTCAGGATCACGGCAGCAAGATGGCATTCCGCAATATTCGGATCAAGACGTTCAAAGGGTGATCGGCGCAGCAAGACCGGGCGACGCAGATGTCGCCCCGACCGGAAAGGACCATTTATGGCAACTGGACTCACACGACGTGACTTCATGAAGACTTCGACTTTGGCGGCCGCCGCCGTTCTGACACGCTCGGGTGGCTTGTACGCGGCCGGCAGTGACAAGATCAAAGTCGGCCTCATCGGCTGCGGCGGGCGCGGGACCTGGGATACCACGAATTGTCTCAAGGCCGCCGAGAACGTCGAGCTGGTCGCCATGGGCGACATGTTCAAGGATCAGTTGGACGGTTGTCGGGCGGCGCTGACGAAAGAGTTCCCGGACAAGGTCAAGGTGACCGACGGAACGTGCTTCGTCGGGTGGGATGCTTATCAGAAAGTGCTGGCGCAGGATGTGAACCTGGTGATTCTGACGACCCCGCC
>CAYQXM010000132.1:0-12224 GCA_964421295.1 uncultured Pirellulales bacterium
CCCGCGTCTGGGTCGGCGAAACGTGAACCGTAGAGTGTCGTTTCGAAGCGAGCGACGTAGTCGCGCAGCCACTGCCGCTGGGCCGGGGTCAACTGGTCGGCGTCCGGATCGCGAAAGCTGAATTCGACGGTCTGGCCGCTGATCGACGAGTTGAAGCCGCCCGGGTTGGCGTTGCCCATTTCGATGATATACCCGCCGGTGATCTCGGGCTCGGCGTTGTCCTGGGACGTCAGTTCGGCGATATCTACCCTGTCCCGGCCGATCTTAATCGATTCCATCAGCAAGTAGACGCCGACATAATCGTCCGCGTACGACATCGTGGCATCACCATCGTCGTTCAGGAAGACTTCGCAGTAGCGGCTCCGCAGCGAGTAGTGGCCCAGGCGTTCCCACCAGCGGCAGGCCAACTCATTACGCATCAGGGTCTTGTCGCTGTATGGGGCGTACAGGATCCAGTCGGATTCCGAAGGCAATCCGAGCAGCGGGACATCGTGTTCGTGGTTGGCACCGTTCCAGGTTTCCAGTTTGTACTGCTTCTTGGGGAACTGCGTCGAGCTGCGGCCCCGGACACGCAGGCCGACGCGCCCGGCGTAGCTCACGGCATTGGCGTCCAGAAAGATCGCGTTCGCCCGAGCGTAACTCTCGTTGTCGGTCTCCGGAATCTGGCGGCCCAAAGTATCGATCAACACCACCGGCAGATTCGAGCCGAAATCGTTCAGGTCGGGGCCCACACTCACGAACACCCGGCTCGTTACGCGGCTGGGCGCTCCGTTCGGTTCATAGGCGCGGGCACGAATCTCTGCGGAACGTACGACCGAAATCGGCGCCGTATACTCATGGGAGCTCTGCGTGGGCTCGGAGCCGTCCACCGTGAAGAAAATGCGAGCCTGAGGCGAGGCGCTGCTCAGCCGAAGCGAGAAGCTGCCCGCAAATGTCCCCGATTCCCTTGAGAACTGCGGTGCCTCCGCGACGGTGGCAAAGCCGATCCCGTTGGGCTGGCCGGGCGTCGGGGGCGAGAAGTACCGGGCCTCCGCAACCTCCCCATGAATCTCAGCAGTGAGGGTAGGGAGCAGGAGGAAATCAGGGTCATCGGGGCTATCGTTGAGTCCTTGAATCGCGAGGACATTTCTGCCGGGTCGAAGGAAACCGCTGAAGGAGTCGAGGTCGAATGCCGCAGAGGTCCCGGCGAAAGATCGGAGAGAGGATGAGTGCCACGTCGGATTGTCGGGGGCGTTGTCCGAGGCGACTCTGACACCGTTGAGGTAAGCCACGAAGCCATCCATGGCTGTCACGTTGAGCGTGAGGGCGGCGCAGGCCTCCGGATCGGAGCACATGAAGGGCAGACGCATCCAGACAGTGCTGTTGACATTGAGCATGGCCCGGCTGATGTCCGTCTTGATGACGTCCGTCGGCAGACCCGCAAGGGCGTCGATCTGGGGCTGCGTCAGGGCCTTGTCGTAGATGCGAACATCGTCCAGCGTCCCGAAGAACGGAAAACCGCCGTCATGGAGCGCTCCCATCGTCAACCTCTCAGTTTCAGCTTTCACCTGCCCGGCGGCGGCGAAGGTCTGGTGCAACTGGCCGTTGGCGTAGAAGCGAATGCTGCCTTCATCGCAAGTCCAGGCAAGGTGATGCCAGGAGCCGTCGGGGACGACGTAGTCAGCCCAGAAGTCACCCAGGTCGGGAGCATAGAACGCGGCGCCTCCGTTCGTGCGGCCACCACCCGTCACGCCATTGAGATAGAGCTCGAAGTGACCTGCGTCCTTTGGTCCCTTGGCCAGCATCACGCCGAACCGCCCCAGGGCCGTCACGGGCGCATTGACCCAGCAGGCCAGGGTGAACCCGGAGGCGATATTCAGTCCCACCCGACCGAAATCCACATAGCTGCCGGGCTGACCATCGAAGCACAGGGCCGTGCCGTAGCCGGAAGGGCCCGATGTCCAGGCTGGTTTGGTCGTGCCGGTGAGCGAGCCTTGCCACGCCTGCGCGGAATCCCGCACCGCGTTACCCGTCCCTTCGTTCAGGGGCCAGTAGGCGATCAGTCCCTCCGTCGCGGTGCCCGGCAACCCGAATCCAAGTCCGATCGGGCCGCTATCCCAAGTCGAATCATCATAGTTCGGGTCGGTCCATGCGGCATTCTGATCCGCCGCCGCAGGGACTTTGTATCGGGCGTATGCGGAAGGGGACACGAGGGAGATGACCTCCTGGCGGAGGCCGCGGGAGATGTCTTCCGTCTGGGCCGGGTAATCTTCGTACGCGTGTACCACGGTCCGGCCGTCGGGGGCGACGAGAGCCAGATACCCGCCATCTTTGTCGAGGCGGAAGCTTGTATGGAGGTGGCCGCCGCCATCGATATACGGTCTGTCGCTTGTCCCCCGGCCGGAGGCGAACACGACGAGGCGATCCCGCGCCGCGAGCACGACTCCCGCCGGGAAGGTCCATTTGTGCAGGTTCTTCGGGCTATCGGTCAGATGCCAGCCACCGAGGTCCACGGCGGCACCTGTGGCATTGTAGATCTCCAGCCAATCCGAGAACCGGCCATCGCCATCTGCCAACGAGGCCTGGTTGGACGCCATAAACTCGCTGATGAACACGCCGTTCGTCGAATCGGCGGGTTGGTCCGCCAGGCACTTGGACATCACCCAGCAGCACAAAGCCAGCAATACAAGATGCCGTGTCTTGGCCCACGGCTCGATCATAGAAACCTCCTGCGATACCGACCTCATTGTACCACATCGAGCCCGTCGTTCGACCGGCATTTCACCCGAGTGCCGGCCCGAAATCCCGGTACGAGACTCTGGTTGCCGGATCGCGCGCCGGGTATGATGGCGTTCCATGAAGACACCAAATGCAAGGATGGCGTGGTTGTGCGCAATAGGTTCGGTCCTCGTGTCCGTGGGATGTGCGTCGCTCAAGACGTCACCTCCGGCTTCCTCTCGGCCGCACGTGCTCATTCAGACCGAGCTGGGCGACATTGAGGCGGAGTTGTTCCAGAAGGAAGCCCCGATCAGCGTGGCCAATTTCCTGCGCTACGTGCAGGGGGGCTTCTTCGAAGGGGGCTCATTCTTCCGTACCGTCACGATGGACAATCAGCCGAACAACAAGGTGAAGATCCAGGTCATTCAGGCGGAGGCGGACCCGAACAAGGAGAACAAGGTCTTTGCCCCGATTCCGCTGGAACGGACGAGAGACACCGGGCTGAACCATGTCGACGGGGCCTTGTCGATGGCCCGCGATGGGCCGGACACCGCCCAGCACAGCTTCTCCATTTGCGTGGGCGATCAACCGGAACTGAACTTCGGCGGCAAGCGCAATCCGGATGGACAGGGATTCGCCGTCTTCGGGCGCGTCGTCCGGGGCATGGAGGTGGCACATCGCATTCATCGACGTCCGGCCGCGGGGCAGCGGCTCACGCCGGTGGTTCGCATCTATCGCGTGAGACTCGTCGAACCCAAACCGCTGAAGCGAGGAGCTCTGGCGTTTACCGTGTCGATGGAGCAGCCGGAGGCGCACTACTACCACGTGACGCTGCGCAGCACCGGCCTCAAGGGGCCGACGCAGGATTTCAAGATGCCGGCCTGGACGCCGGGCTACTACAAGATCATGGATTACGCCCGCAACGTACGCAGCTTCCGTGCTGAAGATGGCGCGGGGCGTGAACTGACCGGGGAGAAGACCGCCAAGAACACGTGGCGTGTGCATTCGAACGGGGCCGGCTCCGTCACGATCAGTTACGATGTCTACGCGTTTGCCCAGACGGTTGCAGATAGCTATCTGGATGAGAAACGAGCGTTCATCTCGCCGACCGGCATGTTCATGCATCCGGCCGGCCGACTGCGCGACCCGGCGACCGTCGAGATCAAAGCACTCCCGAGTTTTGCGCGAATCTCAACCGGCCTGGATCGCGTGGACGGCGTGCCGAACACCTTCTCCGCCGCCAACTTCGACGTTCTGTACGATTGCCCCATTCTCGTGGGCAATCAGGACGTTCTGTCGTTTGACGTGCGGGGCGTGCCGCACGAGGTGGCGATCGTTGGCTCCGACCCGTTCGATCGGCAGAAGCTCACGTCGACGCTCCGTCAGATCGTGGAAACGTCGGTCGCCGTCGTCGACGAAATGCCGTATCGCCACTACACCTTCCTCATGCTGGGTGACGGGCGGGGCGGCCTCGAGCATCTCAACTCGATGGCCGTCTACACAAAGGTGCCGGATTTCAACGATCCGAACGACAACCGCAGGTGGCTCACCTTCATCGCCCACGAGTTCTTCCATCTCTATGATGTCAAAGCGATTCGCCCCATTGCGCTGGGCCCGTTTGACTATGACGCCGAGAACTACACGAACCTGCTCTGGTTCTCCGAGGGTGGCACAGTCTATTACGAGAATCTGATCGCTAACCGGGCCGGGCTGCTCTCCGCCGAGCAGTGCCTGAAGCACTTCTCCGAGAGCATCGCCAATTGCGAGAAGGGCACGGGGCATCAATACCAATCCGCGACTCAGTCCAGTTTCGACGTGTGGCTCTATTTCCTCCAGCGGGGCGGCGATTCCCGCAACAGCACGATATCGTATTACGACAAGGGCGCTGCCCTGACGATGCTGCTCGATCTGAAGATCCGCCACGAGACGAAAGGGCAGCGTTCCCGCGATGACGTGATGCGCACGCTCTATCAGCGGTACTACCAACAGAAACAGCGGGGCTTCGCGGATCAGGAGTTTCGCCAGGTCTGCGAAGATGCTGCCGGCTGTTCGCTGTCGGAATTCTTTGATCTCTATGCGTCTTCAACGCAAAGCGTCGATTATGGCAAGTACCTAGCCTACGCCGGCCTGGAAATCGAGCCGGACTTCACGATCAAGCCGATGTCACGCCCCGACCCTGTCCAATCCCGGATCTTCAAGGATTGGCTGAAGAACTGACGCACCGACCTGTGTCGATTCTCAGATCGGATCGCCCGTGACTTGAACGTCGTCGATGTTCCAGCCGGGGTAGGTCAGGAAGTCATCCGTGGGTCCCATGCCCCAGCGGAAGAAAACCTGTGCCTGGCCGTCTCCGATCGCTTGCGGGACCGCGTACTCCACGAATTGCCAATCGCTGTCCGACACGTGGAATTGACCGGTCGTCCACAGGTCCGTCCAATTCACGCCATCGTTGGACACCTGCACGCAGGCACGATCGTATGGGGACTCGACACCCAACCATCGCCAGAAGCTCAAACGAATACTCTTTTGGCCTTGGCAGTTGATCGGACCCAGCGTTGCGTATCGAGGCGATGTCACGTTGTTGGCGTAGTCGCCGTCAAGGGTGTAGCCGATCACGTTTGCACCTGTATGAGCCGCAGCCGGATCACCACTCCACGATCCCTTGCCGGCCGGGGCGCCCCACGCCCAACCGGGGTCGAGCGTCCAATTCGGGTCGGTGTCCATGCTGGCATAGTAAATCGCGTCAGGGACCACGGCGACCGAAACGCAATGACTGGACTGCCGAGCGCCATCAGTCACCAGGAAGGAGAGTCTGTAGGTGTTGAAGACCTGGTCAACAGTCGGTTTCCAGAACAGCGTGAGGCTCTGCGCATCGTACCAGGCGCCCTCAGGCAAATTGCCGACGGCCCATCGCAGGGGCAGGTTCCCGGGGTTCGAAGCCGTCAACTTCAGTTCGATTCGCTCGCCGGGCCGGACCTGGCTCGGGGCCGTGATCGAGTCCAGCCGCGGAGGATCGGCCGTCCATGCTGAATTCTGCGGATCATGTCGGGACATGCCCCAATCGGCCAGATCCGCCGCATACGGCGCCGGCAAATCGATCACGCAGAAGCGATAATCGTCCGCCGGCACCATGATCTCCAGATCGCCATCTCGATCCAGGTCGTCCAGTGCCGCGGTCACATCCACATCGGGCGCGAGATTCAACATCGGGAATCCGGGCGAGAGGGCCCCATCGGCGTCCCAGGCCATGAAGGGCTCACCGCCCGCGCCGACGATCAACTCTTTCTGCGCGTCGCCGTCGATGTCCGCCACCAGCGGAATGCATCCCGTCGGATTTCCCGCAATCGTCTTGGGATAATCGGATGCTGTCAGCAACCGCCCCTTGTGATCGAATCCATACACGCGGGTAAAGCGGAAGCCATCCTCGCCCTCATCGGTCGCGACCAGAGTCGTCACGTAGACTTCGCTGAGGCCGTTGTTGTCCAGGTCAGCGACGCACAGGCCGCCGCCCGTGTCCAGCGGATCGGTGGTGCGGGTCTTCCAGACCGTAGTCGCATCCATTCGGACGGCCATCACCTCCTGCTCCGTGCAGAAGACCAACTCAGTCTTGCCGTCGTTGTCGATATCGGCAAAGACGGATCCCTGGAAGCTGCCGCCGCGCCACTTGGCGATCTGCTGGCCCTGGTTGTCGAGAATGAAGGTGTAGGCACGGCTCAGGCCGGGTCCAAGACCGGCCAGCGCGATTTCAACGGCACCGTCACGATCCATGTCCGCCACGCTGATGGGTCCGATGCCGGTGTAGCGCCGTTGCCAGAGATATGAGCCGTCGCCCTGCAGGGCGATCAGGCCATCGGTGTCGTTGGACTCCATATCGAGTGCGACGAGGATTTCGCCGTCACCGTCGCCGTCGAGGTCGGCCAGGACCGGACCGGCGGAGATATAGGCGTACCAGCCACCCACGCTGGCCGGCCAGCCGTCGACGCGCTGGCCGCTCTCCACATGATAAGCCAGCACCGCACCATCGTACTTGCAGCCCAGAACCACTTCGTAGTCACCGTCGCCGTCAATGTCACCGACAGCCGTGCTCGTGGGCCAGTAGTTTCCTGTGTCCACCGGCCAATTCGGAAGGGAATTGCCGTCCTCCTTCCAGATGTTCACCGTCGCGCTATAGTTCCAGTAGTCGATCAACGGCTCGATGATCTCATTGCGATTGTCGCCGTCAACGTCCATGCAGACCGGACTGCCTCGGAACCAGATGTAGTAAAGTTCCTCTTCGGTAGCGTCCTGCGGCTTGGGCCAGTGCGCCTGATTTGTGGCCGCTGTGACTAGGAAGAGCTGGGAATTTGTGTGGACCTTCTCCCCCTGGGTCACGCGCAGGCACATCTCATAAGTACCGGCGCCGGGATTGGCCAGGGACAGGGCGACAACGCCATTGGGATCCGACGGAGCCCCTCCAGAGCTGACGGTGGTCCAATCGGACCCGGCATACGGACGGTAATCGAGCCGGTATGAATCGCCATGGATGTAGAGACGCAGCGGAATGCCCGCCCCGTCGGCCGCGAAAGCCTGGTTCGGAATGGGAGTGAAAAACTCACCCAGCGGATGGGCCTCGTCCGCGGCAAGCAGCGCCTTGTAGGCGTTGACGCGTCCGGTCCCGACATAGGCCATGTTCGGATCGACGTCGCCATAGTACAAGGGATCGGTCGTGTCTTCCAGGATGGCGCGGGCCTGCATATGCGTCAGAGAAGGGCGATAGGCAAACAGCAGGGCCGCCACGCCCGCCACGTAAGGAGCAGAGAACGACGTGCCGGCGGTGGAGATGTAGGCATCGCCGAGATCGGTTGTCACGATATCCGTGCCGGGAGCGGCAATGTCCACCCAGAGCCCGAACGTGCTGTGCCCCGTCTTGGTGTCCTCGCCATTGGTGGAGGCGACGGCCATGACGTTGGGATAGGCGGCTGGATAGTGCGTCCGGCTCGTATCGGCGTTGCCGGCGCTGGCGATCAGCAGCACGCCGCGGTTGTAGGCGTTGTCGATGGCGGTCTTGACAACCGGGTCTCCCTGGGGACCAAACACGTCGCCGCCGAAACTCATGTTGACCACGCGGGCCCCGTTGGCAGCGGCGTAGTCCAAAGCGGCAGCGACATCCACCGACTCATAGTCCAGGCTCAGCTGCAGCGCCATGATACTGCACTGCCAGTTGACACCGCAGACGCCCTTGCCGTCGTTGCCGACGGCGGCGACGACTCCGGCCACCTGGGTCTCGTGCTCGTGCTCGGGGGCGATGATCCCGCTGGACGTGCTGAAGTTCCAGCCGTGACTGTCGTCCACGAATCCATTCTTGTCGTCATCGATCTTGTTGCCCGCGATCTCACGCGCATTCACCCAGATATTGTCTTCCAAATCAGGATGATTGACGTCCACACCGGTGCCAATCAGGGCGACCACGACGTCGCGGCTGCCCGTGCAGATGTCCCACGCATCCTCCATCTGGATCAATTGATGCGCATATTGATCGGCAAAATCCGAATCATTGGGCGTCTTGCACGGAGTGTAAAGGTAGTTGGGCTGAGCGTATTCGATCTCGGGGTCGGCGCTCAGCTCCGCGCACACGGCCTCGACATTTCGCGTCGTCTTGAGGACGTAGAACCGCAACATATCCCGCACGGGCGTCTGCGGCGTGACGGCTTCGGCAGCCGAGGTCGTTGCGAGCGGCCCCCGGGACATTCTGATCTGCAACTGCTCGTGCACACGCTGGAACACGGGGCCTCGACTCTGGAGCTGATACTTCGACTGCAGACGCAGCAGAGCGGCCCGATCATTGCGAACGACGACGTCGTCGGACAGTGAACTGGACGGCTGACCTGAGGCATCCTTGAACTTGACGATGACCTCGCCCGCGACATAGCTGGGCTTGGCGTCGGCTCGAACGACACGCGAATCTGCGGAGACCGCTGTTGCCGTCGTTGCAGACTCGCCGGCCGTCGCCGGCCATGCCATGGCCGCGACCCACAACCCCACCGTGACAACTCCCGCACCCCTGCCGATGAATCTCATGCTGCTTCTCCCAAGATCTTTGTGACCAACCTCCACGCAGTCCCTGTCGGGGAGCCATGGAACTCACCGATGTGAATCCGCATTCGCGAGGGCTGCAACACTGTGGCCATTATAGCCCAGCGGGGGAGCTATATCCACACAGATCCTGAGGCTTTGTTCAGGGAACACGGGGCAGAAGGAGGACCGCGGGACTTGTGGCCAAGCGGTCAAACGGAAACCGAAGCGGGCCGGCACCGTGACTATGCCGGCCCGCGAGAGTGCAGTGCGTGCTACTTGGTCTGGAGCGTGACGGCAGCGTCCGCCAGGCCGTCGGATTCGGCCTTCAGAGTAATGGCTCCGGCCTGGCCCGGCTGGGTGCGGACGATCGCCAGGCACAGACCGCTGAATGCGGCCCGTTCCCTCGACTGGAATGATTCGAGACTCGTCGCGTCGCCGTTATCGGTGGCGACGATCTCGCCCGGACCGGTGAGGGAGAACCGGACTTTGTTCTTGGACCCCGGCACGAGCAGGCCGTCCTTGTCGGCGATCGTGACGGTGACAAACGACAGGTCCCGCCCATCGGCCGCCAGCGTCGTTCGATCCGCCTGCGCCAGGAGCTTGGTGGCGGCCCCGGCAGTCTTCATCGTATCGGTGGCCCATTGCTTGCCGGCCTTGTAGGCAACGACCTTCAGCTCACCCGGCTCATACTTCACATCGTCCCAGCGGAGACGGTATTCATACTGGCCCTTGGCCTTCTTGCCCAGGGATTTGCCGTTGAGGAACAGCTCCGCGTCATCGCCCGACGTGTAGACGTGCACCGGGATGACTTGGCCGACGCGTTCGGGCCACGTCCAGTGCGGCAGGATGTGAGCCATGGGCAGCTCGGGCTTCCAGCGCGACTGATAGATATAGAAGCGATCCTTCCTGAACCCGGCCAAATCGATGATCCCGAAGTAGGAACTGCGGCGGGTATCGACGGCACGCGGACCGCCGCCGCGCCGGCCGCCAAAGCCGGTCACGGTCGGTTCGCCGAGGTAGTCGAAGCCCGTCCAGACAAACTCACCGCCCACCACGAAACCGGCGGAATCCTGGGCCTTCCACTCCCAGTCCGGCGGGGTGGCCCAGCCGGGAGCGTAGACGTCGTACGAACTCATCTGCTGATCGTTCGGGTCGAAGCCGCCGTTCTTGTTGTCCGTGAAAGGCAGGACGTAATAGCCGCGACTGCTCAAAGTCGAAGCGCTCTCGGTGCTCATGACGAACTTCGTCGGGTTGGCCTCGTGGAACGCCTTGTACATGTCCGTGTTGGTGGCCTGGGGGCGCAGATAGTTGTAGCCGAAGAGGTCGATGGTGTTCTGGAATCCGTTGAACCCGGCGTCATAACTGTGCGCCGCCACCGTCACGGGACGGGTCGGGTCTTCATCGTGGGCGATGTTCGTCAGACGCTGTGACACGGGATGGCCCGCAGGACCCAATTCCGCGACTTCGTTGCCCGTGCTCCAGGCGATGACGCAGGGGTGGTTGCGGTCGCGCCGGATGTTGCTGCGCACATCCTTCTCCGACCAGTCGGTGAACAACTGATGATAGCCGTTCTGGGTCTTGCCGCGGAGCCAGCAATCGAAGGCTTCGTCGATCATGACGAAACCCATCTTGTCGCACAGATCGACCAGCTCCGGAGCAGGGAAGTTGTGGCTCGTGCGGATGGCGTTGCAGCCCATCTCCTGCAGGATCTGAAGCTGCCGTTCGAGAGCCCGCACGTTGACGGCCATGCCCAGTGCGCCCAGGTCGCTGTGATTGCACACGCCCTGCAGCCGAAGCGGCTGGTCATTGAGCAGGAAGCCTTTCACGGGATCGAACTGGATCTTGCGGATGCCGAACGGCGTCTCGTAGATATCCACCGCACGGCCGTTCTGTTCGACAGTTGTGACCGCAACATACCGGTTCGGCGTGACCGGGCTCCAGAGTTTCGGGTTGGCAATAGAGGTCTTGGTGCCCGCAGTTTCGGTCTTACCCGCCGGAATCTTCAACGCAGCCGCGGCGATGGAGGCTACGGCGGCACCGGTCTTATGTCCGGTAGCGTCCAGCGCGAAGATTTGCGTGCGGACCGAGACGGCGGCGTCAGCTTTCGAATCGTTGGCCACCGTGACCTTCAGATCGATCGCGGCGGAAGCGGGGGCGACCTCAGGCGTTGTGAGATAGGTGCCGTATTGCCCTACGTGGACAGACGACGTCTTTACCAGCCAGACGTTGCGGTAGATGCCACCGCCCGGGTACCAGCGGGAGGAATTGTTGGGATTGTCCAGCCGGATCGCGATGACATTCTCGCCGCCGAACTTGACATGCGGTGTCAGGTCGACACGCCAGGAGGCGTAGCCATAGGGCCAGCCGCCGACGTACTGGCCGTTCAGCCAGACATTCGCATACGACATGGCGCCGTCGACATCGAGATAGATTTGCCGGCCCTGTTCGGAGGCGGGCAGGGTGAAGTGCTTGCGATACCAGGCGACGCCCCAGTACGGCAGCTTGCCCGTGCCGCCGGAGTACTCCTGCTTGAAGGGGCCTTCGATCCCCCAGTCGTGCGGGAGCGTCAGCGGACGCCAGCCCTTGTCGTCGAAGCCCGGCTGCGTATAGACAACGTCCGCGCCGATGTTGCCTGCCGGGCGCTTCCTGGCGGCAAGGTTGGGATCCTTCGTGAATTCGGCGCCGGTGGCCGTGACCCAGTCGCGGATAGTGCTGTAACCAAGCTTGCCGGCGGCGTCGTTCGGATCGTTCTTTGCGAAACGCCAATCGGCATTGAAAGAGATTCGTTCCCGGATGGGGGCCTGCGCCGCCCAGGAAGCCGACACCAGTACCAGCGTGAGGGCAATGCTCTTGCACACGATGAATCGACGTGATTGCTTCATAGATGCTCCTTCTCACTTGTCCGTTATTTCGCGGCGCGAAGAGTGACCGTTGCCTCTTTGAGACCTTCGGATTCGGCCTTCAGCGTGATCGTTCCACTTTGACCCGGCTGGGCCCGTACGATGGCCAGGCACAGACCGTTGAAGGCGTTGCGTTCCTTCGACTGGAAAGACGCGAAACTCGTTGCGTCCCCGTTGTCGGTGGCGACGATCTCGCCCGGGCCGGTGATCGAGAACCGCACCTTGTTGCCGGATCGCGGCACGGGCACGCCATCCTTGTCGGCAACCGTGATCGTGACGAACGACAGGTCCTGGCCGTCGCCGGCGATGGTGGTCCGATCCGCCTGCGCCAGCAGCTTGGCCGCGGCACCGGCGGTCTTCATCGTATCCGTGGCCCATTGTTTGCCGTTCTTGTAGGCCACGACTTTCAGCGCGCCGGGTTCGTATTTCACGTCATCCCAGCGAACGCGGTATTCATACTCGCCTTTCTTCTTGCGGCCGAGAGAGGTGCCGTTGAGGAACAGCTCCGCCTCGTCGCCCGAGGTGTAGACATGGACGGGCGTCACCTGGCCCGCGCGGTCGGGCCACGTCCAG
>CAYQXM010000133.1:0-12219 GCA_964421295.1 uncultured Pirellulales bacterium
GTCGTGGCGCTGCAGGAGACGAAGGTGCAGGACCACGAGTTTCCGCGGGAGGCGTTCGAGGGCGCAGGGTACCAGTGCGCGTTTCGGGGACAGAAGAGCTACAACGGCGTGGCGATACTCAGTCGGCAGGCGATCGAGAACGTGGAGTGCGGGTTGCTCGATGAGCCGCGGGACGAGGCGCGGTTGATCAAGGCCGAGGTGCAGGGGGTGACGATCGTCAATACGTACGTGCCGCAGGGAGTCTCACCGGACGCGGAGCAGTTCCGGTACAAGCTGGACTGGTTCCGGCGTCTGCTGACCTACCTGCGGGCGAAGTGCGATCCTTCCCAGCCGGTCTTGTGGGCAGGGGACCTCAATATTGCGCCGGAGCCGATCGACGTGCACGATCCGGCGGCTCTGCTGGGACATGTTTGCTTTCACCCTCAGGTGCAGGCGGCGTTGCGGGAGGTGATGGCGTGGGGATTTATCGACCTGTTCCGCCTGCATCACCCGGAGAAGGGCCAGTACACATTCTGGGATTATCGCGTGCCGAACGCCTTGAAGCGGAACGTCGGCTGGCGCTTGGATCACCTGATGGGCACGATGCCGCTACGGAGTCGTTGTCGGTCTTGCGCAATCGATACAGAACCTCGCCTTGCCGCGAAACCCAGTGACCACACGCCCATCATCGCCGAGTTCAGTTGAGTCTCATCTGGGGATTAAGGATTCGAACCTTAACTAACTGATCCAGAGTCAGTTGTGCTACCATTACACTAATCCCCAAGTAGCATCGAAGAAATGTACGCTAACACAACTTCGCCATCTTATCAACCTTAAAATGACGAAATGTCTTCCAAGCCGAGGGCAGAATCACGACGGCCAAGGCGATCTTGATGAGATCGCCGAGCAGGAACGGATACAGGCCGACAGCGAGGATGCCGTTGGACAAGAGTCTGGCGAGGATCTCCGCGGGCAGGAGTTGTGTGAAGACGTGGCCAAGGCAGAACAGCCAAGCCAAGCCAAAGGCGTAGAGGATGATGTTGCCGACGATCATGGCCAAGGCCGTGGTAGTGGGCCGATGGTCCCAGCCTCGTTCGGCCAGAAGTCCGACGACGTAGGCCGCCGCAACGAAGCCGACGAGATAGCCGCCGGTTGGGCCGGCCAGAGCAGCAACGCCCCACTTCCCCTGTGCGAAAACAGGTAACCCAACCACGCCCTCCCCAATATAAGCCAGCACACTCAACGCACCGCGCCGAGCCCCCAGCAACGCACCCGCCAGCAGCACGGCAAACGTCTGCCCGGTAACCGGCACTGGCTGCCCAAACGCGATCTGGGTACACAACGCGATCCACGCCGAGCCCGCCAGCACCACGCCGATATCGTACGCCACAGCCAGCCGCTCGTCAGACGGTCGAACAAGGTCGGCAATCGTCAGTTGACCAATCATCGTACACCTATCACTCCACGCCCTTGCTGCTCTCAGCACCGCACTCCATTGTCGGCGCCGACGTCAGCGACGGCGGGGATTATACGGCGTCCCCCGGCCCGGGTCAAATGCAAACCTCCCTCCGCCCGCCGGCGCAAAACGTGTAACATCGATCCCTCCCACGCGTCTGTAGGTATAGCAAGGTGCCACAACAAGTTGCGCCAAAAGTGCCGAAATGCACCACCGGCCGGTTTTCCGGCGAAATCTTTTTGCCTGAACCCCGACTAATGGTGTACAAGGTTACATAATATGGGAATGGACCGCACAACTCACAAAACGATCCGCCGCCTCTGCTGCCTCGCCGCGGCACTGCTGATCGTCTCGTGCAGCAATGTCGAGCACTGGGGCCCGCGCGTCAAGCGGGAGCGGGAAGTCGAGTTGTCCGCCTCCCTGCGGGCGGGGGCCACGCTCCGCGTCCATAGCCGGAATGGCCCGGTCACCGTCCAGGGCATCGACGGCGCCGAATGTCGCGTCGTGGCCAAGATTCAGGTCCAGGCCCCGAGCAAGGAGAAGGCGAAGGAGTTTGCCGACGCCATCCAGCTCCGCCTCCAGCCGTCGAGCGACGGCCTGGAACTGGTCACCGAGGCGCCTCCCGCCGCCGGCGTGGGCGAGTACTCCGTGTCCCTGGCGCTGTTCGTCCCGCGCCAGTCGGCCCTGAAGCTCACCACGCGCCAGGGGCTCCTGCGCATCGACAATATCGACGGAAGCGTCGACGCCGTCACCTCCAAGGGCGACGTGCAGATCGAGTCCGTCAAGGGCAGTATCGTGGCGAAAAGCTACGACGGCGCCGTCACCTGCACGAAGATCCAGGGGGGCACGGTCGATCTGTACGCCACCAAGGGTGACATCCGGCTCTCCGACGCCCGGGTGACCACGTGCGGCATCGAAAGCGCCGAAGGGCTGGTCTACACGGCCGACACGCGGGCGGAGAGCATGACCCTCCGCACTTCCAGCGGCGGCATCCGCTGTCAGAACGTGGCCACCAAGAAACTGAATTGCAGCAGCACCGAGGGCTCCGTTTACATCACCTGGGCCCCGGACGCCCCGAAGTCACCCGATATCACCGTGAGTCTCACCGACGGTCACGTCGTCTTCGTGGGCATTACCGAGATTTCCGCCGTGCTGGACGCCTTCACCAACAGCGGCCCCATCCGGGCGCGGATCCCGGGCGTCGCCAAAGGCGATTCCGATAAGTCGCTCCAGGCCACCCTCCGCGAAGGCGGCGGCCGGCTGGTCTTCACCACGCACGACGGATCGATCACCATTCGCTGATCACTGCTCAGGGAGAACCGCTATGAAACCGGTGCATGTTCACGCCATGATCCTGCTCGGTATCGTCCTGCCGCTCGGCTTCGGCGGCTGTCACGCGACCTTCATTCCGTGGGGCACGCAGGCCAAAGCGACCCGCACGTGGACGGGCCGGACGCCGCAGGAGGCGCTGACTTCCTTGTCGGTGCGCACGAAGTCCGGCAGCATCACCGTCACCGGCGCCGATGTCAATGCCTTCGACGTGACGGCGGAGATCACCGTCCACGCCCCGAGCGAGGAAAAGGCCGCGGAGCTGGCCGAACAGGTCGAGGTCGTCTGCAAGCCCAACGGTAACACGCTCGAAATCGAAGCCCGGTATCCCACGCCTTCTTTCACGGCCGGTGTCACCGTCAGCTACACGATCGTCGTCCCGCGCCGGACGAACGTCAGGGGCGCCAGCTCCTACGGCAAGCTGAGCTTCGCGGATCTCGACGGCAGCGTCGCCGGCAAGGCCTCCAGCGGCTCGATCGAGGCCCGCCGGATCAAGGGCGCGGTCGATCTCACCTCGTCCTACGGCTCCGTGACCTGCGCCGACGCTGAGGGCACAGGCATCGTCCTGAAGACCAGCAGCGGCGCCGTCCAGGCCACGAACATCACCGGCTCCCTGCGTGCGACCAGCTCCTACGGCTCCGTCACCTGCAAGGGCTTCTCCCAGGGCGACGTCGTTCTCAGGAGCAGCAGCGGCCGGGTGGAGTTGTCCGACGCCGCGTTCGGCACGTGCGAAGCCCAGTCCGCCTACGGCGCTGTCAGTGCCACCCGCGCTGCCGGCAAAGGCCTGCGCCTCCATTCCTCCAGCGGCGCGATCTCGGCCGATGACGCCCAGGCCGATCAGGTGGATCTGTCCACCTCCTACGGCTCGGTCACGGCCCACAATGTCACGACCACCAACCTGACGGCCCGTTCCGCCAGCGGCAGCGTGAATTGCGAGCTGACGCCGGATAGCCCGGCGTCCCTGACCGCGAATGTCTCGAGTTCTTACGGCGCCGTCAGCCTGACGGTCCCGCCGAGCTTCGCGGGCCAGGTGGACCTGTCCACTGATTACGGCTCGATCCACACGGACCTGCCTGTGACGACGACGGGCGAAATCTCGAAAAAGAAGCTGACCGGCGCCGTCGGCACCGGCACCGGCCGCCTCCGCCTCCACACCGCCAGCGGCTCGGTGAGTCTGAAGTAAGTGATAAGTGACAGGTAATAAGTGACAAGAGACGAAAAATCAGAGGTTAGAGGACTTGCCACTTGTCTCTTGTCACTTGTCACTCCATTGCTTTCTGCCGGAAGGGCGGGGGCCCTGTCACCCGACATCCTCCGCCCGTTTTTTGGATTTACGATTGACAATTGATTATTGATGATTGCCCCGCGTCCTACATCAACCATCAAACCTCAAACCTCACACTTTTTCCCTTTTCTCTTGTCCCTTATCCTCCTACAATGAATCCTGTTTTTGGGAAGTTGA
Organism: uncultured Pirellulales bacterium; assembly: GCA_964421295.1. Lineage (GTDB taxonomy): Bacteria > Planctomycetota > Phycisphaerae > Sedimentisphaerales > Anaerobacaceae > PLanc-01. Next base: position 4,227 of record CAYQXM010000133.1, read on the forward strand.
CGTGTTGGAGGCTGAAGGAAAATGTCGAGAATTCGGTCGGATCTTGTAGGGCGGGCTATCGCCCACCGTTTCGATTTGACGCGACATGTCACGGAGTATTTCTCGTGAAATGCCCATGACACGATTTTGCCGTCGTGCATGGCCGGTTTGAGGGATTGGTCGGCAATAGCCCACGCTACGAGACTGCCCCTGGCATCCAGAGTTGGTAGAGAGGTGAGAGTACATAGTATGGGAGTAGACAGATGAGACGACAGATGAAAGCATGCGTTCTATCGATTCTGCTTGGGTGTTTATGCTCTGCTTCGGCGGGCCCATTCGGGGATCGGGAATTGGGGAACAAGATCAGGAATCTCGTTCCGACTTTGGGCGAACTCGAGAAGAAGTCCGCCCAAGACGCCGAAGCTCTGATGGGACTGGCAGCGACGTACCGATCCTTCCCTCCTGCCGAAGAGTACTTCGACCGCAGCCTGACGCTCTATCGGCAGGCGGCGCTCTTGGCTCCTCAAGACAAAGCCATACATGCGGGTCTGTCTGAGGACATGGTCACTCATTTCTGCAGCCGCCGGGAAAACTTGTTGGCAGACCTTGAGGCAAAGAGAGCATACGCCGTGAGAAACAACCTTCGGGAAGTCGAAATGCTGCCGTGGGGCAAGTTGTATCACGAACTGAAAGAGGAGGGGCAGGAGAAGGTGATGATACGAGACTTCAATGAAACGAGGTTGAAGCTGCTGGCAAAGGTGGATCGAGACTTGCCGAACGTCCGTGCCGTTCTTGAACAAGGAAGGGAACTGGACCCCCAGAATGCATATTACGATTATCTCGAGGCGTTCTTGGAGCTCGAGCTTGGCAATGACACACAGGGTTTGGCGAAGGCGAAACGCGGGTCGGAAAAACCCCAACTCAACTACTATCACAATGAGGTCAAGCACGCCGTGGACCGGGCGCTAAAGGAAACCACTCTGGGTGAGTCTGACCGGAACACTCTGGTTGGTGCCTTCCCGAGAGTGGGAACGCCGCCGCACGACCGGTTGTCCGACAGGGCATGGCAGTTTGAGGCTGGAGGGAAACCGGATAAGGCGCGAGAGATCTATGAAACGCAGCTTCGCATGGTGCGCCAAATAAGAGAGGAACCCTCCATGAAGCACGCAAACGCAGCAGATGTCGACACGCTCGATGTCGATCGTTGCGAAACCGAGGCGACGAAGAATCTTGCCAGAGTCCGCGAAAGGGAGAAGAACAATCGTCAACTCCAATAGCCCATCCTGCGCCTGCCTCTGCCCGTTTTTGTCGCCGTGTTCGCGGTGCGCCCGGAAAGGAATACATCGGTCGAAAAGCACAGCGACTGTCTTGGGCGTTCACGGGAAATGCGCGAGCTGTTCCTCGGTCCCCCGGGGTTTTTACGTTCAATTTACTTGGCCCGCCGGTCCGGCAGGTATATCGTGGAATCGTCATTAGTGCCGTTGCAGAACGAATGAGGAGCCATGAGCATGAACAGGTGCGCGATACCACTCGGCATCATCATGATCGCCGCCGCCGCGACTCCTAGCGGGGACGCGCGGGTGACGGAAGTGTTCCCGAACTTCGACGCCAGAGAGGTGGTCGATGGGGCCAACCGCACGTGGATCAACTACGTCGATTGGTGGAACAAGACGCGAAGAGCGCCCTTGGGCGGCGACGTCGAGCTGGCTCCCCAACTGTGGGCGCCTGCCATCACCCGGCTCGCCCCGGCGTACGTCTACACGCACGGCGTCAACATCGTCATTGTCCGCTCGAATCCCGACGGCAACGAAGAGGGGTTCTACGTGTCGTTGGCCATCGCCTCCAGCCCCGGCGCCAACATCGAGCAATTCACCCGCATGGTGATCTGCTGGCAACCGGGAGGCACGGTCTTCACTTTCCAGCGCCGGGGCCATTTCGAGCGCGCGACGGTGGAGAAAGCGGCGCCGCCCGACCCCAACCGCGAGGGCACGGCCCGTAGTCGGATCGCGGCTCGTGCGGTTGCGGAGTCGGTGCCGAGCGTGCATAGCTTCGGCCTCTTCATGCCGCGGGAGGACGTGCTGAGTTTCACGCGTGACGTGGAGGAACGTATCCGCGTCTATCTGCTGGCCCGGCCGGGGGACATTCCGCTGGCGAAGTACCCGCTCATTTCCGACCGGGATATCGAGAGCTACGACTGGAAGACGCACACCCTGACAGTGAGCCGGTCGGCCATCCAACGCCTCCGGCCGCCCCTGGTCTGGGGCACGCCCTTCGTAGTCGTGGCCGATGGCGAGCCGATCTATGTCGGCGCGTTCTACTCCGCCCTTTCGTCCGCATCGTGTTCCATCCCGGTCATCATGCACGAGCGTTCCCTGAATCCCGACCCGTCCGGCCGGCTCATGATTCAACGTGCGTACCCCGGCGCGACGGGCGACCAGATGGCCCACGATCCCCGCTCGGACGCGAGGATCAAAAAGGCGCTGCAAGCCCTGGGCAAATTGAAAGAGTGACCGCTCCGCCTTTCTCAAATCTCAGATCCCAAATCTCAAATTCCCAGTGCGCCCGTCCGGCCTCCTGACCAAAAGGTGGGTCCCGGAATATGTCACCTCTCCGGATTCCCTGTTGCCTCTCAAGGGGACAACGTTTATAAGAACACGGTTTGAGCAGGTTCTTTTCGGTAGTTGTGGAGGTTTCGTGGTGTGGGAACACCTCAGGTTGTCGTGATCGTCCTACTGGCCGTGCTGGGGCTGGTAGTTTTCATAGGGTCGATTCTGGGCATTATCGTTCTGGCGGTGCGGGGATTCGGCCGTGTCAGTGGTTTGAAGGCCCTGGCGGAGCGGTTTCCTGCCGGGGGTGAGCCGGCCGATCCGCTGCGTGGGCGGACGGTGAAGATCGGGGCGGTACAGTACAAGCGGTGTGCGACCGTCGCGCTGACGGGCGAGGCGTTGTATCTGTCGGCAGGGGTCTTCGGCGGCGGCTCCCGGTCGGCAGCCCTGATCCCGTGGGCTCAAATCCGGCGCTCGGGCGAGGGCAGGCTCTACTGGCGTGCCACGCACCGGTTCTCCATAGGCGAGCCGCCGATCGCTACGGTGGAGTTGTTCGAAGATCTCTGGCGTTTGGTTGAGCCGCATGTGACGTCTGTCACGTCGCCGCGGTGACGTTGTGGGCAGTTCTGAGTATGATTTGAACAATAGGCCATAATCCAATTCAAGAAGGAGTCGCTATGATCGCGTTATCGCTCGTGTTGCTTTTCGTATCTGCACCTGCCTTCGGTGGTCAACCGGCGCCGCAGAACCCGGGAGCGGCGGCGGCCGCGCCGCAAACTGCTGGCGGTGCCAAGCTCGGAAAAATCGTCTTTCAACGTTACGTCGACCGCACGGAAGGGGCGTTTCTGGTGCTGGTGCCGAAGGGGTGGAGCACGACGGGGGGCATGGTCCGCGTCAATCCGATGACGGCCGCCGGGGGAGCGGGACAGTCGATCGAAGCCAAGATCGACTTCACCATGATGCGGGAGCCCGCCGGTCAAGTCGCCATTCGCTGGCTGCCGAAGATCAATTACGTCGTGCCGAGCCAGTACAACGCCATGCTCAACGGGAACTGGAACGGGATGCCGATTCTTCCGATGCAGACGCCGCAAAACTATCTGACGCAACTGCTCTTCCCGCGGCTGCGCCCGCAGGCCCGCAACATGAAAGTCCTGGAGACGACGTCGCGACCTGATGTGGCCGCTGCCATCCGGGCGCTGCCCGCCGCGCAGGCCGTGATCTCCCAGGGCGCGCGGTACCAGGTGGATGCCGCCTCGGTGATCGTCACGTATGAGGAGGCCGGCACGCGGTTCAAGGAGATCCTCTTCACGGCGATCGAGGGTTTCAGCATGATGGAGACCGGGCTCTGGGGCAATCCGTTCACCATGGTGGCCCGCGCGCCGGAGGCCGAGTACGAAGCGTACGGACCGGTGGCGATCGCGGTCATCAACTCCTTTACCTTGAATCCGCGCTGGATGGCGGCGGAGATGCAGGGACAGGTGCAGCGCAGCGGCATCGTGCAGCAGACCCTGGCGGACATCGCCCGCATCGACCAGGAGATCTACGAGAACCGGGCGAAGACCATGGCACAGATCAACGATGTGCAGTATCTGACGCTCACGGGCCAGGAACGCTACGTCAATCCGCACACGGGCCGGGAAGAACTGGGCTCGAATGCCTGGAAGTACCGGTGGGAGAACCCTTCCGGCGAGGTGATTTACACCGACGACGGCAATTGGGATCCGAACATCGACCCGGATTTGCACGTCTCCGGCTACAAGCGTTCCGCCGTCAAGCCCAGGAACTGAAGGGGACCCCGTGAATCGGGGGGGATGCCGGGGGGGAAAAGTCACCCCTTCTGAAGCCAGGGTGTGACTACGCGGCACGGCCGCCCTCGGAGGGCAACCCCGACAACGCCGGCCCGGGAAGGGGCGAAAGGGGCTCGGACGGGGTTTTCCACAATAATTTGCCGCAGATTATGGCAGAGGGATGGTTTTTTCCTAGTCCTTGTCTGTGCTCATTTTATATCAACCCTCCACCGTCAATCATCGAACATCACCTCCAAAATTCCCTCTTCCCCCGTCCCGGGTCGCTATAATAGGGCCTTTGGGAAGATGACGTGTTGGCGTCCGAGACGCGATGAAGATGGCAGTGACGGATTTGACCGGGTGGGCAGCGTCCATCCGTGTGTCTTTCCGGCCGTTCTTCGCGGGTGTACGGACGTGAACTTATAGGGTCTGTTGTGGCAGGATTTGGGAATGGATAACGTGTCTCTTTGGTCACCCTCTATCAAGGTATTGTCCTCCGGTCCCAGAGGTAGAGGGGTAGTGGCACAAAGGGCTTTCAGAAAAGGTGAGCTGATCGAGGCGGCGCCGGTGCTGGTCATTCCGGAGCGGGAATGGAAGGCGCTGGAGAACACGACGCTGTACAACTACGGCTACGCCTTCGGCGAAGGCACGCAGGACATGGCCATCGCCTTCGGTCTCGGCTCGCTCTATAACCATTCGTACCAGCCGAACGCGTGTTACGTCAAGCGGGTGGCCGAAAGAACGCTTGACTACGTCGCCATCAAGGACATCCAGCCCGGCGAGGAGATCACGGTCAACTACAACGGCAAGCCGGAGTCGCAGGAGCCGATGTGGTTCGAGGTCTACGACGAAAAGAACCGCCCCCAGACGCAGGCCCTTGACCCGGTCGTAGCCAAGAGCGCCTGAGCCGGCCCGCCGGTTTTCTGTCCACGATTGGTATTCGTCGCAGGGGCAACGCACGCGTCGCCCTCAACCGTCTCTTTCTGTCCGCAGATCGGTTGCCTCCACCCCAACTTGAGACGGAGGGCTCAGAACTCAGGACGGCCTGCTGACCCGATCGAATGGGGGGGCTTGTCTTTGAGAGGCCGGGGGGTATAGTGCGGGTATCGCAACGCAGCGGCATTCCTCCACAGCGTCCGTCTGTGAAAGAGGATTCGGTATGCAGAAGGATAAACGAGGCTTGAGGTCTTGTATCCGAACCGCCCGCTCACGGCGGGGCAGGTGGATTCTCTGCGTCCTGGCGAGTCTGTTGGTGCTGTACGGCGGGACTTGCGGGATGTTGTGTCTTCTGTACCCACAGGCGAGCTTCCCTGAGGGCGGCGCGCACAGCAACCTGCCGGCGGTGTTCCCGGCGGGGTTTCTCTGCGGCACGGCCACGGCCGCACACCAGATCGAAGGCGGCAATACCAACAATGACTGGTGGCGTTTCGAGCCCGTGCCGAACGGCGACCGCAGCGGAGCCGCCGTCGACTCCTGGAATCGTGTTGCCGACGACATCGCTCTGATGAAGAGCGTCGGCGCCAACGCGTATCGTTTCTCCGTCGAGTGGAGTCGTCTGGAGCCGAATGAAGGAGTCTATGATGCGAAAGCCTTCGAGCATTACCGCGATCAGCTCCGGCAGCTCCGTGCCGACGGCATTACGCCGATGGTGACACTGCTGCACTTCACGCTGCCGCAGTGGCTCGCCGATAAAGGCGGCCTGCTCCATCCGAATTTTCCCGAGCGTTTCGCCGCGTTTGTGCAGCAGGTGGCGACGCAATTGGGCGACCAGGTGAGTCTCTGGTGTACCATCAACGAGCCCAACGTCCAGATGTACAACGGCTATATCATGGGCATCTGGCCGCCGGGGAGAAAGTCCAATGAAGACGCCGCCAGGGCTTTTGTCGCTATGCTCAAGGCTCACGCCAAAGCCGCGGCGGTGCTGCATCGTGACTGTCCCGGTTCGTCGGTGGGCGTGGCGATGCACCTGGTCGATCTGCAGCCCCGGTCGCGGTTGAATCTGATCGACTGGTATGCGGCGGGCGTTGCGGCCCAGGCGTTCAACTGGGCCTTCTACGACTGCATCGCCGCGCACCGCATCCACTTCCACGCCCCCGGCTTCCCGGCGTACGATGAAGACCTGCCCGAATTGGCCGGCTCCGCCGATTATTTCGGGGTGAATTACTATCGGCGCGAACTCGTCGGCTTCGATCCGCGTACGCCGGGCTACATCCGGAATTGTCCCGGACCCGGACCCCGGAACGATCTCCGTTGGGAGATCCATCCGGAAGGCCTGCTGCAACTGCTCCGCGCTTCCTGCCGCCGCTACCATCTCCCGATCTACATCACGGAAAACGGGATCGCCGATCGACAGGGTCAGACACGCGTGACGTTTCTCGACGATCACCTCTACGCCGTGGCCCTGGCGCTGCAGGAGGGGATTCCGGTGAGAGGATATTTCCACTGGTCGCTGATGGACAACTTCGAGTGGGCCGAGGGGTTCGCCGCCCGCTTCGGGCTGTTCTCGGTCGATCACGAAGACCCCAACCTGACACGCCGTGCAGGCCCGGGCGCGGCGGAATTCCGGCGCCTGTCGGCGCAGATCATCCACCCGTAGCGGATTCACGAGTCTCTCCTGCAAACACGGGCTCTCCGCGAATCACGATTCGCCCCTACACCCAGCCGCGGACGGTTGAGCCACATGGAGGGCGGAGCCGGGGAGCCTATCGTGCCGGGCTACTTCACTTTCCGTTCATAGGGGTAGAGTTTACCGCCGCCGGTGCAGATCAACTCCAGCGTGCCGTGAGTGATTCGCCACGACTCGTATCCGCTGGAGGTGCAGAGGAACTGAAGCGTGACCGACCCGAATTCGAGGTTCAGATCTCCCGTTTTCGGATCCAGATGGTACCCGCTGACAATCAATCCGCCGATCTCTTTGCGGACAACGTTCGCCGCATTGAGCGGGGCCGGGAGGCCGAATTTCTGCTCGTGATCCTCCGACGTGACGACTACGCCTTGCGGCGTGATCATCCGCCAGGCCGTTTCCGTGGCGATGACGCCGGCGTCGTCCAGCCTGAAGAACCACGACCAGTCCAACTTCTCGATCGCTGTCAGGCGTCTACCTGTCAGCCACGCAATGTCCGGCTCCATCTGTTCTCCGCGAATCATGCTCATTGGCACCGATGGGGGCGCCCATTGGCCCACCGACATCCTACTGAAGGCTCTCGTGATTTCCTGAAGTCAGAGAGCTGAGGGAGGAAGCCCATTCTGTTCCCGAATCTTATCAGATAGTTTTGGGAGAAGTCAATAATTGCCATGCTCTTGCCAGCATTTGGCATTCGGGTATGCGCCGCGACTTCTATGATGAACAGTAGTTGCGCGGGCAGGCTATCGCCTGTCGTCGGCGACGACTTGGGCCAACAGGAGAACGCCACATGAGTACGATCAACCCTCGCCTGTTCACGCATGCAATCGGAGTGATCGCCGTCGGTGTCCTGGTGGTGGGCCTGCCTCCGCGGGTGGCGGGCCAACCTGACGCGGGAGGGACCGTGGCCCAGCGCGGCGCACGCCGGGGCGGGTCGGACGGTGCGACGGCGCCGGCTGCTCGGGGCGAAGGGGGCGGCGCGCGTGGCTTCGGCATGGGCCCGGTGGTCGACGCCAACCTGGTGGCCGGGGCGGTGAAGAACACGCCGGCTATTCCTC
>CAYQXM010000134.1:0-11900 GCA_964421295.1 uncultured Pirellulales bacterium
TTTATCACCCGCGCCGCCGCCTAATTCTGTCTTGCTTTAAGGGGCGCACTACGGTCCAGTCTTTCCGGGGGATGCGATGGATGGTGCAATGCCGTCTACCCCTGTGTGCAATGCATACGGTACGGCACCGGCCATTGGGTGTGGTGCACGAATCAATTGGAGTGCTACATTGAGTGCGATAGCACGGAACCCATAGACGACGGGATTCCCTGTGGGACGTGTACCACCTATGGTAAGGATTGCGGCATCTATAAGGATTGCTACAACGACTATGGGTGCGCCGGGTGCCAGGGTGAGTCCAAGTGCGAAGCGTGTAGTGATCTTCAGGCGGGTACTGCCGACAAATGTGATTGATGGTTCTTGTCGGGATGAAGCGATAGGGTCACGCCGGTCCTCCCGTGATGACCCTCCCAATACAGGTGGAACTTCGCCCGGACCCAACTTATGAGGAGATCAGAATGAGAAACGGTACAAGCGACATTGGTGTTCGGGCGAAGCTCCGGGGCTGGGCCCGGTGGTGGACGTGCATGGTCATGGCCGGTTGCGGCGCGATCTTCGATGGTGCGGCGGCACGCGCGGTTTCTCTGGACCAGGTGCGCGCGGCGGTGCAGGCCAATGAAGCGTTAACGAGCCTGGTCAAGCTGGACTACGAGGTTGAGTATGGGCCTACTCGGACCCCAGTATCCACCGGCCCGCGAAAAGCGGCGGGGGAGCCATTCACGGGCTACAAAGGCACCTGGGCGCAAGACGGCATTCGACAACATAATGAATATGACTACTTGCGCGGATCCGACAATGTGGCATCTCAGCAACTCCAAGTCGTAACGGGAGAAGTGGCGATAAATGCCAAAAAGCCGGGCCTCATGCAGGGCAGCATACAGACCATTGAGCAACATGACTGGGAGGCTGGGCCTCCTCTTCGCGGTGGAACTCGGCCATTCGAGGATGAACTTCTTCTCAGTGACTCTCTGAAAGCCCCCGGAACAACGGCAAGTGAAAAGACGGAACAGGTCAGAGGCCGGGAAACATGGGTAGTGGTCGGAGAGGCACGCAGATGTTTCTTCAAAGCTTTTATTGATTGCGAACGAGGGCTGCCTTTACGCATTGAAGGGTACAATAATGATCCTCGCGTGACAGGCTCTCCCGGGCGTTTCACGCTCCTGGACATTCTCGACGTTCAGCGGCTGCCCAATGGTGGATGGTTGGCGGTGCGCAGTGAGAGAGCCCTGGGGGCCGACGGAGCCGCGAAGTCCTGGTACCGCGTGGATGTCAATAGTGTCACGATTGAACGTAAGAATATCCCCGAATCGCTGTTCCGAGTCGATTTCCCGGACGGAGCCCAAGTGGTCAACACCATCACGGGAACCGTCACGCGCGGAAACAGGACATTGCCCTGGGATTCGACTCTGGAGGCAGAGGCCAAGCTGGCAACCGACCAAGTCGTGGGGGATTCCCTCCAGGGCCTCAGCGCGGTTGCTCCCGATGTCCCGGACAATACGGTGGTTCCTCGAGCCGCCTCTGACGTGCGTTCAGGATATGAACATGCCGTGCCCGTGGAGTCGGATCCCCGAAGCAACTTCGGCTGGCGTCTGCTGATCTTGGTTGCTCTGGCAACCGTGTTCGGAGGCTTGACAACACTGATCGCGTGGGCGTGGTGGAATCGCAATGGTACTGCAAAGAGGAGATGACTGATGACTTTCCTGTGCCCTTCTCGTTTCCCATCGATTCGCGCCTTGGTCTTGCTTCTCACGACCGTGCCTTGGGGGCTGTGTCTGGCCGCAAGCTCGTCCCGCGTTGCCGCAAGAGAGAAGTCAGCGTCATGTGGACCCGTGGCTCTTGAAAGTGTCTTGTCTCTCCTGGGAGACACAGTCAGTGCCGCGAAGTGTGCCGAACTCGCGGAGACGGATGCCAATGGCGTCACAACCATGGCAGGCTTGGTTCGAGCCGCGCGGTCGCTGGACATCCCCGCCCGAGCGATGCACTTGACGCCGGACGAATTGGCTGCCGTGGATACTCCGAGCATTCTTCATGTGGTTCTGCCTCATGAGAAAGATCACTTCGTCGTCTTTCGTGGCCGCCGGGGCCGGCAGCTTGAAATTGGTGATCCGTCCGGCAAAATTGCGTCCATGCTGATGACGCCGGCCCAGCTCAGGTTGATGTGGGACGGGAATTGCCTCGTCTTCACGGGGAAGCCCTTCCGGGTGAGTCTGATCGTGAGCATTCTTCGCGCGCGGAATGTGTTGAGTGTGGTGGCGGGGCTTGCCCTCGGTGTCCTGGGCTCAAGCTATGTTATCCTACGGTTCCTCAAGGGTGCGGGGCGCGGAGAGCCGAACCCAACGGGCGAGAAGATCGGCTGGTTCGGATTGACAGCAACCGGGGCGGTGGTCATTGGCGTTCTCTCCCTTCTTCTTGTGTGGACTGATCACGGAGGTCCGACCGGCCAGCTTCAGCTGGTCCCCGGAATGAGTGTTCTCGACGTCGGGGAAATCGAATGGACGTCATCATTCGCCACGTCGGTGTGGATCTGCAACGCAGGACAAGGCCCGGTGAAGATATACAACGACAAGGTGAAATCGTCGGTGGCGTGGATCAGAGCGCGAGCGACGGACGCGAACCTGCCGGCAAGGGCGAAGGGCGAACTGAAGATCAGCGTCATGCCACGGCGGAGAGTCGGCCCTTTCGAACATACGGTGCTTATTCCGTCCAGTGGAAGCGTGGGGCCGGCAACCCTCGAGGTCAAGGGATTTGTGTTAGGTCCCGGTGTCCCCTATCCATCGCGGTTCTATTTCGGCCGAGTAAAACCCAGACAATTGTTGCGGAAGGAGTTCATCTATTTTGCGAGGAAACCTGATGCCCATGTGCAAAAAGTAAGTTGTGGATCCCATCTGATTGAGGCTCACATCACCAAGAAGAACTCTTTCGTCACAGCCATCACTGTTGTCTTGTCCGCACCAACAAAGGCGGGCTCCTTCCAGGACACCGTTGAGATCGTGGCGGACGATCAGTCGGAGAAACGACTCGCGATACCGCTGGAAGGAACTGTGGAATCGGGAGTGGACGAAGATCATACGTATGCGGATGCACACGACCAGCCGCTGGGTGAGGAAGAACGAACGTCGCAATGGTAAGCCCACAGGCGTCTGGTTCAGGCTGATGGAGGCTTGATAGGAGGACTGGTAGGGACAGGCCCCATTTAGCGGAGCGCAATCTTGCGGTATCGGGGCTCAAGATGGGGACAGACCTAGGTGGGGGACTTGCGAGAACACGGGGGAGACGGGCTGAAACGCGGCCCATCGGAGATGAAAGGAGGCTGCAATGGATCTGGCGCGAGACATCGGCATCCCCTGGGGGGTTCTGCAACTCGCCTGCGCGGGGGCGGAAGCGGCGGAGCCTATCCTCCTGCGGCTTTGTCCCGCGGTCGGCGAAAAGCACACGATGTGCGTGGTCTTGAATGTGGCGTCGTCCAGGAAGACCGGCGAGCGGCAAATGGACGGGAATGACCTCAAGAAGTTCGTCTTTGCGGTTGAGACGGTCGCGCTGGCGGCCGATGGGCAGGTCTCCTGCAAAGTAGCCCTGGAGGCGATCCAGGACCAGATGCAGATCGGGGGGCGAATCGTAGCGGAGTATGATTCGACCAGGCCCCGAACAGGTCCCGCGAACGAGGGCGCCCGCACCTACGCGGATTTTGTCGGAAAGAGCTGGACGATCAAGGTGACCTCGAAGGGGCAAGTGACCGATCCCGGTCTCGACGAATTGTTCCAGGCCGTGGCGCAGGCGCGCGTGGATCAGGAGGATGCCAACACGCGTGAACAGCTCAAAGACAAAGCGGCGCAGGCCATTGAAGCTGCGAACCAGCGGGCGGGTTCCTCGGCGAACAGGGTCCTCGCACGCAAGAAAGAGCTGGAAGAGTCCCCTGCGTTTGGCAGGGACGACATTCGCGTTCTCCTGGAAAGCCTGTTCGCGTCGCTTCCGGAAAAGGCGGTGCCGAGCGGAGGCAGTTGGAGTGCTCCGGTTCTTATTCAAATCGGTGCGGCCATGGAGTTGCCGACAACCTACATCCTCCAGGCTGTGGATGATCGCACCTGCACGATTGAAGCGTCCGGGAAGGGTGATACCAGGGAACGGCCCTTCATCTATAGCAGAATGGGCCACACGGTGATCAACAAACTCGCCGGCACTGCTCGGAGTACTCTGAAAATAGATCGCAAAAGCGGGTGGCTCCTCCACCGTGATCAGAAGGCAAGTTTTGCGGGCCAGATGGAGTTCGACAGTCCCGGAAGAACATCGCGAGATGCAATCTCACAAATGACAATCGAGGTTACGGCGGGCGTAGAACTGATCAAGTAGCGGCGGCTTCGAAACCAACTGTGCCCGTGACGGACGATCCAATGGGACCTACAGTACCGATGGGACGGGGGGGAGGTATAGGTCCTATTGGTCCCATTCGTCCTATTAGTCCTATGGAGTTGGCTCGGCGGGAGTGCCGTGGCGGTAGGCGAGGACCTGGACTTTTTCGAGGGTGACGAGGCCTTCCTGGACGGTTTCGTCGAGGTAGGGGAGGAAGGCGGCGACAAAAATCTTCAAAAATCCCCAAATTCTCCTGAAGGTTCCTCCGGCGAGTCTCACTAACAGAATAGAGAACGCGTGTTTTGTCGCCAAAGGGCTACTTTCGCCCTACAGTGCGAAAGAGGGGAAGAATAGGCAGGATGCGAAGGATCGCATGAGAAGGATCTCAGTCAGTAATGTCGTGTTGAGGGCCCTGGGGCTGCTGCTCTTGACGGCGGCGGTCCTCAAAGGGCACGAGCTTCTGACCGTCCCGATGGCGAACAAGGACCTCTGGTCTTGGCGTCCCTTCCTGATCTTCCAGGTGGAGTTCGAGCTGACGCTCGGGATCTGGCTGCTCTCGGGTCTCTTCAAACGTCTGGCCTGGCTGGCGGCCCTGGCCTGCTTCAGCCTGTTCTGTTGCGTGACCTTATACAAGGGTCTCACCGGCGCCGCCTCCTGCGGCTGCTTCGGCCGGGTCCACGTGAATCCTTGGATCACCCTCTCGGCCATAGACCTACCATCCGTGGTCATTTTAGCCCTGTTCCGTCCGGCAGGGCTGCGGCCGCAGTGGCTATTTCTGTGCCTTCGTTCTCCACGTCGACGCATCCTCGCGTTCGTGCGTCAGTTCTTCAAGCCACTTCCCTCTCTGGCGAAGTTCACCGGCGTGACGAGCCTGGGACTGGCCATGCTGGGAATGACGACGCCCATCCTGGCCATCAGCAAACCGGCCAGAGTCACCACGAAGTATGAGATTCTCGAACCCAAAACCTGGGTGGGCAAGGAGTTGCCCATCCTGAAGTACATCGATATCGCCGATCAACTGAAGCAGGGTACATGGCTGGTCCTGTTCTATCACCACAATTGCCCCGAGTGCCAGAAGGCTATCCGGCGCTATGAGCGAATGGCGCGAGAACTGAAGGACAAGAACGAATTGCTGCGCGTGGCTATGATCGAGGTGCCTCCTTGCGCGCCAAACGCGGCGGAGTTGAGCCGATTCTGCCTATGGGGGCGGCTGTTCGCTGCCAAGGAGTGGTTTGTCACGACGCCGGCGACGGCGTTGGTCCGCGACCGGAGGGTCACTGCCGTCTGGGAGATCCAGGTTCCCGACTTGAAGTCAATCCTGGTTTCACTTCGGGAGGTATCGGGAACGAAACACCCTGCTGGTTCTCATTCAGTGACAACCGCGGATCAGATGTCCCAGGGGGAGAATGTTGGCGCAGGAAACAGGAATAAGATGGATAGTGGATAGCGCAACATTGATGCCGATGGTCTCACCTTGTCCAACAGGGTCGTGGATCAGAGGACAATGTAAATGGAGAATCGGGCTTGATCTTCGTTGTGGTCGATAATACAATACACAAAGATGCGATGAAAGGAAGGTTCTCATGGGAGTGCGAAGGATTATTGTGATCGGTAGGGGTATGCTCGTTGTGACTTTATTGAGTCTCGGCGTGGCGTGGATGTGCGGTGAGCGGACCATAGCTCTGAATGACATGGGGCTAGCACGGATACGAGGGGGTGCTGTCCTGTGCCATCCCGACTGTCTTTCATCGGGCTGCAAGTGCGGGACTAGTACCTGCAAGGACATTGGATGCAGTCCCTGTAACACAGGTGGTGCCATGGGCTCCTGTCAAGGCGTTTCCACCAACGAAAGCGATGTTCAACAGTGCTACGAGTCGTCGAGTGCGACGGACAGCTGCAAGAGTGGCGCAAACCAGGCCACGGACTGTAAGCTGTATATTTGGGACTCGAGCACGAACTGTACTGGAACAGCGCGGAACGACCCCATTGGGATGTACGCCAACAGCTGCAGTTGAGGTGCAGGGTTGGCGGGCGGACGCCCGCATGACGAGGAACCCTCTGCGCGGGGAGCCATGGTGCGCGCAAAGACGTGACGCCAAGTGGGGCTATCCTAAAAAATGGTGCGGGGGCCCGATTGGGCCTGTTGCGCGGAATGCAGAGGGCAAGCCCGCACATGCAGGTCTGGAGCGACTCGGTTATGAAGATGGGCGGAACTTGGATATTCCTGGGAATTGTCGGAGTGGTTGGTAGTACGTGTGCGGGAGTGGAGGACAGGAAAGACTCCTCTCCGGCGACGCAGGCTGCGGAGTCGTTGGTCGATGCCATTCGCCAGGCGGCAAGGCCAAGTCGTGGCATGCGAGTGGAGTGGGTTTACGAAACCGTAGATCCGGTCTACGCGGTTCTGGGCCAACCAGGCGAGGTGGACATACCCAAAGAGTGGCCCCACACCGTCCGCGAGTACGTGGCTACCATCAAGGGGATATGTAGCCGGATAGAGCGTCTGGACAAGACCTATGAGACCATCAGGAGTGAGGAACCTCGCACGATAGACTTCTCCACGGCCGTATTCAACGGAAGGCAACAACGTAAACTCACAAACCACATAAAGAACGTCCTCAACACTCCGCAGGGCTGGCAGTATCAGATGGACAAGAACTCCTTCGAGTTGTCGGAGCAACTCTTCGGGTGGCCTTTGGATCTGAACAATCAGGAGACGATTCGCAAGTGTTCTTTCCGTCTTCTGGGCCAGGATCCGAATGGCAT
This sequence comes from uncultured Pirellulales bacterium, assembly GCA_964421295.1. Classification (GTDB taxonomy): domain Bacteria; phylum Planctomycetota; class Phycisphaerae; order Sedimentisphaerales; family Anaerobacaceae; genus PLanc-01. Next base: position 7,111 of record CAYQXM010000134.1, read on the forward strand.
GTCCGTTCTTGAGGTTGTTCACGAGAAGAACGGGGTCTACCACTTCACTGTCGATGAGAATCGGGGGTTCAACCCCGTCAAGATCGTTCATTTCCTCTCGCCCGGCGAAAAGGGGTCTGAAGTAAATTTCAAGTTGCACGAATATGCCAATGGCACATGGTATGTCGGAGAGTATGAGACCATCCTCTATTGGGCGTTGGGGGGTGAACAGACAAGAAGACCCCGCATCCAATACAGAATGAAAGTGACCAAGGCGGAATTTGACATCGAAATCCCTGACAGTGCTTTTACCCTTGACTTTCCGCTTGGCACGAAAGTGTGGGATGGCACCTTGCAGGCGTCCTTCACCGTTGGGGCGGTGGAGCCGCCGGAAACTGGAGGAACTTCGTCCGCACCGGCAGCACAGGGAGGACCTGCTCCGAATCAGGAAAGAGAGGCACACGAGGCCGCGGCAGCGAGAGGGAAGGCCAAGAATGCACAAGGTCAAGAAGGCCCTCCCGAAGGCACGAGTGATCATGCAAGAGTCCTGGGCGTAAGCGGGCCTGTGTGGGTTCTGTTGACGGTGTGCGGCCTGGCCGGTGTTGCCCTGCTTTTCCACCTCGCTAGACGCAAGAGCACGTGAGGAGTCTCGAATGTACGTTTCTGCAATGGCGGCAGTTCTTCTCCTCCTTCCGGCGGGCGGCCCGCAGGGAAACACGAGAACAGATGCGAACTCCCTCAGCGCGAACACCTACGCCATCAAACAGGAGAATGTCTGCGGACAATACTGCTTAGCCTCCGTGTTGAGGTTCCTGGGCAAGGACGTAGGGGGCGAGGATGTACTCTACGCGATTCCGAGTTCCCATTCGGGTTCGAGCCTTGCTGAGTTGAAAGTGATTGCAGAAGCGTACGGGCTGAGGACCCTCGGCGCTAGGCTCTCCAGGAATGTTCTGGCTTCGGTGAGAAGGCCTGTCATCCTTCACGTAAATGGCAATCACTTCATAGCACTCCTGCCGGACAGAACGGGCGGGGGATTCGTCGTGATTGACCCTCCGCGAACCCTTCAAATCTCCGGGGCCGATGATCTGGCTAAGCATTGGAAATGGAGGGGCAACTGCCTCTTCATTGATGATAAGGAAATCACCATGCCGGAAGGCCAGTCTTGCCTGACAAACAGACTCTTACCACGGGGGATCGTAATATTGGGATTGGTCATTTTGACAATCTGGGCCGGGAGCATACTCCGCGCGATCAGAAGACGCGTGACAAAAGGGGGGATGTCCGCGAACGGATTATTGGCAGGTGCGGCCGTCCTTTTGGGCCTCTTGATTTCCCCTGTTCCTGGTGCCGAGAATGCTGGCGTTCCGCGGATTGTGGTTAAAGCTCCAGCCTATGATGCGGGGATTGTATTTGATGACACGCGTGTCATCTCGCATGCATTCGAGGTTGCGAACAACGGGACCGCTGATTTGGTCATAGAGAAGATCAAGACCGATTGCAGTTGCACAACGGTCGTCAATGACGAGAAGATGCGGATAAAACCGGGTGAATCCCTGCCGGTGACAATCAGGTTCAATGTCAGCGGGCGCTTCGGCAAGCTCACGGAGCGCAAGACGGCTCTTATTACGAATGACCCCGAAAAACCTCTGACGACGTTGACTATCAATGCGGAACGAAGACGTGAGTTCACAGTCAGTCCCCCGCAGATCCTCCTGGGAGCAGTTCCTCTTGGAATGGAGAAGATACTCTTCGTACGCATCGAACCAGGCGCGGAGAACCAGCGCCTTGAAATCGACAAAGCACGTACCTCCTCGCCATTTCTCGATGTGAGTCAGGTGAGGCTGGAGAGTAAGACTACGGCTGCATTTGCCTTTTTACTCAAGGTACACCTATTGCCGACAGCACCGCCGGGATTGATGGCTGAGGCGATTCGTATCCCTGCGGCAGGGGCATCGGTCAAGACCCTCGAGATTCCGGTGAAGGGCGAAATCGTCGGGCCGATAACGATATCTCTTTCGCAACTCCAATTCGGAATTGTCAGACAGGGGAATGTGGACGCGACAAAGAGAATAACGCTGCGATCTGAGACGCCGTTCAAGATCACGCGTACATCTGCACGCGGAGACTGGTTGAAGGTTGCGGCTCAGGAGATAGGCCCCAAGGAACATTCATTGGTGGTTACCGTTGTTTCTGCAATTGCGCCAAAAGGGAAGCTTGAGGGAGTCGTGACAATTGAAACAGACGACCTTCGAATGCCGAAGATCGAGCTTCCCGTGTTTGCCTTCTGTCCCTGATCCGGTTCTCGGTCGGTCATCATCTGCCCGGCACGATCTCATGCTTGCTGGGAGCGGTCCTCAAGCAGGACCTGCCCCTGTTTCCGGAGAAGCGGGGGCGTTGTGACGGTAGGCGAGGACTTGGACTTTCTCCAGGGTGACCAAGCCTTCCTGAACAACTTCATCAAGGTAGGGGAGGAAAGCGGCGATGCGCGTGCGGTTGTCGACAATCTCGATCACGATGGGGAGGTCCTCGGAGAGGCGGAGGATTTTGAAGGTGTGGATCCGGCTGGCCTTGCCGAAACCCATGATGCCGCGCAGGACGGTCGCGCCGGCCATGCCGCGTTTGCGAGCTTCTTCCACGATCACTTCATAGAGGGGACGGTGGCCGTGCTTGTCGGTTTCGCCGATGAAGATGCGGACCAGTTGGGCTTCAGAGGGCAGGTTCATGGGTGATCCCTTTCAAGCTAAAGACGTCCCGTAGGCTAGTCTATTCTGTCACCTCCGCGAAGGCGGGGGTTCAGACTGTTCGTAAGGTACTGGATTCCCGCCTGCGCGGGAATGACATTGTCCGGGCTGGCACTTCTGCTTCTCATTTCGCTCATCTCTTTACACCAGGCGGCCGAGAAAGGCTCCGGCGAGGAACGCGGTCCAGCCCAGGCCGAGTTCGGCGGCGAGGTTCAGGGTCGCCATGAGCCATTCGCCGTGCTCAAGCATCTGGTTCGTTTCGAAAACGAACGAGCTGAAAGTCGTAAAGGCGCCGAGGAAGCCGACGAGGAGGATGGTTCGCATCTCGGGGCTGAGGGCGAGACGCTGCTGGGTGGCGGTCCAGATCAGGCCGAAGAGGAAGCAGCCGAGGGCGTTGACGGCGAGCGTGCCCCAGGGGAAGTCGGCGGGCGAGCTGCGTTGAAACAGGCCACCCAGGCCGTAGCGGGCCAGTGCCCCCAGGGCACCGGCGAGGGCCAGACCGATCAATTTGTACGCCATATGTTAATCTTCCATTAAAAACCGGATCAGGTTTGCTGCTGGAAGGGGTCCGGGGGGAATTCACGTAACTCCTGCCAGAAGCACCTGGTAGGAGTCATCAGCCCTGCGGGCGGTTGTACGGGGGACTCCATCCCCACGAAGCTGGGATTATGGCCGGCGGTGTTCGTGCCTGCAAGCACAATCCGGGCGGGGGGCGGTACGATTTTTCGCGGAGGGCGCAAATGTCCCTTGACGCGTGAACCGAGAGGACATAAAGTGGTGAGGTTTTTACCCTGATCGGAGTTTCATAGGAGAATCTACGTATGTCTGAATTGAGTAAAAAAGGGTTGAGAATCAACAGTGCCGGCATGCTGGAGCGCGGGTGGGTCATCGCGAACCACAAGCTCGTGTCGTTCCACGCGGCATTCATTTCGTCGATCCTGAGTCTGCCGGCTCTGGAGTTGGCTGAGCGGGCCAAGAACGACGAGAACATCAAGTACGTCGTACTGAACTTCATGTTTTCGCCGCTGCACGCAGAGCTGTGGATTTCGTTGGCCGTTCTGTATTTGTCGTGGCATATCGCGATCGCGATTCACGAAATGGGTCACTTCCTGACGGCCGCCAAGCTGACGGCGTTGAACAAGGATTCGCAGGAGAAGGCGGATGCGGTCCTCAAGGGCAACGGTGGCAAGTTCGGATATTACGTTCAGATGCTCGTGGGGATTCCGTGGGGCAAGTTCCATGGAGTCAAGAAAGAGAACGGCAACTTCGCTCCCGACTCGCCGTACAACCTGGCCGTCTCGGCGGCAGGTCCGGTGTGGAGCGGTTACCTGGCGTGGGCTCTGCTACCTGCTATCGTGCTCATCGGTCTTGGCTTGCGTTTTGAGATCGACGTACTCATCTACATCGGCCGCTTCTTCCTGGCTCCGGGTTGCGTAGGTCTCCTGGATAGACTGCTGGCTGACCCCGGCAAACTCAAGGAATTCCGGACTCGTGAGAAGATCGCTGCTGAGGCTGCCGCTCGTGCTGCCGCCGCCGCCTCGAAAGAGAGCTGGCCGGTGCAGGTTGCCGAGGTCAAGAAGAGGATGCTCACCACGCGTATGCAGCAGGTCATCCTCAAGGACGGCAACCGCGTCGCCGCCCCGTGGCAGTTCCGCAACTGCGCCATGGGTGGTCGTCACACCGAGAAGGAATATCCCGAGAGCAATATTTCGATGCAAGAATCCATGTTTATGCCGCTCTCGCCCAAGACGTACGAAGATGCTCAGGAAATGACGGTGAAGCTCCAGTACCGGCTCAAGGAAATCATCGAGTCGGCTCCGGGTGCCAAGGTCATGGGTGTCGGTCTCGAAGGTGGTATTGCACCGTACATCGACAAGGCCGAAGGCGACAAGGTGCCCGAGCAGCGGATGTGGCGTTTCATGAAGCAGGCGATTCTGGACTGCGAATGGGTGCCCGGCGTGGACGTCGCGATCGCACTGGACCCGGCCTGCTCCGAACTCGAGAACGCCTACCGCGAGGAGCGCGGCGAGCCTGATTCGGTCGGTATGTACCGCTTCTGGCGCGACAAGG
>CAYQXM010000135.1:0-11637 GCA_964421295.1 uncultured Pirellulales bacterium
GACACCGAGACTTACAGCGGCCAACAGCACATATCCAGCCAAACAGAGCATGACCAGGCTGACGAGTTTCGAGACGACCAGTTGCACGCGCCCGATCGGTCGGAGGAGCAGATAGCGAAGCGTCCCCTTGGTTTGCTCGCCGGACAGGGATTGACTGGCCAAGCCTGCGATCAACACCATCAGGATGGGCAATCCCACGGTCAGCCCCTTGCCCACGCCGTCGAAGGCCGTCATCTGCGTGGTGCTGAAGACCTCGCCTCCCACTTTCCTGGCATTGGCTACGGCGAGCCGGTGCATCATCGCGATGGAGACCCCGCCAAATAGCGCAGGCCATGCGAACAGCAGCCCGGTCCGGCCGCCACTCATGAGCCGTGTCCATTCATACCGGCACCCCCGCAACAGGGGCCCTCGGGCGGCCCGGCGCACCTCGGGTCGTCCTGAGACCGGCGCGGGCGATGGGCCGGGGCTGAGGCGCTGCGACATTGGGCTCTTGGCAGCCTCTGCATCCATCTGCAGATACACCTCTTCGAGCGACGGCTCGCATGGCGTCAGCGCCAGCAGATCTATGGCCTCGTCCAACAGATATCGGGTCAGTGACGTGGGCGTGGTTCGGCTCAGGTCCACCAGGAACGTGGACACCTGGGATGGATCGCCCCGTTCCTGACGTTCGGGGGACACGCCCAGAGTCGTCAAGAATGCCTCCGCCTTCTCGGCCGCGGCGGCCACCGTGAGTCGATAGAGCTTCTTGTCCGTGCTGAGCAGACGATCCGTCGAGTCCTCCACCAGCAGCAGGCCCTGACGCAGGATGGCGACGCGGTTGCACAGGCCGGAGATCTCACTGAGCTGGTGACTCGAAATCATTACCGCCACGCCCTGTTCCCGAGTGAGACGTCGGATCAGAGCGCGCAAGTCCACCAGAGCTTGTGGATCCAGGCCGTTCATGGGTTCATCAAGCAACACGTAGGACGGATTGCCCAGAAGGGCCTGTGCAATGCCCAGTCGCTGCTTCATGCCCTGAGAGTAGTTGCGAACCTTGGCGCGAACCAGGGCGCGATCCCCTGTGTTCAACCCCACCAGTTGCAGGACGCGGTCCGCCTCCGCCATGCACGAGCTGCCGTCAAATCCCTGCAATCGTGCCAGGACGCACAGGTTCTTGCGCCCGTTCCAGGCATCGTGAAAACACGGATACTCGATCAAGCCGCTCAGGCGTGCCCGCGCCTCTCTGGGAAAGGCGCGACAGTCAAACCCATCGACCGCCACGCACCCCTTCGTGGGTGACAGAAGGCCAAGGGCGGCTCGCATCAAGGTTGTTTTGCCGGCCCCGTTGTGGCCCAGCAATCCGTAGCAATCCCCCGCCTCGACTGTCAATGAGACGTCACGCAGGACCTCCTGACTTCCGAAACGATGACACACAGAGCGTACTTGCAGGGCCATAGGGCAAACAGCTTTCCACGAGTCCCGTTCTTCAATCGGTTTCAAGACCCCCCAAGATACTGCTTCGATGGGGTTCCCTATCCTAATTCGTACCTCACGCGACAGTCAAGTGATTCAAGCAAACGGCAGCGGCACACGATGTCGACTGCACTCGATTCCATCCGTCTCTATCTGCGGTGTCTCACCAGTTAATGGGCTCAGTATGATCATCGTGCTCTTCTTCAACCGTTATGTGGGTCTTGGTCTGCCTCCTGAATGGTGCTTGCCTCCAGAGGTCGTTGGTCGGCTTGATCCCTTTGTCCCCGTACTACAGAAGGTTGTCGAAAGCGGACCTTCGCTCGTTGTCGCCCTTGTTGCAGACAATCTTCTGGAAGGATCTCCAAGACCGGTACATCTGCCGCTGATGATGGTGGCAGCCATGACATGGTTGGAGAGCTATCCCGATGACAGGGAGTCTTGAGTCGATGGTGGTATGGCTGGACGTGTATGTACGCAGATTGGAGGAGTCCGCCGCTTGGAGTCGGGTCTGCTCGATGCGAATAAGGCCGTGCGAGCCGATGTGGATCGATTGCTCGCGGGACTGGTTGCGGTCGGTGTTGCAGGTGCCCGGCGACTGGAAGAATTGCTCGCCGGCGACAAGTGAACGTGAGGTGAGGAGGCGGATTCTGCTACACAGAGGGTGAGGTGCGCACGTCTGTCGAATTACTGGAGTCACCCCGCTGCATAAGTTGCCTGCCAGAGCAGGTGAGCGCGTCATGTCTGGTTGTGCCAGAGAGGCCTGATCGGATGGTCCGAGAACCGAGGAAGTGGCAATGAGTCTCACGAGGGTGTAAAGCAGTGTAAAGTCAGCGAAGCCCGCGACGTGACATAGACCAGCTCTGACCATGCCAGTTCTGAGACTGTCCGACTCAATGCAAGCTCTTGCGCTGCACGCGTTTGCACGGGTCCTTCCCAAGGGGTGGCGGGGTGCGGTTCGGGGGAGTGCGGCGTTCACGGGCTTGCGAAATTTTTTTTAGTGCTTTACACCTTACACGGGGGTGTCGTGATTTGGCCGGTTTGGAGAGAACGTACTGGCTCGCCATGTTAGGGATCGCGACGCCGGCGAAGGGGCGTCATTGGTCCTGGCTGTCACCGACACGCGGACCGTCAGCCAGGACACGGGACCGGTGAGGCCATGGGAGGATCACAATCCAAAGCGCCGGAGGCAGAAGCATCTCAGAGAGACAACGTGGCCTACCACTCGCGACGGACATGAGTTGCCGGATGAACGCAATCGAAGTAGAATGCCGTATTCGAAGACTACTGGCAGTACTATGATGATGGACTCGCAGGAAATGGGATAATCACCGATGCTTGAAGACAATCTGTATAGCCTCAAGGACCTAAAGGCAGTCTGGGAGGATGGTGGTTGGCGTGGTTTGGCCGAGTTCGCTGAAGAATGTGGTTTTCAAAGAAAACTCGAGGAGACCTATAGCAGTGAGCCGCTGTCAGTCGAATGCTGTGTTCGAGATACGAGCAGTGAACTCTTCTCTCGCATTCAACAGGAATCAGATGGTCCTCAGATACTTTTCCACATGGACACTCTGTTGGCTCTGAGTGTGATGGGGCATGAAGAACACGACGCCAGTTCCTTCGAAGATGCGTTCTGGCGATGCCGCGGCAGCAAATCTCATGGAGAGCTGAGTACGGTGAGTAAGGTGGCGAGAGCTCTTATTGAGAGTCATACGATGGAAGATGCCATCATATCGCTTGCAGGGAAACAGAATTGCGAGGCGTTGGGGCAGATAGATAAGTTCTTCAAACAATGGCGTCACACGACAATCCGTCCGCGCTGGAAACGTGCATATGAGTGGGTGTGCCAAGCACTTACTGAGACAGTATCAGAAGAGGAGAGCTGGTGGAACTGTGCTTGGTTGGTCACGGAGGAGGATCTCCTGCAGCTGTCAGCGATTGAAGATAACATTGTGCTGGATGTGCCGTTGAGTGATGAGGAGCACAGCAAGCTCAATCAGTATATTGAGTACGGTCATCCAGTCATATCCTCTGTTGTCAACTCTGACGAAAGCGAGACTTATAGCATCTACTTGGATGTTGACGAGTTCTACGTCAACATGCAGGACCTCAACCGCGTGGCTACGCTGCTGCTCGTTCAACCAGCATTTCAGCTTGCACAGAAATTGACTGCCATGTGTTCGAGGCCACGTTTCAAGAAGCAGTGTCGTGCTCCTTCTTGCGGGAAGTGGTTCTGGACTGGTAGAGCTAATGCGACCAACTGCCCTGGGAGCAACGGCAACAAGAAGAATGACTGTTCTCTGGAATGGATCCGGTACGGACGATATCTGACGAAGCTTGGGAAAGATCCCGAAAGAGACTGGGATAGCGAGGAACTTCGGCGCTCATTTCGAAAAGGGTGACTCTTAAGCCATCTGCATGGCCGCAATCAGCGTGCACGGAGAATAGTGGCGCACTGGTTTTCGGTGCGCACCGGAAATGCGAGCGCCTAAATGTTGTGATCGTGTTTTGCATTGCTGCCTTCAAGGCGTAGTCTCCAGCACGTCATGTGACACGCGGCCACAGACGAAGATGGAACACCATTTTAGGAGACAGGCACATGCAGCAGGCTCAAATCACACCATTGCCTCGCCAATTACTAACAGCCAAGCACCTTGGCCAGATGCTCAGCCTCAGCCAACGCCAGGTACATCGGTTGAACGCGTGTGGGAAGATCCCCAACCCAATCCGTATTGGCGGGGCAGTCCGCTGGTGCTCCGAGGAAATCTCGGAATGGCTATCGGCTGGCGCCCCCGACCGTAGCACCTGGAATGCTAGAAAGGCAAGCGCTGAACAGAAAGCCTAACCGATGAGCCGCAGCGACAAGCGAGCAGAGTCCACACGCATCTACCGAATTGTGAACTACGATGCGACGATTCAGAATGGGATTCCTGGATGGCTTCAGGGGCAAATAGAAGCCTCCACACAGCACGACGGACACGGAAGTTGATTATGGACATGGTGACGAAGGAACGCAAGATGTTGGACGGTCAGCAACGTAGTGACTCTGGGGTAGACCCGTTGCTCGTGGACTGCAAGACAGCGGCTGGGATGATCGGGGTGGGGGTGTCGACGTTCTACGCGATGGATCGTAGCGGCGAACTTGGGCCGCTGGGGATTCGGCTGAGGCGTCGCAGGCTCTGGTCGCGTGAAGAACTGGCGGCGTGGGTCCGAGCCGAGTGTCCACCACGCACAATTTGGGCGGCGATGGCAAGAAACCCAAAAGAAAGGCCTTGAAAAGGCTGGTTGACAGGGAGCACACTGTGAACATGGATAAGAATGAGGAAATCAAGACGGGCCGACCAGCAGTGACGGCTGGGCACTTGGAGGAATAGACCGTGCGTGTGTTCAAGAAAGCTGCGAAGGCGAAGCGGTTCACTATCGAACTCAAAGACCACCTGGGCGTTCTTCGGCGCTTCGCCGGACTGACGGACCGGCGCCAGAGTGAGCAGTTGGGATGGCGTATAGAATCGCTTGTAGGGTGCCGGACCGCCAGGGGCTCGCTCAATGCGGAGTTGGCGAAATGGCTTGAGACGACACCTCCGGCACTGAGAGACCGCTTGGCAACGCTGGGAATCATCGATGGGTCGCGAGTCAGTGCAGCCAAGCCCCTCCGGGACCTGCTCAAGGACTTCACACGCCATTTGGAGGCGAAGGAGCGGACGGCCAAATACGTCGGCGAGTGCGAAGCTATGCTCAAGCGGATTTTGGAGGGCTGTCGATTCGCGGTTTGGTCCGACGTGACCGCGGGGAAGGTCGAGGGGTATCTGAAAGGGCTGCGGAGCGGCGGGCTGAGTATACGCCGATCCAATGGTTACTTGATCGCCCTGAAAGGTTTCTGCCGATGGATGCTGGATACCGGGCAGGCGAGTGAAAACCCTTTGCGTGGTCTGCACAAGCTGAACGAGAAGACCGACGTGCGACGGCAACGCCGGGCAGCCACAGACGATGAATTGAGGCGGCTTGTTTCCACGACCGCTGCCGGCGGGGAGCTGTTCGGGATGAACGGTCAAGAGCGGAGTCTGCTCTATTGGTTCTGTGCCGAGACGGGCTTGCGAGCAAATGAGGTAAGGGGCTTGAAGGTGGAGGACTTTGATTTCGAGCGGCTTATCGTCACCGTGCCGGCCGGGTACTCTAAACACCGTGAAACCGATACCGTACCGATCCGCCGAGATCTTGCCGAGGCTCTCAAACGCCACGTAGGAGGCAGACTGCCCACGTGCAAGGCGTTCGGCGGCAACTATCGACAGTTGACCGACCGGACGTCAGAAATGCTTCAGCATGATCTTGAGGCAGCGGGGATAGTTTACGCCGATGAGCGGGGACGGGTCTTGGATTTCCACGGGCTGCGGCACAGCTTTGTCACGAACCTGAGCCATGCCTCAAGCCGGGTAGCTCAGAGCTTGGCTCGGCACAAGTCGAGTGCAATGACGGACAGGTACACCCATGTTCGCCTGAACGATGAGCGGGCAGCCTTGGACTTGCTGCCCGATTTGACAATCAAGCCGAACAACGAACAGGCGAGAGCGACCGGGACGGACAATGCCGTTGTCACGGGCCAACAAGTCACGCAGACACATCGAATCCACCTGCCGGAAAGTGGGGCGCGTTTTGGGGCGCTCTGCGGTACAGTTCCGCAAGACTCCGTGCATGTCGGCGCAAAAGAAAACCGCGTTGACGGGGGCGAAAACGCGGTTTTTGAACGAGGCCGAAGGGGCTCGAACCCTCAACCTTCGGATCGACAGTCCGATGCTCTAGCCAATTGAGCTACGGCCCCGTGCCGATAGAGACCTATTTTATAGCCGCCCGACCGCAGGTGTGTCAACGGTTTTTCATCAATTCACGGCACAATTTATACGCAGGAAGGCTATGTTGGGATGGGCAGGGTTGGGAATGCCCGCCTTGACTTTGAGGCCATCATAGATCATAGTGTTGTGCTTCTGAACCATCGATAATTTTGTGTTGAGTGGAGAAATCGGATGAAGACGCGTATGGGGCCGGTCTGGGCATACTGCTCTATTGGGGTTCTTGTATTGGGCGGTTGCATGGTCGGGCCGAACTACAAACGGCCCCAGACGGCGGCCGAGACGGCAACCGGCTTCGTCAATGCCCCGAAAGGCGTGCAGGACGTCAATGCTCCCAGGGAAGCGGCCGCGCCCGTGGATGTCAACAGTGCGGCCCAGCAGGATCGCTGGTGGATGCGGTTCGGAGATCCGGTCACGGCAGATCTGGTGACCGAAGCGTTGGAGAACAACAACGATATCAAGGCGTCGGCCGCCCGCGTCCTTCAGGCTCAGGCAGGACTGGCCCAGGCTTCGGGGGCTCTGTGGCCCAGTGTTTCGTACGATGCGACGTACACCCGTTCCAAGATGTACCTCGGTTTCGCCGAGGGGATGCCGGGATTCCCGCCCAGTTTCCTGACGACGACGTGGTCACAGGGGATCAGTGTCTCCTATGTGGTGGACTTCTGGGGCCAGTTGAGGCGGGCGGAGCGGGCGGCTTGGGCCGACATGCTTGGTGCCCAAGTCGGCCAATGGACCGTGGTCAACTCGACCATCGCGACAACCATCCAGGCCAGAGTCAACATCGCGGTTCTCCAGCGGCGTCTGGCCATTGCCCGGGCCAACATTGAGAGCCGCCAGCGAACACTAAGCATCACGGAACGACGTTACGAAGAAGGCCTGGTCGGCCCCGTAGATGTACGATTGGCAAGGGCGAATCTGGAGGCCGACAAGACCCAGGAACCGTCGCTGGCGACATCGCTGGCTGAGGCGGTCTACGCGTTGGATGTGCTCGTTGGCAAACGGCCGGGGACCTCTTCGGCTCTGCCAGAGACACTACCGGACCTGCCCCAGCTTGAGGCGGTGCCCCTGGGCGTTCCGGCGGCGCTTTTAGACAGGCGTCCGGATGTTCGAGTGGCCGAATTCACCCTCATGGCCGCCAACGAGCAGATCGGCGTCAGCGTGGCACAGTTGTATCCGAGTCTGACGATCACTGCCAACTATGGCCGCAGCTCCAGCCGATTTGAGGATATCTGGCATCGCTTCTCTGAAACGTATTCGTTCGCGCCGAACCTGATGCAGCCCATCTTTGAAGGCGGGCGGCTTCGCGCCGGGGTCGATGCGGCGAAGGCACGCTATGCGGAGCTGGCCGCAGACTACTCGGCCACGGTGTTGCGGGCGATGCAGGAGGTCGAAATTGCTCTGGTGTCGGAGCAGTCGCTGCAACAGCAGGTCGAGCACGCCACATTGCAGCTCAGAGAGGCGAGAGCCGCGGAGGACCTGTCGCGACGGAGGTATGAGGAGGGGGTTGAGAGCATCCTGACCGTCCTTGAATCCGAGCGGAACCGCCGTCTGGCGGAAGATCAGTTGACCATTCTCAAGGGACAGATCTGGACGACACGCGTCAATCTGCACCTGGCTTTGGGTGGCGACTGGTCGGATCCGCAAGGCGAGAAGAAGGACGTGGCCCGTCTGCCGTAGGTCTTGCGGCGGGGGCCGGCCGCCTCAGGGGATGGTCAGCTTCGTTCCCGGCGGAACCACATTCGGGTTCTTGATGACCGTCGAATTGGCCTTGACAATCCGCTGCCAGGCGTTGGGATTTCCGTAGTATTGCTGGGCGATGGAGGAGAGTGTCTCTCCCCTTTGTACGATGTGTGTCCGCACGGGTGCGATGGCGGGGGCCTCCACCCGTTTGGATACGACCGGCGCCGGCTCGCTTACGCGTGGCGTCTCCTGGCGTTGCGGTGCGGGCGTAGCCGTGCTCTGCGGAGGAGACGCGTTGGTCTGGCCGGCAGAGACAGGCTTCGATGAGACCGCAGCCTGTTGCGCCGAAGCCGTTTGCGGCTTGTACGTCCAGGTGGGCGTGTTCAGACTGGGCCGGGTCGCCACCCAAACGACCACGACGACCGCGGCCACCAATCCACACATCAAACCAATCTTATAATCCTTGCCCATGCCTCACCACCCCCAATGGCAAGTGTCGGCCAACGGACTACTGTTGCGGCTGTTGTTTGCCGGCCTTCAGGCCCACCAGCAGCAGGGGCGCCGAAATCGCGATCGACGAATACGTTCCGATGAGGATACCGAAGAGGATCGCGAAGTTGAAACCCCTCAGGCCCTTACCGCCGAAAATGTACATCACCAGAACTACCATCAACGTGCAGACGGATGTCAGCAACGTTCTGGACATCGTCTGGTTGATGCTGTTGGTGATCGTCTGGGCGGTCAACTGCGCCTTGTGCCGGTTTTCACGAATACGGTCGAACACGACGATGGAGTCGTTGATGGAGTAACCCAGCAGGGTCAGGAACGCGGCGATCATCGTGCCGTTGATCTTGAAATCTTCGATCATCAGGGCCTGTCCTATGGGCGAGCTTTCGATGAACGCACAAGCGGCGACCACACCCACCGTAACGGCACAGTCGTGGAAGAGCGTGAGAATGCCGGCCACGCCATAGCGCAGGTCGCCGAACCGGAACCACAGGTAGGCCGCGATGGCGATGAGCGACAGGAGGAGCGCGATCAACGCACGCGTCTTCTGTTCGGAGCCGACGGACGGGTCGATCTGGGTCACGCGCGGCAGCGAGCTCTGAATCTGTGTGGCCGTCAACACCTTGGTCTGTTCATTGTTCGTGAAGCGGGACCATTCCTCTTCGCTGAACTCCCGCAGCCCGGTGTCCGGCAGAACGCTGACGTACGTGAAAGCCGCGACGGTTTTGTTCGGGTCCACGACGCCGGCGTTGGGGCCCAGGAGCTTATACGTGGAGTCCCACGTCAGGTCCTGCGCCTCCGGCTTGAAGTGAAGGTCGTTCAGCCGGCTGTCGATCTGCAGCAAAGAGGCGGGTACCTTCAGTTGGCACTCGATCTTCAGACCGCCCACGTAGCTGGCCAGCTCCGGATGGGTGTCCACGGCCTCTTCCGTGATCTTCTCGGCGGAGACGATCGTGGGCTCCAGGTTTCTCTGGATCTCCAGCTCGTTGGCAAAGGCCTTCTGGATGGCGTCGTTGACGACCTGATCGACCTGCGGCGTAGCGACCTGGGCCGACGGGAAAGCCTTCTCCAGAACCGATTTGACGATGGAAGGATTGAGCTGGCCGCTGGCGACGACAAACTTCTGACCCTCCTGAGTGACGGTCAGGCGAGGCAGCTCGCGTTTGAGTTCCGCCTGTGCCTTGGTGATGGCAGCGGTCACCTCGGCCACGGTGTGCGGCGTCGTGTCGCTGAAAGTCACGGTCGTTTCGGTCCGGTTCGTGGCCGTCGTGTTGATTTCGTACTGAGTCCAGAACTTCTTGTGGTCCGGCGTTTCATTCGCCACCCCGACGCTGTAAACGATGGCATCCGGAAGATCGGCCCCAATCTTGGCGGCCACTTCCTCCCGGGTCAGCACCACGCCGGGCTTGAAGTTGACCTGAGCGGCGGTACCGCCGGTAAACTCGATGTCGTACTTGTCCTGGCCGCGGGAGAAGAACACGACGATGCCGCCGATGATGATAACGGCGGAGAAGGCGAAGAAGTACTTCCGCAGACCCATCCAGTTGACGTGCCAGACGCGAACCAGGTGCAGCATGGGCAACTGATTCTTCAGGATCTTCTTCGAGACCAGCCAGTCGAAGATCACATGTGTCACGAACAGAGCGGTGAACATGCTGGCCGACAGACCCAGGATCAGGGTGATGGCGAATCCCTTGATGTCTTCCGAAGCCACGTAGTACAGAATCGCAGCCGTCAGAATCGTGGTCAGGTTCGAGTCGAAAATGGCGGAGAAAGCCTTCTCGTAACCGGCCTTGACGGTGGTGGCGATGCCGGCGCCGCGTTGCTGCTCTTCACGCATACGCTCGAAGATCAGCACGTTGGCGTCGACGGCCATACCGATCGTCAGGATGACGCCGGCGATGCCGGGCAGGGTGAAGGTGGCCCGCATGCCGGCCATGATCGCCAGAAGGAACAGCACGTTGAGCAGCAGGGCGACGTCCGCGATGGCGCCGCCGATCATGTAGTAGATCAACATGCCGATGATGACCAGCGTCAGACCCACGAAGCCGGAGTAGATGCCCGCATCGCGGTTCTCCGCACCGATCGACGGTCCAATGCTTCTTTCCGAGAGGGGCTGCTCAATCAACCGGCCCGGCAGCGATCCGGCGTTCAGCTTGTTGACCATGTCGCTGACCTGCTGCGCCGTGAACGTGCCCATGATGATGCCGCTCTTTCCGATCGCCGAATTGATGTTGGGCGCCGAAATGGCCACATCGTCCAGCACGATGCACAGGGGTCGGCCCACGTTCTTGTTCGTAATGTTGTAGAAGACTTGGGCACCCTTGTCGTCGAGCTCGAAGCCGATGGCCCGGCGGCCCGACGAGTCCGACGTGGGATAGGACTTCTCCAGCTTCCACGCCCGCGACGAGGGGCTGTGGAGCAAGGCTTCGTCCGGCCTGTTGCTGGCCAGGACGTAGTCCTTGTTTCCGAACTGGGCGACGACAGACCCCAGGACCTGCCAATCGGCCATGTCCTCGATGGGGCACCAGATGTAGTTGTTGTCCGAGGCTGCCTTGGGACCCTTTTCCTGCAGAGTCTCAACGTACCGCTGCATTTCGGTCTGGGTCAACTCGGTCCGGTTCGCGGTGGGGAGAATACGGAATTCGAGAACGCCCGCGCCCTTGAGCATACGCTTGAGGTCTTCGGGGCTGTCGAGCTGTCCCTGGTAGGGCCGGTAGGCGTCGAAGGCCACGATGACCTTATCGATGGCGGCGCCACGATCCGGGAATTCCGCTTTGCGCTTCTCGACGAGCTGACTTCGCTCGATCGAGTTCGGACGCAACTGCAGCATGTAGTCGATCTGGTCCGCCGTAAGACTCAACTGATCCAGCTTGCGTCTGGCCTGCTCATACTGCTCATTGAGCCCGCCTTCCTTCGTCAATTGATCCTCAATTTGGGCCTTCTGCTTGACGGTGCTGATGTACTCGGTGAGCGTGGCATTGTTCGATCCAGAAAGACGCGGCGCGACCATCGGAATATCGACCGTGTGAATTATGCCAGGGGTAGTCTCCACCAACACCAGCGCCTCAGACAATGTTGGCAGAGGCAACACATCGGTCACGTTTTGCCCCAGGAAGGAACGCGAGGCCAACCGCACCAACCGCTCAAAGGCGGGATT
>CAYQXM010000136.1:0-11388 GCA_964421295.1 uncultured Pirellulales bacterium
CCAGACGATCACCCGCCACAGTATCATGGGATTATCAAGATACAAGGGTGTGCACCGCACACCGATTCTTCTCGACGAGCCGACGCTTGACGGGATTGGAGTGAATGTGATGTACGTGGCGGGAAAGTCAGGACAACTACCTATTATGGCCCGGTGTTTCCAGCTCTGTCGGCGTAGGCATCGTGACATGAGAGCTCTCATCCTCCGACGATCCGCAGGGGGCAAGGCCCATCCTGCGGCTCGCAATAGGGCTGGCGTTAATCGTTGCGACGGCCTCGCACAGAGAGTAGAGACGCAAAATCTTGCGTCTCTACAAGGGCACCGCCGCCAGGAGAATTAATCACGTAGGGGGGCAGGAGGGTCAACTCTTGACACTTGACAGGCGCGTCAATTGTCAAGAGTTGACCCCTTGTCCGCTGTGTCCGCCATGTGCATGTGCCGTCCGCGGAAGGGAGTCTGCAGGGCGGCCTACCAGGGAGGCTGGTTTCCCGTGTTCGGGTGTGTGACATCGTCGGCCGTCACGAATGCCATGAACGCGCCCGGGTCCCGGTCCAGGACGGTTTTCTTCACTTCGGCTACGTCACGGCGCGGGACGACGGAATACAGGATCGTCCGGCGGGCGGAGCGATAGGCGCCTTGTCCCTGAATGAGGGTGAGGCCGATCCCATGCGTGGCGGTCAGATGGTCGGCGATGTCCTGCCAGCGGTCGGATATGATGAGCGCCGCCTGTCTTTTGGCCAGACCGTGAAAGACGAGATCGGTGACTTGAGCGCCGACCACGACGCACACCAGGGTGTACAACACGTTCTCCACGGGAAAGAGCAGGGTCGCCACCCCCAGAAGCGCCGCGTTCACAAGGAGCGCGGCGGTTCCCAGGCTGAGGGAGAAGAATTTGTGCATCATGACGTAGAGAACATCCGCCCCTCCGGTCGAGCCGCCGGAACGCAACACGAGTGCGGACCCCGTGCCACAGAGCAGCCCGGCGATCACGGCGCCGAGCATCTTGTCGTTGAGGTTCAGGCGGAACGTGACAACGGACAGCATCAGCGTATAGAGCGCCAAGCCCCACAGCGAGTACAGGACGAATCGGCGGCTCACGAAGCGCCCCCCACAGACGAACACCGGAATATTCAGCACCAGGTACAGCGTGCCTACGGACAGGATCGGGTACACGTGATGGAGCAGAAGGGCGACCCCCGTCAGACCACGCGACAGAAAACCCTGCGGAAGCAGAATGCCGTTCACGGCGAGCGCGGACAGAGCGCTGCCGACTGCCAGCAAGCTGGTCTGACGCAGGAAATCATAGATCGTCTTTGTCACAGCGTATGTTTCTCCCCAGGGGCTATCCCGTTTTCTGCGGCCCATCACGGCCTGTGGCATGGCATGGAGTTCCTACAAGTGGAAATCTCCGGCGGCTTCGGGCTGATAGAGCAACCCCTCGATGTGGACGCCCGGGCCTACACGTGCGCCGATGCGGCGGCCCAACAGGGATAGACCCAGGGGGCTGAGGACCGAAACGTCGAACCGGGCGGGATCGGCGTCGCGCGTCGCATCTGCCGGGAACACCAGAGACAGGGCCATGTCGTCGTCCGCCTGGTCGTCCTTCAAGCGCACTCGGGAATTCATGGTGACCACGTCGCGCGGCACCTCGTGGGGGACGACGATGTCCGCGGCTTCCAGCAAGCGTTGGAGGCGGTCCAGGCAGGCGTTGAGCGTGGCCCCCGGCGTTCGTGCCGTCGTCAGCAGGAACCGCAGCCGCTCGGAGTCGAACGCCGTGAGGCAGCGCCGCGATTTCTCGTAGCGCCGGCCCGCCCGAAGGCCGCCGGAGCCGCGGTCCAGCGCAATCCCCCGACGGTGGCAGAATTGCAGGATGCGCATCGTCACCAGCCGCCACTGAAATTCCGACAGCCCGTCGAGAAACACATGACCCACGGCAAAATAGAATACTTCGTGAGCGTCTTTCGTATGATGAACATGATGGCACTGAACCTGGTCTTCCCACCAGCACAGGTGGTAGTATCTCTCGCGCACAGGCTTGGCTGCGGCCAGCGCCTGCGACACGATACCGTGAATCCTCTTCTCTGTCATGCGAACTTCTCCTTTTGCCACGGCCCGCAAGGGCACACGCGTCTGCACGAAAACCGGCCCGGCACGCCGGACACTGCGATCTACAGGTCAAAATCGCCCGCCGCTTCCGGTTGATAGAGCAACTCGGCAATGGCCAGGCAATCCATGATCGTGTCCCCGACCTTCCGCCCGAGCAGCGCCATGCCGGTTTGCGTCAAGACCGAGAGCTTCACCTTCTCGAAATCGCTGCCGCGTGCATCCGGCGGAAAGACAAGCGTCACCACGGATTCGCGGTCGTCACCTTCATGCTGGAGACGTACCCGGGAGTTCATCGTCACAACCTCGGGAGGGATGTTTCTCGACGGCATCACGTCGGCGTTCACCAGCAGGCGCCGCAGCCTCAGGAAGGAGGCCTCGGCACGGGGCAGGGTGGCGCGCACGTCGGCCAGCAGGACCGTCAACCGTTTCCAGTCGGGTTCCGTCACCGGCAGGCGGTGGCCCGGCGCCGGCGGTGTGGCGGCGGGCGCTTCCACCGGTGGCGCGTCGGGGGACAAATCCATCATCTGACAGAAGTAGATGATCCGACCCGTCAACAGTTGCCACTGGTAGACGGACAGGCCGTGCGTCAGAACCTCACCCGGCAGGGTGAGGAAGATGGGATGCGAATCGGTCGTATGATGGACGTGCAGGCACTGAATCCCGTCCTGCCACCAGCAGAGATGGTAAAACCGGGCGGGATCCGGCTGCTGGATGCGGATGGCCTCCTTCACGATATCCTGTATCTGCTCTCTTGTCATGGCTGAGTTTCCTTTCTGTATTCGTCCGGTGGGTGTCAGAGCCGCACCTGGCTGGGAGGGAGGCCGAGCCGGGAGCGGGTCACAGGTGAAAATCACCTGCCGCTTCCGGCTGATACAGCATCTCGTCCACGCGGAGGCGTCCGGCGACGGTGTGGCCGACCTGTCGTCCCAGAAGCGATACGCCGACCAGGGAGAGGACCGAGACGTTCCGTTGCGTGGAGTCCCGGTCGTCCACGACATCGGGGGGAAAGACGAGGGCACAGGTCATCTCCTCGTCTCGGTGATGGTCCCGCAAGCGCACCCGGGAATTCATGGTCACGACGTCTGCCGGGACCTCTTCGGGCGCGACGATGCGCGCGGACTCCAGCGTGCGTTCGAGCTTGTCCAGGCGCGCCACCGTTGACGCTCCGGATAGCCGGAGGCCGTCAATCAAGTCGCGAAGACGCCGGGAATCGAAGTCCGTGATCTGGAGCTTCTCCCGGGCCGCGTTCGTTCCCCGAGCGTCGGAGAGCTCCCGCCGCTTGCACAGTGTGATGCCCTGGCGCTGACAGAAATCCACGACGCGGCTGGTGATCAGGCGCCATTGGTTCACGTTCAGACCGTCGGTGAAGACGTGTCCGTTGGCCGCATAGAAGGAGGGGTGAGGCTCCTTCGTGTGGTGGATGTGGAGACATTGGAGCCGGCCTTCCCACCAGCACAGGTGGTAGTATTTCCAGGGCTCAATCGACGTCTTCGCGATGGCCTGCAAGGCCGCGTGTCGTACTTGTTTTTCGGTTGTCTGCTGCAATGTTTCGTTGGTCATGGCACGACCTCCCTTCTTCAGGCGTCGAGATACGGATGGGGCACAGGCTCGGCACCGCGTCGCGGCTTTCTCCAGGCGCACCCGATCGCCCCCCGTCTGGTCAGAGGTTCATATTTTGCGGAGCGCAGCGCATAGGACGCATCCATACCGCTTGACTCCAGGGGCGTGATTCGGACTTCGCCCACTTTGTCTCTTGCGACCGCAATCCAATACGTGGAGTGGCCTTTCGCTTCGAGGCAAACATCCCCGCCGCCCGACAGGCGACGGCGACACACGCGCACGGCGTGCTGTTTGGCCTTCGCCAGATTGGCCGCACTCACGACGATGCTCCCCGCGCATCGGTCACTGTGGCTATCCCGTAATTCAATTCTCCATCTCATCATATTCGCGCACTCCTGCTCTCGGAGAGGTTGCCTGGTGTGGGTGTCTGCCTGTGTGCCATGCGGCCCAACGGTTCGAGAGTATCCGTTCACCGGTTCTCAAGCCGTGTACAGACGGAGCCCAGAATTGGCACTAACAAATGGAATACCGCCGCGTACGGGCTGAGGGCCAGGCCGACACAGTAGTCATGAACGTAGGAGTTCTATGGGCGGGTCGTCACTTCGGGGCAGGCGCGGATGCTTGTTATCGTCGATGTGACCGCCGCGGCTGTGCAGAAGCAGATACCCGGACCCGCAGCCACCGGGCAGCGCCGTCGCAAAGGTAACCTGATGTCTTCCGAAAGCAGCCATTTGCGTTCACCACGAGCAATCCTAAACAAGCATTCATTGACTGAAGGACCATTTCTAAACAGAATATAACCACTGATTATACGCCTGTCAAGCCCCGATGTTCGGCACAGAGCAGGATAGTTGGGTGGGGGCTGCTGCCCACCTATTCGTGAAAAGGAGGCGTGGGCCGGGGGGTGCGGGACCGCCTCTGCGGCGATGCGGCGGCGGCGGGCTTCAACGGGTCGGGGTGTTCCAGCCCTTAGGCTTGGCGGGGGTGCAATTCTCAAAGCGGATGGGAGTGGTGTCATTCCCCTGGGTTTTTACGACGATCTCGTCGCCCGGCACGGCGAAACTGACGTTGTCGAACAGGAGATGGCGTGCATCCAGAAGGTCGAGGACCGCATCGTCGCTCTTGATGGCGACGTTCCGGAAGGTGAAATCGCTGGCATCGCTGATCCGGATCAGTTGCCGGCACTGCACGTCGGCATTTTCCAGCAGGAAATTGCGGAACGGCGACTCCGGGATGCCGGTGATCTTGAGGAACGGGCTGGCGCCTTCCACGATGATGTCCCGCACGGTCACGTTCCGGAACGCGGGGGTCAGCTTGTTGACGGGCCGCATGGGCAGGCGGTCGGCCAGATCCCCCACATACGTCCGCGAGCCGAGCATGTCGGCCGTGACGGCGCTGCCGGTCAGGCGCATCCGGATGCGCTCCAGGATCACATTGTCCGCGCCGCCGCCCCGAGGGCGACGGGTCTTGAACCGGATGCCGGTGCCGGTGCCGTCGAAGACGCAGTCGTGGAGATACAGGTTCCGGATCATGCCCGCCGTCTCACTGCCCAGGGTGATGCCGCCGTGCCCTTTCTCGGCCAGGCAGTACCTGACCACGACGTTCTCCGTCGGTTTGCTGACGCGCAGTCCGTCTTCGCCGCGGCCGGCTTTCATGGTGAAGCAGTCGTCGCCGCAGCTCAGGGTGGAGTATTCGATCAACACGTTGCGGCTCGATTCGATGTCGATGCCGTCGCCCCGGGGAATGCCGACGGAATGCACCGTGACACCCCGAATGATGACCCCATCGCAATAGACCGGCACGATGTTCCAGAACGCCGTTCTTTCGAGGGTCACGCCTTCGATATAGACGTCCTTGCAGTTTGTGGGAGAGATGAACATGGGCAGGAAGATGGGGCCGCCATCGCGTCCTTCATAGACCCGCTCCGCCACCGGCGTGCCGGCGCTCAGGAAATTCTCGACCACGCTGGAGTTCATCACCTGTTTTCTCACGGGGCAATCGGCGGGAGGCCCGATCAGTTTCCCCTTGCCGGTGACGGCGATGTGCGTCTGGCCGTGGGCATAGATCAGGGCCCCCAGCGACATCACTTCCACGCCTTCATTGCGCGTGAAGACGGCCGGACGATAATCCTCGACATTGCCGCTGAAAGTCACTTCCGCCCCCTCGGCGATGTTCAGGTTCACGTTGCTCTTCAGGCTGAGGCGCCCGGTCCGCCAGGTGCCGGCCGGAATGACCACGGTGCCGCCGCCCTTGGCGCTGACGGTATCGATGGCCGCCTGGATGGCCTGGGTGGCCAGCTCGCCTTCCTTGGCCCCGTTCTCCACGATACTCACCGTGAGAGCGGGAAATTGCGGCTTCTGGAACGGCGGCAGGGGAAACGGAGCCTTCACCGGGACGATCTCGTCCGGCAGGCAGGCGGCTCCCACCTGCGTTCGTGTGAGTAGCGTGGCCTTGACGCGCGCTTCGGCCCGAACAGTGGAAGAACCGACGCCGGCCATTAGTGCCGCGATGAGCCAGACCAGAGTGGATGCCAGCAGCGAAGGAACGATGGAAAATCGATTTTTCATACTCGGACCGATGACCTCGATGTTGCGTTGACTCTTCTGTGTGCCGGAACAGCCGGATCATCAGGGGATCATACGCCACGTGCCGCCACGGATCAAGAGGGACTGTACTCGGAATGAGCCTTACAATTTCGAGGCTTATCACTTGTCTCCGGTCGCCCGTTCCTTCTTGACTGGAGGTCGCGGAAGACGTATATAAGGATAGTGCGGTGTTTGGGATGATACGGAGCTACGGTAGAAGGGGACCTGTATGAGACTCAGTGGGCGTGTTCTTCTATTGACTGTCTGCGTGGCGGCTTGGGCGGCGCCGGTCGGGGCGGAGTGGGTCAAGGTGGACATCAGCGCCACGGGGCAGTCCAAGGGGAAGGCGGCGGGATTCGAGCAGTGGCTGCTGCCGCTCAACTGCGGCAGTACGCAGACGACGACCATCGGGGGTTTGACGTTCACGCTGGACATGACCGCACCGGCGGGCGACGACGAGCACTACCTCAAATGCATGTACGCCAACAAGGATGGGCAGACATACAACTTCAAGCTCTCGTACGACGGCATCTGGCCGCACTGGAAGGGCGACGGCGTGGATATGCCGTATCCAAAGGGCGGGGCGCTGCGGCTGACCATCAGCGGGTTGGCCGCGGGGCCGCACAACATCGTGACGTATCACAACTGCCCGTGGTCGGCCACCAAAACGTGGACGGTCGACGGGACGACCTGCACCAGCGCCACCAGCGACTGCAACGTGTCCGTCGATGGCGTGCATGTCACGAGCTGTACGCCGACCGTGGACAACCGCAACGATGCCACGTGCGGCTATGCTTATTTTACGGTGAACGCGAGCGCCGGCAAGCCCGTGATGATCGACCTGAAGCCGGGACACAACCGCTCGATGGACAACGTCTTTCTGAATGGCTTCGAGATCGACACGCCGGGGGAGCCTTCCGCCATGGCGACGCAGCCGGTCCCGGCGGATGGCGATCTGCACGTCTCTTGCGGCAACGACGATCCGGCGGCGGGGCAGGCCTCGAACGGGCAGACGACCCTGAGCTGGACACCGTCGGCGTTCGCGGTGTCGCACGATGTCTATTGCGGCACGAGCCGGGACGAGGTGCTCAACGCGACGACGAGCACGGCGGCCCTCTTCAAGGGCAATCAGACGGCGACGACTTATCCGGTGACTGGTCTTACCGCGTTACAGACTTACTACTGGCGGATCGATGAAACCAGTGCGGCGGGTGTCACGACCAGGGGCGCGGTGTGGAGTTTCGCACCGCGGCGCGTCGCGTTCCCGGGCGCGGAGGGCTGGGGCAGATTCGCCCGCGGGGGCTGGGGCGGAAAGGTCCTGCACGTGACCAATCTGAATGATTCCGGGCCGGGGAGTCTCCGGGCTGCGGTCGAGGATACGGGAGCCCGCACCATCGTCTTCGATGTCTCAGGTACGATCGCGCTGACGGACACCCTGTTTCTGAAGAATCCGCACTGCACGGTGGCGGGGCAGACCGCGCCGGGCAAGGGGATCTGTATTCGCGATTACGATTTCGGCACGTACGGCGGGTCGGATTTCATCGTACGGTATGTGCGCGTCCGCGTGGGCAAAGAGATCGGCACCGACAAGACCCAGGGCGGCATGGGCACGGCCAGCAGCACGCACACGATCCTGGACCACTGCTCGATCAGTTGGGCCCAGGACGAGCAGTTCAGCTCGCGGTCGGCCGGAAATATCACGCTGCAACGTACGCTCATATCCGAGGCGTTGTGCGTGGCGGGACACAAGAACTACCCGGCGGGAAAGTCACATGGTTTCGCCGCCAGCATCGGGGGCAACATCGGCTCGTTCCACCACAATCTGCTGGCGCACTGCGAGGGACGCAACTGGTCTCTGGCCGGCGGGCTGGACCCGAGCAGCCACCACACCGGCAGTCTCGATCTCCGCAACAACGTGGTCTACAACTGGGACGGCCGCACCACCGACGGGGGGGCGCAGTATGTCAACTTCGTGCGGAATTACTACAAGCCCGGCCCGGCGTCGCACGAGCTGCACGAGCTGAACCCGCAGTTCGAGAATCCGGGTTTCGGTCCGCAGCAATATTACGTCGAGGGCAACGTCATGGAGGGGGTGCACGGTCCCGAAGGCCCGCTGGCGCCGTTTGCGGGGGTCGATCCACAGGGCACGCAGCCGTGGCCGGTGACGGTGGCGGCGCCTTTCTTCGAGAACTATGTCGCGACCCAGCCGGCAGCCGAAGCGTATCTGAACGTGCTGGCCGACGTCGGCTGTAACCGGCCCATGCTGGACGACCATGACACGCGCATCATCAACGAGACGCAGAACGGCACCTTCACCTATCGCGGCTCCGTCACCAATCGTCCCGGCCTGATCGACAACCAGGCGGACGCCGGCGGCTGGGAGGAGTACCCTGAGATTCACCGTGCGGCGGATTTCGACACCGACGGCGACGGTCTGCCCAACTGGTGGGAAACCACCCACAGCCTGAACCCCAACAGCGCCGCGGGCGATTTCTCCGACGCCCACGCCGACCCCGACGGCAACGGCTACACGAACCTCCAGGAGTACCTGAACCACCTCGCCGCCGGTGGAAGACAGCCCGCAAACTGACCTGGCGTGAGAGACCGGAGATCCGCCAATCGCCCGCGCCTTCTATAGCCCGTCCGTAGTCCAGGTAACGCGGTTGTCCGGCTCGATTGTGACTACGATAGTCCCGCCTGAATCGCGCGTCAGGTAGACATCCACCTTCCCGGCGTGCTTCCCTCCGGCCGAATCGCTCCAGTCCATCTCCAGGTGCGAGTCGCCACCAGGACTAACCCATCTATGACAGGCGCCTTTTGACTTCAGCGTGTCGACGTGAAGGGTGCCGCCCGTGTAGAGCAGATTGATGTTCGTGATATCGCCCGGGGTGTTGTTCACGAGCGTTACATAGACTCCGGCCTGCGAGCACAGGTGGCCGAGCAGCAGCACCAGGCCAACGATCAGGACGAGTATGATCGCGCCAGTCAGAATTCGGCCCTTAACCATAGGCGCAATGGGTCCTTTCCGCCAGTTCCACACGCTCATGAGTTCTCAATCCAGTGTTCGGGAAACCATTGTAGGCGAGGCGACCCGCTGTTTGCAGAGGTTTTTCGACAGAAAAAGGACACATGACACGGATTTCGTGACAGAGATTCCCTGGATCGGCAGTGGTTCTTGCGCTGGGTTCAGAAATGGACGGACCCTGCGCGGGAATTGGGGAAAGCAGCTCAGTGAAAGGAAATCTGATGATTGGGATGAGAATTGGGGCATGGGGAGTGGCGGTGAGTCTGTTGGTCATGACGCTCGGCGGGTGCCAGGCATCGAATGGGGGTGGCGCCTCAGCCTCAAGTCCTACCGTCGAGACGGCGTCCCGAGTCGTGGAGGACGGCGGGACCGGGCCCTACAGCGCGATCATGGTTACGGACAGCAATCTGCCGACGCATACGATCTTCCGGCCGAAAGACCTGAGCGTCATCGGCCGGGACAACAAGCTGCCGATCATCGCCTGGGGCAACGGGGCCTGCGCCAATTCGCCCTGGGAGCACGTGAACTTCCTGTCCGAGGTGGCCTCGCACGGTTTTCTGGTGATCGCGATCGGTCCGATGCCGGCCGAGGGGCGGCGGGGAGGCGGCAGGTCGGTCTCGTCACAATTGACCGATGCGATCAACTGGGCCATCGCTCAGAACAACAACGAGGCCGGCCAATA
The DNA here is from genome assembly GCA_964421295.1 of uncultured Pirellulales bacterium. Lineage (GTDB taxonomy): Bacteria > Planctomycetota > Phycisphaerae > Sedimentisphaerales > Anaerobacaceae > PLanc-01. The sequence goes on from CAYQXM010000136.1 coordinate 9,959, forward strand.
CTACCACAAGCTCGACACGACGAAGATCGCGGTCAGCGGCATGTCCTGCGGCGGCTTGCAGACGCTGGAGGTCGCTCCGGATCCGCGCGTCACGACGGCGGTGATCTGCAACAGCGGCATTCTGGGGACGCCCGGCAGCGGCATGCGGGGGATGCCCGGCCTGACCAAGGACCACCTCGCCAAGCTGCACACGCCCACGCTGTACATCCTCGGGGGCGAGAAGGACATCGCCTATAACAATGGCATGGACGACTTCCGCCGGATCAATCACGTGCCGGTCTTCGTGGCCAATTTCGACGTGGGGCACGGCGGGACCTACGCCCGGCCGCACGGGGGTGAATTCGCGAAGGTTGCGGTGGCCTGGTACGAGTGGCAACTCCAGGGTGACAAGGAAGCCGCGAAGACATTCGCCGGCCAACCCTGTGGCCTTTCCCAGTGGCCCGGCTGGAAGGTGGACAAGAAGAACCTTCCGTGACGGAGGCCAAAACCGCAGGGCCGTCTTGCCGTATCGCCATTTCCCGAGCTGCGTTCGGGTAGCAGGGATGCCTAGGGGGCGGGTTCCAAACCCGCCCCTACCCATTGGGCAGGAGGAGCGTGGAGGTCCAGCGCGGACAAGGTGTCAACAGACATTGCGAATAGCACCGGGGCCTCAAGTGTCCCTATGTGAGCCCGATAATATCAACACAGGAGGTGTTTCATAGCAAGCGAATGCGGAATTTTGCGGGGGTGATTGGGGATTGTCACAATCTGGACGATATATATAGGTATGGCTCTGGCAGTCGGAGACGGTCAAAACGTTGGCCGTCGGCTGAGACCGCAGCCTTGGATATGAAATATTGGGGGTTCGCCTGTGACAAAGAATGACGGGAAACGCGTGAGCAAGAAGCCGGCGTATGTCGGGATCGTGGGGCTGGGATACGTGGGGCTGCCGCTGGCGCGGGAATTCTGCAAGGGCGGGGCCCGGGTTCTGGGCTTCGATATCAATTCGAAGATGGTCAAGCTGATCAACCAGGGCAAGAGCCCGATCAAGCACATCCCGCACGAGGCGGTGCGCGAGATGGTCAAGAGCGGCCGGTTCCGGGCGACGGACAATATGAAGGAGCTGTCCAGGCCGGACGCGATCCTGATCTGCGTCCCGACGCCGCTGACCAAGAACCGCGAGCCGGACATGCAGTACATCGTCTCGACGTCACAGACGATCTCGAAATACATCCGCAAGGGGCAGCTCGTCGTTTTGGAGAGCACGACCTATCCGGGCACGACCCGCGAAGTCATGATCCCGATTCTGGAGCAGTCGGGTCTTAAAGCCGGCAGGGACTTTTTCATCGCGTTCTCGCCCGAGCGCGAAGACCCGGGCAACAAGAGCTTCCGCACCTGCACGATCCCGAAGGTCGTCGGCGGCATGGACGAGGAGAGTCTCCGCCGGGCGC
>CAYQXM010000137.1:0-9356 GCA_964421295.1 uncultured Pirellulales bacterium
GTCGTGGGTTCCGGCGGAAGGAATTCACGACGTTCTCTATCACCTTCTCCATGACTGGACGCCCGAAGGGATTGTAGAAGAACAGAACAAGCGGTTCGTCGGGAAGGTCGTATTCGGCGGCATCCATGCAGATGAGGTCTATCTTCTCACATAGCTTGCGAGTGTCTGGGTAGCGGGCCAGGTTCTGCCGTGCAATGCAATTGAGGTTGTCACAATATTCAACACCCACGATGTTCTTGAACGGAAAGCCCGCTGCCAGTAATACCGCCCGACCCTTCCCCGAGCCGAAATCGATGAAGACGAACTCCTCGTAAGGAATGGAAAGCCCTTGGAACACCTGATTGAAGAGGGTCGGATGGACGCCCTGATACTTGAGCCCATAGACCCAATGACTCCCCTGAACCGCCGATGCGCTCGGCTGAATCATGCCACTCGTGTCAACACCGTATTGACGATCGAATTCCTGATCCGCCTCTCTCTCCCGCCGTGCCGCCGCTCGGTGCGATGGTGTCAGACCTTTCAGAAGACGGATGATCTTCGCCTGGCACAGCCGCAGCGTCCCGAGAGGACCACGAATGGCAAGCGATGTTCTGATCTTCGCCGTTATCCGGCCTATCATGTGCTGACTTAGCTCCCTCGGTCAATTCCGGGTCCGTACAACTTGGGCCTCATCGTACGGGGCACAGCCTCCCGGCGTTTCCACCTTCATGACCAAGCATGTCCCCGTACATTCATACGCCAGTGATTCAACCTCGTCAGCAACCAGTATAGCACAGAGCATCCCTCCCTGCAAGAACAGCGAACAGGACCCATAACACGAGCAACCAATGACGGCGAAGCCAGATACACGCCTTGCACGGTGTTTTCAGTCATAAATCGACGTTAGTCCTCAACCGAGAAAGTCGAGATGGGTATGGCTGTACGCGACCATCTCGGCCTCAAGGGCATGCAGCCGCCGGGCCTTTCTCGTAGGAGTACCTCGATACGTCCAATGGGTTATCTGTTCCCTGAGCTTCTTAAGTTGACGATCCATCGCCAGATAACGGCCCATGGCTGCCACGCGGCCATGTCGGCTTTCATTGCGACTCTCATAAGAAAGGTCATAGCAATGCCGACACCCATAGTAAGTGGCACCCGGTGGGCTGTAGAGAATTCCAACCCGCCGGCCACAACGGGCACCATTCTTGCTCAGCGGACAGAGGAACCACCAACGCACGCCGCCAAGGTTGCAGGGTGTGGTCACAAGCTGAACCTCGTAGTCGCATTCTGTTCTCTCCCCTGTTTGACGGCTCGTGACCGTGTACCGGAATCTGATACAGCTGTCATCTTCGGTCGTGGACACCGTCACCGCGATACTAGCTGTTTGCTCACCCTGCCAGTTCTTCCAGATAATCGTGCCCGATCTCCAACCGCAGAAGTAGTCATGCTTTCGCAGGAAAGCGATGCTCACGGTTCTGCAATCTTCGACCGTATTTTTCTTGCTGCAATACCATCTGCCCATCTCGTCTTCCTTGTCCCTTTGCCGAAATCATTTGGGATTCGACGCACTTTCTCAATGGGTGCCCAACATAGAGAACTGCGAAACGAACCCATTTCCTTACACCGCTTCGCCACTGCTCACGTCAACATCCACTTCAACCGGCGCCGGCACATCGTCTCCCGCGCGGAGCCGCTGTAATCGCTCCAGTTCGTTCAAAGCTCTGTAGAACTGTCGCTCAATGGCGCCTTCATATCGCAAAAGTCGGTCCAATTCGTGCCTGGATGGAACGCTTCCCAGCGTTTTAAGAACGGCGATCTTCTGGTGATTCTTCTGCTTCTCGCTTTCAAGAGCCTCGATCCGCTTCTGGTGCTGGGAGGCTCGTTCAGCGCAGCCATCGATTAGAGCCTTCCAGATATGGTCATCGCTCCAGCCGATCCGGTTCAGACATGTCCGAAGTTCCTGCGGCCCAAAATCGCCATCAGTATCCACTTCTTCCGACTCTTCCGGCAGGAGATGGTCCACCTTCGCTTCCAGGTACTCCCAGTTCTCTTCCCAGTCGTAGATGCTTTCGAGGGGCTTGCCTTCCTCGTGCATTGTGGTCAACTCACTTCGATCGTGCTGCCAGTAGGCAATGCCCTCCTGCTCCTGCCGGATCTGAGCGTCGATCTGCTCATCCGTCTTGTTTGGCTTCTCTCCATTCCACCCTGTCTTCTCGTAGAAGCCGTCTGCAGCCGAGTCCAGTTCACGACGGATCAGCCCGGACTCATACCGGTAGGCCCGCCGCAAACGCCAGTACGCTACGATGATCTTCTCCACCAACATCTCCTCGACAGTTCCGTCTGGCCGAAGCTGACCTTTGAGGTCCTGGCATAGTGTGTCAAATTCTGCCGGGTCTTCGGCTCCTTCGCCAGTGGCAACAACTACCTCCTTGGCCAACAGACCATGCTTGAGGGCATTGTATCGGGTGATAGCCTTTCCTTTGGGCGTCTTGACCCCGCCCTTCTGAGCGTTCTTTTTGTTCGCGTCCAGTTGTTTCTGTGATACCGTCATGGTGATGCTCCTTGAAGCGTCGATTATTGCCGCGAGTCGCGTGCGTGAATCAGAGCTTTGATTGCCGCCTTGATGTGTTCCGGCAGTTCGGGCCAAATCGTCACAATCTCAGCCAAGTCCGAAGGCAATCCGTCCGGCTCACTTTCAACATTCTTGATGATTCGTTTGTAAGCTGGTCTGTAAGCAGCCGCGGGCCCTCGCTGTAAGCCTTTGGCGTCGCTATGATTACGGTCTTCAGGCGACGGTCTTGAAAACCGTTGTGTCGAAAGGCACCGGGGATTCGAATCCCTCCTGCTCCGTTCCACCAAAAAGGGCCTACCCCAGAGGAGGGCAGGCCCTGTGTTCATTTCCTGACGTTCGTACGGCGCACGAGATTACGGATTGGCCAGCTTCTTGATTTCCGCCGTCGGCAGAGCGCCGCGATAGATGCGGACATCGTCGAGCTCGCCGTTGAAGAAGCGTCCGGTGGCCGTAGTGTTGCGTGCGATGCTGACGGCCGCCGGGGTCAAGGCGATACCGCCGGCGTACTGTCCGACGTTGACGATCGCGCCGTCTACATAGATGCGGGCCTGCACGCCGTCGTACGTCGCGGCCACATGGTGCCAGGCACCGTTGAAGGCCGAGGTGTACGTGGGGCTGTTGTACTGATGCCAGCCGGCGGAGTAGTAGAAGTAGAACTGCACCTGTCCGGCCGACACGCGCAGGGAGTAGGCATTGTCGCCCTTGTCCACGATATCGTGCTGTCCGGTGGCGGTGATGTCGGTCGGCTTGATCCACGCCGCCAGCGTGACCTGATCGGTGATGTCCAGGCTCGTACCGGCGCCGCAATCGATGTAGTCGGCCGTGCCGTTGAACTTCATCGAGGCCCCGATCTTGCCGGTCGCTACGTAGGTCGGAGCGCCGCCGATCGTACCGTTATTGTTGTTGCCGGAGCTGTCCTTCAGGTCGTTATCCAGCTTCCACCAGCCGGCGAGCGTCCCCGCCATGAGCACGGGGCCTGCCGCCGCGGGGTTGAGGCGAATATCATCGATGTACAGCGTGCCGGCGCCTGTCCCGACCCCGAGGCCAATAGTCATCGACTTGATCTTCGAGAGGCTGATGCCGCTGAAACTGCTCAGCGGGAGGTTCCAGGTGGTCCAGGCGGGATCGGCCAGAACAGTCGCATCTTCACCGGCGGCGGAGCCGAAAGTCATCCTGGCGGTCTTGCCGTTCTGATCGGCCAGTCTGACCCACAGCGGCACGGTCATCGTGTTGACCACATCGCCGTAGAAGTACAGTGTCAGGGTCGTGATCCCATTGCGGGTCCAGTCCTGAGCGTCGGTGAATGTCCGGGTGGCTTCCGAATTGGTGATGCCATTGGTGCCGTAGGCCAAAGGCATGGACTGTTTGCCGGCATGGTAGATCGTCGTGCTGCAGAACGTGCCGTTGGCGGCGGTCGCCAGGCCTACCAGCGCACCGTTGGTCATCGTATTGTAGCCATCCAGCCAGGTATTGAAGACCGCCGTGCCTTCTTTGTCGTTGTAGCTTTCCATGTCGTCGACCGAGACGAACGACTCCGTCGCGAAGCTCCAGGTGAGACCGGCCCAGACACTGGGCGTCGCGGCCGCATTGACCTCATCGATACGCCAGTAGTACTTCGTTCCCAGCAGCAGGTTGGCCGGGATATAGCTGTTGGTGTTCACGGTGTCGACCAGGGTCAGAGCGTTGGGATCGGTGCCCAGATAGACCTGATGAGAAACCGCTTCGCGTCCTGCCCTCCAGTTCAACGTCGTACCCACCTTGACGTTGGTGGCGGCGGTTGCCGGGCTGGGCACGCTGGCCTGAACCGGGATATAGAAGAACCGCACTTCGCTCAAGCCATACTGCCCCATCGGGCCCCAGCCGCTGGTGACGGTGAGCTTGACGTATTTGGCGGCCGCCCCGCCGAAATCGACGGTGGTGTTGTGGACGTAGTCCTCCGCTCCGGTCGCCTGGGCAAATTCGGGGACATTCGGCAACGCGGTCCAATTCACGCCGTCCACGGAGTACTCGATCGTGGCGGTCTTCACCCCGAAGCCGAGAACATCTTCCAGAATCTGGTTCGAGTTCCAGACCCACATCTGATGCAGCTTGTAGACGCCGTCGAACTGATACTCGATCCACGTGGGCTGCGCGCCGCCGGCGCTGCTGAGCCACATGTTCGTGTCGGTCGTGTTGTGCTGATCGGACGTGTTGAGACCTGCGCCGTTGCTGGTCTTCTCCGGGCCCATATTCGTGACGGCACTGGAAGCCGTGGCCGTGACGGTGGTGATCTTGTACGCGACGGGCTCCACGGTAAACGTCCACGTCGCACCTCTGATGATGGCGTTGCTGGGGGCGGCGTTGACCTCGTCGACGCGCCAATAATAGGTCTGGCCGTAGACGAAGACGCCGGCGGGATCGTACGTGTTCGCGTCCTGCCCTTGAGCCACCAGCACGCCTTTGGGATTCGTCCTGTCGGCGGTGTTCACATCGTCGAACACGGTGCCGAAGTAGACATCGTGTGTGGCGGCGAACTGGCCCGGGGTCCAGCTCAGAGGCACCGTGCGAATCACATCCGTGGCTTTGTCCCGGGGCGAGGGTATGCCGGCTTGCCCCGGCTCGCTCTTGCCGACAATCTGGAAGCCCGCCCACTTGTTTCGCACGATGGCGTCGCCCGCGTTGACGGCCGTGACTTGGAACGTGCTGTCGCCGGACAGACTCTGGAACACGGTGTAGTTGCCCACATCGATGCTCGTGCCAACGCCCGCGGTCATGGTCGTATCGGTCGAGAGGACGTAGCCTATGCCGTCCGCGGTGGGATTCCCTCCAGAGCCGCGCAGATAGTAGGTCGGGCCACCCACGAGGGTGAACGCACCGGCGCGGCTGGTCCCGTCATCGCGCATATAGAAATAGATGTCGTATTGATTGAACGGGATGCCCGTCAGCGTCAGGGTGGTGGTATCGCCGTAGCAGTCTATGACGCCGTTGTACATGATCTGGTCGTTCTTGTAGGAACTGTTGTTGTCGCGGTTGCTGAAGCTGCGCGGCGTGGCGATCGTGACGCGGATTCCCTCGACGGCCGATCCGCTGTCGTCGACAACGGTCTCATTGTCGCCCAGGGTCAGATTCGTGTTCGTGAGAACGTTCCAGTTGGCCACGCGGACCCCCGGCGCCCCGGCCAGATCCGTCGGCACCATCCGACCCGGAGAACCACTGGTGGCGTTGGCGAGGGTTACACTGATGACTTTGGCCGAAGCGGGCACCACGGTGCCCAACAAACAGACCAGGGTCGTGAGCAGAACGGTTGGCTTGAACATCGGATGATCCTCCTTCTTCGCTGAGCGATAGTCGCCCCAACTTTGCCTGTCCAGATACGGACATCACATCTTCATGTCGTCCAGTATAGACATCGGACCGGCATCAAAACCTGACGATCCCACCCAAATGTAACAATCGTCATGCAAATGTGATTTTTGGGCGGCATTTGGCGTGTACTCCATCACGACCCTTCGGCCCTTTTCGGCACCGTCAAAACATCTTGCATAGCCGGCGTGTCGTGTCTATACTGAATGCCTGCAAGGGCAGATGACAGCAACTGGGACGATTATCCGGGTTCACCCCCGGACGCTCTTTGAGGGTCAGGAGGACACGTCAGCACCACATATCAGAGAATCTCAATGAAAGGGTACGGAGATGAGAAGAAGCGGAATCATCGCAGCCGTCCTGTTGACGGCGTTACTGAGCGGCCAGGCGCTGGGCGCCGACCCGACATGGATCTCGGGGACATCCGGACCGGCGGCCTGGACGATTTCACCCGGCAGCCCGACAACATCGAGCACTATCTCTTTCCAGGGTCATCTGAATGGCTCATCGTACGGCAATAGCTGTGCGGCCGAGGGCGCGTTGGGCGGAGCGCCCAAGCTCACCGTGGACAGCGGCAACAAGACCGTGGACCTCTGGTTCCAGGGACCGGCGCCGACGATGTGCACGATGATCTACATGCCGGTCTGCGGCCTGCAGGGCAGCTTCGGCCCGCTGGCCGCCGGCAAGTGGACCTTCCGCTGCACCACGCTGAGCGTCAATTTCGACTTCACCGTCTCCGGGACCGGCGGCGGCAGCGGCACCATCATCTATGTGGACCGCACTTCCCCCGGCCCGACGCGCGACGGCACCTCGTGGACCCGCGCCTTCCGGTACCTCCAGGACGCCCTGGCGGTCGCCGGCAGCGGCAATGAGATCCGGGTCGCCGACGGCACGTATCGCCCGGACCAGGGCGCAGGCCAGACCGCCGGAGATCGTCAGGCCACATTCCGAGTGGCCAACGGCGCCATCATCAAGGGTGGCTACGCCGGGTACGGCGCTCCCAGTCCCAACGCCCGGGATATCGACACCTATGTGACCACTCTCGACGGCGATCTGAACGGGAACGATCTGTGGGGCATTCTGAACCGGAGCGACAATAGTTATCACGTTGTCGTTGTGACCGATGACGGCAAGCTGGATGGGCTGACGATCCGCAATGGTCAGGCGGACGGCGCCTATCCTGACTTCTACGGCGCCGGCGTCTATGTCGAAGGCGGGCTGCTCAAGCTCTCCCGGTGTACGATCCGGGGCAATACCGCTCTGTACGGCGGCGGTGTGGCCGCCAGGGGTTCATCCACGTACTTCGGCAACTGCACCATCTCCGGCAACCGCGCCTACATGTTCGGCGGCGGCCTCTATAACGATGAAAGTGCTACGAGCATGGCCACCTGTCTGATGACGGGCAATTCCGCGGGCACCAGCGGTCTCGGCGGCGGGTCGGCCGTCTGCAATATCGGCGGGTTGGCCGCGAGTATGACCCTCGGCAACTGTACCCTGGCCGACAACGTCGGACCTACTCCGGATGACATCGCCGTGCTGAACTTCAGTCTGCCCGGAGCGGTCACCGGCATCGCGATCAACAACAGCATTGTCTACAGTGACGGCAGCGGCAGCCTGATCTGGACCAACGACAACTCCAAAGTCGCGGCCAGCTACAGCCTCATTCAGGGCGGCTGGACCGGCACGGGCAACCTCAGCAGCAATCCCCAGTTCGTGCAAGAGGGCGCTTGGAGTATCGAGGGTGAGTGGATCGACAGCAGCGCCGACTACAGGCTGAAGTCAACGTCGCCTGGCATCAACGCCGGCAGCAATGCCCCGCTCCCGAGCGATTATGCGGATGTGGATGACGATGGCAATACGTCGGAGACTCATCCGACGGATCGGGCCGACCAGACTCGCGTCCAGAGCACGAAAGTCGATATGGGCGCCTATGAGAGCTCCGGCTCCGGCGGTGGCGGCGGTGGTGGGGCTGCCTGGGTGCAGTTGATGACGTTCGACGTCACCTTCGACGTGCCCTCCGGACTGACGGGCCCCATCACGATGAACAGCGGCCTGATAACGGTGACGCCGAGCTCCAGCTTCGTGGCCGAACTGAAGCTGGAAGTGGCGGCAGCGTCCATCGCCGGTGGCACGTGGACAGCATGGTTCGACCCGGCCATAACTACTGTTGGCCCGGGCACGTTCAGTGTCAGCTTCCGGGTCCACGGCGAGAACGTGGCCGCGCAGCTCCTGACGCCGGGATCGACGGTTTCGGTGGCTACGGTAACGATGTATGTCCGGCCGGCATCGCCCTGATGCACGGGCCGTCTGAAGTAATAGACCTCAAACAAGGGCTGTGGGGCAATTCTCACAGCCCTTTTCTTTTGGGGGAATTGGGAAAGTGCGTCGGAATTGCGCCGGTTTGCCGATCGGCATCGTACAATTGCCGGCGTGCCGATATAATGCGACCTTCCGTGTGCGTATTGTCCTGGAAATGAGGTTATAGAAGACGTGAAATTCGGAATCATCGCTAATCCCAAGGCGGGCCCGTCGAGCGTCGCCCGCAAACGAGATGCCCTGAAGAAGGTGGCTGAGATACTCGGCCCGGGAACGATCGTGGCCGGCCTGGACACCCAGTCCAAGGAAGAATTCATTCACTGTGCGGAGGACTTGCGGCAGCATGTAGATGTTCTTGTCGTGGCCGGCGGTGACGGGACCATGTCCGAAGTGTTCAACGCACTGCCTCAGGACACTCTGCTCTCCTACCTGCCTTTCGGATCGGGCTGTGCCCTGCATCACGCCCTGGGCTTTCCGCCGCAGATCTCCCGCATCGCCAGGTGCATCGCGGAAGGAAAGATGCACGCGTATGACCTGATCCTGTGCGACGGCAAGAGGAAGGCGTTCGTGGCCAGCGTGGGCCTGGAGGCCAGCGTCCTGAACCGGCGTGAGGCTATCCAGAAGACCGGCATCCGGGGACCTCAAGCGTACGCCTTGGCCACCATCGGCTCGCTGTTCGCCGATATGGAACGGACGAACATGACCATCACCATAGATGGCGAAACAATCGCGGTTCCTGACGCGGTAACGGCAATCGTGACCAAGATCCCCTACTATGGCTACAAGATGAAAGTCGTCCCGAACGCGGTCTTCGACGACGGCCGGCTCCACCTGCTGGCGGTGAATTCGGGCTGGCCGGAGGTGGTGCAGGACCTCGCCAGATCTTTCATGGATGGAAGCCACGGCGGCATCTACCGTACGGGCTTGCGGATAGAGGTCGCTACGGAGCAGGAACGGTATGCCCAGACCGATGGCAACCTGTACCGCAAAGGCCGAACCTTCCTCTTCGAAGTGCTCCCCGGAGCCCTGAAGATGTGGTGCTGACACCGATAGCTTGTTTGCCCCCCTCCCGCCAGTCCCCGTATATCGGCAGAGACTGCGATCTTCGGCCGTTGCGGCAGAACTGCGCAGACGGGGCACAGATCGT
>CAYQXM010000137.1:9366-11163 GCA_964421295.1 uncultured Pirellulales bacterium
GAGGAAGATAGAATTGGCGACCGTCCTGCTGGGGCTGCGGTGCATCAGGTTTGGCTGCAACACGATTCAGGGAATGGGAGAGGATATTTCCGGCTTGGGTGAATTCATAACGAGAACCGCCGGTGGGCCTTGATGCAGCCGGGTCAATCGCCCGATTCCTGGCCTTTCCCGGTCATGGGAACGAACCGCACGGGCAGGATTTCTTCCTTTCGAAGGGTGCCGTCGGCATTCTTGGTTACCAGGACGAGCAACTGCACTCCGTTGCGGTCCTGGACGGGCAGGACCATCCGCCCCGCAGGCTTGAGCTGCTCGACCAAAGGCGGAGGGATGCGTTTGGCACCGGCCGTGCCGATGATCGCGTCGAATGGCGCCTTGTCGGGCCAGCCATAATAGCCGTCGCCCGCCTTGACGAATACGTTGGTATACCCAAGGCTCTTGAGCCGCTCGGAGGCCGTTTTCGCCAGTGGTTTGAGAATCTCGATGGTATAGACCTCACGGGCAATCTCCGCACAAACCGCCGCCTGATAACCGGAACCGGTTCCAATCTCGAGCACCCTTGAATTCGGATCCAGCTTCAGCGTTTCCGTCATGAACGCCACCACGTAAGGCTGGCTGATCGTCTGTTCGTTGGCGATGGGAAGAGCACCGTCGGCGTACGCGCGCTTCCGCATATCCGCAGGCACAAATGCGTGGCGGGGAACGGTGCCCATAGCCCTCAGGACGTTGGGATCCTTGATGCCACGGTTCCTCAATTGGCTGTCCACCATCGCCCGACGTTCGCTCTGCCGCTCCCTGAACGCCGGGTGATTATGGTCCGGACGCGCCGATGCGCCCACAGGCACGATCGAGAATCCACCCACTGCAAGTCCCTCCCCGGCTCCCGCCACCGCCCGGCCGGGCCCGCAGCCCAATGAGAGGTACAGAAACAGAACTGCCATCTCCCCTGCGTAGCCGACCTGCCTCAACATTGATACACGTTGTGCCGTCATATACGCTGCCCCCGTTCGGCTATGGTTCACCCAAGGCCTCGATATCAGCGGCGTCCTTAAGACGACCCGTTGCCCTCTTGTTGGCGATCAACTGTGTCCGCCCAATGAAGAAGACCGGCGCACTTCCATAGCGCCCCATGACCTTGCCGGCATCGGCCTCCTCCCATGAGACTCCGCTGATCTTCGTTATGACATCGACCCGCACGGGAGGATAACCTAGTTGGACGATGGTTCCCGGCAGTGCGAAATCATCTTCCGAGACATCAACGGTTCCAAAGCCAAAGTCCTTTAAGGCGTCAAGAATGCGCGTGGCGTTCTCGCGAGTAGGCCTGACAAACAGATCGATGTCGCCCGTGTACCGCGGCGCGCCGTGGAAGGCCAAGGCGTAGCCACCTACGACAAGATACTCAACGTTGTGCGCGTTGAAGAACTCGAGCAACTCTTTGAAGTCCTGCCGAATCTCCATGGAATTCCTGCCTCAAGGCATCCACCGCCGCAACCCGCTCTTCCGGCGGCCTGCTTAGCCAATATTCCAGGTTCTGCCTGATCTCGGAGTAGTCATCCATTCGGTGTAGCTGTACGACCTTGCGCATCATTGGATGCATTATACCCGTAACATAGGAACGGCGAAAGGATGGCTTGCCGATAGATTCCGTCCGGCGGGTGAATCCGTGAAATTTTGCGAAAAAAGGGGTTGCAGAGAATTGGGGGGACCCCTATACTCTAATTGCTGTTTCGCGGGCGTAGCTCAGCGGTAGAGCGTCACGTTGCCAACGTGAATGTCGTGAGTTCAAGTCTCATCGCCCGC
>CAYQXM010000138.1:0-11040 GCA_964421295.1 uncultured Pirellulales bacterium
AAGTTTAGAAAGGGGACATTCTACTTCTCCGAGCCCTGTTGGGTCCTCCGGGAAAAAGTAGAATGTCCCCTTTTCCTGTTTTGTCGGCAGACTCTTAGAAATTGGATTGAGGAACATGAAGGAAGTCGCTCTCAAATTGGCCCAACAACACGGTACTCCCTTGTTCATCATCGACCACGATCGGATCCGGGAGAACTACCGCACGTTCAAGCAGCATCTGCCGAGGGTGCAGGCGTACTACGCCGTCAAGGCGAACTCCAACAAGGACTTCTATATCTGGGACAAGATCATCTTCTCGAACACGATCAAGGACCAGACGACGTTGGGCAAGATTCGGCGCTACAAGCCGCTGGTGACATTCGACAACGCCGACGAGCTGAAGAAGATCAAGGCACATTGTGACACGGCCGGCGTGGTCTTGCGGCTGAAAGTGCCCGACCTTGGTTCGCAGGTGGAAATGAGCTCGAAATTCGGCGCCGAGCCCGGCGACGCCCGGGGCTTGATCGGGCTGGCAACGGAGCTGGGCCTCATCGTGGAAGGGTTGAGCTTTCATGTGGGCAGTCAGTGCACGATCTTCGACAACTACACGGCGGCGCTCGACATCGCCTCGCAAATCTTCCAGGAGGGGCGCAAACGCGGTGTTCCGCTGAAGATCGTCGATATCGGGGGCGGTTTCCCCGTGCCCTACGATACGCGGGTGCCGGCGTTCGAGAAGCTCGCCCATCTGATCAATGCGGAAGTGACAAGGCTGTTCCCGCCGGACGTGGAGATGATCGCCGAACCTGGGCGCTTCATGGTCGCCACCGCCGCGTCGCTGGTCACGCAGATCGTGGGCAAGGCCCGCCGGGACGGGAAGGTCTTCTACTACATCAACGACGGCGTGTACCACACCTTCTCGGGCGTGGTGTACGATCATTGGGTCCCGAACTTCCACGCGTTCAAAGACGGCCCCGCCGAGGTTTGTGCCGTGGTCGGTCCGACGTGCGACAGCTTCGACAAGGTCTCCTTGTCCGAGCAACTGCCGGCGGATCTCGAAATCGGCGACTACCTCTACACCGAGAACATCGGGGCCTACAGCACGGCCTCATCGACGAAGTTCAACGGCATCGACGGCGCCACGATCCTGCACCTGAACAATTGAGAGCATGACAACGGACGGAGTGCCATCTCGCTCGCCCATCAGCCGAGCGGCGGCAGTCTGCTACCGGCGGCAGGGGGACTCCCTCCAGTTCCTGCTCGTTCAGACGCGAGAAGGGCGGTGGACGTTCCCGAAAGGTCGAATCGAAGCCGGGGAATCAGCGTGGAAAGCCGCCGAGCGGGAGGCGCTGGAGGAAGCCGGTGTGCGGGGGCGCATCTCGTCGGAATTGCTGGCAACCTACCCCTATGAGAAGCACCCGGGTGACGGCCCGCAAGCCGTGGCGGCCTACCTTCTGCAAGTAGAGAGCGTTTCCGACGCCCCGGAGCCAGGTCGGGAGCCGACGTGGTTCAGCCCGCCGCAAGCGAAGCAGAGACTCGCATCCGGGCGCGAACGCACCTATGGTGAGGCCCACGCCCGCGTGATCGATGCGGCATGTGCGGGATTGACGTCCGATAAGGTCTCCAGGCAGCTCTGATTACTTTTGTCCCGGATGCTTGACATGAGGCGGCGGGAAAGTATATTTTGAGACAAACAAAAGAGTTACGTCAGGTTGGAAGGACTTATGGCACAGGTGAAACTCCCGGACGGCAGTGCGTTGGAGGTAGCCTCAGGGGCTACCGGCAAGCAGATTGCGGAACTGATCGGCGCGGGGCTGGCGAAAGCGGCCCTGGCGGTGAAGATTGACAGCACGTTGCTGGACCTCTCGACGTCCGTCCCGGATGGAGCCCAGATCCAGATCATTACGCCGAAAGATGAAGACGGCCTGAAGATCATGCGCCATAGCTGTGCTCACGTGATGGCGGAGGCGATCTGCCGCCTGTGGCCGCAGACCAAGCTGGTCTATGGTCCGACCGTGGATGAGGGATTCTACTACGACATCGACCTCGATGAGCCTATCAGGCCGGACGACTTCGCCCGGATCGAGGCGCAGATGGAGGAGATCGTCAGGGCCAATCACCCGTTCGTCCGCAAGGAGCTGTCGCGGGCGGACGCGTTGAAGAAGCTCGAAAACGACAAGTACAAGACCGACAACATCGTGCGTGTGGATGCCCAGGTAATCAGCTTCTACTCGCAAGGCGATGGTTTCGAGGATTTGTGCCGCGGTCCGCACGTGCCCAGCACGGGCCGGATCGGGGCCTTCAAGATCATGTCGGTGGCGGGGGCCTATTGGCATGGCGACGCCACTCAGAAGATGCTCCAGCGCGTTTACGGCACCGCCTGGCCCACCAAGAAAGAGCTGGACGAGTACCTCAATCGCATCGAGGAGGCCAAGCGTCGCGACCACCGTGTGCTCGGCAAGCAGTTGGAGCTGTTCAGCTTCAGCGACCTGGGACCGGGCTTCGCCTTCATGCACCCTAAGGGCATGATCATCTGGAACGAGATGGTCGATTTCCTCCGGAAGATCAATCAGAAGTACGGGTACAAGGAAATCAAGACGCCCATCATCCTCAATGAGGAACTGTGGCACCTCAGCGGTCACTGGGATCACTACCGGGAGAACATGTACTTCACCAAGATCGACGGCGCCGACTACGCCGTGAAGCCGATGAACTGCCCCGGCGGCTGCGTGCTCTACAAGACGACCAAGCACTCGTATCGCGAGTTTCCGCTGCGGATCGCCGAGTTCGGCATGGTACACCGTCACGAGGCCAGCGGCGTGATGCACGGCCTGTTCCGCGTCCGGCAGTTCACGCAGGACGATGCCCACATCTTCTGCACCCCGAAGCAGATCGAGTCGGAAATTATCGGCGTGATCAACCTGATCTTCGAGACGTACAAGACGTTCGGCTTCGAGGACTTCAATATCGAGCTGTCGACCAAGCCGGAGAACCATATCGGCTCCGACGAGATTTGGGAAATTGCCACGAACGCTCTCAAAGGCGCGTTGGCCCACAAGGGCATTCAGTACAAGATCAACGAGGGCGACGGCGCTTTCTATGGTCCCAAGATCGACTTCCACGTCCGCGATTGCTTGAAACGCTCGTGGCAGGTGGGGACGATCCAGTTGGACTTCTCGATGCCCCAGCGGTTCGAGCTGGTCTTTGCCGATGAGGACAACACCGAGAAAACCCCGGTGATGATCCACCGCGCCGTGCTGGGCTCGCTGGAGCGGTTCCTGGGCATTCTGATCGAGAACTGTGCCGGGGCGATGCCGGTGTGGTTGGCGCCCGAGCAGGTGCGCGTACTACCCATCAGCGAGAAGACCAATGACTACGCCCGGAAGGTCCGCCGGCAGCTTGTCGACGCGGGTATCCGGTGCGACGAGGACCTCTCGGGTGAGAAGATTGGGGCCAAGATCGCCAAAACCCACGGCGAGAAGGTTCCGTATATGCTCGTAATGGGGCCCAAAGAGGCCGAATCCGGCATGGTCAGCGTGCGGTTCCGCGGACAGCAGGACAGTCACACGATGCCGGTGGAGCAATTCCTGGCCGCGGTCCAACAGAAGATCGCGACCAAGGACATAAACGTGACGTTTTGACGTGACAGCGGCGCCTTCCGACACGAAATTGGATGAAGAGGGGCCGCACTTGATGGTTAATTAAGAAAGGCAAGGTGGTGCAGTCAGTGAAAAAAGGATTGCGTATCAACGGGGGGATCAAAGCCGCTACGGTGCGGCTGATTGATGATGCAGACAACCAGTTGGGAGTCGTCGGTCGAGAGGATGCACTCAGCAGGGCCCGAGAAGCCGGCCTGGACCTGGTCGAGGTCGCGCCGACGAGCGAGCCGCCCGTCTGCAAGATCATGGACTATGGCAAGTGGCTCTACGAGCAGAAGCGGCGCACCCGAGAGTCGCACAAGAAGACCATGAAGCACGTGGCGACGCTCAAGGAAATCCGCCTCCGCCCGGAGACGGACAAACACGATCTGGAGATCAAGGTCGGGCACGCCCGCGCGTTTCTGGAGAAGGGCCATAAGGTCCAGTTCAGCCTGCTTTTCAAAGGCCGCCAGATGCTCCATAAGGATCAGGGCTTCGATCTGCTGGGAACCATCACCGAATCCCTTCAGGATTTGGCGAAGGTGGACCGGCCCTCGGCTCTGGCCGGACGGCGTATCACGCTGATGCTGGTACCCAAGTAGTCGGCCCCCCGGGCCAAGTCGCCCTGAGTCTGGTCTATGAGTGCATGAACGCGATGGGGGAGGCGCAGGGGCTTCTTTTTTTCTTTTTGGGGCGACCACGCGGTGGCATTTCTGCTCCCGGGCTGCGGAACAGGGCTCTGGGGATGTCCCCCTTTTTCGTGAAGTCGTGCAAAAAGGCATTGACCGCAGGCGGTACAGGAGCTATATTTCTACTTTTACCCATGTTTGGTCAACGATGACAATGGTTGTGTGAGGTGAGGGCGTATGCCTAAGCAGAAGCAAAAGACACATAAGGGAATTGCCAAGAGAATCAAGCTGACCGCCAAGAAGAAGCTCAAGTATGGCAAGCCCGGCGCGGGCCACCTGATGAGTGTCAAGAACGCCAAACGGCGTCGTCGCATCGGAACGCCCGGCATTCTGCGCAGCCGGTTTGCACTCAAGACCAAACGGGCATTGGACGTCTGATCGATACCGTGGGAGCCCGGCCGCATGTGAGCCGGGCGTATAGAACGCTTGCTTCTCGGCATCCATCAGCTGCCGCCAGCAAGCCGATAGACATTTCTTTCAAGGAAAAGCTGATATGCCGAGAGTAAAAAGTAACGTCGCCAGACACCGAGCGAACAAGCGTCTCTTCCGTTCGATCCGCGGCCGCTACGGCGAGCCCGGGCATCTGATCCGCCAGGCACAAGAAACAGCCAATCGCGCCTTGGTCTACGCTCGCGCCGACCGCCGGGCCAAGAAGGGCGATTTTCGCGGTTTGTGGATCACGAGACTGAGCGCGGCCTGCCGGATGCGCGGGATGATGTACAGCCGCTTCATCGACGGCTGCAAGAAGGCCGGTATCGGTCTGAATCGCAAGATGCTCAGCGATATGGCCATCAGCGACCCCCAGGCGTTTGACGCCGTATTCGCAGTCGCCCAGGCGGCAGCATCGAAGTAGTCACGTTCAAATCGGGCTATGCTTGAGCAGTTTGAACAACTCGGTAAGCAGGCTCTTGAAGAACTTGATCGGGTGCCTGACCTCAAGGCTCTTGAGGAGTACCGCATCAAGTACCTCGGCCGCAAAGGCTCCATCATGCTCCTGTTGGGGCAGATCGGCACTCTCCCGGCCGAGGAGAAGCCTCTGGCCGGACAGGTCGCCAACAAGATCAAGCGCGAAGTCACGAGTGCGTTCGAGGCGCGGAAGACCTTTCTGGAACAAAGCCAGAAGAAGGTGAAACGTCCCACGACCGATGTGACTCTCCCCGGGTTGCCCGTCCGGATGGGCAAGCCCCACGTGATCACCCAGACCATCACGGAGTTGCTGGACATCTTCGGACGCATGGGGTTTGGCATTTCCTATGGCCCCGAAGTCGAGGACGAATATCACAACTTCGAGGCCCTGAACATCCCGCCGGAGCATCCCGCCCGCAATCCGTTGGACAACTTCTATATCGACGACTCCACCCTCCTCCGGAGCCAGACCTCGACCATTCAGATCCGCACGATGGAGAAGACCAAGCCGCCGATTCGCGTCGTGGCGCCGGGCCGCGTGTACCGTCCGGATGCGGTCGATGCGACGCACATGTACATGTTCCACCAGCTCGAAGCGCTGGTCGTCGATGAAGGCGTGACGATGGTGGACCTGAAGACGACCATCGAGCAGTTCATCCACGTTTTCTTCGGCAGCGACACGCAATGGCGTTTCCGGCCGAGCTTCTTCCCCTTCACGGAGCCCAGCGCCGAGATCGACCTGCTCCTGACCGACAAGACCGGGCAGCAGCGCTGGGTCGAGATGGGCGGTTGCGGCATGGTGGATCCGAACGTCTTCGACGCCGTCGGCATCGACAGCGAGAAGTACACCGGCTGGGCCTTCGGCTTCGGCATCGAGCGTCTGGCCATGCGCAAGTACGAGATCACCGACATCCGCTGGCTCTTCGAAAACGACCTCCGCTTCCTCGACCAGTTCTGATTGACGAACCGTCCTCTTATCGCCTCCTGACGTTTTACTGTTTGACAGCTCTATCCACGCTTTTTACGATAGAGTATGTAGCCATCGCGCCCATGTCCGGCACAGCAGGCTGTGGCACGGAAGCACTCTGGGCTGCGAGTCCTTTGGAATACGGTCCAAAGTCGTGATCCCCCGGAAACGCATCGCCCTTCGGTTTGAGATCCGTCGCGAGGAAGGCGGGCAATCCGGACCGATCATCGGAAACCAATTGGCGGCAAAGGGGGTAGAAACTATAGCAGAGTCCTGGATTATCCAAGTGAACGGCCTCTGTACTGCCTCTCACGTAAAGAGCGCAGGCGGGGCCAGGAGGTGCAGTATGGAAGTCGTGGAATATCTGCAGAAGTCGGGGGTTCGGTACCAGGTGTCGGAGCACGTGCCGGTCTACAGTGCGCAGGGGCTGGCGGCGGCGGAGCATGAATCGGGGAAGTTCGTGGCCAAGCCGGTAATTGTCAAGGCCGACGGACAATTCCTCATGTGCGTCCTGCCGGCCAATGTCCGGATCGACCTGGAGAAGCTCCGCAGTCAGCTCGACGCCAATTCCGTGGCACTGGCGAAGGAGCAGGACTTCGAAGGGCTGTTCCCGGATTGCGAACTGGGAGCGGAGCCGCCTTTCGGCAATCTTTTCAACCTGCCGACGGTCATCGACAAGACCCTGGAGAGAGACGATCACATCGTCTTCCAGGCCGGCACGCATGCAAAAGCCGCACGTCTGAGGATGGACGACTATCGCGATCTTGTGCATCCTCGCGTCTTTGACCTTCGGTTGCAGTAGCGTCGGTGGTCCCGACAGAGGTGGCAAACGGGGTGATGAGGGTGTAGAGGATCTTCGCGTAACGATGCGGGGTTCCACCTCCTCCGTGGGCTCGGATGTCACTTGTCGGGAAAACAGCCGTCAGCGGCAATCGCTGCTTTTCTCAGCCACAGAAGTGATTTCCTCTCCAGTAGGGGAATCCTCGAATGGTTGCGATTTGTCGTTGCGGCGCTGGTGGCGACTCAATGTACGTATCGGCTTGTCCGGCCGGGCGGCCGGTGGAGCATCTGCAAGGACCCACGAGGGCTGTGGGCGGGAGAGGCGGTAATGGGCGAAAACCGTACGGAAATGAAAGCCGTTGACAGCCAGGGTAACGGCCAGCGGGAGGAGACCCGGGTAGCGGAACAGGCTCCAGAGAAGGAGCTTCCAGTAGTAGAGTCTGCCCTCCGTCCGGATGCCGAGAACCCAGACTGATTTGAGAAACGCCCGGATGTTGTACCAATCCTGCTTGCACTTTCCGGGGCGATAGGGCCGGTAGTGCCGGAGGAATGTGGTCACTCGCTTGTAGTACAACGGGTGTGAATAGATCCTGCTCATGACACTGCCGTACCCCGCAATGAGCTTGTCGTAGTTCATCCTGGGCACGAAGTTCATGGACATGTCCATGTTATTTCCGGAGGCGATTTTCTTGAGCAGGCGTTTTTCCCGCAACAGGCGTTTATAGAGTTCCGTTTCCGGCGGGGCGTTGAGCAGGCCGACCATGGCCGTGACGATGCCGCTGCTCTGGATGAATCGAGTCAACTGGTTGAACGTGGCCGGCGTATCGCTATCGAAGCCAAGGATGAATCCGCCTTGCACCTGCAAACCGAACGACTGGATCTTGTGGACGCTGGCAACCAGATCGCGGTTCCGGTTCTGGGATTTGTGGCATTCGGCCAGACTCTCGTCGTGGGGCGTCTCGATGCCGATGAAAGTCGTGTCAAAGCCCGCCCGGACCATCAGACGCATCAGCTCCTCATCGTCGGAGAGATTGATCGATGCCTGGGTGTTGCAGACGAAAGGATAGTCTCGTGCCTCCATCCACTCGATCATGGCGGGCAGGACTTCCCTCTTCAGCTTCTCCTGGTTCGCGATGAAGTTGTCATCCACGAAGAAGACCGCACCGCGCCATCCCCGCTCGTACAGAGTGTTCATTTCCGCCAGCACCTGCCCGCTGGTTTTCGTGCGCATGCGCCGGCCGAACCGCATGGTGATATCGCAGAAATCGCAGTGAAACGGGCACCCCCGCGAATACTGAATCGGCATGACGGCATACCGGCTCAGGTCCGCCAGGTCCCAGGCGGGTGTCGGGGTGGTCTCCAGATCGGCCCGCTGTTCGGAGGCGTAGATGTACTGCGGGCAACCGCGGGCCAGATCCTTCAGGAAGACCGGCAGTGTCACCTCGGCCTCGTCGAGAACGAGGTGATCGATGTCGTGGGCCCGTTCATAGCCGGCCTTGAACAAAGGGCCTCCCGCTACGACGCGGGTCCCGAGTGCCTGGCAGCGGGTGACGATCTCGTCCACGGACTGTTTGTGGATGCGCATGGCGCTGATGAAGACATAGTCGGCCCAGACAATGTCTGCGTCGCACAGCGGCTCCACGGTCAGGTCGACCAGCTTCTTGTCCCATTCCGGCGGCAGCAGCGCCGCGACCGTCAATAGCCCCAACGGCGGCAGCAGGCTTTTCTTGGAAATGACCTGCAAGGCGTACTTGAAACTCCAGAACGTCTCAGGACACGCCGGAGCGATCAGCAGTATCTTCATGGCAGTCCTATCGAGGAGTCACGGAGTTGATATCTCGAGGCATAAACAGACACCATACCCCGGCCACGCGAGAAAGTAAAGGGCATTATGCATAGATTATTTCTAATATTTCGTCCCTGGTGCAAGAGTGACGGGTCATCGTGCTCCGCACCCTGAGCGGCGGGGGATCAGTCGCTCCCGCAACTGTCACCCACCGCTTGTCGTTGCCGCGCGCCTAAGACGCGACATCAGGCAGCTACCTGGCTTCGCAGCTGAACTTCTGGCCGCCGATGGAAGCCTCGACCATCAAGCCTTCCTCCGCCAACGTGAAGACCGCCACGCCTTCATCGTACTTGGCATTGGCGGATGCTCCTGATCTCAGAGCCACCGCTGAGGCTTGTGCTGAGAGTGCGAAATTGCAGTACTTGAAGCGGTTCAGAGCTTCTCTGTTCTCGAAGAAG
The DNA here is from genome assembly GCA_964421295.1 of uncultured Pirellulales bacterium. Taxonomy (GTDB): domain Bacteria; phylum Planctomycetota; class Phycisphaerae; order Sedimentisphaerales; family Anaerobacaceae; genus PLanc-01. The sequence goes on from CAYQXM010000138.1 coordinate 9,201, forward strand.
ATCAGTTCCGAGTAGGCCTGGCCACCCAATTGCGCTCCGACAGTGGCTTGCGTCAGCGTGCAGTAGCCCGTCATGGTTCCATCTTCGGACAACTCGCCCCGGCCGTACGCCCCACCGACTCCCACGGCTCCCTTGCCGACCGTCGGGAATACCGCATAGCCGACGGACTAGTCGAAGAACCGGTTCAAACTCGGATCCTGAGTCCTGGCCTTGGAGATGGCAGTCTGGACTTCTCGATCCAGATCGGCTCTGGCCACATTGCTCTTGGGCGTAGTCTCGCAACCGGCCAGAACCAGTCCTGCACACAGGCACACACAAGTCAACCCTAGGATTCTCATACGCAGACTCCTCTCCTGGCTCCCGCGATCAGGGAACCTCCTCTCGTTTAGACCGCACCGTTCAACTACTGTACGATATGTACAGTAGGAGATCGACCCGGTTGAATTCCCGGTGAGAATTCTCCGATCCGGCGGATGGGTGCCGGAAACACGTCTGGCGGGGCAGGGAAGGCGGGGATGCGGCCGCTAGCGGGGTTCGTAGGAGATGTGCTGGCCTCCGATGGAGGCTTCGAACATCAGGCCCTCGTGGACCAGTGTGAAGACCGCTATGCCGTCGTCGTACCTGGCGTTGGCGGCGGCTCCGGACTTCAGCGCGACGGCGGAGGCCTGAGCGGCGAAGGTGAGATCCTGGTATTTGAAGCGGTGCAGGGCCTCGGTGCCCTCGAAGAAGAGGAACTCCGAGTAAGTTTGTCCTCCGAGTGCCAGTCCTACATTGGGGCGACCAATGCTGTGCTCACGTGCTTCCGACAATTTCAGTGCGTTGCGAGCTCCCTCAATCACTGTCTGGTGCTTGGCGACAGACGGTTTACATCGAAGAAGAAGCAGTTCGCACAATGTACGATAGGCCCAGTTGATACCTTGACCCTGCAGGTTTTTTCGTTTCTTGAACATCCTCATTGCCGCCGCAATTTCCGTTTCCGACTTCGCGTATGCGCCACGGCACCCTAGCAGCCAGCCCAGTTCCTGGTGTCCAATTGCCTCCCCCAAGTCATCTTCGATCTCTCGACACAGTCCGATGCGTCGGCGTAGGTTAACCTCAGCTGCCCGCAGTTCACCAATAGCAATCTGCGAGTTGGCCGCGTTTCCCAAGCCTATTCCGACGTTCATCTTGAGACCCTGTTTCTCGCGGATGGCGATCTGACGTTTGAGCAGGGGTATGGCACGGCGAGGTTGGCCACTGAGGTTGTATAGAGCGGCGAGAGAGTTCATCGCCAAGGCTTGACTTCCTTCATCTGTTAGGTGTGGTGTGTAATCTTCGCCGTCAGGGAACAGCAAACGGACCATGTCAATACACAATTCGTAAGCCCCGAACTGGTACACGAGAGGGGCCGGAATGAGCCTATCATGCAGGAGGCGTTCGGCATCCTCGATTTGTCCAGCCTGTATGGTATGGTGATAGAGTTCGATCACCGGGGCGAGGTCGTTCAGGCAGGTCACTTTGTCTGGCTGGGGCACGGCGGCGAAGTAATCGCGCAGACGTGTGTGAGCGACAATCCGGCCAGGTGCGGCCAGCCGGCTCGACCGCGGTCGCCTCGACGATGATCAGGCCTGTGCCCGCGGCCGCCCGCCGGCCATAATACTCCAGTACGGCATCGGTCACGCAGCCGGCCGCATCGCCACGCCTGGCGACGGCGTTGTTGAGGACGAAAGCGACGGGGGCAAGGCAGTTCGTCGTGCACGATGCGTTCGAGACGACGATATGCTCGGCCTTCAGCTTGTCGTGGTTGACGCCGTAGACGACCGTGATGTCTTCGTTCGTCGCGGGCGAGGCGATCAGGACT
>CAYQXM010000139.1:0-10993 GCA_964421295.1 uncultured Pirellulales bacterium
CGCCAAGATCATGCTGCACCAGCCCTGGGGCGGCGTCACCGGCCAGGCGTCCGATATCAAGATCCAGGCCGAGGAAATTCTCAAGGCCAAGAGGACCATCAATGAAATCCTGGCCCGCCATACCGGCAAGCCCATCGAGCAGATCGCCGAGGAGACCGAACGCGATCGCTACATGAGCGCCGAAGAAGCCAAGGCCTACGGCCTGATCGACGAAGTGCTCCACGAAGCCGAGCAGAAACCGGGCGAGAAAGGCGAGAAGAAGGATTCCGCCAAGACAGAACCTCCATCGTCCCAGTGACGGTGGCCGAGGAAACAGACCGATGTCAAACGAGATACTAGTTCCAATCGTAATCGAGAAGACGGGACGCGGCGAGCGTGCTTACGACATCTACTCGCGTCTGCTGAACGACCGCATCATCTTCCTGGGGGGCGGCATTACGGATATGACCGCCAACCTGATCATCGCCCAGATGCTGTTCCTCAGCAACGAGGACAGCAAGAGCGACATCCACCTGTACATCAACTCGCCGGGCGGTTCCATCACGGCCGGCCTGGCGATCTATGACACGATGCAGTTTCTCCGCTGCGACGTGGCGACGTATTGCATGGGACAGGCCGCCAGTATGGCAGCGGTGCTGCTGGCCGGGGGACACGCCAAGAAACGCTTCCTCCTGTCCAACAACCGCGTCCTGCTGCATCAGCCGCTTATCATGGGCATCCTCGAAGGACCCGCTACGGATCTCGATATCGAGGCACAGGAAATTCTGCGGCTGCGGGCCCGGCTGTACGAAATTCTCGCCAAGCACACGGGCCAGCCGGCTGCCAAGATCGAGAAGGATTGCGATCGCAACCTCTGGCTGGGATCGGAAGAGTCCATCGCCTACGGGCTGGCCGACCAGATCCTCCAGAAGGCGCCGGAAGTGGTCAAGACACGTTCGGAGAACAGCGACTAGCAGGTGAAGGATCGTGAAAAACCGGGGGCCAACACCATTGCGGATTGTGAATTGCGGATTGCGGATTCAAAACCGGAAATCGGCAATTCTTGTGCTGGTCTCCGCCGGCGCTTTCCTGCTTTTGGCCGGCTGCGGAATCGGCAGTGAAAGAAAGAAACCCGCCGAGGTCAAGCTGGAACAGGTCACCCAGCAGAAAGCCGAGGTGACGCGCGAGCTGGAGCTGTCCAAGGCCGAGAATTTCCAGTTACGCGAGCAGATCAAGGCTTTGTCCACGATCCCGGCCGACAAGCGCGTCAATCCGTATAGGCTCGCCCGCATCCAGGTGGCGAAGTACAGCAACTTCTACGACAAGAACGAGGACGGCAAACGCGAGAAGCTCATCGTGTACGTTCAGCCGTATGACGAAGATGGCGACGCTTTCAAAGCCGCCGGCACGGTCAACGTGCAGTTGTGGAACCTGAATAATCCCACTGGCCAGGCCCTGCTGGGCCAGTGGACCGTCGAACCGCCGGCTCTGCATAAACTGTGGTTCAGCGGCGTCGTCTCCACGGGCTATCGGCTCTTGTTTGACGCCCCCGCGTCCGCAGAGCCGCTGGCGGAGCCCTTGACGATCAAAGTCACGTTCACCGACTATCTGTCCGGCGCAGTCTTTCGCGACCAGACCGCCATCGATCCGCGGGCGATCAATCCTTGAAACAAGAAGCGGCGCCTGAGTGCCAGCGCCGCTTTCCCTGTCATGCTCCGAACCGTTCCGCCCTGCCTCACGTGCCGGTGATCTGGATCCTCCTGGGCTGGTACTGCTCGGGCTTCTTGATGCGAACCGTCAGGACGCCCGCGTTCATTTCGGCGGTGATCTGACCGGCGTCCACATCTTCCGGCAGCGCAAACTGCCGCTGGTAGTCGCCGATACGCGTCTCCCGATAGAGGATCGCGCCGGACTCTTCCGGCTCGGCTTTGCCGGTGACGGTCAGAGTGCCATTGTCCACGGTGATCTCGGCGTTCTCTTTCTTCACACCCGGCATATCGTACCGCAGCACCAACGCTTCCGGCGTTTCGCTGACATCCACGGTCGGCAGGAAGTACTCCGGCTGCCGCTCCATTTCCTTCGTCTCCCGGCGCGTGACTTCGGTGGGCTGAGCTTGAGCAAGGTTGGGTTGTCTATTGCGAGCCATGGTTCAACCTCCCATCTGTTCTATCCGCCTCCGGAGCGGAGGCGTTGCACGTTCAACTCTTGATTTCCACTTTCCTCGACTTGGCTTGCTCGGCCTTTTCCATCGTGACGCGCAGTACGCCGTCATGGTACTCGGCCTTGACCTTCTCGGGATTGACCGCGGTAGGCAGCGTCACCGTGCGCGTGAACGAACCCATCGGGCGTTCCCGGCGATAATACTGTTCGTTCTCGGCCGGCGGCTCTTCGCGGCGCCCCTGCAACGTAATCGAATCCCCGACAACCGTCAGGTCCACGTCTTCGCCCCGGACGCCCGGCATCTCGGCGACCAGCACCGTCTCGTGGCCCCGGTCATACACGTTCACCGCCGGGAAGGTGCCGCGGGGCACACTCCGCAGGTTCAGCGGACGGCCCACCGCATTGAAGATCCGATCCATCTCGTTCAAGGTCTTTTCCACATCGAAGAATGGCGACCAGTTTTCAGGCCACATGTTTCTACCTCCTTTTCATCCACATATTCGCGTTACTCATACTATTCTCTTGCCGCTGCTCGTTGTTTTGCAAAAGCCGTGCCAGACAGCAATCGGCGCACTTATATGCTTGCGCCATAAAGAGTTAGGCTGCTCTATGCTGGAATCCAAGGTGGGCATTGCCCTGCCATTTTTGCAGTATGGGTGGCTGCCTCCACTTGCCAATGGCGGGATCGTCCGATACAATATTATGTTTGTTCGATGGGGATGGGCTTGACCCTCCCAAGGGTCAAGAAGTCGGGAGTATTTTTCAGATAGGTCCGAGGATCACGATAGATGTACGCAAACTTGATACGTAACGTGGCGATTATCGCTCACGTCGACCATGGCAAGACCACGCTGGTGGATCGGCTTCTTTACCAGTCCGGCACCTTCCGGCAGGAAGACCTGGATAAACTCGCCGGCGCTAACCACGACCTGATCATGGACTCGAATCCGATCGAACGCGAGCGTGGCATCACCATCTTCAGCAAGAACTGCTCCGTGCAGTACGTCAACAGCAGGGGCAAGGAGTACAAGATCAACATCGTCGACACCCCCGGCCACGCGGACTTCGGCGGCGAAGTCGAGCGCGTGCTCAAGATGACCGACGGCGTGCTGCTGGTCGTGGACGCGTTCGACGGCCCGATGCCGCAGACACGGTTCGTACTGTCCAAGGCCCTGCACCACGGGCTCAAGCCGATTCTGGTGGTCAACAAGGTGGACCGGCCGGATGCCCGGCCGCACGATGTGGTCAACGAGGTATTTGACCTGTTCGTGGAGCTCGAGGCCAATGATGACGCCCTCGATTTTCCGGTGATCTTCGCCTCGGCCAAGGAAGGCTGGGCCACCATGGATCTCGCGAAGCCCAGCAAGAACATGAAGCCGGTCTTCGAGGCGATCGTCAAGTACGTTCCGGTCCCGAAGGTCGACCCCGACAAGCCGCTGCAAATGCTCGTGACCTCTCTGGAACGATCCGATTACGTCGGCCGTGTGGCCATCGGCAAGGTCTTCGCCGGAACGCTCCGGCAGGCCCAGCCGGTCACCGTGATAGACAAACAGGGCGCCCACACGCAACAGAAGGTCGTCCAGTTGTATGACTTCTCGGGATTGGGCAAGCGCCGAGCCGACGAGGTTCGGGCGGGTGACATCTGCGCGGTGGCCGGGCTGGACCCCGTCGATATCGGCGACACCATCGCGTGCCCCGACGCCCCTGCCGCCCTGCCGATCGTGGCGATCGATGAGCCCACGATGAGCATGACGTTCCGCGTGAATGACGGCCCGTTCGCCGGCCGGGAAGGCAAGTATGTCACGTCACTGCAGATCAAGGATCGCCTGGAGAAGGAGCTGCAGACCAACGTGGCGCTGCGCGTGGAGCCGGGCCAGACCGCCGATGAATTCATCGTCTCCGGCCGCGGCCTGATGCACCTGGGCATCCTCCTGGAGAACATGCGGCGGGAAGGATACGAGATCTGCGTGGGCAAACCGCAGGTCATCATCCGGGAGATCGACGGCGTGAAAGAGGAACCGATCGAGCGGCTGGTCATCGAGTGTCCCGCCGATTGCCAGAGCGCCGTGATGAGCCTGATCGGCACGCGCCGCAGCGAAATGACCAAGATGGACACCAAGAGCAGTGCCAGCAACTACGTGCACATGGAGTTCATGATCCCCTCTCGCGGCCTGTTCGGCCTCAACGCCCGCTTGTTGACGGCCACCCAGGGCCGGGCGATCATGCACCACACGTTCGAGCAATATGAGCCGATGCGCGGCTCGATCCCCGACCGACAGGCCGGAGTCATGATTGCCACCGAGACGGGCACTGTCACCAACTATGCCCTGGACGCCTTGTACGACCGGGGCTTCTTCTTCGTGCAGCCGGGCGACCAGGTGTACGGAGGCCAGGTCGTCGGAGAGCACTGCAAGGAAGATGACATCCCCGTCAATGCCACGCGGGCCAAACAGATGTCGAATATGCGGGCCTCCGGCAAGGACGAGGCGGCGCGCATCCGGCCGGCCCGCATCATGAGCCTGGAAGGATGCCTTGAGTACATCCAGCAGGACGAGCTGGTCGAAGTCTGCCCGAAGTCGATCCGCATCCGCAAGCGGCTGCTGCTCGAAGGCCAGCGGCGCCGGGCGGCACGACAGGAAGTATAGAGATATTTGCGCTCTGAGATCTCCGATTTGGGATGATCCCCTATTCTGCGGCGACGGCCTGAATCGTCATAGAGCCGGGCGTCAGGCCGGGTGCCGATGCCGTCAGTGTGATCTTCCCTGAGCCGGCGGTCGCCTTCAGAATCGCGACGCACTGGCCCAGGAAGACGCTGCGCTGCGCCGTCTGAAACAGCTCGTGACTGGTGCTGTCCCCATTATCGACGGCAGTGACAGCACCCGGGCCGGCGACGCTGAACGTGATCACGTCTCGCGCGCCCGGGACGAGCGTATCGTTGGCATCGACGATCTGGGCCGTGACGTACGCGACATTGTCCCAACCCGGCGCCAACTGCGTGCGTGCGGCGGCGAGCACCACCTTCGCCGGCTTGCCGGCCGTTCTCAGCTCGTGCGTCGCCACGACACGTCCATCGTTCTTGCCGACGGCCTTGAGCGTCCCCGGTGCATACGAGACCTGCCAGACGCACGGCGAATCCTCCATGCTGCGGGGCTGAGAGCCGAGCGACTTGCCGTTGAGGAACAGCTCCACCTGCTCACAGTTGCTGTAGACTTCCACTTTTTCGCCGTGGGCATCGCGTTGGGCCGGGGTCCAGTCGGCGGCCAGTGTCTGCCGCTGCTCCAGCGGCACGAATCCCGGATCGGTCGGCATGAGCCTTCGCCCTTCGATCCGGCGCGTCACATACACCATCGGCTGCGGCGACCACCAGCTCTGCCGCTCGTAGGCCATCGGCTTCGGGTTTCCCGTGCGGTCGAGCAGTCCCGAGGATGCCGCCACCGCGGGCCAGCGGCGGGATTCACCCAGGTAGTCCACGCCGCTCCAGAGGAACTGGCCGGAATGCGACGGGTTGTCCCGCATCATGAGCCAGTTGTTGAGACTATGGTTCTCCTCGGTGGCGATGATCTTGCGCGTCGGCACCGCACGCTGGGCCGCGAGGAGTTCCCGGTCGCGGTAGTTGACGCCGACGACGTCCAGCATGTCGGCCAGGCCATTGGTGAAATCGCGGCTCTGATTCGGCCGGAACAACGCCTGTGTCACCGGCCGGGTCGGGTCGTTTTCGTGACAAACGTCCACAAGACCGCGGAGAATGCTCTTCGCCAATTCCGCATTCGGCGTATCGTGGATCTCGTTGCCCACGCTGTAAAGAACGATGCTCGGGTGATTGCGGTCCCGGCGGATCGCATCGCGGGCGTCGATCTTCGACCACTCGTTGAAGAAGAGATGATAGTCGTACGGATTCTTCCTCACCGTCCAGCAGTCGAAGAACTCGTCCATCACGAGAAAACCCATGCGGTCGCACAGATCGAGAAATTCGGGCGCCGGCGGATTGTGAGCCGCCCGGATGGCGTTCACCCCGAGCCGCCGCAGCGCCTCCAGGCGATGCTGCCAGACACCCAGCGGCACCGCGGCGCCGAACGCCCCGCCGTCATGATGCAAACAGACGCCTTTGATCTTGAAGTTCCTGTCGTTGAGCCAGAAACCGGTATTGGGATCGAACTTGAAGTCACGAATGCCGAAGGGCGTGACATCGTCGTCCCGTGTGGCTCCGGCGGCGATGATTTTGCTCGCGGCGCGGTACAGCTTCGGATCGTCCAGGTTCCACCGTTGCGGTTTGCGAACGGGGATATTCTGCTGGAAATCGAGGGATTTGCCCGCCGGCACGGCCTGCCCCGCTTCCACCGTGCCCACCGGCCGGCCATCGGGGTCCAGAATCGTCGTCTGCAATGTCACTAGCTGCTCGGTGGCGCCTTGATTGACAACGGTCGTTCGGACATGCACGAGCGTCTCGTCGGCAGCGACCTTCGGCGTCGTGACGTAGACGCCCCACGTGTCGATGTGGACCGGGTCCGTGACCACCAGGCGGACGTGACGGTAGATGCCGGCACCGGTGTACCAGCGCGAAGCCGGCTGCGGCGCATTGTCCGCCCTAACGGCCAGAACGTTGACCCGGTTCGGCCCGAAATTGAGATGGCCGGTCAGTTCATAGCGGAAACTCACATAGCCATAAGGGCGATGTCCCAGGAGCTGGCCGTTGATCCAGACGTCACTGTTGGCCATAACGCCATCGAAGTCGATGAACACCCGCCGCTGAGCGTAGGCGGCCGGGAGCGTGAAGCTCTTGCGATACCACCCGACACCCGCCGGCAAAAAGCCCCCCGCACCGCGCGTTGGATTGTTCACATCGAACGGTCCCTCGATGCTCCAATCGTGCGGCACGTCCAGGGTCCGCCACGAGGCGTCCGCGAAGTCGGGCTTCTCGGCCCCGGGGGCATCGGCCTTCAGGAAACGCCAGTCCCTATCAAAGGGCGTGGTGCTCCGCGCCCCCATCCCAGCAGGTTCCGGCCTGGCGGCACAGGAACATACCCCGACCAGGAGACAGCCAATCGACAGCAGCTTCATCGAACGCATCGCGACTTCCTTCATAACGCCTGGCATTTGTCCTTGACCGGCAATCGGGCCGGCAGTAGAAAGACGGTGCGACGCTTCATGAGATTGCGGGTTTCGGTGAGTGAGACAGATTCCGCACAATTCGGAAGGTATCGCGAGTTGGCTCAAGCTGATTCGGGCTGACGGCGTCGGCCCTGTCATCTTCGCACGGCTCCTCGTACAATTCGGCACCGTCGACAGAGCCTTGGGTGCCTCGGTCGGCGAACTGATGCGAGTCGAGGGTATCGGATCGAAGACAGCCGAGGGTATTGCTGCGAGTCGCGACAAGTATGACAGCCGTGCCGAACTGGAGCTGGCCGACAAGCTGGGTGTCTGGCTGCTTCACATCGAGGATGACCGGTATCCGGCCGCCCTCAGGCAGATCCACGATCCCCCGCCCGTGTTGTACGTCAAAGGCGATCTGACAAAAGCCGACAACCTCGCTGTGGCGATCGTGGGCTCGCGACATTGCAGCCTCTATGGGCAGGAGCAAGCCGCTAGGTTTGCGCATCTGCTGGCGGCATCAGGTTTTACGATCGTGTCGGGAATGGCCCGAGGGATCGACACGGCCGCCCATCAGGGAGCGCTGGCGGCAGGCGGAAGGACCATCGCCGTGCAGGGTTGCGGATTGGCTCATGTCTTCCCGCCGGAAAATGCCAAGCTGTTCGAACTTATAAGTCAGGCCGGAGCCTGCATTTGTGAGCTTCCAATTCAGGCGGAACCTCTACCGGAGCACTTCCCACCCCGCAACCGGGTCATCGCGGGCTTGTCGCTCGGCACGATCGTCATAGAGGCCGCAGCACGTTCCGGCGCGTTGATCACGGCACAGACGGCGCTGGAGAGCAACCGTGAGGTCATGGCCGTGCCGGGCAAAGTCGATTCACCGCTGAGCCAGGGCACGCACCGGCTCATCAAAGACGGCGCCAAGCTCGTCGAGTCCGTTGAAGATGTGATGGAAGCACTTGGGTATATCGGGGACCAGCTCAAAGACCATGCCGCCGCCAGCGCGCGGGACGCCACCGCAAGAGTCGAGCTGCCCCTGTTTGACTCCGCCGCCGGTCTCAAAGGTCACGAGCAGCGGATCTACGAGTCGCTCGGCAAGGAGCCTATGCACAGTGACCAGATCATCTCGCAGACCGGCCTGGCTCCCGGGATCGTCAACGCCACGTTGATCAGCCTGCGGCTCAAAGGCATCATCCGACAGCTTCCGGGGAACCTGTTCGCTAAAAGGTGATTCACCAACTGAAAATGGCGACTATTTGTCATCGCCATTCATCGGCAATTCTATTGCGTTTTCTGGGACGATCCGATAAAATCGCCTTTATGTTTGGCGGCAGGGGTCCAGGGCTACCGCAGTCCACTGGCGTAGCCTCGGAGGATGTGGATCAGGGAGGTGTGGAGTAGGAGCTAGGGCGCAAACCGCTATACTATCGGACCGTCCTTCTGGTCGTAGTCCGACACAGATATGAGACAAACCCCAAACACCCATATCGTGAGACCATCTGGCCTTTTCGCAGGTGATTCACGTCTATTGGCCGAAAGGAGGGGACAGAGCTAATTGTAGAGTTGACTCGAGCATGATCCGTGGGCCGGCGTCTGCGTGTGGGCGGTGGCCTGGTTGCACCAAAGACAATCTAAAGGAGAATAGCAATGCGGAAGATTATCTTCTTGGCGATGTTGACGTTGTTGGTGGCTGGGGTGGCCCAAGCCTCGCTGGTCGGATACTGGAAGATGGATGACGGGACCGGCACGGTCGCAAAAGACTCGTCCGGCGGCGGTCGGGATGGCGCCCTTACGGGCGGCCCGACCTGGGCTACGGGTCAATTCGCCGGGGCCGTTCAGCTTACCGGCTCCAGCAGCCAGTACGTCGATTTGCCCATCGGACCGCTGATTCAAACCCTGACCGGCGACAGCACCTTCGCGATCTGGACCAACTGGTTGGGATCGGACGGGGGTTGGACGCGTATCTGGGACTTCGGCAACAGCAGCGCCACGGGTTACATGTTCCTCACCTGCAACCAGGGTAGCGCGACGGGAAACGTGCGTTTCGCCATCACCACGACGTCCAACGGCAATGAACAGATCACCAACGACACGGCGGTCCTGCCCACCGGCTGGCACCATGTGGTGGTGACATTCGAGCACGCCACCAGCACCGTAAAGCTCTGGCTGGATGGCGCCGTCAGAGGCACGAGCACCGCCACCACCCTGACCAGCAGCCTCGGCAACACGAGCGCGAACTTCCTGGGCAAGTCGCAGTGGGCGGACCCCTACTACACCGGTCGTATGGATGACTTCCGCATCTACGACACGGCCCTGACCCAGGCGGACATTGAGAAGATCATGACGGGCTATGCCCCGATCTACGGCATTGCCACGATGCCCGCCCCTGCCGATCTGGCTACGGACATCATCCGCGAGATCAATCTGGGCTGGAACGCCGGACCGTTTGCGACGTCCTACGACGTGTACCTCGGGACCAGTTTCGACGACGTGAACAACGCCACCAAAGCCAATTCGAAAGGCACGCTGGTCAGCGCGGGACAGACCGCTGTCACGTACGATCCGCCGAGCCGCCTCGAATTTGGCACCACCTATTACTGGCGTGTCGACGCGGTGGATGCCGCCACGACCTACAAGGGTGATACGTGGAGCTTCACGACCGAGCCCGTTGCCTACAAGATGACGGGCATCACGGCCACGGCGTCCAGCGTCAGCAGTGCCACAAATACGCCGGCAATCAACACCGTCAACGATTCCGACATGACAGGCGATTTGGCCGGGGTGTACAACAAGGGTATGTGGCTCAGCTCGTCGAAGAGCACTTTGCCAGCTTGGATCCAGTTCAATTTCGATGACCTGTACAAGCTGGACGAGATGAAGGTCTGGAACCACAACAGTCCGTACGAAAGTGCGCTCGGTTTCGGCGCCAAGGATACGGTGGTCGAGTATTCCACCGATGGCACGACATGGATCAAGCTGGGCGATTTCGAGTTTGCCCAGGCCACCGGCGAAGAGGCTCAGGCCGCCAATGCGATCATCGCGTTCAACGGCGTGGCCGCCAAGGCCGTGAAGATCACCATCAACAACACCTGGCTGAGCACTGTTCAGACCGGTTTGAGCGAAGTGCGCTTCTACTACCTCCCAGTCGCCGCCCGCGAGCCGAGCCCGGCTACCGGGACCACCGCGATCGATCCGACGACCGTCGCTCTGAGCTGGCGGGCCGGACGTGAAGCGGCTACGCACAATGTCTATCTGGGCACCGACGCCAACGCTTTGACACTGGCCGGCTCCCCGACCACCGCCAGCTTCACTCCGGCGAATGCGATGGTGGGAACCAAGTACTACTGGAGAGTTGACGAGGTCAACATGACCGCGGCCCCGACCACCTGGGCCAGCCCGGTCTGGAACTTCAGCACCGCGGATTACGTGGTCGTCGATGACATGGAAACCTACAACGACGGTACCAACTCGGTGTTCAATATCTGGATCGACGGCTACAACACCAGCGACAACGGCGCCGTCGTCGGCTACAACTCGCCGGCCAACGGCACCTTCAATGACACGGCGATCATCCATGGCGGCAAGCAGTCCATGCCGTTTGCCTACGGTGACAGGAACATCACCACGTCCGAGGCCACGCGCACGTTCGCGCCGACACAGGATTGGAGCCGGGCCGGGATCAAGACCCTCACGGTCTTCTTCCATGGTGCCACGGCGAATACCGCCAGCCAGCTGTATGTGAAAGTCAACGGCACGAAGGTCACCT
>CAYQXM010000140.1:0-10782 GCA_964421295.1 uncultured Pirellulales bacterium
CCGAGGGCGGGGGAGCCACACCCCCCACCCCAGAACCTCCACACGCCCGGCATCCTCACCTTTCCGTTTTCTGCTTGTCCCTGTCTCGGTGCCGTGATATGATTCATTGTGTCGAGTAGCGACGGAGACGCGGATTCTGGAAAACGCCAACAATGTGATGTCGGATGGCGACGGGTGACTGGAGTGCATAAGAACAGCCGAAGGCGGGATGGGCGGCGCTTCTTGCTGTGTGCGCGACGCCGAGCCCTGACCGCAGGGCGGCACATACGATCGAAAGGGCGAGGACATATGGAGCGGAACGGGCGAGTCTGGGCGGCATCGATTCTCTGCATGGCAACGGTGTTGTGTTCATTCGCATGGGGCAAGTACGGTGGCGGCAGCGGCACAGCGACCGACCCCTATCTGATCTACACCCCGGAACAATTGAACAGCATCGGCGCCGACACGCGCGACTGGGACAAGTGCTTTCGGTTGATGGCCGACCTCGACCTCAGCGGTTATAAGGGCAGCACGTTCCAGATCATCGGTCTCAACTGGAAGGGGGCCTTCCGGGGCGTCTTCGACGGCAATGGCAAGACGATCTCGAACTTCACCTACACGCGTACGGACGGCACCGGAAGCGTCGGGTTGTTCGGATTTGTCTACGAGCCGGGCGTCATCCGCAATCTCGGCCTCATCGATCCGAATGTTTCGGCCCCCAACAGTGACTGGGTGGGCGCCTTGATCGGTGACTGCAAAGCGACTGTCTCCGGCTGCTACGTCCGGAATGCTGTCGTCGTGGGCCGCAAGTGTGTCGGCAGCCTCTTCGGCTGTTGCTGCACCTTGACCACCGATTGCAATGCGACCGGCCGCGTTACGGGCAGCGGCGACGTCGTGGGCGGCTTGGCCGGATACATGTGGGGCACGCTCGAGCGGTGTTGGGCGACCGCAACTGTCACAGGCAACGAGTCGGTGGGTGGCCTGGTCGGAGTCTGTTACGAAAGTCCGTCCGCCTGTCACTCCGGCGGCACCGTAGCAGGAGTCAGAACCGTCGGTGGTTTCGCCGGGAGCTGCGATGTCACCATATCTGACTGCTACTCCACGGCCACCGTCAGTGCGGACAGTCAGGTGGGCGGATTGGTGGGATGCACCTCGTGGGCTAGCACTGTCACGAACTGCTATTCGACCGGAAAGGTCACGGGAAGGCTCCAGGCTGGCGGACTCATCGGGCTCGATTGCGCCCGTCTCACCGGAATGCCTAGTGCGATCAGACAATGCTTCTGGGATACCCATACTAGCGGCCGGACCACCAGCGACGGCGGGACCGGCCTCGATACGGCCCTGATGCAGAAAGCGGGCACGTTCGCCGTGGCCGGCTGGGACTTGGTGGGCGAGACCGCCAACGGCGTGAAGGACATTTGGGTGGTGCGTGCGAAGGATTATCCGCGCCTGTGGTGGGAGCCCGTCCCGGCGACTGAGCCCGACGAGCCGGCCGAGCCTGTACTCGGTAAGGATGACTTCGAAGACGGGAAAGCGGAACCACAGTGGCAACCATTTGAGCCCAGTGCGGCCGAGTTGTGCGTCCAGGAGGCCAATGGAAGACTGGAGCTGAATGCGCCGGGGGAGCCGGCCGGCACCTACGCGTTCTACGTGTCGAAGGGCTGGACAATCGATCCGACGCAGGACTTCTCCATGAAGGTCGACTTCCACTTCAGCGAGAAGACCGCCGGGGAGGCCTATGTGATGATGCGATTGGTGCCCGACCCGAATGCCCCCTTGAGTCAGTATGTGGATATGGCGGCTGGCTGTCAGGATGGTGGGTTGATCTACACAGGCCGACAGGCTGTTGCAGGTAGCTGGGGGTCGTGGGTGGCTGCTCGGGCGGCGGCTTCGGGGACGCTCTACCTCTCGTACGATGCTCAGAACAATCTCCTGTATCGGAGCTTCGTCGGCTACGGAGCCAAGAATGCTTGGCGTACCTCGACCGCCGTGTTCCAGCAGCAGTGGGGTGGCAAACCGCTCCACGTGCTCCTCGGCGGGAACTCCAACGGCACGACTCTTTCGTCCGGCGACGCTTGGCTGGATAACTTCGTGGTTGATACCGGCGCGATTCTGGAGTAAAAGAGCGCCGGAATTCGCTTCGTCGCAAAGTGAGACCGGTATTGAATAAGGGCCGGACGCATGAAACGAGCGGAACCTGCCGTGAAGAAGTACCCAACGATCGCTGTGTGCGGGTTGGATTGCGGGATGTGCCCGCGGTATTACACGCGCGGGGCGTCGCGGTGTCCGGGGTGCGCGGGGGCGGGGTTCTTCCAGAAGCATCCGTCGTGCTCGTTTATCACGTGCTGCGTCAAGACGAGGGGACTGGAGGTCTGCGGTGAATGTCCCGAGTTCCCGTGCGGCAAGTTCAAGACGGAGGCGGAATATCAGCAGTTGGAGGGGTCGTCCTCCTATCCATCGTACCGGAAAGTCATGTCGAACCTGCGGTTCATCAAGGAGCATGGGATCAGGGAGTTCGTCACTCTGCAGAAGAAGCGAATCAAGCTGTTGGAGAAGATGATCGCGGACTTCGACGACGGGCGGTCGCGGAGCTTTTTCTGCAGGGCGGCGTGTCTGTGTGACTTCGTGATCCTGGAACGGGCGTTGAAGGAAGCGATCCGGAAAGTCAAGGCAGATAAGATCCAGCAAGGTGATACCAAGGCACGAGCCCGAATTCTCAGGGAAATCCTCGGTCAACAGGGCGGGTGATGCGGAGTTCGCAGTTTCAAGTGTGAAGTTTGAAGTGATCAGCGGTCATGGCGACCCTCGGCGTCCCGGCGTCATCGTGAATTCCATCCAGTTCAGGTTCCAGGGGCCTTTGTCTATATAGAGTCGCAGCCGATGCTTGCCGGCGGAGAGATCGACCGGGCCGGAGATGGTCTGCCAACTCTGCCAGCCCCCGGTGCCGGGGACCGTGAAGGCCCACAGCGTGGCGCCGTCCATCTCCAGTCGGCCACGGCTGCCGGCGAAGGCGTTGTCGAGAGCCACTCGCAGCGATGCGGTGTAACGGCCTGCCTCGTTTACATCCACCAGATACTCCAGCCAGTCTCCGGCGTCGAACCAGCCGACGTTGAATCCCAGGTCCTCGTTGAGGACAATCTCTGTCTTGATGCCCACCATGTCTTCGTATTCTTCCGCTTCGATTCGGCCGGGCAGATGGTGATAGTCCAGGTCGGCCGGACGCACGAGCTCCAGCCAATTGACATTCCAACCCGCGCCGGTTACCTGCAAGCGCAGGGTCCTGTCACCGGCCTGCAGAGGAACGGATGCTTCGACCGTGCGCCAGCTCTGCCAGCCGCCCGTGGAGGGAATAGAAAGGGACATAACGGTCGTGCCTGCGACCCCTATCTGACCCGCTCCGGATGAATCGACGGCGGCGATTCTCATGCGAAGAAGATACTCATCGTCGGCGGGCACGCTGATCTGGTAGTCCAGCCAGTCGCCTTCGTCGAGCCAGCCGATATAGAAACCTCCGCCGTCGTCCTCGGCAACGCCTTTCTCGATCCCGGACATCTGCTCATAGTCCTCGGCCTCGATCCGCCCGGGGAGCGGGTGCCGCCCTTCGACGGTGAAGTTCCGGAACACGTCGCGGGCCCAGCAGTAGGCGGCGTCTCCGTATTCGGCCGTCGGAACGCCGGCATAGCCTTCGGTGTAGCCGTTCCAGGCGGTGAACGTCACGCCCTGGCACTTGAGCTTGCGGACCAGGTCGCTCTGGGCATCCCGCCAGGTGGCGGTATTACCGAAGAGGTGAGGGCCGGGGAAGACAAGGTGCGCATCGTAGCCCGGCGAAATGTCCTGAATGAACGGAATGCCCGTGTTGATCCACTTGGAGGCGAATTGCTGTTTCCATCGAAGGATCGTGGCTTCGTCGTTCACACCGATGGAATGCCCGGAGAAGTAAGACTGAATGGCGAGGACGGATGACTGGCTCGCCAGCCACGGCCCGGTGTTTTCGGCGGAGGGCAGGAAGCCGGCCCAGGAATAGGTCCCGGGGGGCATCACATCCAAAGCGAAGCCAACACGCACGCCTGTAAGCTGATAGATCCGGTCCGCGGCGCGGTCGAACCCCTCCGCGAATAGCTGATCCGTGAGACCCTGCTGATTGGACGCCACCTGGATGATACACACTAGGTATCGCTTCTCGCCCAGGCGGTCATAGACCTGTGCCCACTTGCTCGGCCACTGGCGATTCGTCGGATGAAGAAGGTATCGGTCGATCAGGTCGCTGACGCGTGCCACGAGCAGGGGCGAGGGATCGTTCGCGGACCCCGGGAAGTCGTCGAGAAAGGAGAAGGCGGGGGAGTTCGACGTGGCCGCACAGGCCTCGACGTACGGGGCCATGAGGATCTCCTTGCCGATGGTCGCCTGGAAGAGTTCGTCGTGAGAGAACGTGGAGGTCTGCATCGGAGCCCAGAAGGCCCAGTTGTCGGTGCCTCGCGGTCCCCAGTAAGACATGTTGATGACATTGACCCCGGCGTCGATCATCGTATCGACGGCGAACGTGCGATTCGCCTGGCTCTGCGACCATTCCAGGTGGCGGGCGTCCGATGGATGAATGGTGTACAGCCCGGTATTCGGCGAGGGAGTGTACTCGTAGAAGGGGACGCCGTTCCGCGAACTGCCCGTGAAGAAGAAGACACTCTTGACGGGTTGATTCTCAAAACCCGGGTTGGCGAGTTGGCCCCTGATTCCTTCCGTCGCAATAGATGGCGGCATCAGCGTCGCCACAAAGGCCAGCACGGATCCAATCAAACCCATGAGATCCTCCCCGCTGTGTCACACTCCTGCTTCGGCTGGACCACACACGCACACGTCATCTGCTCCTCAGATCGTCCAGCGATGGGAACCTGACTCTGTACATTATGCATTCCGGGCTCTGACAAAGCAAGGCGAATTGAGGCAGAAGCATCGCCACCGGCCGGGAACTTCCCGGTCGTCAATTCCTCTGATCCTGAGGAGGCTGGGACGTCGGGACTTGCGCGTGGGCCGACCGGGTTCGGACGGTCAGGGCCAGCAGTCCCATCAGCAGAGGGGCGAAAGCCAGCACGAGCAGGGCAGTGACGTCGCTGCCGGTGTGGTCCTTGATCTTGCCGACGAGGTAGGGGCCGACGAAGCCGCCGAGGTTGCCGGTCGAGTTGATCAGGGCGATGCCACCCGCCGCGGCGGTGCCGCTCAGGAAGGCCGTGCCCATCGCCCAGAACGGGCCGATGACGCACTTGATGCCGACCAGCGCCAGCGTGAGGGCGGCCATGGCGAGGTAGGGGTTCTTGAAATACGCAGCCAGGAAGAAGCCCACGGCCGAGGCGACCGACGCTATCGCCACGTGCCAGCGCCGCTCGCCGGTGCGGTCCGAGTGCCAGCCGACGGCGACCATGACGACGACCGACACGAAGTAGGGGATCGCGTTGAGCCAGCCGACCAGGGCGGGAGGCAGGCCCGAGAAACCCTTGATGATGGACGGGAGCCACATCTCGTAGCCGTAGCCGCCGACGTTCAGCAGGAAGTAGATCAGGATGAGCAGCCAGACCCGACCGTCGGTGACGGCGTCGATCAGGCGGCAGTGGACGCGCGTCTGTGCTTTCGCCGCGTCGTCGGCGAGGCGCTTCACCAGCCACGTCCGCTCCGCGTCACTCAGCCAGGCGGTCTGCTGGGGACGGTTGGGCAATGCCAGGAGAATGACGAATCCCATGAGTACCGCCGGGATGCCCTCCAGCAGGAACAGCCATTGCCAGCCGGCCAAACCATGCAGGCCGTTCAATTCGAGTATCCGGCCCGACAGCGGTGACCCGACGATGCCCGCGATCGCCCCCGCCGCGGCCAGCAGTGCCACGGTGCGGGCGCGCTCCTGGGCCGTGTACCAGTAGGTGAGGTACAGGATCACGCCCGGGAAGAACCCCGCCTCGGCGGCGCCGAGCAGAAACCGCATGACATAGAAGACCGTCACGTTGGAGATGAACATCATGGCGGCGGAGATGAGTCCCCACACGATCATGATGCGGGCAATCCACATGCGGGCGCCGACGCGGTGCAGAATGAGATTGCTCGGGACCTCGAAAATGAAGTACCCGATGAAGAAGAGGCCCGCCCCGAATCCGTAGACGCTGCCGAAGACGGCTTCGTCCACGCCGAGCGCCTCGCGGAGTTGCAGCTTGGCGAAGCCGACGTTGATGCGGTCGACGTAGGCGATGATGTAGCAGAGAAAGAGCAGAGGCAGGAGTCGCCACGTGACTTTGGAGAGGGTCTGACGCTGTTGGGCCTCGGTCAAAGCCACGGTGTCCGATCGAATGTGCGTGCGGCCGTCGGTGTCCATGCGAGTCACCAGCATAACGCCGCAACCCAAACCCCGAAAGGGCATTCTGCCTCATACCGTCTTGCCAGGGGGACGCGGCTGTGCTCTATTGAATCGCATGGGAACCAGCATGTTTGGTCTGAACGGTAAAGTCGCCCTCGTCACCGGAGGCGGACGGGGCATTGGACTGGCGCTGGCCCGCGGGTTGGCGGGGCAGGGGGCGGATGTGGCACTCGTGGCACGGAACGCTGAGCAACTCGATGCGGCCTGTAAACAGATCAAAGCCGAGACGGGACAGCGGACCTGGGCTTTTCCGTTCGATGTAGCGAACGTCGAGGAGATTGCGGGACTGTTCGATGGAATCGTGAAGACGGCGGGGGGCGTCGATATTCTGGTCAATGCAGCGGGGACGACGGCACGTCAACCCAGCGAGGAGGCATCGCTGGAGGAGTTTCGCCGGGTTATGGAGGTCAACCTGACGGCGGCGATGGCGCTGTCGCAGGCGTTCTGCCGGCACTGCAAGAGCGAGGGCAAGCCGGGACGGATCACCAATATCGGCTCGCTGATGTGCCACGCGGCCCGGCCCACCGTGGCGGGGTACGCCTGCAGCAAGGCGGGACTCCTGGCGTTGACTCGGACGCTGGCGGTCGAGTGGGCCAGGTACGGCATCAACGTCAATGCCATCGGCCCCGGGTACATCCGGACGGACCTGACCGCGTCGCTCGAAGCGGATGCGGAGTTCGATCGGTGGGTGATCTCGAAGACGCCGCTGGCAAGATGGGGCGAGCCGGAGGACCTGGTCGGGACGGCGATTCTCCTGGCCTCGAAGGCGGGGGCTTTCATCACCGGGCAAATCTTCTACGTCGACGGCGGCTGGACAGCCTTGCTGTAGATGTTTGATTTTTGATGTTTGATTGTTGATTTGAAGTCCGCATTGTCGATTCACATCAGAGATCATACATCAGAAATCAAACTTCGCCGGAGCGATTCCTGTCAACCGGGAGGCGAGGTCCCTCGTCTCTACCGGTAGTTGGAGTTGTGGCCTTGATGGAATTGACAGACGAAAGCCTGCTGAACGCACACCTTGAGGGTGATCGCGCAGCGTTTCGAGAGCTTGTCCGGCGGCACGCGGACGGCCTGCTGGGGTATTTATTCCACATGACGGGAAATCGCGACCAGGCCGAGGACCTCTTCCAGGAGACCTTCAAACGGGTCCACGAGAAAGCGGGCACGTTCCGCGGCCTCCACTTCAAAGGCTGGCTCTTCGCCATTGCGACCCGCACCGCCATCGACCACCTCCGCCGGCGGAAACACCTGACGGTCGTCTCGCTCGACCAGGGCGACGACTGCGACGGAGATTGTGCCGGCGCAGTAGCAATGGCTGATAAAAACAGCGATCCTGTTATCGATAGCGTCAAACGGGAACAAAAGCAGCAGGTGCGGGAGGCGGTGGAGACCCTGCCGGAAAAGCAGAAGGCAACGTTGATCCTCGCCTACTATCAGCAGCTCAGCTACCAGGAAGTGGCCGAGGTCCTGGGCTGCTCGGTGGGGACCGTCAAGACCCAGATGTCGCGTGCCCTCGGTACGCTGGCCCGCAGACTCCCCGATCTATCGGCGTGACAAAATGACTGAACATCTTACAGAACAAGAACTTATCGACTACGCGTACGACCTGGCCCCCGAGCCGGCGTTGCAGTCGGCGCGGGCGCACCTGGCTGGATGCGAATCGTGCCGGGGCAGGCTGGACGCCCTCAAACGCAAGTTTGCCGCACTCGACCTGCTGCGCGACGAGATCAAGCCGTCGCCCGCGTTGATCGAGCGGGCGGCACAATTCGCCGCCACGCCGGCGGCCGGCACAGACTCCCTGGTTTGTTACAGGTTCTGGCTCAGTGGTCTTGCGGCGGCCATTGTTATCGGGTGTACACTGCTGCTGATCTCGAACAATGACCGCCGGCAACCGACCGATACGAAGTACTTCGCCAAGGATGTTGCTGGCCCGGAACAGAGCTTGGCGGATGCACCAGCACCAAGGGCGGAGGCACCGACTCTGGCGATGGGGATCCGAGGCGGCGCGGCGACCGCTATAGAGTCGTTGAGTGCCGCTGCGCCTGCTCCGGCGGGTGCGATGACGCCGGTTGCCCAGATTGTCGAGTCGCCGCCGTTTGCACCGGCCAGCGCCATCGAGCTGGTCGTGCTGCCGCGACGCGAGAACGTGCAACTGACTATCTACAACTCGGCGGACCTGACGCTCGTGCGGGAGAAACGCAACCTCACGCTCAAGCGAGGCTGGAACTGGCTGCAATTCATGTGGGCCAACACACTGATCGATCCGACGTCCATTGAGCTATCGCCTGTGGAGCAGAAGGACAAGGTCCAAGTACAGCAACTGGTCTTCCCGCCGCGGCTCAGGGAGTTGGGTCGGTGGTTGATTCACTCGGACTTGGACGGCCAGGTGCCGTTCGAGCTGACGTACTTCACCAGCGGCCTCGCCTGGCGGGCCTTCTACATAGGCACGCTCTCACAGGACGAGAAAACGATGCGGCTGGAGAGCTACGTCCGCGTCGACAACCACAGCGGCGAGGAATACGAGAATGCCCAGACCCGCCTGATCGTCGGCCGGATTCACATGCTCGACCAGATCGGCGGATTGGCTATCCGTCAGTATCCCTATGGTAGACCTGAGGTCGTTCCTTCTCGCTCTAGCTCTAGGTTCAGGGCTCTTCATCTAGTTGGTGACCTATTCAAGGACCAGGAAGTCGAAGGTGAGGATGATCTCGTTCGGACCAAAGCTGGTCTTGAGCAACCGAAGGAGGTTCAGAAGGAGGGGCTTAGCGAGTACTTCCTCTACACGATCGAAGGCAGCGAGACCATTCCCAACGAATGGGGCAAGCGTCTGCTGTCGTTCAAGACCGACGACATCCCGGTCAAGAACCTCTATAAGTATGATGAGGAACGCTTCGGCGACGAGGCCGTGCGGTTCCTGTCCTTCAAGAACGACACGGAGCACAAGCTGGGCACGACGCCCATCCCGGACGGCATGGTCCGAATATACGGTCAGACCGACGGCCAGAAGCACCTTGCCTACGTAGGCGGTACGCACATCAAGTACATCCCTGTGGGCGAGGAAATCGAGCTGGACCTGGGGCCTGCTCAACTCGTGAAGGTCGAGCCCAAGTTGATGGACGAACGCACGGAAGGCTACCTCTTCGACAGTCACGGCGACATCGTGGGCTGGAAGGACATCCAGAAATGGCAGATCGAAGCGTCCAACGCCTCGACGCTACCCATCGATGTCGAAATCACCCGCGGCTTCGACAGCACATATTGGGAGCTGACGACCGCCGGCACGGGCGTAGCCTACGAAAAGTACGACATCAACCACGCCCGCTTCAAGCTGAACATCCAGCCGCGAAGCAAGCAGGTGTTCACGTACACGATCACCATATATCGAGGGACACAGGAAGAAGCTCTTACCAGAGCACAACAAAGTAATACACGTTGAGTTTTCGGGAGACTTACACATGAACGCAAAAAGAACAGTATTGATGTCGATGTTGGCGCTGTCACTCGTGGCCGCGGTCGCCCAGGCGCGAATCAAGCTGGTGGCGCTGCCGGAACGGGCGGCGACGGTCATTCGGCTGGACAATCCTAATGCGACGCTGATCGAGGAGGAACGGGTACTGACGCTCCAGAAGGGGCTCAACAAGGTGGACTTCTCGTGGAAGGGCGTGCAGATCGACGAGGATTCGATCCGGCTGGAAGTGATCGATCACCCCGACGCCGTGACGCTGCTGAACGTGAGCTATCCGCCGGGGGAGGCGGCGCTGGTCTGGGAGATCAGCTCGGGAGGCGACTACGCTGAGAACGTCCGCATCAGCTACTTGTTGAGCAATATCGACCGGCTCATCACCTACACCGCCATCGCGGACAAGGCCGAGACGCAGGTCGATCTCAAGAGCTTCGTGGTCCTCCGCAACTTCTCGGGTGAGGACTTCGCCAAGGCCCGCATCCTGCTCGACTACGGCGAAGCCTTCGAGCAGGGCATCGATCATGAGGAGACCAAGCAGGTGTTGTTCCTGAAGGAGCCCAAGGTGCCCGTCCGCAAGGTCTGGACGTGGGACTCGGAGAAGATCCCGGAGCATCTGTGGGACCCGAGCCAGGTGGAAGGGCAGAACGTCGGCATTCCGGTGAGCTACCGCATCTACAACGACGCCAATGGCACCCTGGGCAAGTTCGCCCTGTGGGGCGGCAAGGCCCGCATCTTCCAGGACGACGGCCACAACAGCACGATCTTCCTGGGCGAGGACAATGCGCCGATGGTCCCGGTGGGCGAGAAGATGGAGCTGTACATCGGTGACAGCCGGGACATCGTCGTCACCCAGAAACGGATGAAGAACGCGCAGGTGGACGTTCAGTACAACAACGACAACGCCATTGTCCTGTACAACACGGATGAGATCATCACGGCCAAGATC
>CAYQXM010000141.1:0-10698 GCA_964421295.1 uncultured Pirellulales bacterium
TTCGTGAACCATGCGGCACAGCGCCCGGATCATCTTCTCGGGGGTCTTGTGCTGGAAGGCGTTGCGGCCGATCGAGATTCCGGAAGCGCCCGCCTTGAGGGCGCCCTCGACCATCCGGAAGATGTCCTCGTCGCTGTCCATCTTCGGACCGCCCGCGATCACGACCGGGACGGGGCAACCCTTGACCACTTCCATGAACGACTCAGGGCTGCCGGTGTAGACGACTTTGACGATGTCGGCGCCCAATTCCGCGCCGATGCGGGCGGCGAGCTTCACGTTGTTCACGTCGTATTCGTTCTTGATCTTCGGTCCGCGCGTGTAGACCATCGCCACCAGCGGCATCTGCCATTCGAAGCACCGTTCGCTGACGATGCCGAACTGGCGGAGCATGTCGCTGTCGGTCTCGGCGCCGATATTCGTATGAATCGAAACGGCATCCGCTCCCATCTTCACGGCCTCTTCGACCGTACACACCAGCTCCTTGGCGTTAGGATCGGGACTGATCGACGTGCCGGCGGAGAGGTGAACGATGAGGCCGACGTCCCGGCCGGTGCCGCGGTGGCCGGCGCGGACGATGCCTTTGTGCATGAGAATGGCGTTGGCGCCGCCCGCCACCACCTGGCTGACGGTCGCCCGCATATCGGTGAGCCCGGCGATGGGACCGACCGTGACACCATGGTCCATCGGGACGATAACCGTATTGCGCGAGTTGCGGTTGATGATGCGTTCAAGTCGTATGGCTTTACCGATCATGGCTACTTCTCCAAATGGGATAGCGAACCTGCAATAATCTACCGGCAGGCCGCCTGAAGGCAAGAAAAAACCATACTAAGCCGGGGGGGGCCGGTTCAGTGCGTCAGGGCGTAGAGGATGATGTTGATGCCCATCTGAATGGCCTGGCGATAATAGTCGTGGCCCCAGACCGTGCCCCGGCTATCCACCCAGCCGCAGTGCAGGTCATTGGAACTCAAAAGGACGGCCAGCCGGTCTGCGATAAACAAACCCCGCGCCCCATGATTCTGGCCATGCGGGGCGCCACCCCCGCTGGTGCGCGGATAGCCGCTGCCCACGTAGTGCAGCCAGGGCAGGCCGGTGGCCGTCATATCGTACAAATTATGGAAGACCTCATGCTTCCGCGGAATGACTCGCACGGACCCGCGGCCGAACACGTCCTCCAGCAGTTCGTAGGCGCAGCGATAGAAGAAATCGCCGCCGGTGCCGACGACGCAGTCGTCCATCAGGAGAAAACCGCCGCCTTTGAGGTAGTCCTTGAAGTTCTCCCTCTGGCGGCTGGTCAATTCGAACGCGTTCTCGCTGGTCATCAGGAGGAACGGGTATTTCCGTAGCTCGTCCAGGTCATCGAACGTGACGATGGCGTTGAGCTGTCCCATGCCGGCATATTGCGGCTGCCAGTCTACCGCATTGCGAACCGGCTTCACCCGGCAGCGAATGACTTGCGACAGTTCCCGCAACAGATTGCCGTCGCCGGCGGGGCGGACGTTCCAGGTATCCACGCCCATGCCCCGACCCTTGTAAGGCAACTCCTTGAACTGCACGCGGGGCAGAACGAAATCGTAGCGGTCGTAATCGTCGATCTGCGGCTCCGCAGACACGATATCCACGTCCGCCGCCGCAACGAGTCGTGAAAGACCCGCGCCGGCGAGAATCGTCTTGCCTGTCCACTGTAGAAACTGTCGTCGGTTCATAGGTCCAGAAACAGCTTCGTCGCCACCGCTCCATCGAGAGACTCGGCACGATTCCACGGTCGCACGCCGGCCGTGCCATCGCCGTTGTCGTCCAGACAGGGCGTCTCGGTCGGAAGAATCTGTTTGTCACGATACCACTGTTCGATCCGCCGGGCGGTTGCGGCGAACGCTTCGAGCACCGAGACCCGCCCATCCTTATCCGTGTCGCTCTCCCTCGCCCTCAGGGCGGGCAGGAAGTGCCGGCTGAACTGCGTGCCGTACGATTGCTCCGGCGCCGAAGCACACAAAATGACCCGCCCCGGACCGCTCAGCGTCTTGACCGCCAGAGCCGCATTGGGGCAGTCGAGCACGATCAGCACGGTACCGGTCTTGACGCGGGCCAGATACGCCGCCCAATCATCCTGCGTGACGTCGGGACCGGCGAGATTGAGGCGGAGCTTGCCCCCGGCCGCGTTGGCCTGGCCGACATACCAGAAGACGAGCCTGTCCTGCGGCCCCATCGTGCCGGCGAGTTTGTCGAACGCCTCTTTGACGCTTGTCGCCGTGGATGCCACCTGCACGCTCTTGGCCTTGGTGAGCAGGTACTTCTGCAACTCGGCGCGCGTTTGATCCTGGGCGGCCCGATCCGTGGCGTCCTTGCTGATGCCGCCCACGAGGATGGCAGCCGTCTCGCCCCGGCACAGCGTCCCCACGAAGCTCAGCCCTATCACACATGCAATCGTTTTGAAAATGGTCATCGTCTGCCTCACACCAAACCAATAGCCCGCCTTAAGAACCACTTGATCGCCAGCAACAGACACACGATTCCCAACAGCGACCAAGTCGGCCAGGCGCTGCGAATCGTCTGCACCGTCCCGACCTGCCGGCCGGCCTGGAACGCCTCGCCCGCACGGTCGTCCAACTCGTCGATGTGCACGTACTGGGCGCCGGTTTGGGCCGCGAGGGCCCTCAGGAAGTCCTCGTCGAGCCGGACATCGGACATCTCATCCTGGACCGGCGGCAGATTCGCGACCACCGTACGCTCGCCCAGGAAGGCGCCGCTCGACTCCGCTTGTACGCGGGCGATCACGGACTGGGCCGGGCCGATGTCAAGCTCGGCGCCATACCGACCCTTTCCCATCGGTCTCATGACGACAATCTCCGCACCGAGCGACAGAAGTACATTGGCGCCTTCGGCCGGACGGAAGCTCTTGTCGAGGATGCGGGCCGTAAAGACCGCCCGCCGAGGATTCTCCGCCTTCCGCTCGACGAACAGATCGATCCCCGACCCCCGGGCGGCGGTTTGCCCTAGTGGCACGAGCAGGTCCGAGAGCACGCGGGTCAGCGCGCCTCCTTCCTGATCTTCCCGATACAGTCGGAACAGCTTGACGGCGTTCAGCAGGCACACCCGGCCGCGTCCCAGACGCTGCATGGCCACGAGCGGGGCGCCGCCGATGGTGGCGAGCGTGCTGGAGGCGGGCTTGACGGTCGCAACGTCATAGTAGGGGCTCAGCGACCGCTCCTGCGCATCGAAAGCGTTGGGATCGAAAACGCCGCCCACCTCGGCTTCGAATGTCACTTCTGCCACGTCCGGCCGGGGAGGCCACAGCCTGGGCTCTGTCTCTTTCAGGAGCACCGGCAGCAGGGCATTGCCGCGTTCGTCCTGCCAGGCGGCCAGCGACGTCACGGTCGGTCCCGGCAGCAACATCAGCCCGCCGCCGCGTTCGACGACGAAGCGGAACAAGCCGTTCAACTGTTCCGCCGTGAACTGGCTGAGGTCGCACGGTCCCAGGATGATGACATCATACTGAAAGTACTCCTCGTCAGTGCGGGGCAGCTTGACATAGCCGCCCGTTTTCTCGAATGTGCCGGACAGCCGCCGATCCTTGACGACATCGAGGCCGAAGTCGAGGTGGATGCGTTTGTTCCAGGCCAGCGCCTGGCGGATCTTCCCGACGTCGAAACTGGCCCACTGCGAGAACAGCAGCACCTTCAGGGGCTCTTCCTGGGCGACTTCGATGGTCGTGGCCCGGCTGTTGTTCGCTGTGGTGACCTCCTCCTTGACTGGTGCGGCGCGGACGCTCAGAACGTGTGCCCCCAGTTGCCCGGCCGGGACTTTGAACTCGACTTGCGCCTCGCCTGAGCCGACGGCGAACTGCCCGGGGTCGAGACTGCAGCTCTCCACGGACTGCCCATCACAAAGCAACTCGACCACCACGGCGTCGTCCGATGGATCGGTACGCGTAATGCGGGACGCGACAGTGTATTCGGATTTCAGCCAGACGCGCGCCGGGGCGTCGATGGAGGCGACACCGATATCCGTGAACGGTTTCCGCGCGCCGACGCCCACGAGCATCACGGGCAGCCCCTCATCGGCCAGCACCGGGTAGTTCCGCGGGTTTTTGTCGGGGGATTGGCCATCTGTGAAGATCACGATGCCGGCGACGCCTGTCTGCGCGTCGAGACGCGCAGACGGAGTTGGGATTTCAGATCTGAGATTGGAGATTTCGGTCAAGGCGCTGCGCAGGTTCGTTTGAACGCCCCAGCGGCGGAGCAGGTTCGTCGAGCCGCAGTGGTAGGCGTGAGCGTCGAAGCCGTATATCTTGTACTTGGGGCCGGCGGGATTGTTGGGGTGCAGGCGCGATGTGAAAGCATTGAGGGCGTGATCCAAACGGGTCGCCTGCTGGGCCTCTGCGATGGACATGCTCTCGCTCGTGTCGAACACCGTCAGCACTTCATTCGAGGCAAAGACGCGAGTCGATTGCTGCCGGCACGGATTCCACAGCACGACCAGCAGGAGAATGATGACCGCTATCTGCAGCAACATCAGTAACGGCCCGTACCTGCGCCGGCCGGGCGTCCGCAGTTGGTCCGTGCGAAAAGCCGCGAACGTCACAACCCCGGCCATCACCACCAGCAGCATGGCCACGAAATGTCCCGGATAGTCAACGAATATCATTTCGAACTCTGTTGCGGCTTGAACTTGGCCGCGTCCTCGAAGAACTTGTTCTCACTCTCGAAGAAACGGGCGTCCGACGGTTCGTTCTGACCTCCGCGCATCTGGCGGTTTCTGGCCTGGATCGCCACCGACCAGAACTGCCGGGACAACATCCGGGCCGCCTCGCCCGGGTTGTTGAAGGCGTTGCGCGTATAGCCTTGTGTCGTGCCGCCTCCGCCGGGGCCGC
Organism: uncultured Pirellulales bacterium; assembly: GCA_964421295.1. GTDB lineage: Bacteria > Planctomycetota > Phycisphaerae > Sedimentisphaerales > Anaerobacaceae > PLanc-01. The sequence goes on from CAYQXM010000141.1 coordinate 4,871, forward strand.
GGATGGTCTGGGTCTCGGGCCGGGCCATACGCTCCAGCATCTGCTCGGCGGCTTTGAGCCGGTCCATCATTTCCTGTTTCTCTTGCGCAGTCAGCGACCCTTCGAGCGTCTCGCCATCTTGGGCCAATTGACGGGCCATCGCCTCCGCTCTTTCGGCCTCGGTCATCTGTCTGCCGTCGGCCCGTGCCTTGGCGAGGGCCTGACCGGCTTGCGTCAACTGCCGGGCCGCGGATTCGGCCCAATCGGCTCCCTCTGCTTCGTTCTTCCCCGCCGATTCCGAACGGTAGCGGGCCTCACCCAGTTTGTCCTCGAGTTGCTTCATGCTCTGGCCGGCCTGATCGAGACTCTGTCGGGCCGCCTCTCTGGCGTCCGTTTGACCCGACGAAGCCGGCAGCGCCACCTTGGCCAGCTCCGCCGAAAGCTGCGCCGCCTGCTGCCGCAAGGCGTTCTGCCTCGCCTGGAGCATGCGCAGCAGGGCGTCCGTCGAAGGTGTTCCTCCCTCCTCGGCGTTCTGCGCAGCGCTTTGGGTCTCTTGTCCCTTGCCCTCACCCGGCTGCCCTCCAGGCGGCTGACTCTGCTTTTGCGTCGCCTTGGCGAGATCGGCTTTCAGAGCTTTCTCCTGCTGCGCGAGGGCGTCGATCTGGTTCTGTGCCTTCTCCAACTGGGCTTCCGCCCTTTGCTGGTCCTGATCGGGCGACTGGGGCTGTTCCTGCAGCTTCACCCGCTCCGGTTTCTCCTGGGGCACGCTCTGGCCCTCGTCAGGGGGATTCCATTGCATGTGCAATTCATCGACGAACTTGCGGAGCAGGCGATAAGCCTCCTGCGCGGGGGCGACCGCTGTGCCGGCGTCCTTCGCCGCCAGCGCCGATGTCACGTCGTCGTATCGCTCGATGACGCGCGTCAACGCGGCTCTCTGCTCATCGGTGAAGCGATTGTCGGGATCGTCGCGCATCGTGGCCAGGCGCTTGGCACAATACTCCGTGTCCGACCGAAGCTTCTCATACGGTTGCGGCTCATGGGGCGGGGTCTGCGCCAGCGTCCACGTTCTCTTGACGATGGACCGGGTATACTCGAGCATCGTGATGAGGTCCTCGGGTGACACGCCGGGCATCGAGCTGGGGCCGCCCGGCTGTTGCTGTGGCGGGTGCCAGTACTGATGGTAGGGGCGAATCTCGACGAGATAGATTTCGCTGCACGCGTTCGGATCGCCCCGGCGGGAGTTCGTCGCCACATCCCTGGCTCTGGCATAGAACAGGATGCAATCACCAACGCTCAGATCGTACTGTTCCAGCTCCAGGATAGCGGACACACGCGCCTGTCTGGCTCCGCCGGGGCTGTTGCTATCCAGCACCACGATCTCTCGGCCCGGCAGTTGGCAATAGAGCTGCGTCTGATCGAGTCCGACATCGTCCGTGACCTCGAACGTGATGGGAATGCTCGCCACGTCCGTAACGAGGCAATCCCCATCGGGTGAGAGCAGCTTGAACTCGGGTGGTGCATCGGATTTGACCGACACCTGCATCGTCAATGGGCCCTCGTTGGTCACTCCTTCGGAACTGAGCAGCTGGAACGAAAGCGAAAGAGGCTTGTCGGCCTGGAACGGGACGCGAAAATCCCTGGCGCCATTCAGCCTCTGCGTCACCGGCTTTTCCCCAATTCCGTCAATCACCACCTCCTGCAGCGGCGTGGTCGCCTTGATCTGCAATTCGACCTGGCTGCCCGCCGGGACGTCCAGAGCCCGATCGGTCACCTTCCGGGTCGTCGCCTCCGCTGTCTGACTGGAGCGTACGACCGCAACGATCTCCTCGATGGCGGGGACCGGCCGGGCGGCGGGTATCGGTGCCGGCACGCTCGCCTCGACAGCGGCCAGCGGGTTGACCAGTCCCACCAAGGACCGCTTGAAATACTGCAGGTTGCCGTAAACGAACAGCGAGACGATGATCAGGCCCGAGCCGATGCAGCCGACCAGAATATATCCCTGCTGCTTGTTCACCGTTGAATCGAAAGCGAAATCGCGGCAGACTTCATCCACTTGCCGGACCAGTTGCCGCGCCAGACGCTGCGAATACGGATAGTCGGCACCTTTCTCGTAGAACTCCGCCGCCGTGATCAGTTGCTGGTCGAAGCTGTGCCGGGCCTCGACGTGCCGGGCGGCGCGCGTATAGCTCAGATCCCGACGCAGCGTCCGGAACAGCAGATGTGACAGAAGTGCCAGCAGGGCGATCAGCCCCGCCAAGGCCGCCAGACGTTCCGTCCGGCCGAAGTGCAGGCGATGATCCAGCACCACGTAGAAGTCCACGTACAACAGGATGGCCACCAGCCACACCGTCGCCGTGCGCAGAACGCCCAATGCCAGGAGCCACCGGCGGACCTTGCCGAGCCGGGCGATCAGATCATTCAATGTGTCTTCCGGTAGGGCGGACATGTCCCTTTCTTTCAACGTTTGAGCCGGTTGGCCAGAGCCGACTCGAAAAACACCAGGGCAATCGCCGCCCAGGCGAAGAGTCGCCAGATGGGTCTGTCACGCATCTGGGTCTCGGCGGAGGCGGTGTCCTGTTGGCGATGGTCCTCGATGACAAACGCGCGTCTGACGGCATCGGCCACCGCTTCGCTCGACGGAACGACGATCTCCGTTTCGCCGTCGGGCAAATTGATTCCCGCGTAGAGCGGCGGCTGGTCGAACGTTCTGATCCAGCCCAGGCCGCTCGGCGCGGGCAGTCTCAAGAGCGTCCCCTGTGCCTTGGCGACAACCTTGCTGCCGTCGCAGTTTTGCACCCACATTTGTGCCGCCGGTCGAGTCTGGGGCAGAAACAACGTGGGGGCCTCCGTGGTGGAGAAGCAACATCCCCGCACGCGCTCGGACCGACCCAGCAGGCTCTGACAAAAGGCCACCCACGCCTGGGCTTTGGCCAATAGACCGGCGGAGGCGTCGATGCTCGTGTTGATGAAGAGGGATAATCCCCGGCCGACCGTCTTGCCACACACGAATTCCGCTCCGCCCGCCAGCCGCCAGAGACACTCGCTCTGCGGCGCGGTCCGGCAGATCCAGTAGCCCTTCAGTGCGACTTTGTCCAGGCGGTAGTTGGCCAGTGACTGTACCGCGGCGGTCTCCAGTCCAGAACCATCGGATGCCAACGCGGCGGCTTGCGGGTAGCTCACAGTCTGCACCCACTTCTCGGGCAGGGCGGGCAGCAGTCCCCGTTCCAGGAGGGCCCGACTCGTGTCCGACGTGCCGGCCTGCGTCGCGAAACAAATGAGCCGGCCGCCCCGGCTGAGAAAGGCCTCGACATCCGCGGGGCGACAGGTGGTCTTGATGGGCGGGGCGCCGAGCACGATCACGTCGGCCCACGCAAAATCGCTCAGGGCCAGCCGGTCCTCCGTCACCTGCCGCGTCTCGTAGTGCGCGCCGCCCAGAGCGTGAACCGCCGTGGCGAACAGAAACGTCTCGTCGCCACCAACCAGCAGAACGCGCGGGGCCGTGCTCGTCGGCGTGTAGACCGCGATTCGAAAGGTGTCGTCCTCCGCCAGCCCATCCGACGCAGACAGCGTCAGTTCCACCGGCAGGCAAGGCTGGTGACTCAGCGGGACCTGGCACACACGCCGTTCGTGCGGCCGGAGCGCCACGGAAACGGAATGCGTGACGGGGCCCGCCCCCTGCGCGGTCAACGTGCGATTCTGCGCCTTATCACCCCAGTTCGCTATCGTGACGTCGAGCAGGGGTGGGTCGGCATCCGTCACGGCGGCACCGATGATCGCGGCGTTATCGATCGGGTCGGCCGCCACCGTCGCGTGGCAGTGGATGTTTTCGACGGAGGCCGGCTCGCGCACATGGTTCAGTTGGGCCAACACATTCGGTGCAAAATCACTGAATACCGCCGCATAGATGGAATCGTGGCGTGATGCCGCCCGGCGGGCTTGCCGCACCGTGGACAGGAACTCCTCGACATCGGCGTTCCGGGGTACCGTCTTCAATTGGCGCAGCGTCGCCAGGGCCTGGGCTTTGTCCAGGTTGTCGAAAGTCCGGCGGGACGCCAGCCCGCGGATGTGACAAATGCTGTCCTGGGACACGCCCGTGACGTATTGAACCGCCGTGTTCACCGCGGCGGTGAAGAGTGTACCGGCGCTGTCGCGATAAGCCATCGACGTCGAATCATCCACGGCGATGTAGTGGATCGAGCGTCTTGTCTGAGACTGCGGAGCAACGCGGAGGAGGGGCTGGGCAAACAGCATGGCAATCACGATGATGATCGCGCAACGGAGCAGTAGAACGAGCAGGTCGCGAATCCGGCGGCGGGCGTGGCTCTCCTTCTGGCCACTGCGCAGGAAACGCAGCATGGTGAAGGGGAGGCGTCGAAACCGCGGCTTGGACAGCAGGTGGGCCGCGATTGGGCCGATGACCGCCACCGCCCCCAACAGGAATGTCCATTCCAGGAAGCTCACATCATCCTCCTGCGTTTGCTCAGATAGGCGATGAAAGCGTGGTCCAGAGGCTGGGAGGTGTCGAGGAGGCAATAGTCGATGCCGGCGTTGCCGAGTGTGGTCTTTACGTCGTTAAGGAACGCCCCCACCCGCTGCCGATAGCCTGCCTGGATGGATTGCGGGAAGGCACGGACCTTGTCGCCGGATTCCATGTCCTCGAACTGGATGAGGCCCTTGTAGTCGAGCGTCAGCTCCTGATGATCCATCACGTGAAAGACGATGACATCGTGCTTGAGAAACTTCAGGTGCGCCAGGCCCTGAAAGACGTCGCCTTCGTCGAGCAGGTCGGAAATCAGAACGATCAGCCCCCGACGCTTGGTCACCTCGGCCACCGTGTGCAGGATACGTGCCAGATGCGTCTGTCCCACCACGGTCTGCCGATCCAGGGCCGTGAGAATCGGACTGATATGCGTCCGCCGGGAAGCGGGAGGGACCTGCCGTACGATCCGATCCGCGAACAGGACCATACCGGTCGCGTCACCCTGCTTGAGCATCAGGTAGCTCAGCGCCGCCGCGAGGAACGAGGCATAGTCGATCTTGGCCACGTCACCTTCCCCGGCGAAGGCCATGCTCCGGCTGACGTCCAGCAGGATGTAGATCGTCGTATTGGTCTCCTGCTGGAACCGCTTGATGTAGAGCCGGTCGCTCCGGGCGAAAATCTTCCAGTCGAGGAATTTGATCTCGTCGCCCGCGTGGTACTCGCGATGGTCGCTGTACTCGACGCTGAACCCCTGGAACGGGCTGGGGTGCAGCCCAGTGAAGAAACCCTCCACCGCGCAGCGAGCCACCAGCTCCATGTTGGCCAGCTTGCTCAGGAAGATCGGATCGAGATACTCACGCGTGGAGGCTGTCATGGGTCCTCCTACTTGGGCTCCGGCACGCGTTCCAGCAGGTCATCGAGAATCCCTTCAATACTGATCCCATCGGCCTCGGCGTTGAAGTTGGGGATCACGCGATGCCGTAGCACGAGCTTGCTGACGATCCGGACATCGTCGAAGCTGGGCGTGATCCGCCCGTGAATCAGGGCCAGCGACTTGGCGCCGAGGGTCATGAACTGCCCCGAGCGCGGGCCCGCGCCCCATTTGAGGTACTTCTTCACCATCGCGGTCGCCGAGGCGTCGGTCGGGCGTGTCGCGCGGGCCAGACGAATGCAGTACGCGATCACCAGGTCGCTGACGGGAGCCGCCCGCACGATCTCCTGGAACAGCACCATGTCCCGGGCGTCGATAACGCTGTCGAGCGTCTGTTTCCGGCCCGCGGTGGTCTGCTTGACCATCAGGTGCTCTTCCTTGCCCGAGGGGTAATCGATGTAGATCATGAACATGAAACGGTCGAGGGCCGCCTCCGGC
>CAYQXM010000142.1:0-10659 GCA_964421295.1 uncultured Pirellulales bacterium
CGCTGCGACAGGCCGATGTAGAAATGATTGCCGACCATCATGATGTCGCCGGCCTCGATGGTCCCCGGGGCCTGGATGGTTTCGATATGGTCGTAAAAGCGGCGGATCGGTTCGATGACGGATGCGGTCTCGCCGCGACGGCTCGGGGCACCGGGCCGGGTGATGACGGCGCAGCGGGGGGTCAAGGAGGCCGACGCCATCGAGAACATCGATATCGGCGGCCCCAGCATGGTGCGCTCCGCGGCCAAGAACCATAAGTTCGTCGCGATCGTCACGCAGCCGAGCCAGTACGCGACGGTGATCGAGCAGATGCGCGCCAATCGCGGCGCCGTCACGGCCGAGTTGCGGAGCGAGCTGGCCCGCGAGGCCTTCGCGTTGACCGCCGCCTACGATGCGGCGATCTCCCGGTATTTGAATGGCCGAGCCGGCATCGAGTACCCCCAGCGACTCTCGATCAGCATGACCAGGCAGATGGCCCTGCGTTACGGCGAGAATCCCCACCAGTCCGCGGCCCTCTACAAGCTGCCGCCGAGCCCCGAGACGTCCATCTGCAACGGCCGCTTTCTCACGGGCGGCACCGAGATCAGCTTCAACAACCTGATGGACGCCAACGCCGCGTTCGAGCTGGCCAAGGAATTCGACGAGCCGGCCGCGGTGGTGGTCAAGCACCTCAACCCCTGCGGCTGCGCGATCGACGAGGACATCTGCGTCGCCTATCGCAAGGCCTACGAGGGCGACGTCGTCAGCGCATTCGGCGGGATCATCGCGGTCAACCGCGCGGTGGACGTCGAGCTGGCGCGAACCGTCATGGAATCGTATAGCCGGTTCGGGAAGGCCCTCGGCGCCAGCGGCTTCTTCGCGGAAGTGATCGTGGCACCGAAGTTCAACGAGGACGCCATCGAGATCATCCGGACCCTGAAGACCTGGGGCAGTCGCGTGCGTCTCATCGAGACCGGCCCCATCGACCGCAGCAGGATCGACCGCAGCGAATATGACGTCCGCCACATCGTCGGCGGCATGTTGCTCCAACAGCGTGATCTCGTCGGCTGGGAGCCGGACGTTCTGACTTATCCGACGAAAGCCAAGCCCACAACCGAGCAGCTGGACGACCTGCGTGTCGCCTGGCTGGTCGCCAAGCACACCAAGAGCAATACGATCATCCTCGTGAAGAACAAGCGTGTCCTCGGCGTCGGCGCGGGTCAGATGAATCGCGTCGAGTCGGGCCTGCTGGCCATGAAACAGGCCGGCAAGGAAGCGAAGGACGCCGTGATGGCTTCCGATGCGTTCTTCCCGTTCCCCGACAACGTCGAGAACGCCGCCCAGAACGGAATCGCCGCCATCGTTCAGCCCGGCGGGTCACAGAAGGACCCCGAGGTCATCGCCGCCGCCGACAAGCACGGCATCGCCATGGTCTTCACCGGCAAACGGCACTTCAGACATTAATGATTGCAGATTGTAGATTGCGGATTGCGGATTTGCGTCGCAACTTGAATCCGCAATCTGCAATCCGAAATCCGCAATTGATCAACGCGCCTTTCTGGCCTGGTCCAGTCTTTCGGCCGCAAACGGCCAGTTGGCCATCTTCATGAAGTTGTCCACCCACGTGGCGCGGTCGTTCTGGTATTGCAGGTAGTACGCGTGCTCCCACACGTCGCACACCAGCAGCGGCGTCACGCCCCAGATCGTCAGGTCCTCATGCCTTTCGCACTGCAGGACCAGCAGCTTGTCCGAAATGGGCTCGTAGGCGAGAACACCCCAGCCGCTGGCTTCCACGTCTTTCGTTGCGGCGGCGAACTGCGCCCTGGCGGCGTCCGCGGAACCGAAGCTCTTGTTCAAAGCATCCGTGAGCAGTGCCGGCATCTCCGGCTTGGCCGGACTCATCGAATTCCAGAACAGCGTGTGCAGCACGTGCCCGCTGCCGTGGAAGGCCAGGTCGCGGCTGATCGCCCTGATGGAGCCGTAGTCGTTGCTCTTGCGCGCCGCCTGGAGCTTCTCCAGGGCGGCATTCAGTCCCTTCACATAGCCGGCGTGATGCTTGTCGTGGTGAATGCGCAGCGTCTTCTCATCCAGCAGCGGTTCCAGCGCGTTGTATTCATACGGCAGCGGGGGCAATACATACGCATCTCCCTGATAGGCAGCCGCTAGCGCCCCGGCGGCCCCGGCTTTCGCCTGCGACTTGATCGGTTCCGTCCTCTGACCTCTGCCTTCTGACCTCTGTTCGGTTCCTTGTGCCCGTTCCATTCCGATCTCTCCTAAAACGCCAACTCCCAATAACGTCAACGATCCAGCCTTGAGTACGTTCCGTCGCGTTGCCTCGGTCGCCATATTTCGCCTCCTTTCATAGTAACGCGAAATTAGTCGAATGATCAGACCACCGCAACTGGGACTACTCCTCATACGGAGATCGGGAACTTCCTGTGCTCTCGGCGCACCTCAATTCGCTCCTATCACCGTCACCGTCGGCGGCTGCGCATTCATCCGGCGAGTCCGCAGGTCGTTGATCCGTTGATCCAGGGCATTGATGGAATCCTGTATGGAACCGGTCTGCCGGGCACCGGAATCCGCCGCAGAAGCCTGCATCAATTGCTGCTGTACCTCGGCCAGCCGCTGTCGCAGGATGTCCCGTTTCGCTTTGTCCTGCGCCGTCTGAATGGCCATCTCACTGATCTGGTCGGCATACGTGTCCAGTTGTCCCCCGCCGCTCGTCTTGGCCAATTCGTCCCGCCGCTTGGCCCAGTCGATGCGGGCCCTGACCAGGCTCTCTTTCACCTGCGCCAAGTCCGCGTTGGATATCGTGCCGGCGGCAGCCGCCTTCTCCAGCTCGCGCAACCTCGCTTCGTTGGCCAGAACGAGACCTTGCAGTTCACGGGAGACCATGTCGTCGTTCGCTATTTTGGCGGCCTGCTGCCGAAGCTGAACTGTCTGCACCTCAATCGCTCGCCGCCGCGCCTCCGCGGTAGCCATGTTCAGCTCCACCTGTTGAATCTCGTTGTCCAGCTCGTACCGACGGCTCTTCAGAACTTCAGGCGGCACCGCCAGTCCGTCGGCCGTCGTAGGCGTCCCTCCGAGCATGGTCGCAGTGCCGATCACAATGACCTCTCCCTCGCAGCGATAGGTGATGGGCGGCCCGCCGGCACTTGGCGTGACGGCCTTCAGCAGAAGCTCCAGGACGGTCTTCACGCCGGCCCGCGCCGGCCCTTTCATCTGAATCTCGGTGTCAGGGGTGACTCCCTGTTCTTCGTCCAGGCTGCGCCACAGAACCGTGATGTTCAGCGGCGGATCGACTGCCTTCTGCAGCCTGTCAATGGCCTCTGCCAATGGCGTCTCAGGCTCCAGCGACGACAAGTCGACAGTCCTGTTAAGCTGCCCGGCCGCGCGGGAGTCCGGTTGAAGTCCCATCATGTGCTCAAGTTCTCGCTGCACATCCGCACGCTGTTCTCGTGCCTTTTCGACCAATCGGGCATTCTGCACCAGGTACTGAGAGTATGCGTCATCCAGACTTTCGCGGAGATTCTTGACGATGGCCCGAAGGAATTCCTCCGCCGCCGGTTGGGTTCCCTCGCGCAACGTGACAATCAGATTCAGTGTGGCATTCTGTTGTACCGTCTTATTCAAGTCCGCATTGGGCGGAGTTCGGCTGACAGGGGCGCCGCCTTTTCGCGTCAACGCAGACTTCGGCTCTGCGTCTGGATCATGCCCCGGCTGGCCGGCGATAGGGTGAGGCGAATCCACCAGCCATTCCACATCAATGACATACGATGGCTTTTTCTCGCGATCTTCTGCGACGGAGAGCACCTCGCGAGCGGCCTTCCCTGCCACAGCGGAACTGCGTACCAGGCTCTCGACGCTGCGAGGCGTCAACAGAACGATTCCGGGATCGACCGTGATGTTCACGACGCAACTGGCCGACCGCGTATTCGAGGGTGAGGCGGGAGCTTGCGGCGCATTGCCCCGCTGGGCGGCCCATGCCCCCGTGACCAGTGCCAGGACCACAATCAGACTGCTGATGTCGCGTTTGAATTCCATTGGGTTTCTCCTCTTAGGCCCGGTTTGTTTGTTCGGGAGTCCTTGATTTCAGATATTCTCTGCTTCGCCACCTCGGCCCAGTGATTCTGGGGATAGAGCCGAATCACCTGTTCATAGGTTTCGATAGCCGACTGAACCTGGTTCATTTCGCGGTACATGCGATCCGCCTGATAGACCAGCGCAAAAGCTGTCTTCTCCGCCTGCTGGTTCATCCGCTCGACCGGATCGGGGATGCTGGCCAGTTCCGTTTCCAGGGCACGCAGCCGGTCCTGCTGCCGCTCCTGGGCCAGAACGTCGCGCACCAAGGCGAGTGTCTGTTCGGTCTGCGTCTTCAACTCCCTGACCTGCTCCTCCAGCGAAGCGATACGCTGATCCTGGCCCGTCGTCCCGCGATTCGTGCCGCCGGGGACAAGCCAGAGAGCGGTCAGCAGCAGTACCGTTGCCGCGATGCCGCACATCCCGCCTGTCACGGCTCGCCGGCGCCGAATGCGTGCTCGGATCGCGGCGGCGCCGATGTTCGCCGGACGCGGAGGACCGAAACCCGCATCCGCCTGCTTGAGCAACTCGATCATTCGTTCATCGTTCATGATTTCTGCTCGACCCACTTACCCAGGACTTCTCTCAACTGCTTGCGGGCCCGGTTCAGCCGGACTTGGAGGACATTGTTGCTGATCCGCAGCAAGGTGCAGATATCCGCGATTTCCATGCCTTGAAGGTACCGCAAAGCGACCGCCTCGCGATACTTGGCCGGCAGATTCCGCACGGCCTTTCTCACACGCAGCGCGTTCTCTGCGTCGAGAACCGGCCCCTCCGCGCCGCGCTCGGAACTTGGATGCAGGTCCTCCTCATCCATCGTGACCTGCCGAAAACGCAGCAGTCGCCGGTACCGCTGCGTGCGACATTTGCTGATGGTGATAGTAAAGAGCCAGGTGCGGAGGCTGCACGCGCCGCGAAAGCGTTTCAATCCCTTGAACGCCGCGATGAAGACTTCCTGGACGACATCTTCCGCGTCCTGGCGCCAGCCGAGCAGACGATAGGCCAGGGCCGCCACCTCGGCTCCATGCACCTCGACGATTCTGTCGAACGCAGAATCTTCTCCCCGGCGAAACCTCGCCACCAGGGCTTCGTCTTCAGACCTGTCCACCATGGCTGCCATATTAGACCCGCCCCGCGCCCCGGACTTACAGAAAAATCCAGCGGAGTCCCGCCAATGAAAAAGGCCCGGGGGAACCGGGCCTTGGAGAGTCTATGGATGGGTGACCTGTCGCGTGTCTCAGCCGCAGGACTTGAGACAGGCGGCTTTCTGCAGGGCCTCGACCATATCGACCTTCTCCCACGTGAAGTCGGGCAGGTCCCGGCCGAAATGGCCGCCGCTGGCGGTCTGGCGGAAGATGGGGCGACGCATTTTCAGGTGGTCGATCATGCCCTTGGGCGTCAGCGGGAAGAGGTCCCGAACCGCCTGGCTGATCTTGTTTTCGCTGACCTTAGCCGTGCCCTGGGTGTTCACCAGCACGCTGGTGGGCTCGGCCACGCCGATGGCGTAGGAAAGCTGAACTTCGCACGCGTCGGCCAGGCCGGCAGCGACGACGTTCTTGGCGATGTAGCGGGCCATGTAGCAGGCGGTGCGGTCCACCTTGGTGGGGTCCTTGCCGCTGAAGGCGCCGCCGCCGTGACGTCCCCAACCACCGTAAGTATCGACGATGATCTTGCGTCCGGTCAGGCCGCAGTCACCCTTGGGACCGCCGATCTCGAACCGGCCGGTCGGGTTGACGTGGTACTTGGTGCCCTTGTCGATGAACTTGGAAGGAATGACCGGCATAATGACTTTCTCGATCACTTCGTTCCGCAGCTCGCGATAGGCAACCTCCGGGCGGTGTTGCGTGGAGACCACGACCGCATCCACCCGCACGGGCTTGCCGTCCTGGTACTCGACCGTGACCTGGCTCTTGCCGTCCGGGCGAAGCCACGGCAGCTTGCGGGTCTTACGAAGCTTTTCGAGTTGGAGCGTCAGCTTGTGGGCCAACTGGATCGGCAACGGCATGAAGGCCGGAGTCTCTTTGCAGGCGAAACCGAACATCAGGCCCTGATCGCCGGCACCCTGCTCCTTGTGGAGCCCCTGTCCTTCCGTTACGCCCTGCGAGATATCCGGACTCTGCTTGCAGATCGACACGAGCACCGCACAGTTGTCATAGTGGAAGCCCATCGCCGGGTCATCGTAGCCGATCTCTTTGATCGTATCGCGTGCGACCTGGGCGATATCCACCTGCGCCTTCGACGTAATCTCGCCGGCGACGACGGCCATATCGTTCTTCACCAGCGTTTCGCAGGCCACCCGGCTCATCGGATCCTGGGCCAGCATCGCATCCAGCACGGCGTCGGAGATGCAGTCCGCCACCTTATCGGGATGCCCCATCGTCACAGACTCGCTCGTAAACGAGAAACTGCGCATGTCACAGTTCGGATTGCCTGAGCAGCATCGCTTTGCCATTGCCGTAGCACCTTCCTTCGAAAGGTTTCGATTTGGATGTTCCAAGAAAAACACCTATAATAGGGCTCTGCAACGAACCGTCAACCAAAAAGTGAGCCTACGGAAGGCACCGGAAGGCCATTTTCGCTTGACAGGAAGACGTTGCTAAGTTAAGCTGGATAAGATAGTTCGGTGTAAAATAGTCAGGCCAGTCAGGAATGTGGATGAGATGAACCTGAGAAAGGCGTTTTTGACCTTGTGCGTGGGTGGTCTGGTCTTGTCGACGGCATCGGTCTGCCAGGCCATTATCGATACTTCGCGAATTGATGAAATCATCAAGAAACCTGCGCTGGGCCAGGAAGATATGCAGGTTATCGACGAGTTCATGGCCGATGCGGTGCAGGATATCGTGCATGCCGTCGACTTTGCCGAGGTTTCGAAGACCCGCGCCATCATCCTGAAGTACCAGCAGGTGGGCAAGCAGCCCGAATATGCCAAGCAGTACGCCGACGCCGCCTATAAGCAGATCGAAAGCGGCCTGGCCAATCTTAAGGATACGTTCGACCCCACCAAGCGGAGCAAGATCGCGACCAACCTCCTGATCCTGGCCGAATCCCTGAAGAACCCCCGCGCGCTGGACCTGGCGGTGAAAGCCATCGCTGAGAAAGAGCCGCCGGTGCGGTACTGGGCCGTGCGTATCGCCACGGACCCGAACCTGTGGGCCAGGCTGAACCAGAATCAGGCAAGTGCCGCCCCGACGACGGCCAAGCTCCTGACGGAACTCACTCAGGCCGCTCCGACCAGCACACCCGAGGTCCTGGTCCTGATGGCCAGGTATGCCGGTTCCGCCAACGCGACCGCCGCGGATGATTTGCTGGTTCGGATCGCCGACTTGAGAATCAAACAGTACAATGACTGGACCGTCCTCTACGAACTGGCGGACGTGACCATCCTCAAGCAGCTCAGTGACAGGATCGTTGCCGGCAGCGCCGCCAAGTCGCAGTTGGCCAAGCGCTTCGCGCAACTGTACTCTTTCGCGATTCAGCGTTTCATCAAAGCCCAGACTCTCGGCGTGCTGCGGGAACAGTCCCGAGACTATCTCACCACCGTGCTGATCGAGACGGAACAGAATTGCGTCGGCAAGTTGCTGGGGACCCCGCAGACGGCGATTCGCAAGGCCGTCGAGGCCAACGATGGTAAAACGCTGCAAGCCGAGCACGACAAGCTGTTCGGCGCGCTGCCCGCCAAGTTCGGTTTCACCTACGGTGGCGAAGGCCAGAGCCTCAAGACCCCCATCCTCCTGCTCGAACCCACGACCCGCCCCGCCGCGGGGACTGCGGCCAAACCGTAGCAGGAAGTTCGAGCGGCTCAGAGGTTGCAGTTGACGCTGATGACAGACCCCTTGTCGGCGTCGAACCTGATATGGACGAGAAAGCACCCGGTGCCGTATCCGCCCGAGAAACCATTGCGTGGAACTGCCTTGTTCAGCGGGTCCAGGTTCATAGTGCAGATCATGTAGCGTTTCCCTTTGACGATGACACCGGCGTATTCCCAGTTGTACTTGTCGAAATTGGAGAGGATGAACTTGGGATCGTAGAAGCCGATATCCCGGTCCACCGGCTTTTCCGCGAGAAAGCTCTTCAATGCCGCCTCCAGCTTCTCCGTATCGGCCTTCCGAGGATTCCACCGGGCATCGAACGCCGCACCGCATCTCCGCATGGCGGCCCGAATCACCCGTGGGTCTGTGACAACGATCCGGTAAGGACGATCTTCCGGCGCAGAGAGTAGAATGCCCTCCGCTTCAACGGTTTCACGCAGACAGTCCATCGCGGTTTTGCCTTCGTTGTTTCTGGCCTCGAGGCTGGCTCCATAGGATGCGATCAGTTCCGTGAGCTCGGCATTCCTGGTGATGGCTGCCGCGTGGAGAGGCGTATTGCCGTTTACGTCTCTGGCGTTGGGATCGGCACCGTTGGCGACAAGCAATCGCACCATCTCGATGGAGCCGTCCCACGCCGCTTCATGCAGCGGTGTCACGCCGAGGTCGTTGGCTATATTCAGGTTTGCCTTTCCGCTGGCGATGAGGGCAGCTGCTACGTTGACGTAGCCCATGCTCACCGCCATGTGCATCGGAGCGTTCCCGCATTCGTTGTCCCGATGGTTGACGTCGGCGCCGTGAGCAATGAGCAACGGGACTGTAGCCGCAGAAGCCGTGGTCAGCGCCGTGGCGCCGATATCGTCCACCGCATCGACATTGGCGCCGTGCGCCAGGAGGAACGCAGCCAGGTCGACCATGACCTCGTCCGCCATGTCGTTGTACAAGTCCTGATATCGATCGTCTGCCTCATTGACGTCCGGGTACCTCTTCGCGAGCAGGTCTGTCACGACCTCATCCGCACATCGCCCGGCAACGGCTTCATGAAGAGGGAAGGTATGAAAAGGGAAATATCCTTCGCTCTTGCGGTTCACGTCGGCACCGGCTGCAACGAGAAGCTGGACAATTCGCTTGTCGACTCTGTTGGCAGCCGCACACAGGGGTGTCCACCCCCAGTTACTCCCGTCCTTGCCATTGGGATTCGCGCCATGGCGCAAGAGCAGTTCCACGTGGTCCGCTCGCCCCAGGCGGACGGCGATGTGTAGCGGTGTCTCGCCCCCATCGTCATTGGCATCGACATCCGCACCGGCTGCAAGGAGAGATCGAACCTGTTCAAAATCACCTGTAGCCACCGCCTCGCAGAGTAAAGCAGGCTCCCGTATCGGCCGGGCGCCGGCGCGCATGCTCGGGGATGCCTCCGGTTGCGTGCCGCAGCCGCCGGCCCACAGGACCGCCAGCCCGATCAGACACCACCAACTGCGTAGCCTCATGCTCTGTCACCTCCGGTCAAAAACAAGTGCCGCCTTACCCTCAGGAGGCACGACCAAGGACGAAGGTAACGGCAAATCTCCGGGCGTGACAACAGAAATGTCGCTTCCGCACCATGGAAGCGGTTCAATTTTTGGCGATGCTCGGGAGGTTCGGGTCGGTTCGTTTCTTGGGCGGGACGTCGTACTGGATGGGAGCGCGCGTGTCGGGACGCGTCAGCGAGATACCATCGAGAGGCGGCTGAAACTGCGCCGGGTTCAGGCCGAACGCCTCGAAGATGGTCGGGGCAACGTCCTGACGGCGTCCGGGCCGCATGGCGTCCTTGTTGTTGGTGACCAGAAAGACATGCGGCGCGTCCAGGTGCTGGTTCCCGCCTTCGTCAAAGCCGTGGTCGGCAGTGACATAGATCTGCGTTTGGCTGGTCAGTCCCAGCGTGTTGACCTCCTCGATGATCCGGCCGGTCCAGACGTCGCTGGAAATCAGGGCGTGCGTATACTCCGGGGAGTTCTCGCCGAACAGGTGGCCCGCCTGGTCCACTTCACTGAGGTGCACGAAGAAGAAGAACGGCTTGTCGCGGTACTGCCGGAGCAGCTCCAGCGTCCGGGTGCCGACGCGCTTGTCCTCGGATAATCCGTACTCCCAGACCTCCAGCGCGGCGTACATGTTGTAGTAGGGAGAACCCGGGAATCCAGCCCCATCGGGGGGGGAGATCCACCCGATATCCGCTTCCTTGCTGATCACCGCCACCGTCACGAACTTGTCGGCCCCGAAATGCGTCTCCAGACGCTCGAAGATGCTCAACCCCGGCGGCACCGGCTGGTACACCGAGTTGCTGAACACGCCCGTGACGTCCGGCAGGTACCCGGTCAGGATCTGCGTCCAGCCGGCCGTCGTGTCGGTGACGCCCTCCGCGTCGATGTCCGTGTAGACGCCGCGGCCGATGAGCCGCTGCAGGTTCGGCAACTGCCTCTCCGCCAGACATTCCTGAACGTGACCCCGCTGAGCGCCGTCCCACCCGATGAGGATAACGTTCCGGGGATGGTCCCCCGCGGCCACCGGCAAAGCGAGCGCCAGAAGAGCGACGACAAGTGGTATCTGACAGGCTTTTTTCATCATGGCCGGCCCCTCGGGGCGACTGTGCAATCCGTGATATGTGAGTGCCGATGTCCAGTGAGATATTATAGGGCTAAAGTCGAAAGAAGGCAATCAGAAACCCGTCGGCGATAGTGTCAAGTCTTGTGTGTAAGTTTAACGAGATGGCGTCGGAGGAGTTGGCCGAAGACGGCTCGTTCGATGGCGGCGTCAT
>CAYQXM010000143.1:0-10658 GCA_964421295.1 uncultured Pirellulales bacterium
TGGGACGAGAACTACCTCCTGCGAGTCCTGCGAATTTAGATGCGTTTGCCCTGGAGCAGGGCGCCTTCATGAGCATTCTCGACACCAGCGAATGGCTGCTGCGGTTTTTCTCAAACCATCTCTGGCTGCAAAACGTGCACGGCGTGCCGTGGCTCGGGAAACCGTGGCCACGGCACGCCGGTGCACTTTGTTCACTGCGGCGGGTCCGCAGATTCATGACTCCGACCGTATCACGCAAACCGACGCAGCTTGACGCCGGCGGTACCCAGGCCGAGCATGCCGATCAGGAAGGCCGCCGGAACGGGAACCGGAGTCGGCTCCTGGTAGGGCGTATAGTCCAGGCTGAGCGTCGACGTCTTCAGGAAGATGTCTTCCGCGTCGCCGCTGCCAACCAACTCGATGCGGACGTTCAGGAGGCCGTCGGCCAGATTCGCCAGCACGTTGTACGGGCCCTGGGATCCGCTGTCGACTTCGTTGAGATTGGTCCAGCTGCCGTTATCGAAAGCGAGTCGGACGTCTTCCTTCCTGTTGCTGGAACCACTGTCGCCCTCGTCATCGACGAAGTACAACGACACCGTCGCACCGTTGAGCGTGTCACTCGCACCGAGGACGCCGACGACGTTGTGCTGGTAGTCGAAAGGATCGTTGTCCAGGTGCTGCCATCCGCTCCACGTGATTTTCCAGGCATCCTCGGCAATGTACTTGCCGTCCGTGGAGGAATCCCACGTGGCGTTCCAATTTGAATTCGTCGAGGAGGTGAAGTCGATCGTCTGGGTGTAGAGATCGGCCTGCGCCATTCCAGTTATCGACAGCGCCAGAACTGAAACCAACAACAGCTTCCTCATCATTGCCTCATCCTTTCATCATTCCCCCAGGTTACAGTGATATTCCATACGCAGACCCACCGGGTCACGCGCGACAATCAACGCCTTTGCACGCTCGTGCGGCCGAGGCGGACAACGCCGTCTTGACTCATAGCAGGATGGGGATATCGACGTTCGACCGCCGTTCGCCGGGCAGCCGTGCGCAAACACCGTGTCCTCATCATGGGCGGGACACTCGCTTACTGGAGCCTCATCACCCCATCACTCCACTCATCCGTACACGTACGCGTGTACAGGAGTGATTATGCCCGAAATGTGTGGGCAAGTCAAGCGGAATCTCGTCCGATCCGGCAAAGTGACATTCGCCTGGGTGACACGGTCCCATAAAAGGGCACCACGGCATCTGCGGACGCATTTCACCCCCGAGCGGCCGGAGGCCTCTCCAGCCGAAAAAAATCACCAGGATGCGGGCAAACGACCCGCCGTCTTGGCTCGGCACGCCTCCATTCCGGCCGTATTCTGCAACCATAGTCTATGCTCCGGACATGGGATCCGGGTGGGTGCCGCGGATGGCGGCGCGGAGCTCGCCGGAAGACGCGGTCTTGAGCGCGTAGGTGGCTTCGTCGCCGTTCATGACGGGCATGGACACGTCCATGATCACGACATCCGGCCGGAGCCGGACGGTCAGGTCGACCGCCTCACGCCCGTTGCCCGCCGCGCCGATGACAGCAGCGATTCGCCTGCCTTCCTTGTATTCCTGGCCACTCTGAAATCCTCAACGGTGCGGCGTCAGCGTACCATCATCTCGCATTTCACGCATAGGTGTAAAACTGCCGCCTCCTTCATCCTTTTACTACCTGATTGTACGTCGCGCAGAAAGAAGATGTGCGGGCACTTTTATCAAATGCGGCCGAAGGTCGAGGTACGGACGTGCGTCAGTATCTTCTGGACAGACGCTGCAGGGTTTCCTTCTTACGCACTTCCGGGTTTTCGCGGAATTCGCTGGAAAAATCTTCCGCCCGCAGGGGCCGGCCCGGCTGGTGGTAGATGTGTGCGATCCACTGCCGCGTGGAGTCCGCCATCTTGGGGTTCCGGAGAAGGTCGCGAATGGCGCGAACGCCGGCGTCCGTGTGCAGCTCGGGAACGTCCGCGTTGGGGTCGGCCGCCAGGGCGTCGATAGCCTTGGCACCGTCGATCGTTCGCGTTCGCAGAATCTCGACCGGGAGATCGGGCCATCTCTCCCAGGAGTCCGGCTCGCCGACGGCTCTGACGAGCGTCGCGGTGTACGCCTCATCGACCTGCTCCGGGAAAATCGGGTGACGGGTGTAGGCATACCGGATGGCGCCGGCGACCCGTCGTTGGATCTCGCTATCGGGATTCGCGAGCAAGATCTTCAACGCAGCGACTCCGTCATCCGTCCGGTTGTTGGCCAGCGCGCCAGCGGCATGATTCATAATCGCGCCGGGGGCCATCCAAGAGGGACGGTTGGGCCCGATCTTGTTGGGATCGAGCGCAATCGCGATCAGGCGGGGCATGTGCTCGTCGGCAGGATGCTCTTGAGCGGCGAGGACCGCCGACAGAACGACGTTCGGATCGGTGGAGGCCAGCGAGGATCTTATGATCTCGGCGAAATCCTTCTC
Organism: uncultured Pirellulales bacterium; assembly: GCA_964421295.1. GTDB lineage: Bacteria > Planctomycetota > Phycisphaerae > Sedimentisphaerales > Anaerobacaceae > PLanc-01. The sequence continues at coordinate 2,465 of CAYQXM010000143.1, forward strand.
CCCGCAGCCGACTTGCCCGAGGACGGTCCGCATCCCGTCGGCAAGACCTCGTGACTTGGCTGTCGCCACCACCGTGTCCCTGATCTCCGTATTCTTGGGCAGGTAACTCTCGAAAGCCAAGCTCACCCAGGGACTCTCATTGCTGGATTCGGATTTGTACATGACGTCCAGCATCGTCGGCACGATGCGCTTGTCCCCCGTGTAGGCCAGTCTCTCGACGAGCTTTGCCCGGCGGTTGTCTGATGGGGGCAGTGCGTCGAGCTCCTGCGCAAGGCTCTGAATGTACCGGCCCATTTCGGCACCACTGCGTCCTTTCACCACGATCCGGATGGACGGCGATTTTAGGCGGTGCTCAAAGATTCCCGTGACCAGATAAGTCCCGGGTTCCGTGATACGGCCCCAACGGTTCAGAGTCAGGGCCTTATCGAACGAGTCGCCGGAGGACAGGCGCGCGACACGGCCAACATATCCGCGGCCGAGATCCGGCCGGAGATTGGGCAGGGTTTTGCCATTGGCGTCCGTGACCATGAGTTCGTAGCTTGCGCCGCCGTCAAGTTCATAAAGGTAGGGGTACCGGTTGGTGATTGTGACGACGATGGGGATTTCGTCGCCGACACTTAGGTCCTCGACGGGGCAACGAATCGTGACTGCCGGGGCATTGGGATCCGAAATTGCACCATTCAGAAATGATGAGAAAAGAAAAACAACAAATACCGCTACCGCAACCGTTCCGCCTGATCTCATGACAAATCTCCTCCGGTCTCTAAATGGGACATGGACACCCTGATTCTACCGCGTCCGGGGTTTGCGTACAAGCAGAATCGCCTGGCGGGCGATGCTGCGGCAGACGCGGGTGAGGGAGAACTTGATCGGGATCATGTCCGGCATCTTGAAGTCACGGCAGGGCGGGACCGGCAGGGAAGTGCCTCTGATCTCGATCTGCCCAAGGTCGCTGCATCCCCACCCCATCCGGCGGGCGGTGGCGACGATGGGGACGCGGCTGGGGTCCAGGTCGATCAGCCGGCAGCAGACGGTTTCGCAGGCGATCGGGTCGACGCCGCCGATCAGCCAGCCCAGCGGCCGGCTCGCCCCCCGGATGGGACCGGGGCCCTCCATCGCCACGACACCATCGATGATCGTCAAGGCGGGGCGCAGATGCCGATAGATGTCGATCAGCAGCGTGCAGAAGCTGCTATCGTTGCCGCCCCGTCGAAAATGCCACAGGGCTTTGCGTTTGCCGCCCACGCAGCCGAACATGTTCTTGACCGCGAATGTCGCGACGAGTTGCTGGTGGGCCTTGAATTTCGGGAGGTTGATGATGACGTCCGCATCGAGTGCCACGGGGCTCAACCCCACGCGCATCCGCCCTGATCCGACTTCGCAGAGGCGCGATCCCGTCAACGAGCGGATCGGCACGCCCATCTGCTTGAGGGGCTCGATCAGCTCCAGCTCCCGGGCGCACGTCATGATGTCGGCCCAGGCGGGCGAGTCCCCCACGAACGGCCGGGCGCCGCAGTCCTTCAGGCGCCGCGCGACGGCGAGAATCACCTCGGGGTGGGTCTGAGCCGCCGACCAGCGATGAGAGCGGGGGGCGATGAAGTTGGGCTTCAGCAGCACGCGGTCGCCCGACTTGACGAACTTGTCGACGCCCCCCAGCAGATCGAACTGCCGATCGATTGCCTGCGCGAGGCGTTGGGGATCGTAGTCGAGACAGGGGACGAGTGCGACGGCGGCTTCCATACCGGTCAGTCTTTGACCCCGGCGCAAACGAGGATCAGGACGCGAACCGCCGGCTCCTTCTTGGGCAGTTCGCTGGAGGCGGGATCCAGGAATGTCACGGGTACCGCCTTGTTGAAGAACAATCCGCCCAGGCTCAGACGCTCGCCGGTGTACTCGTTCGGCGCCAGGACGACCAGGTCGCCGGGCCCCATCTGGGCGGCGAAGGCGGCGGCATGGAACGCCACCTCGTTCTCCTTGAGCTTCTTTTGCAGCTCGGGTATGGCGCTGCTCAGCGGGGGATTGTACGCGGGGTATACCACCAGCTTGCGGACGCCGCGCAGGCCCGGCACGGGCTCGGCCCGTAAGCGCAGGACCAGTTGGCCGGAGGCGAGGGGGGCGCTCTGTTCCAGGGAATTCTCGTCGAAGAAGGTAATCGGGCCGGCGGCCGGCATATTGATCAGGGGCCAGTCGGTGGAATCCCTGTCGTTCACCATCAGCGTGGCCGTACCGACCCGCTGCGCACCGGCCTGCGTCAGAAGATCCAGGATCTGTCGCCACGCCCCGACCTTTCCCGAGCGGACACGGAAGTTGTTCCGGCGGAAGGCCTCGTAGCTCGTCATCCAGACGGATTTGGTGGAGAGGGCTTCCCACAGGTCGGTCAGACGTTCGACGTTGCGCGCCGGCAGATCGAACACATGCACATCGATGGAAGCGGCCACGAGGAACTGCGCCTGGCGCGGTGTGCTGTTCTTCGGCGCCAGCTCCCCGATCTTGATGCCCTCGGTGACCGTCTTGTCCGGCGCGGGGGGCGGCGTACAGCCCGTCCCGGCGACCAGCACGATCACGGCAGCGATATACGACAAGCGAAGCACAGAATCCAGCTTAGCAGAGCCGTCCCTCCGTGTCAATGTCGACCCACTGCGACCGCGGGCCGCGGGGCCGGTTACTCGGCCGGCCACCACTCCCAGAGGTCGCCCACCCAGATCACCGCATCGTCTGGGATGGTGGGTTCAGGCGTCGTGCCGCCGCCGTTGTTGCCGCCGTTATTGCCGCCGTTGTTATTGTTATTGCCGGAGCTGCGGCGGCTCTTGTGGTCGTCTTTCAACTCGTCGACCGCCTTATCGATCGCGCGGTAGAGAATGAAGCTGGAGCCGCCGAATTCGACGATCGAACCGATGACGCCCTTGTCTTCAAAGGCCGTCTTGTAGTCCATCGTGTTGGAGATACCCTTCATCTCGACACTGTTGCTGACCAGCTCGAGGGGCACCAGCAGCGCCCAGTCCATGGCCTTCTCCGCGTTTTCATCCTTGGCGCCGAGGGCCCGCAGCGGCAGACGCGCCACGTTCGTGACGGCTTCGCCGGTGTGCTTGAGCACCTCGATAATGTCTTCGAGCAGCAGTCCGAAGCAGCCCGTGACGTTGTCGAAGAGACCCCAGGTCACGGCGTTGCCGATTTCTTCCGTCGTTTTCCAGACCCCGCCGACCGTCCGTCCGGCGAAGACGATAGGTCGGACGATGGGGACGTTGTCCTTATAAGCCGCACTGTTCGAATCCGGGAGGGCATTCAGCGTGAGCAGGTCGGCCAGCGAATACAGACCCTCCGCGGCACTGCCGACGGTGGCGCCGGCTGTCATCGGCACCCGGCCCGGCTCATCCAACAGACCCTTGCCGTCGTTGGTGCGGAAGGCCTGGGCGCGATCCGAGGCGTAGCCCAGCATGAACACGTTGACGCCGTCGCCCACGGCCATACCCGTGCGTTCCAGGGCTTTGAGCAGGCTTTCGCCGGATTCACGCGAGCCGTCTTTGACGGCATGAGCACGATATTTGTCGAGATCCGAGCTGAGGGTCCACGGCTTGTCGGCCTTGGCGGCGCGCTCGGCCCGAATGTCCTGCAGACCTTTCTGGGCGGCCTTGTTGTAGATGGACAGCCACGTCGCCGCATCGAGCGGCGGCCGTTGCGTTCCGGCCGTGTCGGGTTCCGGCACGACGGCACCATTCGGGTCCTGCACGGTGACCGTGTTCGGATCCGGTACAACGACCGCGTCCGGGTCCCGCACGATAATGACGTTGGACGGGGTGCCAGCGGCCGCAGTTTCGTTGGCCGATGTCCCGGCGACAGGGGTCCCCGGCTCGTAGAGTTTCAGTTGCGGAGCAGCTTTCTCCGTTGCGAGTGGCTGCGACCACACGGGCTCCGTTCGGGTCGAAGCGCCCGGCTGCGGCTGCGGCAGCGCCAGTTGTGTAGGTTGCGAACGAACGATCGGCCGGGGCGGCGCCGCCTTCGGCGCGGTCGGCTGGGCCGTCATGGGCCTGGCAGGGGCCGACAAGGTCGCGGCCGGTTTCTTGGTGGCTGCTTTCGGTGCGGCAGGACGCGACGGAGCCGGTGCGGGATTGGTTCCCCGCAGCAACAGCTCTTTACCATCGTCCGATCCGAGTCGGGTGGCCAGTTCCCGCATGTAAGCTTCGGGATCCTGCGCACTGTTGATACCGGGCGAGGCCTGGTTGGATTCTCCGGCAGCACTGAAGCCCGTCATCAGGACCAGAATCAGCAGGGCAAACAGGCCGATGTGTACCGTGGTCTGATAGTCCGCCGTCGCTGTGCCGGAAGCACCAGAGCGATTCTTCGAGGCATCCCGCAGATTCGTTTCACGCATTTTCATCATCCCCCGTTTCGGCGCTCGCTCGCTTCGCAAACCCGTCCGAAGCGACGTCGCCACCACCCAACCTTCGCAAGCCATCCCCCGGTCAACCACGCCGGAGGGTGATGCATGCCTGTCGCAATGCACAAGCGGTATTCGTGGGTCCCTCCCTCAAACGAGAAGGTCAGCGGTGTTGATAACCTTCCGTGGGAATCCTTTCGCCGGGCAATAGGCTTTCCTGCACCCCCAAGTTAAAAGCATTATAGCACAGATAGCCGGTCAAGTCAAGGGTTGTCTTGCAGGTATTCGGTTCGCTGAGCGAATGTACTTATCAGACCTTGCCCGACGGCCAAGTGTGTCAAAAAGCATCGAATACATAACGACATAGCACCAACGAGACCCGGCGTCTGCCCCGGCAAGGGCGGGCTCAGGTCAGTACCATAGACCCTCGTCTGTGAATTCCATCTCGATATCGACCTCGGGAGTCTCAGTCACGGTGTCTACCACGGTAGAAGTGCCCGTGGATGTATTGCTACCGCTGCTGCTACTTCCGCTGTTATCGCTGCCGCTATCGGTGTTGCTGTCCGTGCTACTGCTGCTGGAATCGCTGGACTTGCGGTGCTTCTTGTCGTAATGGTCCTTTATCTTGTCTGCGGCTTCGTCCACGGCACGGTACAGGATGAAGCTGGAGCCCCCGAATTCCACGATAGAGCCGATCACGCCCTTTTCTTCGAAAGCGGTCGTGTAGTCCATCGTGTTGGCGAAGCCCTTCATTTCCACGGCGTTGCTGACCAATTCCAGGGGCACGAGCAGCGCCCAGTCCATGGCTCTCTCCCCATTTTCATCGGTCTGGCCCATGCCTCGCACCGGCAGTCGGGCAACGTTGGTGACGGCCTGGCCCGTGTGTTTCAGGACCTCGATGAGGTCTTCTATGAGCAGTCCGATACAGCCGGTGACGTTATCGAAGAGGCCCCAGGTCACGGCATTGCCGATCTCCTCGGTGGTCTTCCAGATGCCGCCGACGGTTCGCCCGGCGAAGACGATGGGCCGGACGATGGGGGCATTGTCTGTATAGGCGTAACTGTTGGGGTCCGGCAGGGCGTTCAACGTAATCAGATCGGCCAACGAGTAGATACCTTGACCCAAGCTGCCGATGGTCTCCCCGGCCCGTTGCGGCACCGCGTTGGGATCCTCAAGAAGCCCCTTGCCGTCATTCGTGCGGAAGGCTTGGGCGCGGTCCGAGGCGTAACCGAGCAGGAAGATGTTGACGCCGTCGGTGACCGCCATGCCGGATCGCTCCAGGGCCTTCACGAGGCTTTCGCCGCATTCGCGTGAGCCATCTTTGGCGGCGTGGGCCCGATATTTCTCCAGATCCCCGCTCAGTGTCCAGGGCTCGTTGGTCTTGGCCAGACGCTCGGTGCGAATGTCCTCTAATCCTATCTCTGCCGCCTTGTTATATACGGACATGCACGTGGCTGCATCCAGAGGGGCCTTGTCTTTCTGGGCATTTCCGACCGCAATCGAACCATCCGGGTTGATAACCGTGAGCTCCTGCTGTGACGACCCCGTGGCGCGGGATTGCGACCATACCGGCTGTCTTAACCTCGAAGTGGCCGTGCCGGATGGTGATCGTGGAAGGGCCAACTCCGTGGGGCGGGACGGACTGGAGGCCGACTTGGCCGTTATCGGCTTCCTTGTCGCTGCCTGTGGCGCGGCCGGGGAACTTCGCGATGGCGTCGTCCCACGAAGAAGCATTTCCTTGCTTTCGTCCGAACCCAGACGCTCCGCCAGGTCACGCATGTAGGCCTCAGGATCCTGGGCGAGGCCTCCCGATGAGGCCGCGTTGAGAGTGTTCGCCCAGACGCACATCAGCACGGCCAGCACGCCGAGCGGCAGCCACCACCGCCATGCCGAATGGACGGAGATCCAGCGGTTGACCGGATGGTTGGCGACGCTATTGCCGGTAGCGTCAGAGCGGTTTTCCCGGGCACGTCGTAGGCGTGTTTTCATCATCCCTCAACTCCGGCGTCCGTCGACTCCTCCCGAGTACACGTCGCCACCAGCACCACCCCAGGACGCGTCAATCCCTTGATCGCCTTGAGGGACATCTACATCTGCGGCAATCTCAAGATTTCCCCCGGTCACCCCGGACCGGGACATGCTGCGTTACAGGTGTTTCGTGGGAATCCGTTCGCTGGGCAGCTAGCATTCCTGCACCCCCAATTACCATGTATTGTAGCACAATGGGGGCGGGCAAGTCAAGAGTTGTCTCGCGTGCGCAAGATCCGGACATCACAGATGCATTTTCGGACCATTGTAAGAGAGGTAAAGTCCCCCCAGAATGGGGGTAATTGGACCCGGCGTGGAAGCTTCGCCACCGTTCCCTCCGAGGAACGTCCCTCCGGGCGTCACGAGAACCCTGCCTGACGCCGGCAGGGAAGACCGGGGAGTTTATCGGGCGATCGGAGTTTACTGTACGCGGAGCCGGGCGAAGCGGCGTTTGCCCACCTGGACGATCATGCCGTCGGCGGGCGTAATCTCCGCGTTCGGATCGGTCATTTTCTGGCCGCCGACGGTGACGCCGCCCTGGGAGGCGACACGCTTGGCCTCGCCTCCGCTGTCGACCAGCTTGGTGACGGTCAGCAGGTTTTTGAGCGAGATCGGGGCCCGGGGTAGAACGATTTCGGGCATGTCCTGAGGCAACTGGCCCTGGGCGAAGACCTTCTCGAACTCCGCCGCGGCCGCCTCACCGGCAGCGGGGCCGTAGAACTGGGAGACGATCGTCTTGCCGAGCAGGACCTTGGCTTCCTTGGGGTGCGTCTGGTTCGGATTCGTCAGCTCGGCGATGCGTTCCGTCGGCAGATCGGTCAGGAGAGTGTAGTAGTTCTCCATCATCGGATCGGTGATGCTCATGATCTTGCCGAACATGTCGTTCGGAGCGTCCGTGACACCGACGTAGTTGCCCTTGGACTTGCTCATCTTCTGCACGCCGTCGAGACCGACGAGGATGGGCATGGTCATGACGATCTGGGGCGGCTGGTTGTTGATCCGCTGAAGGTCACGACCCACGAGATTGTTGAAAGTCTGGTCCGTGCCGCCCAGCTCGACGTCACTCTGGATCATGACAGAGTCATAGCCCTGCATCAGCGGATAGAGGAATTCGTGGACGCCGATGGGGTCGCCGGCCTTGTAGCGCACGGCGAACGTGTCACGTTCGAGCATGCGGGCGACGGTCATGCTGGAGGCCAGCTTGATCAGATCGGCGAGATTGAGCTTCGCGAGCCACTCGCTATTGTGGCGGACTTCCAACTTGTCCGGCGCCGTGTCGAGAATGTGTCCGGCCTGTTCGAAGTAGGTCTGAGCGTTCGCCTCGATCTTCTCGGGGGACAGCATCGGACGGGTGGTATTCTGGCCGGTCGGGTCGCCGATGCGGGCGGTGTAGTCACCGATGATGAGGACGGCTTTATGCCCGAGATCCTGGAATTGCCGCATCTTGCGCAGGACGACCGTGTGGCCCAGGTGGATGTCGGGACTGGTCGGGTCTAAGCCCAGCTTGACCCGCATTTGTCGCCCCGCTTGAGCGGCTTTGACCAGACGATCCGCCAACTCCGCTTCGGTGAAGACCTCGACAGTGCCACGCCTCAGTAACGCTATCTGCTCTGCAACGGTTCCAGCCATAAGACCTCTCTGCCAGCAAAGGACCGAAAACAGATATCATACCGGCCCGGCCCGGCATTGGCAAGGACTTGCCCGCGGATAGTAGTGTAAGGAATAGTGTGTAAGTAGCATACTGAGCCCCTTAAGTAGTGAGACACCGCAAAGGGTGACGGATAGAATCGA
>CAYQXM010000144.1:0-10657 GCA_964421295.1 uncultured Pirellulales bacterium
AAGGCAGGATATCCGGTCTCGTAGAACATACAAGGATGGGCCTTGGCCCATGCGGTTCCTTGTCCCGACCGTGTCTCAGTTCCTGGTCACGCGCACCCAATCGACCATAACTTTTGCTTTGCCGTCCTTGATGAGCTGGACGGTCGCCTCGGGCAGGCCGCGGTAGGGAATTTGGGCCTTGTTCACGCCGGCCGGGTAGTCGCCTCCGAGCGCGAGGTTCAGGATCACGAACTTAGGATTGTCGAAGGCCCAGGCACCGTGCTTGGTCACCATGTCCTTGGTCACGGTGTAGATGATCTGGCCATCGACCTCGAAAACCAGCGTGTCGGGCGACCAGTCGACGGAATAGACGTGCCAGTCCGTGACATCGTTCGCCTCGGCAAAGGGAAACCGGCTCGCCAGCGGCGTGTTGCCCGAATAGCCGCGGCCGTGCAGCGCGACACTGACCCAGTTGGGCTCGCCCACGTTCTCCATGATGTCGATCTCGCCGCAGTCCGGCCAGCGTCCCACGCCCAGCGCCCAGAACGCCGGCCACAGCCCCGCCCCCGCCGGCAGTTTCATCCGCGCGGCCCACGTGCCGTAGGCGAACTCGAACTTCCCCCGCGTATCCATCCGCCCCGAGACGAAGTCATACGTGCGCCCCTCGGGCGAGGTGAACCCCGGCTTCCACACCCCCTTGATAACCAGCACCCCGTTCGCGTCCTCCCCGGCAACGACGGTCAGCACCTCATTCGCATCGACATACGCCTGCTGCTCGTTGTTGACGGTCCGCCCCGTGACGATGACGTTCCATCTCGCCCGGTCGATCTGCGGTCCCGAGAAATCGTCGAAGAACACGGCATTGGGGTCGGCGGCAGCCGCCGCCCCGGCGAGCCAGACGCCCAAGAGTCCCGTGGCGACAACCAGATTTTGGAGGGCGAAACGCGTCGTCATCATCGTGTTTCCCGTTGTTCAGGACCATTCCCTCCCCTCCCGGCACGGGATGATCATAGGCGCGCAGACGCATGTTCGCCAACGGAAAAGACGACCAACGCTTCTCTATTCCTGCTTCTTCCCGATCTGCACCTGCCAGATGTCGAATTGGCCGGTGCCGCCGGTGCGGTCGGAGACGAAGTAGAGGAAGGCGCCGTCGGCGGAGAGGCACGGCTCGGTGTCGATACCGCCGGAGCTGAAGGGCATGCCGAGATGAGTGCCCGGCTGCCAGGGCTCGTTCGGGTCCGTGCGCTTCGCGCTCCACAGGTCCCGTTTGGCGAGGGAGCCATCGTAGTAGAGAGACAAGCCATCGCTGGAGATATCAGGGGAGAACTCGTCGCCCGAGGTGTTGATCGCGGTCACGGGCTCGGGTTTTTCCCAAGGGGCGTCGAGCGTGGCCCGGCGGGTCACGTAGATGTCACTGCCGCCGGCGGCGTTGACGTCGGGAGGACGGCGGGAATCGAAATAGAGCGTCAGGCCGTCGGCGGAGACACTCGGATGGCTGTCGATATGGGGGCTGTTGACGATGGGGCCCAGGTTCACGGGCGGCGTCCAGGCCTCGGTCGTGCTCGGGCGCGTGGTCATCCAGATATCGAAGTTGCCGCTGCCGCCGGGGCGGTTCGACGCGAAGTACAGCGTCAGGCCATCATCGGATATGCACGCAGCGCCGTCGTCATACGCGCTGTTCACCGGCGCCGGCAGCATCACGGCGAGAGCGAAGTCCTGATGCGGAGCGCTCGCCTGCGCCATCCAGATGTCCCATCCGCCCAGCGCGCCACGCCGGCTGTAGGCGTCGAAGTACAGCGTGAGACCGTCCGCCGCGATGTCGGGCGATTCTTCGTTGCCGGAACTGTTGATGCTCAGGCCCGGGTTCGTCGGCAGGTAGTCGATCTTGTGGGCGGTGAAGGGGCCCGTGTCGCCCGACGGTTTGAGCCAGTAGCCGTCGGCCATCGTGAGCACGCCGTCTACCTCCTGCAGGACGCCGCCCCAGTATTGAATGCCGTAGCGCCCGCTCCGCGTGAAGCGGAATGTGCTATCCCACAGCTCGACATCGATGATCTGATCGCCGTACGTGCCCTCATAGACGTCGTTCAGCGTGCCCCAGCACATCTCGCCGTCCGTCTCGATCGTGAAGTCGCCGAACCAGGGATCCTGGCACCACGCCCACGTGCCTTCCATATCGCTGAATTGATAGACTCCGTTCGGCTCGGACGCCCCCCGCGCCATACTCCCCAGGGCCAGCGCCGACAACACGACAATCAGTCCCCGCGCCCAACCTCTCGACCCACGCCCCTGCGTCCTCATACCAAACTCCCTCCACATCAAGAGCCTCTGACGAAACGCCCATGCCCAGCCGACGGCTGGGCCGGCTATTCCTAGTAGACGCGCGGGAGGCTCGACCGTTGTCTAGCGATTTTCACATTTTCCGATAAAAAGTAGTCGCGCGACAGCACACTCGGGGCGCAGTTCGTTGTCTCTTGTCACCTATCACTTATCTCTTATCACCGATTTCCTGTCACTTCTTCCTCAGCCCCTTCAGCGCCTCCGACCAGGGGATGAGCTGGTTGAGCAGGTTGGTGACGGACTGCTCGTGGCGGGGGTCGGGCTTGAAGGTGGTGAAGTTCTCGAAGTCGGTGAAGAGCGAGAGCATCACCTGGGCGCGGACGTCGGCGACCTGGAGCTCGCCCATGATGAGGCGCAGTTGCTCGACGGCGCGGGCGCCGCCGGCACTGCCGTAGCTCACGAACCCGGCGGCCTTGTTGTTCCACTCGGCGTAGATGAAGTCGAGGGCGTTCTTCAACGCGGCGCCGGGGGCGTGGTTGTATTCGGGGGTCACGAAGACGTAGCCGTCGAACGAGGCAATCTTCGCGGCCCAGGCTTTGGTGTGGGGCTTACTGTACTGGGCCATCGAGGGCGGGACGGGTTCATCCAGCAAGGGCAGGTTGAAATCCGCGATGTCCACGATCTCGAACTGGGCGTCCGTGCGCTTCTGGGCGATGCCGTACACCCATTTGGCGACCGTATCCGCCTTGCGTCCCGGACGCGTGCTCCCGACGATGATGCCGATCTTGACCATAGTGCAATCTCCTAAGGTTACTGTACCTATCGAAGTATACCGTCGCGACGGCCAAAAGGATCGCGCTAAAACAGCACGCGCGTTGGCCCGGGTGGCCAGAAAACCAAAGAAAGGCCGCGGGATTATGGTATAATCGACCGGACGGAGTGTCGTAGACGGGTTGGCGCGGGGTGCAGGAGGGGTGCCGACGCCGGACGACGAGATAAATGATGGCTCAGATATGGATTTCGATGGTGTGGGGCGTGTGTCTGGCCGTTGGTCTGGCGGCCGGGGCTGGGTACGCACAGTTGGCGCCCTATTATGGAACGCTCGACCTCGCGGACCGCAGCACGTTCGATTTCTACGCGGACCGGAACAACTTCCCCGGCGCGATGCAGGTGCCGGAGGTGAAGTTCACCATCACGGGCGTCGACACGGCCGCGCCGCAACTGTACTTCATGAACACGCAGAACTACCCGTACCACTACGATTTCGTGGTGGACGCGCTGGGTTGGACCATCGACCTGGCCACGTTCAATCGCCAGACCTACTTTTCCGATCTTCGCAAGAATCTCGCCGGCAGCATCATCGCGCACGACTATTACGAGCCCAACGACGCCGTGCGTGGCATCTACACGCTGGAGTTCTGGCCGACGGACCCCGTGACATTCAAGTTCGTCGAGCCGACGTATTCACTGATCCTGGACCACATGCCCTTCGCCCAGGGCCGGCTCTACTATCACGCCCCGAGCGAAACCCAGCGGGCCCTCTACCGCGCGGAGCAGGCGCTTTACGATGCGTCCAGCATAGCCGTCATCCAGACGGAGGAGCTGTTCGGGGAAATCAGCTACACGCCTTTGAACACCGGCGTGGCCTACGGACGCTTGCGCCTCATCGCCGGCGCGGAGAGCGTGTCCGCGCGTGACATCGTGGTTTTCCGCACGCTGCCCAACACGCTGAGTCACGTGGCCGGGATCATCACGGAGGTCCCGCAGACCCCCTTGTCGCACGTCAACTTGAAGGCCCGGCAGAACCACACCCCCAACGCCTATCTCCGCACCGCCACCACGCGGGCGGAGATCCTGGCCCTGGCCGGCCGGAACGTCTGTCTCAGCATCCAGCCGGAAGGGTTCACTCTGGCGGAAGCGGCGCCGGAGGATGTCAACGCGTTCTTCGATTCCATCCGGCCCAAAGAAACGCAAACGCCGCCGCGGAATCTCACCGTTGCCGCGATCGCTCCCTTGTCGGAGATCGGCTTCGCGGACTCCAACGCCTTCGGCGCCAAGGCCGCGAACGTGGCGGAGCTGGCCAAGTTCCTCCCGCCCGGCATGGTCCCCGATGGTTTCGCGATTCCGTTCTACTTCTACGACGAATTCATGAAGTACAACAGCTTCTACGGCCGGGCGACCGCGATGATGGCCGATCCGGCGTTCCGCAACGACAGCCAGGCGCGAGAAGACGCCCTGGACGCGTTCCGCAAGACGCTGAAGAAGGGCGCGATCCCGCCGTGGATGGAGGAGACCCTGCAGGCGATGTACGAAGCGTTCGCGATCGGCACGAGCCTCCGGTGCCGTTCCAGCACGAACAACGAGGACCTGCCGAACTTCAACGGGGCCGGACTGTACGAGTCGTACACCCACCATCCGGAGGAGGGTGACATTTCCAAAACGATCAAGCAGGTGTGGGCGAGCCTGTGGACGTATCGCGCGTTCGAGGAGCGTGACTTCTACCGGGTCGATCACCTGCACACGGCGATGGGCGTGCTCGTACACCCCAATTACGAGGACGAGCCGGCCAACGGTGTCGCGATCACGAAGAACATCTACGACGCCGAATGGCCGGGCTACTACGTCAATGTGCAGGTGGGCGAAGACCTCGTGACCAATCCGACGGCCTTCTCGACCCCCGACGAGTTCCTGGTGGCCGACCTGGACGGCGCGGAGCGCTACGAAATCCAGTACGTCCAGCACTCGCATCTCGTCCCCACCGGCGCCACCGTCCTGACGAAAGAACAGATCTTCGACCTGGCCGACGTGATGGGTGCCATTCAAAGGCACTTCCGCGTTCTCTATGAAATCCCGCCCACCGACACGGACTTCGCCATGGACATCGAATTCAAACTCACCGCCTCCGGCCGCCTCGCCATCAAACAAGCCCGCCCCTGGGTCGAATAGAGGCAGGCGACACCATCAACTCACTCGGCCCCCACGTTCGCCTCATGTCCCGCACAGGCTCTTGGCCAAGCGTGCAAAACCTGCGCACTCCCTCGATTCCACTCAGGACAGGCTCTATGGTTTCGACGTCGCTTGATTCTCGGTCAGACTTTTCAGGATGCTCGCCTGCAGCGAGTCAGGGTGGGAGACGGGTTTCATGTGGAAACTCCTCTCCTGCCTGTGCGTCAGCACGACTTCGACCTCGCGGTCCTGGGGGGCGCGGGACAAGGTGAGCGTGAGGCGAGCGCCGGGTTGTTGGGAGGCGATCAAGTCACGGAGCCCCTTGGCATTCACGGCGCCACCGGCAACCGTCTTGATCTCGTCGAGAGCCTTGACTCCGGCCTGCTGCGCCGGCGAATCCCCCTCAACGGCGGCGGCGACCAGCTTGCCGTCCTGATCCTCCGCAATGATGCCCAGATAAGCCTCCGCCAATTCCTTGGGCGACTCGAACTCCAGTCCGGCATAACTCAAATACTTGGGGTAATCGATCGCCACGGTCGTCGCGGCGTAGGCGACAATCTCCGGCAACGGACATCCAGCGACGCTCTCGCACACGGCGCGAAATTCCTCGTCCGTGAATCCTCGTTGCTTCTGTTGGTAGTAGGTGCGATACAAGGTCCGCATGACATCATCGAGTGACCTGCGGTTTTGCGTTTCATGCCGAATCTGGAGGTCGAGCAGGAATCCGAGGATCGCCCCTTTGTCGTAATACGAGATCGTCTTGCGGAGACCGCCCCGCCCACCGCCGAACGGTCCCTGCGTCCAGGTGCCGTAGCTGGACTCGGTGGCCGACTGGAAGAAACGCCCGGTGTTGTTCTCCTGGGCGGCGATACTGCGGCTCATGTGCTCCAGGAACTGTTCCGGGGTGATGACGCCGGCGCGTACCAGCATCAGGTACTCGTAGTAGACGGTGAAGCCCTCGGAGACCCAGAGCATGTTCGTCAGGTTGGGCTTGTCGTAGGCGAACGGGCCCAGCGCGACCGGGCGGATCCGCTTGACGTTGTAGTTGTGGAAGTACTCGTGCGCCAGGAAGCCCAGCGTTTCGGCTCGCTTTTTCGGGTCGTCCAGGCCCGTGCCGCTGAAGGGGATGGTGGCGGAGTTGAGATGCTCGATGCCGCCCTGGCCGGGACCGATGCCGATGAAAGTGTAGTGCGGGTAGGGAATCTCGCCGATGACCGCGATGCCCGCCTCGAGGACGGACTGCAATTCCCGCGTGAACACCTGGCTGTCGAAGGTCCCGAGCTGGTAGCCGATGAAGTAGTGCGGTACGCCCCGGATCTTGAATGGCGGCAGCGCGTCCAGGTTCCCCATCAGGATCGGGCTGTCGTAGAGAACGTCGAAGTTGGGCGCCGCATAGGTATGAGGCTGATCCGGCCCCGCACGGTCGAGACCGGTGGCGATGGTGCTCCATTTCGGGTACGGCTGGAGCGTGACTGTCACCGGGTGTTGGATCAGGTCGTCGACGTACAGACAAACCCCGGTCGCGACGATATACCCCCGGGTTTCGTCCAGGTAGCTATTGGCCACGAACCGGGAAGTGGCCTTGACGTCATAGTGCAGCACGAGCGTCGTCGCACGGCCCGACTGCACGGTCCAGGTGCTGGCCGCTGTCTTGCTCCACTCCAGGGGGTGGCCCGCATCGTCTTCCGCACGGAACGCCTGCACATTGGCGGCGAAGTCGAAGACGCCGTAGTACCCGGGGGACCAGACCGGCATTTTGAAATCGTGGGACTTGCCCTCCAGACCTTCGCATCGGAAGGTCACGTGAAAAAGATGGGAAACCGGATCGTCCATCGAGATGGTGAAGGCCATCTTCCCGGCCGATGCGGCACGCGCCCCAGGGGCCGAAGTCTGCCGGCTCGCGCACGACACGACGGCGGCGCACGCCACACAGAGCACCAACCCGTGCCATTGCTTCTTCAGGTGACCAGTTCTCGCTCGAAACACGGCTACATCTCCTAGAACGACTGACTCAAAGTCCAAGAAAAGCCTGGACGGTCTGTGACCTGCCCGGCCGAAATCTGCGGGTCGCGCTCCGGGACATTGGTCCCCTCAATGGCAACCCATGAACCAAGCCATACTGGCGGCACCCGCCGGACAAGTCAAGCGGAAAGCACAGCGCCCGCCGGCGCGTCTGGGAGAACACTCCGCCCCTTCAGGGGCGCAGCCCTTGGGGATGGCGCTTCAGACGGCCCCTCGGCCATCCCCAAGCTGCGCTTGAGGCTGCCACCCATCAGCCCGATCTATCATCGTGGTGGCGTCAACGCTTGCCTTCTGCGGGCCGCGCCACTACAATCCGTCGCATCGTGACGGGAGTCCGTCTCCGGCCGGAGAGATGGAATTCTTCTCTCCGCTTCAGCGTTTCTTTCCGAAGGGTCGACACATGAACAAGGCAACCTGGATCGTACTGGGGATAGTGAGCGTGCTGGTCGGCATCGCGTCG
Source organism: uncultured Pirellulales bacterium (assembly GCA_964421295.1). Taxonomy (GTDB): domain Bacteria; phylum Planctomycetota; class Phycisphaerae; order Sedimentisphaerales; family Anaerobacaceae; genus PLanc-01. The sequence continues at coordinate 7,685 of CAYQXM010000144.1, forward strand.
GAAACAGCCGTGGCGTGCACCAGCCTGATCGTGACTGCGAAAGCCTCGGCCGATGACTCGGTCTTCATCACCTACACCTGCGACGCCGAGTTCCATCCCTATCTCGAGGTCATCCCGGCCGCCGATCACCCCGCCGATTCGTTTGTGGAACGCGCACGCTGGACCAAGCGGATCGAGGGCAAGGTCAAGCAGGTGGCCCACACCTATGCGATCCTCGGTTCCTCCAGCGCCGGCTTGATGAATGACCAACAGGTGGCCATCGGCGAAACCACCTTTGACGGGCGTCCCCAGCTCTACAATCGCGCCGGCCTCCTGGACTATCCGCACCTGATGATCCTGGCTCTGCAGCGGGCCCGTACTGCGCGGGAAGCGATTCAGGTCATGGGCGAGCTCGTGACCGAGTACGGCTACGGCGGTCCCGGGGAGTCCCTTTCCATCGGCGACAAGAAAGAGGCGTGGATCATGGAGATCGTCGGGCCGGGACCGGGAGGAAAAGGCGCGCCCTGGGTCGCGCTCCGCGTTCCCGACGGCTACCTTTGTTGTCACGCCAACAAAGCCCGCATCGGCGAATTCCCGCTGGATCGTCCGGACGATTGTCTCCATTCCGAGAACGTCATTTCCGTGGCCGTGGCCAAGGGGTATTTCGATCCGAACGCGGGCCGGCCCTTCAGTTTTCGCGCGGCCTACGATCCCGACAACAACGACAACCGTCACTATGCCGGCGGCCGGGTGTGGAGCATCTTTCGCCGCGCGGCGCCGTCCTTGAACCTGTCGGCGGACTACAGTCGCGGCGTGCCCAACGCTCAGCCCTATCCGCTCTGGGTCAAACCCGATGCCCGGCTCGCCACCAAGGACGTCTTCGCCCTGATGCGGGACCATTATGAAGGCACCGATTACGATATGACCCAGGGCCTCGACGCCGGACCCTTCGGCAATCCCAATCGTTGGCGTGACATCAACTGGAAAGTGGACGGCGTGGAGTATTCCTGGGAAAGGCCCATCTCCACCCAGCAGACGGCTTATTCGATGGTCGCTCAATTGCGGGCGGCGCTGCCGGACCCCGTGGGCGGCGTGCTGTGGTACGGCCTGGACGACACGTACACCACCTGCTACACGCCCTTGTACGGCTGCATCGACGCCGTGCCGTCCTCCTTCGACGCCGGCAGTCTGCAGGCGTTCTCGTGGGACTCCGCCTGGTGGACCTTCAATTTCGTGGCGAACTACGCCTGCCTGAAATATGCGTACATGATCAAAGACATCCAGACCGTACAGAGTGACATCGAAGGTCACCTGCTGGCTCTGCAGCCCGCGGTCGAAGCCACGGCCGCGGCCCTGTACCGCACCGACGCGGCGCTCATGAAACGCTACCTGACCGACTATTCGGTCACGCACGGCGAATCGACCGTGCAGCGTTGGCGCGAGCTGGCTAAGCGCCTGATCACCAAGTACAACGACGGCTACGTCACCGGTCGCAGCGTGGGCTACCCCGAACCCTGGTTGCGCCGCACCCTGAACGACACCCCCCCGCCCTACCACCTGACTCCCCCCCAACCGTGATCCCGCCGGAGACTCCCCCGCCACCGCGAAACGCACAAAAAGAAAACCGTAGGGTGTGCACCGCACACCGCTCAATCATCATCCGCAGAACCTGTCCCGAGCGGAGCCGAGGGATTTCGCCGCTGGCGCAGATTCAGAACCTCTCCACCGGCGGCCCCGCGACAACTATCGATGATCCCTCGAAAATCGTAAAGCCGAATGCTCAACACCGTCCTGGTTCCACCAAACCCATGACTTGCCTCAGGCTTGTTTCGGTGCCTGACCCCAATAGACCTCTGGGCCAAGAGTTTCTGGTCCCAATGTCGCGAGTTGCTCCTTTCAGCCCTCACTCACAACGTCGCGATCATCCTAGGTTTCACAGAGCTTTTCTACAGGGGAGACCTGACACCTTTATTTGATGGGTCATTTGTGGCGCAGCAGGAGAATCATCTCTTTGGACAGTTGGCGGGCATCCCGGTGAGTGTTGTTTCCACCCAGAGTACTAAACTGCGTCTTGACGGTCTTCTTGTGGGTCTCGAACCAGCGATCGCACTCACGAAGGACGATGTCACCTGATAGGCCGTTACTGCATTCGCCCGCTGGGAAAGTCAAGATGACTGTACAACCCGCCTTTGACAACTTCTCCAAGAGGCTCGCCAAAGCCTTCTGCGATTCGCCCTTTCGACTGAATGCGGAACAAGGCCGCTCACTTGATGGGGGATATCGACCCGTGCCTGAAACCTCACTGCACTCTCCTCTCGCGATTGTCTCCAAGACGTGATAAAAGCGACTGTAATGCACTCCAGAATAGGGAGGGTCAACGAAGACGACATCTGTGTCTTTCAGAGTGTCGGCAATTCCAATGGCGTCTCCCACCTTGGTCTCACCCAAGACACTGGAATGCTGAGGACACAGAAAACTCAATGCTTTCATAGCATACCCGAGAGGATCGCGAAGCCATGCTTCCCGTAGGAAGGGGGCGGCTGTACGGGTTGCCTTGAACGGTTGCGCTGTGTGTCCAGGAGAAGCGACGCACTGACTTGCCGCAATGATTGTGCTCGCCAGACACAAGGATCGATTAGGCTCTGTCCCCGGCAAGGCTTGGAGCATGGCATCGAAAGTCAGTGCTTGGGTTGGACTGAAGTAGTGCCCACCATAGCAGTTCCAAACCACGCACTCATCAGCAGAAGTCGCACAGAGTGTGCGTGCCTTCTTTGCCCACGTCGCCGTGTTTAGGCCTGCCTTATCTAGTCTCGATGCGGCGCCCCATACGGAGAGTTTCGTCCTGCGTGTCTTGGCCACTGCCAACCATTGATAATAGGGACAGACCCTATTTTCTATCTCCGGGCAACGACACTTTGCGGGGTCTTCCGCGGGGCAAGGGGCGGAGGCGGCGTCCCAGACGGGTCTCCAGCTTGGCCACAAAGGCATCGCTCC
>CAYQXM010000145.1:0-10387 GCA_964421295.1 uncultured Pirellulales bacterium
GCCGGGACCAATGCCACCGGCACGTCCACTGCGGCATCATCGCACTATCTGCGGCGGTGGACGTGCCGGTGGCATTGGTCCCGGCGACGAGCCGGGGCATGAATTCAACACGATTGCTGGGGCAGCCAACCATATGAACCTGCATCGCGCCGACCGTCGTCCCCATGCGGATCATCACGCCGGACTTGGCCCAGGTACCGGTATTCTGAATGCTGTCGATACGGGCCGTGATCGAGCCGTTGCCGGTGAGCGACTTGTAGGCGAACCGGAACTGATCCGTCATCTGATAGATATCCGTCCCGGCTCCGCTCATCGCGATGGTGCCGGAAGCGGTTTCCAGGAAGCTGACCGGACGACCCTGGACAAACAGCCGCAGTGTATCGGCATTGCTGACGGTCCAATCCACCGGCGTCGTCCAAGTGCGTTTCGCCTCGGAAGACGAGGCTTTGCTGTTGTCGTAGGAATACGGCATGGACTGCTTACCGCCGTGGATAATGGTCTTCTCGGCATAGGGAGCAGTCGGCCAGCCGACGAGGCACCCGTTCGTCCCCGTGCCATAGCCATCCACCCAAGTCGAGAACAGTTCTTTGCCGGCGTCGTCCGTGTAGCTTTCCATATCATCGACGACGATATAGTTCGAAGTCGTGAAGCTCCACAGGTTGCCGGTCCAGACAGCGGGATGGCCCGCGTCATTGACCTCATCTACTCTCCAGTAATAGGTCTTGCCGAGATCCAGATCACCGGCGTCGTAGGTGGTCTGATCCGTGGAAGCCACCACGGCCGTTCCGTTGGTGACGGCATTGCTGTCCGTACTGAACAGGACTTTGTGCGCGACCGCCTCACGTCCGCCGCGCCAACCCAGGGTGACATCGCTCGGGCTCACGCCGGTAGCTCCGGCGGCCGGCTTGGGTTCGCGTGCCATTGTCGGTATGTAGAAGAACCGGACTTCGCTCAAGCCATACTGAGCGCGTCCGCTGAAGTTGCTCTTGGGCGTCAACTTGATGTACTTGGCCGCGATGTCCAGACCGAGGACGGTGTTGTGAGCATAACCCGCCGTTCCCGGACCCTGGTCGAATGTCACCTCGCCAAAAGAGGTCCAATTCGTGCCATCCACCGAATAGTCCAGCGTGGCGGTCTTGATGCCAAACCCGAGGAACTCCGTTTCGAAGGCCGCGTTGTAGTTCCAGACCCACATCTCGGACACTTTATAGGCCGCGTCAAACGCGAACTGGATCCAGGCCGGTCCCGTGGCTTTGCTGTCCGTCAACCACATGGTCGCGGGCGACGTGCTCGTGCCATGCAAATCACTGGTATCCAAGCCGGCGCCATCGACGGTCAACTGTGCCGAGGTGCCGGTGGCAGCGCTCGAGGCCGTGGCGGTCACGTTTGTCATCGTGTAGGAGTAGGGCTCGGTCGTGAATTTCCAGACATCGCCTTTGTAGGTGGAGCTGGCATCGACTTCGTCGACGCGCCAGTAGTAGTCGGTATTGATCGCCAGCATTCCGGTCGGATCATACGTATTGGCGTCCTGCCCCTGGCTGACCAGGACGGCCCCCGGACTCTGCCGGGACGCGGCGGCCACATCGGCCTGGGAGGTCCCGAAGTACACATCGTGACTCAGAGCGACGGGTGCGGCTTTCCAGCCGAGAATCACGTCGCGGCGCACATCCGTCGCATTGTTGGACGGCACGGGACGGTCAGCGGTTTGGTAGACCGGCGGCACGCTCAGGGCGACCAGTTCCGTCGTCGAGAGAACCGTGTCGTAAATCCGCACATCATCCATGATGCCGTTGAAGGTGTTACCGGCGGCCTCGGCGGAGCCGATGCGGACCGCCGAACTATTGTCGCTGCCAAACGCGGCCGAGCCGCTCCCTACCTGCGCGCCATTGAGGTAGGTGGTGACGGTTGTTCCGTCGAATGTCAGCACGAAGTGTTGCCACTGTGATGTGGCCAGGTTACCCAGGCCATAGGCCGAGGAGGCGATGCTGCCGAACTGAAGACTGGCCGCGGTGGCGCTCGTGGAGGCCTCGATCGCCCAGCACAGCGTCGTGGCGCTGTAGGACGTGCGGTTGCACACGATTCCCTGATACTGGCTGGTCCCGCCGGGGATCCAGTACAGCCAGCAGGCCACGGTCAACTGGTTGGTCGCCGCCGTCGGCTTCCACTGTCCGCAGTCGACGCCCAGGCCGCCACCGGTGCCGAACTTCAAAGCACTGCGGAAGCCCGAGGCACCATCCACCCAGTCCGCGGTGCCATTGATTGTGCCATCGTGGCCGCCGCCGGACATATCCTTGGCAACTGCACCCTGCCCTTCATCCAGAGGCCAATACCCCACCAGCGAGGCAGTAGCCGTGCTCGTTCCTGCTGCCAGCAAGCAAATGAGTGTGAAGACAAGCGCCAGTTTTTGAAACATAGTCGTGTCCTTTCACAGAGTTGATTGGATTATCCGAAATGGCTTCACCCGACCTGCGATACATAGCGACAGACGCACCGTTGAAGGACCTCCGATCTGGGGGAATTGACCAAGAAATGTCCCCAGTCCTTACTTCCGTGCTGGATCTATCGGCAGCACGGCACCGCCGCCAGTTTCGTCTATCTTTATACCACAGAAAAGCACAGGATGCAACAGTCTTTTTATCGGCTGTTCGATGATCTGTACTTGAGATGTCCTTGGGCCCAGATCGACAGGGCCGCACCGGCCAGCAGGACCAGGCCGGAGAGCAGTTGCAGGTGATTGAACCGCTCCCCAAAGACCACCCCGGATACAGCCAGAACGGCAACGGGTTGTGCCAGGTTCACCATCAGTGGAATGGTCGCCCCGAGGCGTTTGATCGCCGCATAATAGAGCGTGTGCCCCAGAGCAATCGACACGACCCCCGAAACCACAACCACGGTCCAGGGGCCCAGCCCCATCTCCAGGCACTGCGATGGCTTGCCGAAAACGAGCATGCCGAGCCAGAGGGATAACGTCGTGTAGATGCTGATGACGGAGAATCCGCTGCGTGAGTCGATGCCCCGCATGGTGATCTTCACCAGGATGGCGTAGAGACCCCATGTGAAGGCCCAGCCCAGCGAGATCAGTATCCCCGTGGTCACCGCCCTGGTACCGAAATCCTCCTTGAAGCACATCACGCCGAACACCCCTGCCGCCGACAGGACCAGCCCCGCCCAAAACCGCGGGCTCCGGGCGAGGGGGCGTTCGTCGGCAAAGAAGATGAGCGAGAAGGTGGCAACCCAGAGCACCGAGGTCTGAGACAGCAATGTGGCAAATCCTGGAGCAATGTAGTAGAAGGCCGCTGCCCACAGTGTCTGCGTGGTCACGTTCGCAATTGACGGCGGTATCGCCAGCTTCCACGTTCGTCTGTCGAACCGCTCCGTGTGCATGAACCGGATCAGCAACGGCAGCCAGAACAGGCATGCCACCGTGTAGCGGAGGGCATTCTGGGTCCACGAGTCGATGTGTAGAGTCAGATCCTTGATGAAGATGGGCCCCAGCGCCCAGCAGGCGAGCGCCCCCAGCGTGGCGGCTGTACCACCGGCATCGACATGTCCCACCGAGCGACTCCCTACCGGCCGGCCGTCTGTCACTTCTTGCTCACCATTTCCAGGACGGTGCGAGCCACCTCATCTGCGGCTCTCTTGTGCGTCAACGGCTCGACCATGTCGATCAACTCATTGCTGACTCGCTTCAGCGAAGCCGCGTCCTGCAAATATGCATCGGCCTTGCTGAATATGGGATCGATGGATGTGAAATAGGGCATGAACTCCGGCACCAATTCGCGATCTGCCAGAAGATTGACGAGCGTCAGGTACCTGGCCTTGATCAGCCACCGCCCCACCAGATGCCACAGAATCCGGTTGCTTTGGTACATCACAACCATGGGACAGCCTGCCGAGGCCACTTCCAGAGTGGCGCTGCCGCTGGCGACAAACGAGAAATCCATCGTCCTGGCCGTCTCGGTGACTGAATCCACTGAGTAGTCACAGGAGAAACCTGGTATTTGCCTCTCCCGCAGCATCGCCTGCCGCTCCTGTGTCGGGGCGACGGCGGTGAGACTCATTTCGGGGTACTTCTGCCTGAGGCGAAGTGAAATCTCCTGCATGGGCCGCCAGAGCGACTCGATTTCCGCCAGCCGCGACCCTGGCATCAACGCGATCCTTGCCCGCCGGGGATCAAACTCGGCGTAGCTCTTGCGATGAGCGGACAAATCCTGCGGCACCTTATCCAGCAGCGGATTCCCAACAAATGCCGCATCCACCCCCCGCTGCCGGAACCACGGCTCCTCGAAGGGCAGCAGACAACACAACTTGTCGCAGCACCGGCGCAGCTTGCGAATCCGCCAGGCGCCCCAGGCCCAAAGCTGTGGGGCGACATAGAACAACGTGCGGACGCCGGCCTTCTTGGCCGCCTTCGCTACGTGGAAATTGAACGACGGCGAATCGCAAACGATCACCAGATCGACCGGGTGCTCGCGGAGAAACCGCCGGACCCGGCGGAGCAGCCCATAATAGTAGCCCACCTGGGTGAATGCCTTGTAGGTCATCACCGCCTTGCCGACGGTGCTTTCGAGCAACTCGCACCCGGCCGCCGCCATCTTCGGTCCGCCGATCCCGGTGAATTCGAAGTTCCCTCCCAGCCCCTTCAGCGCATAGATCAACCCCGCACAGTGCACATCTGCACTGGGGTCGTTCGCACTGATGAACACGCGGATGCTCTTTTTTGCACTTTCCATATTCGCAAGCGCCAATTTCTACCACCACTGCCCCCAAACATCAATTGCGGCAGTACCGAAAAGCGGCGGAGTACCCTCCGCGATATCGTGCCCAAGAGAATCTTTCCATTTGTACCCAGATTCCTATTGAATATGTGATAATATTAGCACATAGTTATACATAGTAAGTTTCGTCCCGTACTGGAGCAAACAAATGATCGACGAGAAGAAGAACCTGTTGTATGAAAAGCAGGCGGAAATTGCCAAGGCAGTGGCGCATCCGCTGAGGATTGCGGTGCTCGATCTCCTTAAAGATGGCGAGAAGTGCGTTTGCGATATCGCCGAGCACGCGGGTTCCGAGAGATCGAATGTCTCCCGGCATTTGTCGGTGATGGTCGCCGCGGGTGTTCTGGTCTGCCGCAAGGAAGGACTGAAGGTCTTCTATAGTCTGAAGTGCCCCTGCATTCTTGATTTCCTTACGTGCGTGACGGGGGTCCTGAGGCACCAGGCCGAGGAAAACGAGAAGATTCTGTCAGCCCTTTGATCGAGGAACTCACCGCACATGGATTGGAAGAGTCAATGGAAGAGGATTGCCCTCGTCGTAGGGGCGTTTGCGGCATGCTTCTACCTGCCGGTAGGAGTCGCCCGGTTCGATAGCGCAGTCATCGAAGCATTTCACCTGGTGAAGTGGTATGCCCGCGAGCACGTGTTGCTTTGCCTGGTACCAGCGTTCTTCATCGCCGGGGCTATCGCGGTCTTCGTGAGTCAGGCCTCCGTCATGAAGTACCTCGGCGCCGGGGCCAACAAGTTCCTCGCCTACGGCGTCGCCTCGGTTTCCGGCAGCATCCTGGCCGTTTGTTCCTGCACAGTTCTGCCGCTATTTGCCGGCATCTACAAGATGGGAGCCGGTCTGGGACCGGCCAGTGCGTTTCTCTACTCCGGCCCCGCCATCAACGTCCTGGCCATCATTCTGACCGCTCGCATCCTCGGCGCTGAGATCGGGATTGCCCGTGCCGTGGGAGCCGTGTTGTTCAGTATCATCATCGGACTGTTGATGCACGTGATCTACCGCAAGGAGGAGACGCAGAGGGTTGCCGCACAAGCAGCGATGCCGGTGGCCCCTGTCGCGCGACCGCTCTGGAAGAACGCTTTGTATTTCACTTCGATGGTTGGGATTCTGGTTTTCGCCAACTGGGCCCGTAGCGGGGACGTGCGGGCGGTCTTCCTCTGCTGCCCCGGCGGATTGACTACCTATCAGATCGAAGGAACAATGGTCGGCAAGACCGACGCGGCCGTCACGATAGTGGACACCGCCGGCAAGAAACACGAACTGCCGAGAGAGTTGCTTCAGAGTGAGCAGGAAGTGCGTAAGAACAGTGCGTATGAGTTGATCTATCGATCCCGCTGGGTGCTCGTCGCCGCCCTTCTCGTCGCGTTCGCGGTCATGGTATCGTCGTGGTTCAGCCGGAGCGAACGGATCGAGTGGGTGGAAGCCACGTGGGGTTTTGCCTTGCAGATTCTGCCCCTGCTGCTCTTCGGCATTCTCATATCGGGCTTCTTGCTCGGCCGGCCGGGACCGGGACACGAAGGCGTCATTCCCAACGCCTGGGTGAGCAAAGCCGTCGGCGGCAACTCCATCCAGGCGAATCTCTTCGCCGCGGTGGCCGGAGCGTTCATGTACTTCGCCACCCTGACGGAAATCCCGATCCTGCAGGGTCTGATGGGCGCCGGCATGGGCAAAGGCCCGGCGTTGGCGCTGCTCCTGGCCGGACCCGCACTGTCCCTGCCCAGCATGCTGGTGATCCGCTCGATCATGGGAACGGGCAAGACCATCGTGTACGTTTCCCTGGTGATCATCATGGCGACGATCACCGGGATCATTTATGGGAGACTATTCTGATGAAGATCGTACAGATTCTGGGCACGGGATGCCCGAAATGCAAGAAGCTGGCGGAGAACGCTGAAGCCGCCGCACAGGCGCTGGGACTTCAGTGCGACATCAAGAAGGTCACGGATATCAACGAGATCATGAAATTCGGCGTGATGATGACGCCGGCCCTGGTAATCGACGGCAAAGTAAGAGCGGTGGGCAAGGTCCCGTCCCCGCAGGAAATCGAGAGAATGCTTGGTTGACAATAGAAACGTTCAAGAGAAGGAGTCTGACCATGGCTAATCCAAACGAATGTGCCGGCGGCGACACACTGCTTTTCGCTTGTTCCGGAGCGGCGGACCTGGGCGCGATCAGCGATCAGGCCGCCCGCAAGATGACCCGCGAGGGAGCCGGCAGGATGTTCTGCCTGACCGGCGTCGGCGGCCGGGTCCCGGGCATCATGGAAAAGACCAAAGCCGCTGCGAAGATCGTCGCCATCGACGGCTGCTCGCTTGACTGCGCCAAGAAGTGCCTCGAATTGGCCGGCATCACGAACGTCAAGCAGTTGCGCGTGACCGATCTGGGCATGGAAAAGGGCAAGACGCCGGTGACTGAAGAGAACATCGCCAAGGTAGCCAAGGCGGCGTCTGCGCTGCTGGTTTGATCACACGCCGCATGAGAGTGGTTTTATGACGAATCAGGTCCTGTTGCAGATATGCCCATGCTCGGGTGGCAAGTGTAACCCGTGGGTGCTGCTGGCGGTGATCGCCGGTACGGGGCTGGTTTTCCACTGGCTGCGAATGATCGTCAAGAAGGGAGATCCACGTACTATGAACAAGCTGATAAAAATCGGGATTGTTGCTGTGCTGGGCGTTGCTGTTGTAGTCGCGGTTGCCGTTCGGAAGAACCAATCCGGCGGAACCGCCGCCACAGAACAAGCGACAGGCAAGGGCCTGCCTACACTGATCGACCTCGGCGCGGACAAGTGCATTCCGTGCAAGATGATGGCTCCGATCCTGGAGGAGATGAAGGAAGAGTACAAAGGCAGGTTGAACGTGGTCTTCATCGACGTGTGGAAGGACCCGACCCCCGGCCAACGGTACGGCATCAATCTGATTCCGACGCAGATCTTCTTCGACTCCAACGGAAAGGAGTTGTTCCGCCACGAGGGCTTCTTCTCCAAAGAAGACATCCTGGCCAAGTGGAAGGAATTTGGCGTCGACCTGGCCACGGCGGGGTCGACTTCGCCGGCACCAGCATTCGAACGTCTGACGCCTGCAAAACCTGATGCTCGGCCGAAGGACAATGTCTGCTACATGTGCGACGGCGACATCGATTTGAAAACGCTTGTGGTCGTGCAGACGGACAAGGGCCCCGTCCGATTGTGCAGTCCGCACTGCTACTTCATCATGTACTCGTGCCTGACTGAAGACAAGACAGGTTTCGAGAAGAAGGTCACGGTCATGGACTGGGCGACGGGCAAGCCGGTTCCTATTTCTGAAGCGGCTTTTCTGTCCGGCGAGCAGGAGACTACGGGCAGACCTTGGATCAGAGCGTTCGTCGCGCGGGATGCGGCGGTCAGTGAACGCGCGACTGCCGGCGGAAGCGTCCTGGCGTTGGCTGCCCTGGAGCAGAAAGAGTTATCCAATCGGTGCGGCTTCTGCGAGCGGGCCTGCTACCCACAGGATGCCGCGGAAGTGATCGTGGACAGCACGGTGCATACGTGGGGATGCTGTTCCCACTGCGCTCTGGGCGTGGCGGCCAGAACGGGCAAAGACATTGAGGTTCATGAGAAGGACCGGCTCACCGGCGACAAGATCACCGTCAAGACACTCGACGGCAAAGTCGCTTCGCTGGAGCCGGCGACGGCGGTCGCCTGGTTCGGACAACGTCAGAAACCCGACGGCACGCGGGCTTCCGCCGGCTGCTTCCACCAGGGTTTCTTCGTCAACGCCGCGAATCTTGAGAAATGGGTGGAGCAGAACCCATACGAAACGGGCCGGCTCATCAGTATCAGCCAGGCATTGGCCGACAAGATGAAACTCTCGCCCGAACAGATTAAGAAAGCCTGCAAGATCGGTGAATGTGCGCCGAGGTAGTCGTGCAGAGACTCTCTGTGTGGACGCGGAGACGATATGCAAAGCGCAGTGCCGAAGCTGAGGATCCTGTTCCTGTGCACGGGCAATTCCTGTCGAAGCCAGATGGCTGAGGGCTGGACCCGGCATCTCAAGGGCAGCGTGATTGAGCCTTACTCGGCCGGGATCGCGCCGCATGGACTCGATCCCAGGGCTGTTCAGGTCATGGCCGAAGCAGGCGTAGACATCTCCGGTCATAGGTCCAAGCATGTCGATGAGCTGAAGAGCATCGAGTTCGACTATGTAGTGACTGTCTGTGATCAGGCGCACGAGTCATGTCCGCTGTTTCCGGGAAGAACGAAGGTGATCCATGTTGGCTTTGACGATCCTCCGCGATTGGCCTCACAGGCGAAGACTGAGGCGGAGGCTTTGAAGCACTATCGACGAGTCAGGGACGAAATCCGCCGGTTTGTCGAGTCGTTACCGGAGAGTCTTGAGGAGACCAATAGATGAGTAGCGATAGCAGTCGGGAGAAGAAGGAACAAATCCGCGCGGCCGTACGCGACGGCTACGGGAAGATCGCCAAGAGCAGCTCCGGATGCGGGTGCGGCCCCGCCTCGTGCTGCGGCTCGGGATCGGCCCAGGGCGTCGCTCAGGCCGTGGGCTACAGTGAGGCGGAACTGGCCACGTTGCCCGAGGGAGCCAACATGGGCCTGTCCTGTGGGAACCCGACGGCGCTGGCTTCGCTCAAAGCGGGCGAGGTCGTTCTGGACCTGGGTAGCGGCGGCGGTTTCGACGTCTTCATCGCCGGCCAGAAAGTCGGCGCGACCGGGCGGGTGATCGGCGTCGACATGACGCCGGACATGATCAGCAAGGCGCGTCAGGGCATCGGCGCGTATCAGAAGCGAACGGGCCTCGACAACGTCGAGTTCCGGCTGGGCGAGATCGAACACCTGCCGGTGGCAGACGCGAGCGTGGACGTCGTGATCTCAAATTGCGTGCTGAACCTCTCGCCGGACAAGCCCCAGGTATGGCGGGAGATCGGGCGTGTGCTCAAGCCAGGTGGACGCGTCGCTATTTCCGATCTGGCCCTGCTCAAGCCCCTGCCGGAGGCTATTCGGAGTATGATCGAGTCTCTCATCGGCTGCATCGCCGGAGCCGTGCTGGTGGACGAAACCCGCGCCATGGCCGAGAACGCCGGGCTGGCTGACATTCAACTGACACCCAAGCCGGGCTATGTCGATGCAATGGTGGACTGGAATGATCCGCTGTATCGCAAGATCATCGAGCACCTGCCCGCCGGGACAAAGCCCAGCGAATACATTACCAGTCTCGACGTGGCGGCGAGAAAAACGGAGGGGCAGATGTCACACCCTGTCTACAACCCGGCCGTTGCGGAGCTGGTCGCTATCGGAGCTGCCATTGCCGCCAATTGCGAGGCGTGCTTCAAGTATCACTATGGCCAGGCACAGAAGCTGGGAGTTTCAAAAGATGACATGGCACGTGCCGTGACGATGGCCCAGAAGGTAAAAGAAGCCCCGGCCCAGGCTGTGCTCGACGTGGCCCATCGCTACCTCGGGTGCAATGTCTCGGCGGAAGAGGCCGGCGCCCCTCCCGCGGGGACCTGCTGCGGCTCTTCAAAGGCGTGCAAGGAGGACAAGTGACAACCGTCGCGGGACGACTCTCTTTTCTGGACAGGTTCCTGACGCTGTGGATCTTCCTGGCAATGG
>CAYQXM010000146.1:0-8480 GCA_964421295.1 uncultured Pirellulales bacterium
GCCCTGCTCGACAACTTCTGCTGGGGCAACTGCACGCATCCGCAGACGTTCGGCAGTCTCGTCCGCGCCGCTCAGGCCTGCTACGACGGGGCACTCGCATACAGCGCTCCGTTCATCTCCGGCAAGGACTCGCTCAATAACGAATTCGCCTGCGAGGACGGCACGAAGATCCGCATCCCCGCGACGCTCCTGATCAGCGCGATGTCGCTCGTGGACGATATCGAGCGTTGCGTCACGATGGATGTCAAGCGGCCGGGCAACTACCTCTTCATGGTCGGCCGGACCGCCAACGAACTGGGCGGCTCACATTACTACAAGGTCCACCACCACCTCGGGGCGAGCGTGCCGAAGTTGGATTTGGAGCTGGCGCCGCAGATCGCGAAGAAGATGGCGGAAGCCATTTCCCAGGGGCTGGTCGTCGGTTGTCACGACTGTTCCGAAGGCGGCCTCGCGGTGGCGCTCGCCGAGATGGCGTTCGCCGGCGGATTCGGCATCGACGCCAACCTCCTCGGACTGCCGCGGAGTCCCGACTGCTGGCGCCCCGATGCGCAGTTGTTCAGCGAATCGAACAGCCGGTACGTCGTGGAAGTCGAGCCGGACAAGTACGACGCTTTCGCCAAGCTGATGCTGAATCTGCCCTTCGGACAACTGGGCAAAGTCGCCGCCGAGCCGCGGCTCGTCATCAGGACTCCGGACGGCCGGGCCGTCATCGATGCCGATATCGCGGCCCTCAAGCGAGCGTGGCAGGAAACACTGAATTGGTAAGGGACACGGGAGCATAGGTCAATCATGGCTGAGGTTCGAGCATTAGTCTTGCGGGCGGCCGGCATCAATACCGATGTCGAGACGCAATACACCCTGGAGATGGCCGGAGCGAAGGCCGATCGCCTGCACGTCAATCGTCTGATCGAAAACAAGTCGCTTTTCGACAACTACCAGATCATGATTTTTCCGGGCGGCTTCAGCTACGGTGATGACGTCGCCGCGGGCAAGATTCTGGCCAACCAGGTCGTCCACCATCTCTCGGATGCGATCCGCAAGTTCATCGACGACGGCAAGATCGTGCTCGGCATCTGCAACGGCTTCCAAGTCCTCATCAAGATGGGGGTCCTGCCGGGGGGCAGCGACTTCAAGCAGGAAGACGTGACGCTGACGAATAACGATGTCGGCTGCTACCAGGACCGCTGGGTGTACCTGCAGCCGGTGACGGATCGCTGCGTCCTGATCGAGCCGCAACGACGTATCTATCTGCCGATGGCGCACGGCGAAGGCAAGATCGTCACGAAAGACGCGGAGTCTTTGAACCGCCTCATTTCGCAGGGCTATGTCGCGTACAAGTACGTCGACAAGGACGGCAACGAAGGCCCCTTCCCGATCAATCCGAATGGGTCGGTCGCTTCCATCGCGGGGCTGACCGACAGCACGGGCCGGGTTCTGGGCCTGATGCCGCACCCGGAACGGTACATTCACAGAACCCAGCACCCGCACTGGACGCGAATCGGCCCCGATCTCGACCCCGACGGCATCAAGATCTTCCGCAACGCCGTGCGCTATGTTCGCGAGAATCTGCCGGCTTCCTGCGTGGCGTAATCACTGGCCCGGAATCTCGAAGACGGATTTGACCGTGCAATAACGGGTCCCCCCGCTCAGACGACCGATGACATCGAACCGGTCAGGATCGACCGTCTTGCCATCTGCCAGGAGGTCATCGCGGACCTGCACCAGGAGGATCGTGCCCAGTACGAGGTTCCCCGCACCTGCCCCCTGCCCCACGGTGACAATGCGATCCAGGGCACACTCGAAGGCCACCCTCGATTCCTTGACGCGTGGAGCTTTCACCTTCGTCGAGGCCATTAGCGGGACTCTGGCATCAACCGCCTCGTTGACTCCGTGGGGCAATGTTGCGGCCGTTTCCACCATGCGGGAGGCCAGATCCGCCGACACCATATTCACCACGAAGTTCCCGGTTTCCTCGATGTTGCGGATCGTGTCCTTCCTGCTGCCATCGGGACGGTTGGTGACGGATACGCACAGTGTGGCCGGACGCCACGTGACGCCCGTGAAGAAGCTGAACGGAGCCAGGTTGACCTGTCCCTGAGCGTTGACGGAACACACCCACGCGATCGGACGGGGTATGATGGCGCTGGTCAGCAGATCGTGTGCGGCGCGGGGCTCCAGAGTATTGAGATCGATTTCCATACCTGCGTTCACCTTTCTCGAACAAGTGCCTCCGCGGCATTCTCGCGTCTGCTCTTCGGGAAATCAAGGGTCCCCTGAAACAGCCGTGGCTCCGACGGAGAGCCGCCGGAGCCACGGACAGACAAACTCAACTGGACCTTTTCTTCTCAGGAATTACGGATTGGCCAGCTTCTTGATCTCCGAGGTCGGCAGAACGCCGCGATAGACCCTCGCCTCGTCGATTTCGCCGGGGTAGAAGCGGGTGCTGTACGTGGCATTCCGCCCGAGGTTGACCGGGGTGGTGCTCGTGGCGATCACGCCCGTGCGGAGCGTGCTGCCCGCCATCACGCCATCCACGTATACCCGCAGTTGCGTACCATCGTACGAGCCGGCCACATGATGCCAAGAGTTGTTCATCGTCGACGCGACCACGGCGCTGCTGGCCGAATACCACGCTCCGTCATAGATGAAGAACTGGATCACGTTCCCGGTCGTCTGGTGGATCGCATACGCATAATCGCCCTTGGCGACAAACGTCTGGAAAGCGCTGTTGGCGATGTTGGCCGGCTTGATCCATGCCGACAGGCTGACCTGATCGATGATGTCCAAGCTGGCCGCGGCACCGCAGTCGACGTAGTCGTCGGTTCCGTCGAGCTTCAAGGAAGCGCCGATCTTGCCGGCTGTCACGAAGGTCGGTCCGCCCGAGGCCGTGCCGTTGTTGGCGTTGCCGGAGCTATCCTTATAGTCGTTGTCCAGTTTCCACCAGCCGACCAGCGTCGGAGCGATCGTCGTGGCGGTCACCGGCGGATACAGCCGGATATCATCGATGTACAGCGTGCCGGCGCCCGCGCCGGTGCCCAGACCGATCGTTATGGACTTGATCTTCGTGGCATCGACGCCGGTGAAGCTGCTCAGCGGGAGGTTCCATGTCGTCCAGGCGATATCGGCCAGAACGACGGCTTCTTCACCCGTGCCCGAGCCATACGTCACTTTGGCGTTCTTGTCGGCCGAATCGGTCAACTTGACCCACAGCGGAACCGTCGTGATGTTCGCGGCCTGGCCGTAGAAGAACACCGTCAGGACTTTCGCCCCGTACAGGGTCCAGTTCTGGGCCGACGCAAACGTCCGGGTGGTCTCGGAATTGGTGATGCTGTTCGTGCCGTAGGCCAGCGGCATGGACTGCCGGCCGGCATGAGAGATCGTCGTGCTGTTGAACGTGCCGGTCGTACCAGCGTCGGCGACACCCACCACGGAACCATTCGTGGTCGTGTTGTAGCCGTCGAGCCAGGTATCATAAACCTTGTTCGTGGTCGCGTTGTAGCTTTCCATGTCTTCCACGATCACGTACGGAGCCACGGTGAAGCTCCACGTGGCGCTCGTCCACGTTCCGGTACCGTTGACCTCATCGATCTTCCAGTAGTACTTCGTGCCCAGCACGAGGCTCGTGGGTGCATAGCCCGGGGTCGGGGTCGTCGCCACGACCGTCAGAGCGTTCGGATCCGTGCCGAGATAGACATTGTGCGAAGCCACGTCACGTCCCGACCGCCAGGTCAGCGTCACGTTCGGAACGACGCCCGTAGCGGCATCCGTCGGATAAGGCACGGTGGCCCAGCCGCGGGTGTAGAGGAACCGCACCTCGCTCAAGCCGTACTGCGCCCCGCCGTAGTTGCTGCCGGCGAGGATCTTCACGGCCTTGACCGGTGCGCCCTGGAAGTCCGCGGTCGTGTTGTACTTATAGCCCTCGGCGGAATCGCCCTGGTTGAACACGTAGTCGCCCAGGTTGGTGAAGTTCACGCCGTCACTGGAATACTGGACGGTGGCGTTCATCACGCCAAAGCCCAGCAACATCTCGTATTCGGAGTTGTAGTTCCAGACGAGCATCTGATTCATCTTGTAGACGCGATCGAAGCTGTACTGGATCCAGACCGGCTGGGTCGTCGGACCGCTAACCCACATCGAGCCCGACATGGCGTCATGCAGATCGCCCGTGAGGCCCGAGCCATCTTTGGTCTTGTTGGGATCGCTGCCCGCCAGGTAGGCCGAAGCCGTCGCGGTGATATTGGCGGCCGTGATCACATAGGTTTCCGGCTCGACGGTGAAGCTCCAGAGATACCCCTCGGTGACCGCCCCGCTGGCGGCCACTTCGTCCACACGCCAATAGTAGGTGGTGTTGAACGGCAGCCGACCCAAGGGCCACGTCGTGGCCTCTTGCCCCCCGCTCACCTGCGGCAGGTTGGCCTTATCGGTGCCCAGGTAGACATTGTGCTTGACGGCCCCATCACCCGCCGTCCAGCTCAGCACGATCCCATCCCTGTCCACATCGGTCGCGCCGCTGGACGGAGTGGGGCTGCTCGCGCGGGCGTTGATCAGCAGGCCCGCGACTTCCGTCTCCGTCAACGCGCGGTTGTAGATCCGCACATCATCGATCCGCCCGCTGTAATAGCGTTGGCCCGCAGAGGGAGCACCATCTCTTCCGATGCACACATTCGTGGTGCTCGTAGCGATGGTGCCCGACCAAGCCGTCGTCGCCGCGACCGCACCATTCAGGTAAAGCTTGATGTTGGAGCCATCGAACGTTCCCGCCAGATGGTACCACGTGTTGTTGTCGGCCGCGGTCCGGCCCGTCAGCGTCGCGGTGTGCCAGCCGGCGTTGTAGATGTTCATCTCGACATTGCCGCTGGTGCTGGCTTCCTTCAGCGTGTAGGTCAGATCGCCCTTGGTGATGTAGCACTCGTGGCCGGTGGCCGCGGCTCGGGCCGGATACACCCACGCCGCCAGCGTCACCTGGCTGGTGAGATCGAAGATCGGGGCGTTGCCGCAGTCGATCCAGTTGTTGGAGCCGTTGAGTTGCACAGAACTGCCGAACTTGCCGCCCACCCATGTAGGCAGGGTTCCGGTGGCGGTACGGGACAGTGTGCCATTGTTGCCGTTGCCGGACACGTCGTAGGCGACCGTCCCGGTCCCTTCATCCATAGGCCAATAACCGATCAGGCTGGGATCCGCGCCGAAGGCCGCCCCGACCTGGATCAGCGCTGCCAATCCCATCAGGAGACAACTTACAGACTTGCTCATACTGAATCCTCCTTCTTCCACAAAGAAGCGATGTTGTCAGGCAGTCCGGCCACACTGGCGAGTGTGTCCATAGCCGGGGCTGCGTGGTATGGCTATTCGTATGTTAGGTGCCGCAACGCGAGGCAGTTGCCACGCGCGTTCTTACCCGACCGTGCGGAAATGCGAGGAACCTCCGAGTGCTCTGTGTCCGACCCGACCCTTAGGATGTTTCCTTCACCGTCCGACCTCGGTGGCACGGCCGCCGATCCCAGTATCGTCAACGGCGTACCACCCTTTTGCATTATACCTACGATATCCGCCAATTTTCGCAGACTATTTGACATTTTTTGCACTACTCGGGCCAACTCTCCCCTCCGCGCCCCTACTTGCCTCCAGTTATCGGGCAGGTGAAAGCCGGACGCGGGGCCCCCAAAATAGCCGTGGCCCCGACGGAAACGACCGCCGGGGCCACGGATGTTCATGCCCTGTTGGAATCATCTACTGCCGGCGACTAGGGATTCGCCAGCTTCCTGATCTCCGAACTCGGCAGTACGCCGCGATAAACCCGAACGTCATCGAGCTCGCCGCTATACCAGCGGCCGCTGGACGTGGTGTTACGTCCGATGCTCACGGCCGCCGTCGCCGAGGCCAGGCCGCCCGTGTAGGTTCCCGTCGTGACGAGGGCCCCATCGACGTAGATCTTGGCCTGGAGGCCATCATACGTGCCGGCGACATGGTGCCAGGCACCGTTGAACGCCGTCGTATACGTGGGGCTGTTGAACTGATGCCAGCCGGCCGAATAGTAGAAGTAGAACTGCACCTGGCTGGTGTAAACCCGCAGCGCATACGCCTGGTCGCCCTTGCCCACGATGTCATGATAGCCACTGGCGGTGACATCGGTCGGCTTGATCCAGGCGGCGAGCGTCACCTGATCCGTGATGTTCAGGCTGGCGCCGGTGCCGCAATCGACATAATCGCTCGTGCCGTTGAACTTCAAAGAGGCGCCGATCCTGCCGGCCTCCACATAGACTGGGGCGCCGCCGAGCGTACCGTTGTTGCCGTTGCCGGAGCTGTCTGTGACATCATTATCCAGCTTCCACCACCCGGCCAGCGCCGGAGCCACATACACCGGCTCCGCGTCCGCGGCCGTCAGCTGAAGGTCATCGACATACAGCGTGCCGGAACCCTTGCCGTCGCCCACACCGATGCGAATCGTGTTGACGGTCTTGAGGTCGATGCCGCTGAAGCTGCTCAGCGGGATGCTCCAGGCCGTCCAGGCAGGGTCGCTCAAAGCGCTCGCATACTCACCGCTGCGGCTGCCGAACGCTACCTTCGGACTGCTCTTGCCGGCTTGATCGGTCACCTTGACCCACAGCGGAATGGTCGTCTTGTTGGTCGCCTGGCCGTAGAAGTACAGCGTCAGGAACTTCGGACCATACGTCGTCCAGTTCTGCACAGGCTTGAATGTCCGCACGATTTGCGAGTTGATCACACCATCCACATTCGTAAAGCTCAAAGGCAACGATTGCGTGCCGCCGTGCACGATCGTCCGGCTCCCGAACGTACCGCTGTCAGCCGTGTCGAGTCCGGCCATCGAACCATTGATCGACGGTTCATCCCAGCCATCGGCCCAGACGTCGAAGATGCGATTGAACATGGTGGTGTTATAGCCTTCCATGTCATCGACCACCCAGTATCCGATCGTCGTGAAGTTCCATACATCGCTCGGAATCTTGGGCGAGGCCTCCGCCATGTTGACCTCTTCCACGCTCCAGTAGTACGTCGTGGCGAGGTTCAGGCCCGTGAAGGTGTAGCTGGCGGTCTTCGAGGCGCCGGCCAGCGTCAGGACGTTGGGATCGGTACCCAGATACACGTTGTGCGACACGGCGCCGCGTCCGGCACGCCAACTGATGGTCACGTTGGGCGAAACACCCGTCGTACCGCTGGCCGGGTTGGGCACGGTGGCCTGGGCCCGCGTGTAGAAGAACCGGACCTCGCTCAGGCCGTACTGCGGTCCGCCGTAGTTGCTCTTTACGAGGAGCTTCAAAGCTTTGGCCGCCACGCCGCCGAGGTCCACGGTCGTGTTGTACTTGTAGTCGGGCGCGGAATCCCCCTGCGCGAAGACGAAGTCGCCCACGTTCGTGAAGTTCACGCCGTCGCTGGAGGCCTGGATCGTGACATCTTTCAGTCCGAAGCCGAGCATGGACTCATACTCACCGTTGTAGTTCCAGACCAGCATCTGGGACATTTTGTAGACGCGGTCGAACGTGTACTGCACCCAGACCGGTTCCGCCGTGACACCACTGGCCCACATCGTCTTGATATCGGTCCCGTGCAGATCACCGGTCAGGCCGGAGGAGTTGACGGTGTTGATGATCCCCGCAACCGCATCGGAGGCCGAAGCGGTGGCCGTGATGCTGGAGGCCGCGAGCTGATTGGTCACGGGCTCGACGGTGAACTGCCAGAGGTAACCCGGGGTGACGATTCCCGCCGCGGTCGTCTCGTCCACACGCCAGTAGTACGTCGCCCCGAGCTCCAGACGCGCCAGCTTGAACGTAGCGGACGTCTGTCCTGCACCGACCATCAAAGGCGAACCCTTGGCCGCACCGCTCACGGCGCCGGCGTCGGTGCCCAGATAGACATCGTGCTTGACGGCCCCTTCACCGGCGGTCCAACTGAGCGTCCGGCCCTCGCGATCCACATCCGTCGCCCCACTGACGGGACTCGGATTGCTCGCATGGGCATTGAGCAGCAGGTTGCTCACCTCGGCGTCCGTCAACGCACGGCTGTAGATCCGCACATCATCCATCCGGCCCTGATAATAGCGCCGGCCGTTGCCGTCCTGGTCTCTGCCGATGTTGACGCTGGCCGTATTCGTGGCGATGGTTCCCGTCAGCACGCCATTGAGGAAGATCTTCAGGTTCGAGCCATCGAACGTTCCGGCCAGATGATACCACGTGTTGTTGTTGGCGGCGGTCCGACCGGTCAGCGTCGCGGTGTGCCAGCCGGCATTGTAGATGTTCAACTGCACGCTGCCGTTGGCGCTGGCCTCTTTCAGCGTGTAGGTCGCGTCGCCTTTGGTGATGTAACATTCATGACCCGTGGCCGCCGCTCGGGACGGATAGACCCACGCGGCCAAAGTCACCTGGCTGGTCAGGTCGAAGATCGGCGCGTTGCCGACATCGATATAGTTGTTGGAGCCATTGAACTGCACCGCTCCGCCAAAGACGCCCGCCGTCCACAGGGGCAGG
>CAYQXM010000146.1:8490-10136 GCA_964421295.1 uncultured Pirellulales bacterium
TAGTCCATAACCGTGAGGGTCTGGGCGAGGGAGCCGGACAGATCGTAGGCAACCGTCCCCGTCCCCTCGTCCAGGGACCAGTAGCCGATCAGATTGGGGTCCTGGTCACGGTCGAACCCGAAGACCGCCCCTCCCTGGAGCAACATCAACAGTCCGATCAAAAAGAGACAACATGCAGGTTTACTCATACCGAATCCTCCTTCTTACCGAAAGCTCGAGCCGATTTGCACAGCAGAGTGGCCACACGCCCAAGTGCGTGCTGTCGTCAATGCCTGCGTTGTTAGCTGTTTCTTACGATGCCAACCAGGTGCCACGATTCCACGTGGCGGTCAGGTGTGTCGTCGCCCCTGTTGCGCAGAACTGCGACGAACTGGTGCGAATGCTCCTGTTTCCGTGCGGCGTCCCGGGGACGCCTTTGTTGTCACCCGACCTCGATGCACTCCAGTAGCGCCATCGTCCACTGCGTGCGATCCTTTTAGCATTATACTGACGATATCCGCCAAATTTCGCACTCAATCTGACATTTTTTGCACCGCCGGGCAAAAGGGCTTCCGCGTGCAGTGCCCCAGCCACCGGGATCTTATCGGGCACTGCCCACGGTTCGTGTTTTGCCGACTGGCGGGTTGCGACTTGGGCCGAGATCTGATATGGATGAGGGGGTCGAATTGACCGCAGGACCAACATCGGACCTGGTATCAGAAGATCGAAAGGAGAGTTTTGTGGGTATCGAACTTAAGAAGAACTGTAAGTATGCCCTGCTGGTCCCGACCAGCATGGGTATTCGTCTGACGCCCGACGCCGGCCAGCCTTTCCATTGCAGTCGGCGTTTCACCATGCAGGCCACCAGCGCCGAGACCAATGTCGCGAGCGTGGCCTCGTATCTGGGACTTCCGGTCAAGGTGCTGACAACGTTCGTCAAGGGCAGCCCCGTCGCCCGTTTCATCAAGGACGAGCTGGCCGCCCGGCACATGGACTACGAGGGCAAAGAGGTCGACCAGGGCGGCCCGTGGGGCTACCGGCATCAGTTCAATCTGGCCGACAGCGGCTACGGCTCACGTGGCCCCCGCGTCTCCAACGACCGCGCCGGCGAAGTCGGCCGGACGCTGAACGTCACGGATTTCGATCTTGAACGCATTTTTGGCAAGGAAGGCGTGCAGATCGTGCATCTTTCCGGCCTGATCGGGGCACTTTCGCCCGATACCGGGACCTTCTGCCTGGAACTCGCCCGGGCGGCCAAGAAGTACGGGACACGCATCGCCTTCGATCTCAACTACCGGGCCTCTTTCTGGAAGAACCGCGAGAAGGAGTTGCGGGCCATCTTCCATGAGATCGCCGGACTGGCCGATATCCTGGTCGGCAACGAGGAGGACTTCCAGCTTTCCCTCGGTATTGAAGGCCCCGAGGCCGGCGGCAAGGCTTTGGCGGGCAAGATCGACAACTTCAAAGCCATGATCGAACGGGTTCGCAAGGCCTATCCCAATGCCACCGTCTTCGCGACGACGCTCCGCGAGGTCGTCAGCGCCCAAGCCCATCGCTGGGGGGCACTTATGGCTGAAGGCAACAATTGGCACGTCGTAGAACCGCGGGAAATCGGGGTGCTGGATCGGATCGGCGGCGGCGACGGCTTCGTGGGCGGTATGCTGTAT
>CAYQXM010000147.1:0-9987 GCA_964421295.1 uncultured Pirellulales bacterium
GTCTATGAGCAAGCCGTTGTCAAGACGGTCGTGGGATTTTTCGCGGGAGGTCCAAGCAGCGATTCGGCGTCACGCCGTTGGGGTCGGTGATCGATGACCGTTCAATTTCGGTCAGGGTGGCAAGAGGCTAGCCGCGGGTGAACAGCTTGCCGCGGCCGCTAGGGCCAGAGGCCCTCGGCGAGCCAGTCGGAGGCGAGGCGGGCATAGTCATTGAAATCCACGAAGCCGTTGTAGTCCAGGTCGGCGGCCAAGGGAATAGCGGCTTCGAGAACACCGGTGCCGTCACTGGCGAGGTAGGCGACCTCGGGGGCGGAGAGAGCATAGTCATAAATCTGGAAGTCGTCGAGTAAGCCATCATAACGACCGTACCAGCCCTGGCCGATCTCGAAAGAGGTGATCCCTTCAATGGGCGTGTCCGTACCGGTACGGCTGTCGTAGAGCACACCGTTCAGGTAGATCTCCATCCGCCCTTTGGCCTCTGCCGGGCCGACGCGGATATCTTTGGTGAACGCCCAATGATTCCAGCGCCCGGTCCATTCGAGCTTGTTCCGGTGGCGTCCGGCCACGCGATTGGCGAACGACCAGGGCGTCCCGCAATCCCAGCGGTACTGCCCCGGGTTCTTCCAGCAACCCAGATTGATTGCGATAGAGGGATTGGACACGCCATACGTGTAGTTGGAGCAGCAGATCGTGTCGGTCAGATGGGTGGAATCGTCGCTGATCTGCCAAAACGCGATCGTGATCGCCTGGCGCGTGCGGTCGAACAGTTCGACCGTCTGACTCGGCGGTATCTTGATCGCGTCCCCGGAGTTCCTGAACGCGATGGCTTGCCCATGCTTACCCGTCACGTAGGCCGGGCGTCCCTCGATCTGCCCCGGGGCCATGCCGGCACTATCGCCGGTACTTCCGTTGAACTCGTACGAGAGGATCGGAGCGTTGGGTTCCGCAACGGGGTACGTCTCCGCACGGCTCGTAAGCCATTGCGAGGCCATTTGGCGAATGTCGAGGTGGTTGATAACACAATCGCCGTTCGTATCGGCGGCGGGCCGCTCGCTGTCCAGGCACAGACTCGGGCGCAGGGTGACATCATCGATATTGACGGTCATCCAGTTCTGCGTGTTGACCGCACCTTCCGGCAGGCGAAAACCGATCCCGACTCCTTGAACATCGTTGAGATCGACCTGCGTGAGCCCGGCCACACTGGCCCGGCAGACGGTCCACTCGGACCGCGTGACCGACATCGCATCCGGGATGACGAAGGGAGCCGTCTGGCGGTGTCCCTTCGCATCGGTCACCGCGAGATACATTTCACCTCTTGTCGAGTTGGTGGCAGAACCGTACAGCCAAACCTGTACCACGCGTGTCCCCATGCGGAGCCAGTTCTGCCCTGCGGCAAACGGGTAGTAGACCTCCGAGAAGTAGTTCCCGTCGTAGTAAGCCATGAACACCATCGATTGTTCGCAGCTATGCCAGATCGAGTCGCCCAGGCGCATCTCGCGCCATCCCCGGTTGGCACCATTGGGAGCAGCCTCCGGCAGAAGCCAGAAGTCCGTGAGCGTTTGGTTCAGGGTGCCGTGGTCATAACTCTCAAAGTCATCGACCACCATCTGATCCGCCACGGTGAAATGCCACACGGGTCCGGCGACGACCGTGTTGTCGGGCAGGATCTCATCGACGCGCCAATAGTAGGTCTGCCCCATCGTCAGTCCGCAGGGGTCGAAGACATTGGCGTCGCGTGACTGCGTCGTCTGCCGTGCGCCGGGCGCCGCGGCGTACACTTGCGACTCATCGGCCGCCAGGTAGATGGCATGCTCCCGAGCCTGGCAGCCGGGCGTCCAATCGAGCCGCGTGTCCGGCCGTACCCGCGAGGCCCCGCTGACGGGATTGGGGTTCGATGCCCCCGTACCACAGGCGTGCGAGACCCTGGCCCGAACGCTGGCCAGATCGAAACCGGGTGACGAGCCTTTGTCGTCAACCGCCACGATGCGAACTCCCCGCGGCACGAAGGGCACGGAGGTGGAGGGATACTTCAGGTCGATATACGTGGGGAATTGACCGCCGGCGGACGACGCCTTCGCCAGGCCTACCAGGTATTCCTGGGCGTCCCCATCGATCAGGAAGACCAGAGCCTGCTCCCCCGCTCGGCCCCACTCCACAAGCTCGATGTCATTGCCATCGCCCGGGACAATCGGGCCGGAGAACAGCAAATCGATCCATTCGTCTGCGGGAAACGTGACGGCGGAATACTCGGAAGGAGGCGTTCCAACGAGCCACTGCTCCGGCACCACGTGTTCGACGAACGTCCCGGAAGCACCCATGCCCAGCCAGCAACTCTGCCCGGCATCGTAGATATCCAGCATGGCGGAAGGGTACTCGAAGGCTGTCTCTGCAGCCTGCGCGGCCGCCAGGCACGACGATAGCCAGACAACGACTATCCACACCAGGCTTCGCATAGTACTCCTCCAACTCCGCCATCATGGGCGGTCTGCCCCGGCTTGATACCTCCACAAGCCGCGACGGTCGAACAGGACCAGCAGCCTCGTCCCCGTCCGAGTGAGAATTATTCCATATTCACGCTTGATTATAGCACCCTGCCGCCCCGGGTACAATGGCACTCCGCGTACGATTTGTCCCCCGGCGGCAGTCCACAGGGCAAAAACTTGATCTGACACCAGCTATTTGTTAGGTTTCTGCCCCGTCTAGCCGAAAATGGGGGTATGACACGGGGGCTATAGAGCGAAGCGAAAGATCAAGGACCTATAACCAGAGCATGGGAGGTTTGGATCATGGCAGAGTATTCGGTGAGCCCGACAGGCGAACAGTTTGAGTTGCCTAAGCAGGATGCGTATACCGCGGAGTTCCAGCGGATCGAGGCGCTGGCACGGGACGCTCGTGCCCAGGGGCAGGAGGTGGTCGTCGTCATGGGCGTCGGCTTCGTGGGAGCGGTGATGGCGGCTATCGTTGCCGATACGACAGACAAGGCGACGGGCAAGTCCAACAAGTTCGTCATCGGCTGCCAGCGGCCCAGCACTCGCAGCTACTGGAAGATCCCCATGCTCAACCGGGGCGAGTCACCGGTCAAGGCGGAGGACCCTGAGGTCGATCCGATGATCCGCCGCTGCGTGCTCGAGAAGAAGACGCTGGTGGCGACGTACAACAGCGATTGCCTCAAGCTCGCCGATTGCGTCGTTGTCGATGTCCAATGCGACTACACCAAGAACGAGTTGGGCAACCTGCGGAACGGCAGCGTCGAGATGAAGGCCCTGGAAGCCACGTTGAAGACGATCGGCGAGAGAATTCCTCCCCACTGCCTGGTGCTGATCGAAACGACCGTGGCCCCCGGGACCACCGAGTTCGTCGCCCTGCCGATCCTGAAGAAGGCCTTCGCGGCCCGACAGATCACGTCCGAGCCGCTGCTGGCGCACAGCTTCGAACGCGTGATGCCCGGACGGCATTACGTTTCCTCGATTCGCGATTTCTGGCGCGTCTGCTCCGGCTGCAACCCCGAGGCGCGCCGGCGCGTCGAGAAGTTCCTGCGCGAAGTGCTGAACACGGAGAAGTTCCCGCTGACCGTGATGGATCGGCCCATCGAATCGGAAACGACGAAGATCGTCGAGAACTCGTTCCGCGCCACGATGCTCGCGTTCCTCGACGAATGGAGCCTGTTCGCGGAACGCAACGGCGTCGATCTGATCAAAGTCGTCGATGCCATCAAGATGCGGCCGACCCACAACAACATGATCTTCCCCGGCCCCGGCATCGGCGGCTACTGCCTGCCCAAAGACGGCGGCCTCGGCTACTGGGCCTACAAGCACATCCTCGGTTTCGAGGACGACATCTTCAAGCTGACCACGCGCGCCATCGATATCAACGACACGCGCGGCCTGCACGTAGCCGAGCTGACCCGCGACGCACTGCGAAACATGGGTCGCCAGGTCGCCACCGCGCCGGTTCTGCTGTGCGGCGCCAGCTACCGCCAGGACGTCGGCGACACGCGCTACAGCGGCTCGGAAATTATCGTGCGGAAACTCACGGAAATGGGGGCCGACATGCGGGTGCACGATCCGTACGTCGATCACTGGTATGAGCTCGAGCAGCAGGACAGCTATCCCGAGCCCGGCCATTCCTGGGCGCGTTTCTTCCGCAATCAGGAAGGTTTGGTCAACATTCGCGTACAGAAAGACGTAGCTAAGGCGATGAAGGGTGTGGCCGCGGTGATTCTGGCCGTGCCGCACGCGCCCTACCTCGCTCTGCAGCCTGAGCAGATCGTCCAGTGGGCCGGGGCGCCGGTCGCGGTGATCGACTGCTTCGGCATCCTCGACGACGCCAGGATCCGCAAGCTCTTCGAACTCGGCTGCGAGGTCAAGGGTCTCGGCCGGGGCCACATTCAGCGGCTCAAGAAAGAAGTGAAGGGCTCGGCGGCGAACTAGGGAATCAACACGGACGAGCACGGACTCTCTTGTCCGTGTTCGTCCGTGATTTATCCCTGGCACGGAGGCTGGGCGATGAACTTGCGGGACAAGCGGATTGCCATTCTTTCGCCCGTGGCTTGGCGCACGCCGCCACGCACGTACGGCGCTTGGGAGACGGTTGCCAGCAATATTGCCGAAGGCCTCGGCGGCGTCTGCGACCGCTGGATCCTCCAGCCTGAAGACCCCTGGGAGGTCGTCGTTTACGTCCACAACGTCGTCTTCACCTGCGGAGCCATCCCCGAACCCGACGGCACCCTGAAGCTCTACTGGGGCGGCGCCGACAAAGCCATGTGCGCCGGCACCGCCATCATCGCCGAGCTGGTCGACGCCTGTCTCACCTTCTCCCGCCCGGCGATGTGATATTCTGAGGTTTTCCTGAGAATTCCATTTGACGTAGCCGATACATATAGCTACTATGCATTGCAGCATTATGGTACTGTGTAGTGGAGGCATGACGATGGCAGTCACGAAAGATCTGGTAGCGGCATCGGCTACGCCGTTGATCCTCTCGATTCTCGCGGAGGGCGACAGCTATGGTTACGCGATCATCAAGCGGGTGCGTGAGCTGTCCGGCGGCAAGTTGGAGTGGACCGACGGCATGCTTTATCCGGTTCTGCATCGACTGGAGAAGCAAGGTTTCCTCGAATCGTACCTCCGTCCGAGCGAGACGGGCAGACAACGGAAGTACTATCGGCTCGAAAAACAGGGCATAAGGGCCCTGGCCGAGCATAAGAGTCAATGGCTGCTTGTGTCTGGCACTTTGCAGCGACTTTGGGAGGATAAACCGTGTCTAGCGTAGAGCAACGAATCGAGCGGTGGCGTGCAGAACTATCCGGCTCGGAGACATTGAGTACCGGCGACATCAACGAATTGGAGAGCCATCTGCGGGAAGAGATCAAGCACCTTGAGGAAGCTGGACTCACTGACGTCGAAGCCTTTCTCATTGCGCGAAGGCGGATGGGCGATACGCCTTCTCTGGAATGTGAGTTCGTAAAGGTCAATACCCGAACTTGGCCGGCGAATCGCATCTGGTGGATGGTCACCGGAGCATTGGCCTACCTCGTGGCCGACTGTCTCGGCAACGCAGCGTCTCATGTCACGCTGAATGCCATGCAACTCGTATGTGGGAATTTCCGTTCCCTTTCACTGATTGAGGGAGTCGTGCAGGCCATCACGTTCTGCGCCGCGACGGCCTTTGTGCTTCTGCTCTATATTCGGTACTCACAACACCCAGATCTCCGTCTTTCGACCCGAGTCCGGATGACCCTGCCTCTGGTCTTGTTCGTCGAAATCCTGATGATCGTGGCGATGCGGATTTGCGTGCAGTATCCGGTCCTGTGTTTCAAGGTTCCAGGCAATGGACAGATTCCAGTGGACTACTCAAGCGTGTCCATTCTGTGGAAGCTGGCAGCGGGACTTTTCTGGTCCTGCCTCCTCATCGTCGCGATGCACCTGGCGGATGTGCGGAAAGCAACGGTCCGGTGAGGAGCGTCTGCTTCGGCGAGAGTCACTGGTTCGTCCGCCACTTGCGGTCCATCAGGACGATGACTTTGGCGTAGATTTCCGGGGGCAGATGCTTCTCCAGCATGGCGAGGATTTCGGGCACGGACGCACGCTGCGTGACGTGCATATGCCGGCCGGCTTTGGCACGGTCGGCGTGCTCATCTTCATAGAAGGTGCATTCGGCCGAACTGGGGCGAGCCGCGAAAACCCACGCTACATCGCTCTTCGTCTGCCCAGCCAGCCGGCCATGCCCAGGCCAATCATCCCGAGGACGACCCCGGCGGGGACGGGCACCACGGCGGGGGTGCCGCCGATCTGGATATTGATGCCGTCCCGATCGGTGGTGAACAGCATCACAGCATGCGCCGTGAAGCTAAATGACGTGAAGGTGCCGGGCAACTGAATCGTGCCGTTCCTGTCGCCGTGATCCGAGAGGCTTCCCGTGACATTGCTGCCGGAAACCACAAAATCGGGCTCGCCGCTCACCTTCGTGAGGGTAATGCCCGGAAAATTCAGCGTCGAAGCCAGCGACTGCACGTGCATGACCGGATTGGTCACCGCCGAACCAAACGTCACGGTGTAGGTGAGTGTCTCGTTGAAGGCCCCCGCGATCCCGATGAAGTCACTCGTTGGCAGCGTGGGATCGTAATAGGTCGAATCATTGAAAACGATGGCCGTGCCGTCCAAGAGGCCGTAGGTGATATCGCCTCCGGTCAGCGAGATCGGGATGCCGCTCAGCGTGCCCGACGCCGTCTCGGCCGTCGTATTCACGGCCGTCCAATCCGTGAATGGTGTCATGTCGGCACAGGCGCCGGCACCGGCGAACAAGAAAAGCAGCGCCGCTGCCGTGCACAAGAGTCGAACGCGCAGCGGAAGAAACAGATGGCGCACTTTCCCATGAGATTCGTTGGGAAGACTCACCTGCTCGCCACTTCTGCTTACATCCTGTAGTCTCAACGATGATGCGATCATAGGTCAACCTCCTCCAATATGACGTCTGAGCATCACCCCGGTGCTCCTCGATCCGTGGTGCCCATTTATCGCATCCTCCCCAGAGTGTCAAGTGCCAATTCTGAGGATTGACAAGAAAACAGAGCGACATTGACCGGTGACGAGCGGAGTCGGACCGGCGGCGAGCGCTGTGCGACGATCAGGCGAACAGTTGATTTACCGACTGCTCCGCCACTTGCGGTCCATCAGGATGATGACTTTGGCGAAGACCTCGGGGGCGAGGGCTTTTTCGAGCATGGCGCGAATCTCGGGCATGCTGGTGCGCTGCGTGATGTGGGAGACAATGATGTGCTCGTTCTGCATCCGCTGCATCAGTGACGCGAATTCCGTGACGTGCATGTGCCGGCCCGCCTCGGCGCGGTCGGCGTGCTCCTCTTCGTAGAAGGTACACTCCGCGATCAGGATCTTGCTCTTGACGACATAGTCGAGCTGCGAGAAGTCCACGTACTGCGTGTCGCCGAAGTACGTGACGATGGGCACCTCCAGCGGCGTGTCGATCTCGATTCCCTGCTTTTTGAGTTCGACGATCTGCGGACCGGTCAGGCCGATATACTCCGGCTTGAGCTTCTTCCGCTTCTCCACGACCGTGAACCCTATCGATCCTGACGTATGCTTGGTGGGAAAGGCCCTTGCATAGAGGTTGGGCTTGATCTGATACTCATCCCCTGCCTTCATGCCCACCAGGTTGGCCGGGATGCGGTTGCCGTCGACGCGGGCCCAGAGATCGAGGATTTCCTGCATCGGTCGGATCAGGTTGGTCGGTGCCAGGATCGTCCCGGCCGGCAGTCCGCAGAAATTCCGCTGCGACAGGTAGTAGGCAAAACCCGCGGAGTGGTCCATGTGGCCATGCGTGAGCAGGACATGATTGAGCGAAATGAGCTGTTCGGGGGCCTTGCCGACATCGAAACAGACGTCAAGCTGCGGTATTCCAATGACGGTTTCCTCGCCGGCTACCGAATAGCCGAGGACGGTGAGATCACCGAGTTGTATCTTCGAGAGATTATGACTAGGCATTGGGATTTACGATCTACCATTTACGATTTATGATTGTACTGCCCCAACCGGCAAACGTTGGACCAATCGTAAATGGTAATTCGTAAATAGTAAATCACAAATGCCTGACACGCGGGAACATAGAGGGCCGCATCCGTCCGACGCCACGCTTTTCGGACCTGAGTCCCTCCCCTCCCTCCGCGCGGCACTGAGCGATTTCTCCCTGCTTCTATCCAAAGGCTACGCGGACAAGAGTGCGTTGAAGCTGGTGGGCGACCGTTTCTCGCTGACGCAACGGCAGCGGCTGGCCATCATGCGCAGTGCCTGTTCCGATCGGCAGCTTCAATCCCGGCTCCAGCACCGGGTGCCTGTCGAGATGCTGGCCGGCCAATCCATGGCGGTCGATGGCTACAATCTGCTCATCACGATCGAAGCCGCCATGAGCGGCGGATTGATCTTCAAAGGCCGCGACGGCTGTTTCCGCGACCTCGCCAGCATCCATGGCACTTATCGACGCGTCGAAGAGACCGTCCCCGCTCTCCATCTCATCGGGAACTTCCTCTGCGGTCTTCGTGTTCGGCAGGCTCTCTGGCTCCTTGACAGCCCCGTCTCCAACAGCGGCAGGCTCAAGACCCTCATTACCGAGTTAGCTTGTCAAAACAACTGGCCGTGGGAGATTCGATTGACGATCAGTCCCGACGCCGAACTGGGCAAGACCGACATTGCGGTCGTCACCACCGATAGCGTCATTCTCGACGCCTGTTCCCGGTGGACCAATCTTGCCGCCGAGATCATCACGTGCAGGTTACCCTCCGCCCGCACGATCACTTTCGACTGAAACGCCCGAACTCAATATTCCTTGAACTTCCTCATCCACGCCGGCCACTTGTCGGCTGTGCAGCCGCCGGCTTTCGTCCAGGGTCCCATCGTGTAGTAGCTGCGGTGCCACTTGAGCGTCCAGAGCTGCTTCACACCTATGGATCGTGTCGACATGTCGCAAAAAACGCCATTGACGAAGCCGTCATGACGGTTGACGCACACGCGGTTCATTTCATCGATGTTCGGCGTATCTCCGGGGCCCTCCTCCGTCTGCGGAGGATTGTCGGTCTGCTTGGGCCAGAAGTCGACCCACCACGCGCCCATGAAGATCGGGACGTTGGCCGCCCCTTTCACGTCCGGCGTCCGCCAATAATCCGTCACGCCGCTGCGCGCCCATACCGTACTCGCGCCGGCCGACGGATTGCACATCCAACCGTTCACGCCGTAGCTGCCTATGAAGGCATCATTCGACGTCTTCGTCTCCCAGGCGCGGAACGAGAATTCCGCCACCGTACCCACCCCCGCAGGCTTTGTCGCCTGAGGACAAAGACGTATCTTGGGTGAGATGCCATATTGCCTGGTGAGCGGCACGATCCACCATCGCCCGCTGCCCATGCTCGTCTCGTCGCTATGGGGATTCAGAAACCGCCCGTTGTTGTCATCGCAGTACATCTTCCAGATTTGCGCCCACGAGTGCAGGTTGACCATGCACGCGGTTTTCTTCGCCTGCTTCCTCACCCGGTTCAGGGCCGGCATGAGGACGGCCATGAGTATGGCGATGATCGCTATCACAACCAGCAGTTCGATTAGTGTGAACGCCCTTCGCTTGACCATCGGCCTATCCCCTTTCAGACCCCAGCTATGTCGTTCCCAGGTCACGCCGGCTCCTCATCCACCCCTGAATCCCTGTGACCCCTGCCAGGACAACCGTGCGCCGCCACGCAAGGATGTCGGTCGAGCCACACTCTCGACACTGCCGTTTTTGATATATTTGTTATTCTTACGTATTGGATGCGCCCTTGTCAATGGGTGTTCCGCCTATTTGCCCCTCCCGGCCCTTCGTGATGGTTCTCCACGCCCATGCCGTGCCCCCGTGCCCATCGATTGGCCGCGATAGTTGTTCACAGAACTTCCACAAAATCTCTTGACTCCCTGCGGCTGTATGACGATACTACTACTTACCGCATAG
>CAYQXM010000148.1:0-1855 GCA_964421295.1 uncultured Pirellulales bacterium
TTCCCCCGAATTCGGCCTGGAATATACCGTCGGCAACTCGGGCGGCGGTTTCGATTCCAGGACGGCCCACGTGAACTTCATGACGGGCAAGGATACGGTCGACTCGAACCGTCCCCGTTTCGAGGGCCCCATGGCGCTGTTGATCGACGAACGCTGCATCAGCGCGGCCGAGGGCTGGGCTTCGTGGTTCATCGCACACAAGCGGGCTCGCGTTTTTGGTCAGGCAACCGCCGGGGCATCGTCGCGCAAGACCGAATACACGCTGAAGAACGGTCTGTACAAAGTGTCTCTCCCCGTCAAAGCTTACAACGGGTCTCTGGATCGTCCCATCGAACTGCGGGGCCTGGAGCCGGACGTGCCTCTGAAGCCCAATGCGCAGGACATTGCTCAAGGTCGTGACACGGTCTTGCACGCGGCCCACAGCTACCTGTTGACGCAGAAGCCGAACCCTTGATTTCCGACGTCGGCCCAGTTGAAAGAGGAGTCTGATCTGCTATAGTGACTCCCAAACATGGTGTTGGGGACTAGCTGAAGTTGGGGGTACCGAGCTGATGTCAGAAGTAACGAGAACAGGTGAAGTGAAGCCACCTGGAGAACGTCGCCGCGGACGCGGAAAGAGGGCTCTCCGGCGCCTGGCGGTCGTATTCACCGTCAGTCTGCTCCTGCTTGGCATGCTTTCGTACAATCCGCTGATGACGCTCGCTTCTCTGCAGAAAGTGGACGATTTTCCTTTGTATAGAATGCAGTACCGGGGAACTTACCTCTTCGATTTCGTGGCCAAGAAGGGGGTGGACCGTCCGCTTTTCCGAAGAGTGTACCGCAGCGTGAATCCGGGCGCGTGCACGAGCTTCGTGACATCCAATGCTCGTCGCCAGGTGTTGTTCGGCCGGAATTTCGACTGGAGCCACAGGTCGTCTCTGTTGCTGTACACTCATCCTCGCCATGGCTATTCATCCGTTGCCCTGGTGGATCTTTACTATCTGGGTCTGGACGGAACGCCGGAGATTCCCTGGGCTAAACGCCCGTCTCTGCTGGTTGCTCCTCATGCGGCCATCGACGGGATGAATGAATGCGGCATGGCAATCGCTCAGAATGCGGTGCCGCGCCGACGCACTCCCAAGGACCCGAACAAGCCGACACTGCTCAACAGCCAGATCGTGCGTCTTGTACTCGACCGTGCCAGAGACGTAAACGAAGCTCTAACCTTGATTCAGCGGTACAATGTCGACTTCGCGGATGTTTCGGTGCACTTCCACGTGGCCGACGCCTCTGGGGAATCTGCGGTGGTCGAGTATGTGGACAAGGGGATTGCGATCGTTCGCAGTCACGCATCCGGCCAGATATCGACGAACTTCCTGCTCTCAGAGCCAAACCAGCCGGACTGTTGGAGATATCGAAAGGCGGCGGAGATGATGGGGGAGATCCGCGCAGGAGCATCGTCCCTCGCTGGGATGCGTCTGCTCCAATCCACATCGCTGAGCAACACGATGTGGTCTGCTGTCTACAATCTGACCACCGGCGATGTCAGTCTGGTCATGGGCAGAGACTACAACGATGTGGACACGTTCCACCTTGAAATGAAACGCCGCGAATGATGCCCCGGCCCATCTCGTGGCATGATTTCCTGCCACTTACAGATTCATCGGCAGGCCGCGGTCGCGGAGGTATTCTTTCATCTGGGTGATGGTGAAGTCGCCGAAGTGGGTGATGGAGGCCATCAGGACTGCATCGGCGCCGCCCTCGACGATGGCATCATAGAGGTGATCGAGCTTGCCCGCGCCGCCGGAGGCGATGACCGGGATATTGACGGCGTCGGATACCGCCCGGTTCAAAGCGTTGTCGTACCCGGCCAGCG
>CAYQXM010000148.1:1865-9982 GCA_964421295.1 uncultured Pirellulales bacterium
CAGGAGGATCTCGCCCGCGCCCAACCGCTCGCCGCGGACGGCCCATTCGACGACGTCGATATCCGTCGGCTCGGAACCGGCCTTCACGCAGACCTGCCAATGTCCCGGCCGGGTCTTGGAGCGGCGGGCGTCGATCGCGAGGACCACGCACTGATTGCCAAAGCGCTTGGCAGCCTCGCCGATCAGATCGGGATTCTGGACGGCGGCCGTGTTGACGGAGCATTTCTCGGCGCCGCTGCGCAATAGTTCGTCGATCTGGTCGACACTGCGAATGCCGCCACCGACCGTGAAGGGAATGAAGACGTTCTCGGCGACGCGCCGGACCATGTCGACGATGGTCTTGCGTGAGCGAATCGTCGCGGTGATATCGAGAAAGACCAGCTCGTCGGCGCCCATGTCACTATAGCGAGCGCCCAGCTCGACCGGGTCGCCGGCGTCACGCAGGTTCAGGAAGTTGACACCCTTGACGACGCGGTTGTCTTTCACGTCGAGACACGGAATGATTCGTTTGGTCAACATGGTCACAGTCTCAAGTCTGAAGCTTGAAGTTTGAAGAGCGCTGTCGCGCCGTGGAGCACTTCAAACTTCCGACTTCCCACTTCACACTTCCCTCCTACATACCTCATAGAAGTTTCGCAGCACCTGAAGTCCCTGGTTGCCGCTCTTCTCCGGGTGGAACTGAAAACCGTACACATTCCCTTTCTGGACTGCGGCGGTCAGGGCGACACCGTAGTCGGTGTAGGCGATTCTTGCCTGTGGGTCCGTCACCTGAGCATAGTAGGAGTGGGCGAAGTAGAAGTGCGTGGCCGGTCCGAGACCCGAGAACAGGTCCATGTCCGCGGGCAGATCCACCCGATTCCAGCCCATGTGAGGCACGGTTTGGCTGGACGGAATGCCGACGACCTGGCCCTGGATCAGGCCGAGCCCCTGGTGTGGACCGTATTCACTGCTCTGATCGAAGAGCAACTGATAGCCCACGCAGATTCCCAGCACGGGTGTACCGGATGCGGCCGCTTCTTTGACGTACTGCGCGGCGGAGCCGAGGGCCTTCACCGCATAGCCAAAAGCAGCGACCCCAGGCAGAACCAGTCCCGCAGCCTTTGCGATCAGGTCCGGGTCACGGCTCAACTGCACGGGGCAACCGATATGCTGGAAGGCGTTGCAGACGCTCTTTACGTTGCCTACATCATAGTCAATGACGATAATCACAGGCTCAGTGTAAGATAAGTGAGGTAGCTTGGTCAAATAAGAATGTCTTATAGAGGGATTAAGCACAAACGATTTGCGGACGAGCCCCCACATCCCTATGATGTACATCGCCCCAGTTGGATATGGAAGTTTGACCTCGATGGGTCTGGAACTGGAGTCTTGGCTCGCAACGGTCGATCTTACGATGAAGTTCTCTATTATTTTTGATTGGGGATGACATAGATGTGTGGAATTGTGGCTTACTTTGGGAATCGGGCGGCGCAGCCGATTCTGATCGAGGGTTTGAAGCGTCTCGAATACCGCGGCTACGATTCGGCGGGCATCGCCCTGTTGGACGGCGACTGTGTTCGGGTCACCAAGACCAGCGGCCGGATCAGCTCGCTCGAAGGAATCCTGAACGAAGCCCGCAATCAGGACACGCTGGGCATTGCCCACACACGCTGGGCCACCCACGGCGCTCCCAACAACGTCAATGCCCATCCCCATCTGGACTACACCGGCAGGATCGCCGTCGTCCACAACGGCATCATCGAGAACTACTCTACGCTCAAGACGTGGCTCCAGAACGAGGGCGTGACTTTCGTCAGTGAGACCGACACGGAGGTCATCGCTAACCTCATCGGCTACATCTACCATAGAGAGGCGCCTACCGGCAAGACGGACGGCCAGAACGAGCTGGAATGGGCGGTCCGCCAGGCGTTGCGGAAACTCCACGGCACCTTCGGTCTGGCGATCATCTGCTCCGACTACCCCAACATGCTCATCGGCGCCAAACGCGGCAGCCCCTTGATCCTGGGCGTCGGCAGCGGCGAGTACATTCTGGCTTCAGACGCCGCGGCCATCGTTCAACATACGACCCGCGCTATCTACCTGTCCGACAACGAGATGGTCATCGTCGACGCCAACGGGTTCAACACGAAGACCATCGATAATGTCACGACCAGCAAGGACCTTCAGGATATCGAGTTCTCCCTCGACCAGATCGAGTTGGGTGGCTTCCAGCATCACATGCTCAAGGAGATCTTCGCGCAACCCGAGTCGCTGCGGACGTGCATGGGCGGTCGAATCCACAAACAGGAAGGCCGGATCAAGCTGGGGGGCATCGCCGAGTACCTGCGCGAGTTGACCCAGGCCCGGCACGTGATCGTCACGGCCTGCGGCACGGCGTTTCACGCTGGGTTAGTAGGCGAGTTCCTGATCGAGCAACTGGCTCGAATCCCCGTCGATACGGAGTACGCCAGCGAGTTTCGCTATCGGAATCCTATTATAGAGGATGGGACGGTCGTCATCGCGATCAGCCAGTCCGGCGAGACCGCCGATACGCTGGCGGCCGTCGAGCAGGCGAAGGAACGCGGCGCCAGGGTCCTGGGCATCGTCAATGTAGTCGGTTCCACGATCGCCCGCGCGACAGACGCCGGCATCTACCTGCACGTCGGCCCGGAAATCGGCGTGGCCAGCACCAAGGCTTTCACCGCCCAGGTCGCGGTGCTGAGCTTGCTGGCCATTGAACTCGGACGCCGTCGGCACATCAGCAGCGACGAGGCCTCGAAGCATATCAGCGAATTGGCTCAGATCCCGGACAAGATCGAGCAGATCCTCGAACAATCCGATCACATCCGCGAGATCGCGGAAGCCAATATCGACAAAGAGAACTGGCTGTTTCTCGGACGCGGCTTCAACTACCCCGTCGCCCTCGAAGGGGCATTGAAGCTGAAGGAAATCAGCTACATCCATGCCGAGGGACTTCCCGCAGCGGAGATGAAGCATGGTCCGATCGCCCTGATCGTGGACGGCATGCCGGCGGTGTTCATCGCCACGGCCGGGCCGCAGTACGATAAGATCATGGGCAACATCGAGGAGGTCCGGGCCCGAGGCGGGAGGATTATCGCCGTTGCCACGGAAGGCGATGATCGCATTCGCAAGAAGGCCGACCACCTCATCACTATCCCGGATGCACCGGAACTGTTCCAGCCTATGCTGACGGTCATTCCGCTGCAGCTCCTGGCCTATCATGCGGCCGTCCTGCGCGGTCATGACGTCGATAAGCCCAGGAACCTTGCCAAGAGCGTGACAGTCGAGTAAACTCACACGCCCATGGACGGAGCTGACAACGAATTCTTGCGTGGCAGGCAAGGACCGACGGCGTTCACCCTTTTGGAACTCCTTGTGGTGATTGCGGTCATAGGCCTTCTGCTGTCTATCCTCATGCCGGCACTGCGGATGGCCAAGATCACGGCGCAGCGCGTCGGGTGTTCCC
Source organism: uncultured Pirellulales bacterium (assembly GCA_964421295.1). GTDB lineage: Bacteria > Planctomycetota > Phycisphaerae > Sedimentisphaerales > Anaerobacaceae > PLanc-01. Next base: position 5,332 of record CAYQXM010000148.1, read on the forward strand.
ACAATCTCAGGCAGATCGGGCTCGGACTGGATATGTACCTCGGGGATAACGATCAAACGTATCCCTGTGCCACCGACCCGGTGCATCAGAATCCTACGTACTGGCTCTGGATGGGACGTGGCTGGCGCGGGTGGATCAAGCCTTATGTGGGCGGGGGGCCTGATACCCCCAATCCGCTGGTCCTGCTGTGTCCGGAAGACCGGAACGATCCGACCATGTATGAGTCCACCAGCTACGCCTATTCGCTGTCGTTCTATCACAGCCCCGAGCAGATCAATGCGGTCACCGATCGGTCCCAGACCCTCGGTGGCAAGGTTCCGACGTTTCTGGAAACATCCGCCAGACAGAAGTCCGATTCCGTGGCGACGCCGTCAGCCAAGATCGTCATCGGCGAGTGGACGAGCAATCATGCCCGCGTAAATAAGGAGAACGGCTGGTGGAACTGGCAGGGGGCGCGTAACTTCTTCTTTCCCGATGGTCATGTAAGCCTGCTCAAGGCTGAGCAGATCAACTCCGCACGAGACGGATTGCCCGACGCCAACGTAACCATCAACGGCATCAAGGGTTCCGACATCGCTCAGTGAAACTCCACGTCCCGGCGAGATGCGACAAGCGTCTGTTCTTCCATTCATGCTCCCGCAAAACATTCCTCAGAAATCATGAAAAAACACGGGGGGGGGGCGATCTCGCCTATTATATAATGGCAGTGTGGACTTGCTCGGCTCGACGGAAGTGCTGAGAGTGGGGCGGTATGCGGTTTGAGTGCAGGCGAAGCTGGGATTTGCGAACGGATGGGAGCCTATGCGGCGTGCGTTTGGAAGCGTGTGGGTGGCGGTCTTGTTTCTTGCGGTGACGGGGGAAGGGACGGATTCTGCGGACTCCCCACTTCGTGGAAAGACCCTCGAAGTAATCCAGAACTGCATGAGCCGTACGCCGGTCCCATGGCCGGACAACTGGAAGACGGAATACATCGACACCATCCGGCGGGCCATCTCAGGGGTCGGGGGGCAGGGATCAGGGGTCGGTAGTACGGATCGGAGATCAGAGAGCCCTGGCTACGCCGCGTGTCTGGACGTCTTGGCTGAGGGTTTTGAGCCGTACTGGCAGGGCCTCAAGAAGACCGAAGACAGGCCCCTGTTTGGACTCCAGCTTGCCCAAATTCGCTGGTACATCGAGCACCTGATGGCTGCCGGCGTACCCAACGCGGAGGATAAGCGGAAGATCAAGGACCAATACCAGGCCCTCTGGAACGAGGCCACCATCGCCTTGATGACTCAGTTTCCCTTCCTCGATCCGAACATTGTCGCCAAGGCCAAAGATGACTCCCTGGCGGATTGCTACCGCAAGATCGACGTCCCCTTGCTGCCCATCTTCCTGCGTCCACTCGCCGCGACGCAAGAGACGCAAAATCTTGCGTCTCTACAACAGCGATGGCATGACCTCCGGTACTCCCGCGTCGATCTGTGGCGGCAGATCGCCGGTGACAACCCCGTAGAGACGCAAGATTTTGCGTCTCTACAAACCCGATCATTGACGGCCCACCCGCACTATCTCCTGACGCAACGAAGCCTGGACCAATTGCTCTCCCAAGTCTGGGCCGTGGCGGCTTCTCCGCCGGAGTACTACCGCACCGCCGTGGCCAATCGTGCGAACGCCCAGAAGCGTCTGCTCCAGGCCAAGTCCCAGGCCTATAACCAGGAGAGGCGTCTGGAGCGCGAGCGGTCCAGGCAGTTCCTCCAGACCGAGGAGATCGGCTTTCTCCTGACCGCCCTGATCGAAACCGCCCAGTCCGCGCGCCCGCAACCGGCAGACAAACTGCCGGAAACGATACCGGCAGAGGATTCGTATGATGTCAACGACATCGTTCAGGATTGAAGTTTCAAGTGTGAAGTCTGAAGTGTGAAGTCACTTCCAACTTGACACTGTGGTTGTATGGAGCATGACGCATGAAGTCCAAGGATGCGAAAAACGTGAAGAATGAGCGGAGGCAAATCCGCAATCCGCAATCATCAATCCGCAATCGGGCTGCCTTCACGCTGATTGAGCTCTTGGTCGTGATCGCGATCATCGCGCTGCTGGCAGCGTTGCTGCTGCCGGCGCTGCAACGGGCCCGGCGTGCCGCCGCAGCGGTGGTCTGCCAATCTCGCCTGAGGCAATGGGGCATCGCCACGGCGGCCTACCTGGAAGATAACCAAGGTCATCTTCCCAGGCCCGACAACAATAGTTATGGCACGGCGGATGGCATCTGGTTTCTGCGAGGCGTGTTCGCCTCTACACCTGCCAAGAAATACGACCCCAACAACACGACCGAGGGGGCTTCATTTCACCACTTCGATACCCGTTTGATGACGCTCTGTCCCATAGCCTCCAAAGTGAAGGGGAGCACTGGAGGCGGAACCGACTCTTCCAGCTCGACCGCGGGCGGCACCAGTTCAAGCTATCTCGCGGCCTGGAAGTCCGGTACGACGTTCAGCGCTTGGGAGCTTACCGATCCGCCGCCGGTCTTCCGCGGCAGCTACGGCTACAACAAATATCTCTTTGTCGGGTTTACGGCAGCGAAGTTCCCAAAGCTGCAACCCGTTGATTTCCTGTCTTTGCGTGGCCGAGACCGCATCCCGCTCATGTTTGACTGCGCGAGCCCAAGCGCAGCGCCTCAGATTTCCGGTGTGCTCAGTCCCGCGTGGCTCGATCCCAACACCTTCCTTCCCATGGCGCGTCACAACGGTTCTGTAAACGGCCTCTTTCTGGATGGGTCCGTCCGGAAGGTCCACGCGGACGAACTCTGGAAGCTGAAGTGGGCGTCCGACTTCCAGTGGAGCAACCCGTAGACCAGGATGTTGTTGTCCAATCTGGAGCGGGGCCTGCGTAAAGGTGCGGACGAACGGGTTGTTGAGCGACTGCCGGGAGGAATACCGTGTGACCTATGAAATCCGAAATACGACAAGGTCAACGAATCGGGACGGCATGGCTGTCCTTGGCTTCGTCCGGATCAGGATGACAGCGTGAGGGAGGTGATGCCTATGGACTAATGCACACGTCGCACTAAAGCCAAGGGATTGTTGGGTGTAAACACATTTAAAGGGATTTAAACAATGAGAGAGAAAACGTTCGTTGGATGGGTCTGCGTGATCGCAATGGTCCTCATCGTGCCGATGGCGCGGGGCGAGATTCTCGATAGCAACGATTTTGACCAGGACATCTTCTGGGGAGACCATATCTGGCCCGTCGGTGGGTACTTTACTTCCTACGTATCGGGCCGGTCCAACGGCAGCGATTATGACAATCTAGGGGGAGCATGGGGAGCCAACTTCATCTACACCACAGAGGCCGGCAACTTCGATTGGAATGTTTACCTCTATGCCGAGACGAGTGTCGGCCTGGTGCTCTGGGATGGAAAACCCTCCTACGCTGAAGCCTGGGCACAGATTAGCTGTGACACTCCGCATGGCTCCTACGAGGACATGGCGCATGTGATCGTGGAAGACGCCGATACTACGGGCAGAGAAGCATCTGACTGGATCCAACTCCCGTTCGTGGACGGCGAGAAGAATATCCACTTTGACGCCATGACCGGGATTAACGTCGGAAACATGGTCCTGCTTTGGATAACTACCCATGAAGGCAAGTATGACTATGGAATCGGCAGCGCGGAAGCTCAGTCCGATGGCACGCTGATGCCGTCGTTTCAGTAGTGGTCTGTAGGAGATGAAAGGACAGTGGCGCTTGTCTGAAGACTGCGGGCACGCGGCACAAACGTGCAGAGACAATAATAGAATGCGTACGAAACCCATACGAAGGGTGAGCACCACTGGCAGGGCCACTGTCCTGCTTCTGATTCTCGCAGGAGAGGCTTTTGCATACGGCCATGATCCCGTCGGAGTCGGGTTGCGTTTGTTTGAATTCACGTCGCGTTTTCAGTTGCCGCAGGCCCCGGGGCGGCTGGAGGGGATGATGGCTTCGGATGGTTCGCGGCATCGCATCGCTATTTGCTGGATCGAGCCCTACGTCTATCGGGAGAGCGACCTTTTCATCCGGTGCGCCGATTTCATCGTGACGCCTGAGATGGGGTGGTATTGGGTGCATGGCATGTCGAAGGCGATGCTCTTCCCCTTATCAAGCGATACGAACGAGGCGCTCTTACCCAGGGTCAATTCGGCGCTGGCCGTGGCACGATCCGCTCTGGCGATCGTGGGGCGGAACGCCGGCACGTCACTGGAGATGGGCAGGTTCTTTCGCGAGAGCCGGAGGCACGCACACTACAGTTTGAAGGGCCTGCCCGAGGAGCCGGACAGCAACGATTCGGCAGCTTCCGCACTTTCTGATGCGGATATCCTGAATGCCATGCCCGGCGCGCGGGAGTACGTGAAAGTTGTGCGCACCGATGGAACCGTCGAATGGGGATTGCGCAAAGCCACGGACAAGGCGGTGCACAGCGTCGTAACGATCAAGCCGGCCGCGCCGATTAAGGAAGACGTGCTGGAAAGCGCGTTCGACCCCAACACGCTCGGCCGGTGGACGCTCGTCCCCGCACCCTATCGAACGTACTGGTCGTTCGACAAAGCGTACATCGAATTGACAGGCACGGCGGACAAATATCTCGACAGCAGGCGGCGGAACATGCCGGCGCCGATATCACGCGAAACAGGAACAG
>CAYQXM010000149.1:0-9884 GCA_964421295.1 uncultured Pirellulales bacterium
AATCCATCTTGATGAACTGGGCCACATTATGCAGCGCGTTGCCGGCGTAGCGACGGGCGCGGTCCAGGGGCGGGATGAAATGGTTCGCATAGCTCTTGTAGGTTGCGCCACTCAGTCTCACCAGCATGCGCTGATCTTCATCCAGCATCACCCCGTTCTTCGATCCATAGACGCAGAACTGGTTGAGCGCCGGTCGCCGCTGGGAGGAAAAGGTGAAGTAAGCGGACGTGCCCGGGCTGTCGTGAATAATGACCCGGAGTTCGTCCACGAGATTCCGCTCCCCGAGGTTCCGGAGAAAGGGGCTCACAAAACCATGGGCGATGACGACCGGGGATTCATCCGTGAGAAACTCAGCGATCTTGGCGATGCCATGACTGATGATGTTCTGCAGCAGGCCGCCCGGGAGCTGGCGTGACCAGTGCAGGTCGTTGTCGAGCAGCGCCCGGGCGTAGGTGACATCGCCCAGGTCATAACACCACGTGCTTTCCAGGTGCACCACCCGGTCCCCGACGTACCCTTCTTGCACCAATCGGCGCAGTTCACACTGGACCTTGCTGAACTGGGCATCATGGCCCACGGTGACCTTGCGGTCCGCCTGCCGCGCCGCGTCCAGCAGCAGGCGCGCTTCCCGCGTATCCGTCGTGAATGGCTTCTCGACGAACAAGTGGCAGCCCTGCTCCAAGCACTGCAGGGCAATGGGCAGATGGCATTGCGGCGGCGTGGTGATGTGCACCACGTCCGGGCGACTTTGCCGCAGCATGGTGCTGAGGTCCGTGTACCAATGGCGGACCGGGAAGCGTTCGTGCAACTGCTGTGCCATGAGCTCTTCCTGGTCGCACACGGCCACCAACTCGCAGTTCGGCAGGTGTTGGATCTGTGCGGCATGGGTATCGGCGATCTTGCCACAACCGATAATCGCGACTTTAAGCATGGCGCCGGTCGTGGCTGCAGAACGCAAAATACTGCTTCAACCCTTCGTTCGTAGCGACGCGCATCCGCCATCCGAGAGTGCGCTTGAGCTTCTCGTTGCTGTAAAACGTCCTCTTCCAGTACGCGTGCCACTCAGCACGGCAAAACTTCATGGGAAGCTGGCCCCGGGACCACTTCGAGTACATCTCCCACAGCCAGCAACAGACGTAGCTTACAGCGTGCGGCAGGTAGATAGAGCGGAAGGGCTGCACGTTCTGTTTATAGAGTCGCAGGAACCGACGGCTCGAGGGCAGGTCATCATCCACAATGTTGAACACCTCCCCCCCCACGCCGGGCACCAATCCCGCCAGGACAATCGCCTCGGCGCAATTGGTGACATGGGTGAGCGGTATCCGGTTGGGCCCGCCCAAATGCAGGAAGAAGCCGAAAGTGTCGATCCCCACCCGGCCGGGGATGGCGGCCTTGCCCGGACCGTACACCGTGCCGGGCCGCACCGTGACGTACTCCAACCCATGCCGCTGTCCATAGTCCGCCGCCAGTTGGTCTTGCTTCAGTTTCGCGTAGGCGTAGGCATCCCCGCGGTCCTGCGGCCGCTCCTCCACCGGACCGCGCTCATCGAGCCAGTTCCGACGTGGGTTGTCCTGATTGGCATAGACCGCAAACGAACTGACGTTGACGAAACGTTTGAGCGTCTTCTGTTGCACCGCGGCTTCCAGCAGATTCCGCGTGGGAACGACCACATTCATGACCGCGCCGGGAAAAGACTTTCCCGTAGGCCCTACCGCCAGGTGATAGATGACCGCGGCCTGGGCACAGGCCTTGAGACAGTCCGCTTTGGAGAGCAGATTGCCTTGGATGAATTCCACCTCGACACCGTGTCTGGCCGCGAGAGACTGCAATGCGGAAACGCGTTTGGTAGAACGTACAAGGCAACGTATCCGGCCGAAGCCACGGTCGAGCAAGACCTCGAGCACGTGTCCCCCGACGAAGCCCGTGACACCCGTGACGAGGATGAGGTCTGAGCGCGTGGCGATCCAATTGTCCACGGCATCAGCCATCTCGGTCCGGTAGGGTTCAGGCTGCATTTGCCACGGAGCCACAGGCGGGTGAAGCCGAACCGGCGGCGGGTACAGCGGCCGAGAGCGATGGGGCCGTGAGTTTATGGTGTTCCTGATCCACAATATCGCCACCGCTGCGGAGGCGGGCGGCGAGGCAATAGAGACGGTATTTTAGCGGGCGCAAAGCGTACTTCCACAGGTACCCCTGCACCAAACGCCCCCCGAAGCGTTGCTTGAACTTAAGCAGTCCTTCTTGCCTGGAGCCCGGGGCCGGGTTAATCCGCACGCCGACGAGGTCGTAGCGCGTCACGCCGAGCAAACGGAAGCGGCGCATGGCCTCCCACTGGAGCAGATTCGTTGCCCCGGTAACTGGGCCGGCCGTGCTGCCCCCATAAAGATAGTAGGCGCTATGGTTGCTGAAGGGAATCATGGCGCAGCCGTGTACGACGCCCTGATATTTGGCGACAAATAGCTTAACATTGTCACCGAGAGCGCTAACTGCCCGTCCAAAGGCCGTCTGCCCCATGAACCTCAGTTTTGACCGCCCAAGGGTCTCGCTAATCAAACTGTGGATGGTTTGGACGTATTCCAGGCCTTCGCAAACCTCGACGCCCTTCTTTGTTGCATTCCTGATGACGTTGCGATGCTTGGGGTGGACCCTATTCCAGGCGGTTTCCTCACTCTGCCGGAGGTCCACCACATAGCTGCCATAGGGGGCGGCGATGGCGCCATCCGGGTACGCGCGGAAGATCGTGTTCGTGGTCGCGGGAATCACCAGGTCGGCATATGTCCCCCGAAAATGCCCAATCACACTGTTCAGGAAACTCCTCTCCTGCTCGACCGGCAAATCGCCATCGATGGCGATGGTCTCGACCCGGAACCGAACCATGCGCAGGATGGCTTGTCGGACGATCGTGTAAGGAAGGACGCAGCGCAGCCTGCCAGTCTCGTCGAATCCGCCGAGCCAGCCGTATTCGTCGCCCACGGACTTGAGAAAAGGCTCGGAGGCAAAGATCGACAGACCAGGGTGCCAGGCGATCGGGATGGGGCGGGCGGTGAGCATTGAAGAGGGACTACGGGACGACGGGACAACAAGACTACGGGTCTTGACCACTCTCTTCGTGCGGGCCGCCCTCCAACTCTTGCAGCATCTGTTCGATGGTCCTGATCAGCAACGGCACATCCTGTTTCACCGCATCCCACAGGACCTGATAGTCCACGTCATCGTATCCGTGGCTCAAGTGGTCGCGAGTGCCTGCGATCTCCTTCCACGGCACAGTCTGATAACGGTCGCGCAAGTCCGGCGGCAACCGCTTCACACCCTCGCCGACAATCTCGAGGAACCGCTCCAGAGCGGCAGTTGCCAGCCAGTCCTGGAGCAGGGCTTCCAAGGTCTTGTCCGCGCAGACTTCCTGCGCGTGGCGGGCAGCGTCCCGAATCTGGCGCACGGTAGCTCGGGCGTCATGGGCGCTCATAGACTGGAAGCGCCTCCCGGAGCACTGCGGCTCTGACGTACGGGTTCAGCTTGGAACAGAAATCCACCTTCCGTCCGAGGATCCGTGCCAGTTCGTCGCCGTAACCGAAATAACGAAACCCCACGCCCTGCAACGCGCCCGGCTCAAACTCCGCCAGCACGTCCACGTCGCTGCGTTTGGGGTCAAAATCCTCACGCAACACGGAGCCGAAGACGGACAAGCGGCGGATGCCCCGGGCCCGGCAGAATTCCGCGAGTTTCTCGCGGTCAATCCGGATCGGCAAATCGGCAACGCTCATACATGTCCAATGTCCTGGGAAAAACCCTTTCCGGCAACCCCAAAGGCGGCTGCCACCCGCCCCACAGCCCAACCAGGAGGCTGATGAGGAGCTTGGCCAACCGCTTCATGGGGGGGCGTTGAAAGTTCCCCCCTTCCAACAGACTCGCGACTGTCTTGGTTGGTATTCAAGAAGTTATGGATTTCCGGTTTTTGCGCATTGTCCAGCTCTTCCGCGACCAAAGTCAGTCCGCACCTTCAGTCGCCAGCGGCGATTGAGTTGCTGACTTCTGCCTTCCTGCACACATCAGCGAGGGTAGCTCACCTGATCTCCCGCTCAGCGCAGTTGGCGATTCGAGCCGCACGCTTCCCACCGCGGAAAGGGCCGTGTCACCCCCATCGACCGAGACGGTCAGGTCGTCACTCAGTTTCCAGGCCTCAATCCTCGTGTAATCCCGCATGTAGTCCTGTTGTCCCGTGGTCCGTCGTCCCGTGGTCGCTCCTCAGCCAACGCTCATGCACCTCTGATATACAGACGCCAACGTCGAGACCGGAATCCCGCGATCTTTCAACCACACGAGGAACGCCTCGACCGTGTCCAGATCCACGAGGTCTTTGGTGTGACCGATGGCCACCAAGGGCTTAAGGACCGTCGGGGTCTCCTCGTCTGCACGTCGAACGCGCTCGACCATGGCGGTCATTTCCGCGAGCGTCATCCGGCAGAAATCGAACTTCTTGGGGTAGCGGAGGCGAAGGAAGTCGCGAAGGCGGCCGGTTGGCCGATCGTGCCCGTCGTTGGCAGATGCTCCCCGGCTGGTCGGGCTGGACTTCTGCTGCAAGCCGACTCGCTTTCGTGTGAGCATGCTCCAGGAGGGCACCATTTCGGCGTAAATGGGCAGTTCGACCAACCCGCCACCGGAGTCTGGCACATTCACGTCGTCACTGAATCGCCAGCACCAGCCGTTGCGCAATGCGGGACGGTAATCCAGCCGGTGCTTGCGCTGAAGGCCGCCTTTGAAAACCGAGGAATCCGCCTTGATCCCGCGGGAGACGAGGACCTGCGCGGCCTCGCGCGTCGGCTGAAAAAGCCAATTGCCCGCCCGAAACGAAACGGGCGTGAAGCGCGGATCGGAGAGGACTTCACGCATCCAAGCGATGGCACGATCGACGATCTCGCTGATTCGCACCGGCGTGAGAGTGCATAGGTTGTACTCTTCGTAATCCAATTGCCAGCGTCCCCCTTCGCGCCGTGCGTTACACCACTGGGGATGCAGGTGGAGCGCAAGCTCGTGGCCGCCCGCGTGGCTTTCCCGGAGCTGCGCGATCACGTCGTCAATCACCGGATCGGCTCCCCAGCCTTGCATCTTCTCCAGTTCCGCCACCTCCACAAACAGCACAAGCTTAACCGCGGCAGCCTCGAATATCTTCATCAGCCCGTCGGCCGGACGATAGACCAACTCCTCTAACGAGCCTTGCCCGTTGCCGTAGATCTCGTAGTCCAGCGTGAAGACGCATTCGACCATTGGAAGACAACCTCGTGCTGAAGAGGAAGCGGGAGCAAGGGCCCGATGGGCACGATCATGCCAGGCGTGTCCGTTGCCTCTCGTCCAACTCGTGGAACAGCGGAAGCGTCAGCGTCTCGTTAGCCAGCCGGTGGCTGTTGACAAACTGACTTCCCACGGCATCGGGCAGATGCCAGTGAGTGCGAATGAGTAAGCCCTGTGCCTCGAGGCGGGCCTTTAGCTCCTGTCGGTCCCGCACGAGCACCGGAAAGCCCATGGGGCACACCCCTTCACCTAAGCGGTCAAAAAGCGGCTCAACGCCGCCCGTTCGAGAAGTCCAGGCCAGCCAGAATTGGAAATCTTCCCGCCGCCTCGCCGCCACCCGAGCGTAGTCCATGCGGTTCAGGCGCCGACGAGACAGCCTGGACATCGGAAGCAGGCGCGCTTTACGAGTGGATGAGTGGGCCGTCGGGCTCGCCCAATGATAGCGACGAGTGAGTTGCGCACGGCTGAATGCCGCACTTCTCAACCCGAGCAAAGACTTGAGGATAACCAGCAGAGAGAGCACATCGCTGCAGATTTGCAGACGGAATTGTGGTTGAAACCGCGCGGAGGTGCCATTGCTCCTGATGCCGCCCCCGTCGGGGACTGGCAAGATCTTGCGGAAGCTGTGGATGACCCAGTCTCCTGTCTCACCGGACCCCTCGGTCAAGAGCGAATGCGCACAGTCTTCAATGAGCAGGGCGCCGCCTGCCGCGCACACTTCTTTGATTCGGGTGCGATGGGGCTGAAGGAATCCGAAGTAATTAATGAACAGAACCACTTTGGGCCGACAACGCGCGATCATACCCTCCAGAACGTCTGGGTCAATCGAAGCGTCGGGGCCCACATCATAGAACTCAACCTGGCATCGCTCTTTGAAGGGTTTCAGCACTTCGGTGCACAGGTAAGCCGGCAGGAGCGCGACATCAAACGGTCCCACACCTGAAGTGGACACACCCAGTCTCAGCGCATCGCGCCCCATGAAAGTGCCGATCACGCCGGGGAATGGACCGCGTTCTTCCACAGATTTCACAGTCAAGGCAGCCCAAGTCCACGGAGATCCATCTCCGGGGCGCTGCAGCACCGCACTACGGACTTGTGAGCGGTTCACGACCATTGAGGCCCAGACAACGAAAGACGGCCGCGTTCCTGACGAGCGTTCGCAGACGACCCATCGCCTCTCTTTTCCGGTAGGCAACGAGCTCACGTGAGATCGGTCTTTCCACCCGCGTGACCATCGCCCAGGCATAGCCCGCGAACAAAACGACACCACCGATCACCCACGGTCGCAGCCGCATTTCGTAGGCAGAACGGACCACCTGCCAGAGCGGGCAGACTCCCAGCACATAATCGTAGTAACCGCTCCAGAAGTTGACCATAACACTCCGGTTCATCCCAGTCCCCTGCCGGCGATGGTGCTGCGAGTACTGTTCTGTGAAGCAGCACGTCTTCCACCCTTTCATTCGGGCGGTGGTCACTGCAATCAGGTCCACGCCTCTGGGTAAGGGCGAATAGCCGCCCACCGCCTCGAAACAGCGGCGTCGGAACAACTGACAGGCCCCTGACACGTGCTCGGTGCTCACAAACCGGTAGTCATACTGAAAGGAGCCCTCGCGAAAGGGCGTGCCAGCCACGCCCAGGGTTGGGTCAGCGGCGAATTTGCCCAGGAGGAATGCGAAGTAACCTGGATCGAAGGTGATATCCGCATCCAGGTTGCCAATCACGTCAAAGTGCAAAGTCCGGACCCGCTCGTATCCGGCGTTGAACGCATACACTTTCCCGGCGAAGTGGCGTTCCTGGCGCTCGGGCATGCGGACCAGCTCGATCCAGTCGTGCTGGCCAACATACTTGGCAACGATCTCGTCCGTTCCGTCAGTGGAGCCGTCGCTGACGATGACCCATTTCAGAGGGCGGACGGTTTGGGCCAGCACCGACCGGATCGTTTGCTCGATGAACGCGGCCTCGTTTCGAGCCGGCGTGATCAGCACGTACGACAACGTCGTGAGGCCGGCCGGGGGTAGTAGGCTACTGGCCATGGCGTTTAGCCCGCATTTGTCACAGTGTTTTGACGACCACGGGAGCAAAAGGTCCGAAAGGATGTACGAATGCGGGCTGGAGGCGTCCGTGACAGCCGGTCTGGAGGTCTGCTCTCCAGTTGATCACACTCTGCACTACGATGCTCGGCCCTGCATCATCGTTGCCGGCAGCGTTGTAGGCGGGCTTCCCTCGACCGGCGTCGGTCATCGGAGACATTCTTGGCGCCGCGTGGGGGCACGCGGCCTACAGTGTCGTTGTCTGCCGCGCTGTAGGCCGAGTCCCCTGACCCGGCGTCGTTGACTTCACTGGAAGCAGTGCCTCGATGTGGCGGACGATTGCATCGAGGGCGGGGCGGGGGCGGGACTCGACCTGGGGCGCTTTATTGCGACGGACTAGGGCGATCGTAGAGTCGATCTGCTCGACGGATGAGATCAGGATGAGTCGGCCTTCAGCGGCGAGTTGGGTATCGACGGCGCCGATCGGGCCGCGGAAGATGCTGTAGACTGGGACACCGAGGGCTGCAGCTTCGCGGTTCATCGTGCCCCCACCGCTGACGACGAGGTCGGCATGCCAGAGCAGGTTCATGCCGTCGACGGCTTGTTTGGGGATGACGACGCGGTTCGAGGCGAACCATTGTGGTCCGATCGACCGGATCCAGGCGGTCTGCTTCTGATTTCTGGGCAGAAGGATGACACGGGCCTCCGGGTGGCGCGTCAGGCGGTCCATGACGGCGGCGAAGAGGGTTTCGCTCTCGGGGTTGTGGTAATGGGCCTCGGTCGCCGGGGGCCGGACGACGACAACCAGGTCGCCATTGCGGATCCCAAGGTCATCCATGAGGGTCGGGTCAAGCTCGAGGGTCCAGGCGTAGACGTCCTCCTTGATCCCCGGGTAGCGGAGGATGCGATTGGGGCGTGCATGCGCTGAGGCGGCAGGGATGGCGTCGGGCACCACCTCCCACTTGGGTCCGAGCAACGGGGGCGTCTGCGCATACTCGTAGTCGGCGATCAGTACGGTCGGGATGCGCAGGAGATTGCTGATGAGCACTTGGGACCTGGCGCCATGGGAGACAGCGAGGTGGGGACGTTGTTCGAGGGCGAAGGGGAGCAGTTGGGCGGCGCGGTAGAACAAGCCGTAAATCTTGGCGATTCGGTTGCGACCGTAGTGGCGCCCGATCTGGCGGTAGCGAAGGCCCTTAAGATCGGCCATCTCGCAGACTTGAAATGCATCGCGCGCCGTGATGACGACTTCGTGGCCACGGCTTTCGAGTTCGCGGATGATGGGGCAAAAGAACGGCACGTGCGGCGTGTTATCGAGGTCGATCCAGATCTTGCGCTGCCGCTGCTTGCCGCGCGTGGGCTGCACGCCGGGTGAGGCGGAATCTCTGGGAGTAACCACTTGAGGGGCGCCCACCGCGACTGTCGGGCGAGCGTGGCTGTTAACGTGGGTCAGTGCGACAGACATCCGGTCTGCCCCACTATCGAAGGACGCCGGGCGGGCTAACGCGGCTGCCTCCTTGGGGAGGGCGTGCCAGTATTGGCCGGCGAATTCGTTCCGGAGCCAGGCGAGAGTTTCGAGATAGCGGTTGGCGTCGAACTCGCAGCCGGATCGGGGCGGGTGGGGCCCGAAGGCCATGTAATCGGGATGGGTATCGAAGTGGACCATGCCGCCGTGTGCGACGATCCACTCGATTTTGCGTCGCCAGAACTCGGCCGTCTGCGCCCTGAGGACGACGAACAGATTGAAGTCCTGGATGAGCGTGTAAGGGAGCTCGACGTAGCCAGAGGTCAGAGGTCGGAGGTCAGAGGTCAGACCGAGCGCAGGAGAGGTCAGAGGTCGGAGGTCAGAGGTCAGACCGAGCGCGGGAGAGGTCAGATGTCGGATGTCAGAGGTCAGATCGGCGGAACCAGAGGTCAGCACCCCTGTCTGCTCTCTGTCGTCTGACCTCTGACCGCTGACTTCTGACCGCTGACTTCTGACCGCTGGTCTCTGACTGCTGACTTCTGACCGCTGACCGCTGATCTCTGACTTCTGATCTCTGCCCTCAGATCGAGGCACCCAGAACGGGAATATCGTACCGACCCCGTCGGGCTGCGGTTCGAAGGGGTCGGTGTCGAAGGTCGAGGCGTCGTACTCGATGTCGAGGTCGTGGAGCCAGTCGAGGTTGTGGAGCATGAAACCCGAGCGGAAGCCGACGGCACCCCATTCGCGGAGGTAATGATTGATCCGCCGGGCATGCCGGCGGAACTCCTCGCGCGAGCGGTAGAGTCTGCCATCGTGGTGGAGATCATGCACACCGACCTCGAAGCCGCGGTCAACGAGCCAGGAGCGAAGGGCTGTCGGCAGCGAGTATTCGCCTTCAGGGACGAAGTTGAATGAGGAGCGGAAGCCGAGTTCCATCTCGAGTTCGGCGAGCTGCTTGACGCGGTCGAGTCCACGCTGGCCTTCAACGTCGTGGGTGAGGACGACGGCGAATTGCTTGCTCTCGGGCCAGCCGGGCCAACCGACAGGCGGTTTCTCGGAGCCGGGTTTGATTGGCCAGACGTCGCCGCACCTACGCAGAACGC
>CAYQXM010000150.1:0-9869 GCA_964421295.1 uncultured Pirellulales bacterium
AAAAAAATGAATCCTGGAATCCAAAAACCGCTTGATTCGCAAAACAGTCGCTACGTTTCTGTCTCGCCGGACATGCGTGCGTATTGTGAAGCCATGGACGACTGCGCTATATGTTATTGACATATAGCGCAGAGACAAATTGGTGTTCGGTCCGGTTCCGGCATGCTCCGCCGTGAGGAGTGCTCACCCTGCGAATCCACCAAGCTCAACGTCGCGCATCCATGTAGGCAGTATACTGCGAGCCAGTATACTACGTAGACGAGTATCATGCCTGGGCAGAACGGAGCTGTGGTTATCTGGCCACCATTTTGGGGGTGTGATGGCCATACTCGTGTGACAACATGAGGCGTTGGTCGGCAAATAGCCCACCCTACATTTTCTGTCCATCACTTCGGGGGTGTGACGGTGCACTCGTGTGACAAGATGAGGTGTTGGTGGGCAACTAACCCACCCTGCATTTTCTGTCCATCACTTCGGGGGTGTGGGGCCGTACTCGTATGACAAAACAAGACATCGGTGGGCAATAACCCACCGTACTATACCGACCACTCCTATTGGGTGGGCGGTGCACTTGGGCTCTCGTCCAGGGGTTGCGCGGCTCGTTTCGTTTATCGGCGCCGGTGACGCCCCACGTTGGACGCAACCGCTACGAGCGGCGTAACCGCAACACGCCTCAGAGGCAGAACCCACCAGATTAGCGTAGCCGGAGCAATACATTTCATGCTTCTCCGTTTCCTTTGTTATGACGCGCCGGAGTATAATGGCGACATGAATGGCTGCGTCGGGTGACGCAGTCGTGCGTGGGGGTGAGGTTTGGGAAGGGGTCGGAAGATGCAGAGAATGGCGATGGGGCTGGCAGTTGTTCTTCTGGTTGGAGTGTTGGCTCAGGGGACGGCGGCGGGCGGGCAGCGGATGATTGTGCTGACGGATATCGAGAATGAGCCGGATGATACGATGAGCATGGTCCGGCTGATGCTCTATTCCGACGTCATCGAGATTCAGGGGCTGATCGCAACCACGTCCATTCACATGCGCACGTCGGTCTGGCCCGATTCGATTCGCGGCGTGATCGGCGCCTATGGCAAGGTGCGGGACAATCTGCTCAAGCACGATCCGAATTATCCGACGGCCGAGGCGCTGCTTGCCGTGGTGAAGCAGGGATTGCCGGTCTATGGCATGCAGGGCGTCGGCGAGGGCAAGAACTCGGAGGGGTCGGATTATATCATTCGCGTGTTGGAGCAGGACGATCCCCGGCCCCTGTGGGTGACGGTCTGGGGCGGGGCGAACACGCTGGCGCAGACGCTGTTTCAGATCAAGGCGACCAGGAGCGAGGGCGAGGTCAGGCGTCTGGTGGCGAAGCTGCGCGTCTACACGATCTCCGATCAGGACGATAGCGCGATCTGGATACGCAAAAACTTCCCCGACCTCTTCTACATCGTCAGTCCGGGCGGGTACGGGGCGGCGACGTGGGGCGCGATCAACCAGGAGGTCAAGGGCATCGACAATACGACCGTCAGCAACCGGTGGCTCGTCGCGAACATTCAGCAGGGGCATGGCCCGCTCGGCGCCGTGTATCCTGATGTCGCTTACGGCATGGAGGGTGACACGCCGACGTTTCTCGGCCTGATCCCCAACGGGCTGAGCGTGCCGGAGCATCCGGATTGGGGCGGGTGGGGCGGACGCTACGAATTCTACCAGCCCGAATTGGCCAACATGGACCCGAAAGGCTTCACGGGCGGCGTGCCTGTCGAGCCTGAGCCGCACGCGATCTGGACCAATGCCGTGGACGAATACACGCCGTGGGCGGCCGCGGAAGTGGGCCGGCCCGTTCGCCCAGGGGATAAGACGTTCAAGGACTTCCGCGTGACACTGTGGCGTTGGCGCGATGAGATCCAGAACGATTTCGCGGCCCGGATGGATTGGACCACCCAGCCTTACGAGCAGGCGAACCATCCGCCGGTCCCCGTGCTGCGTCACCCGGCGGCGTTGACGGTGAAGTCGGGGCAGCCGTTCGAGCTCGACGCCCGGGGGTCGACGGACCCGGATGGTGACAGTCTGTCGTACCTGTGGTTCCATTACCCGGAGGCGGGCAGCTACCGGACTCCGATCACGTTCGGCGGCACCGCGCCGAACACGGCCAAGGTCCCGGTGCGGGCACCCCAGGTGCAGAAACCCGAGACGGCGCACTTCATCCTGAAGCTCACCGATAAAGGCACCCCGCCCCTGACGTGCTACCAACGGGTGATCGTCACCATCCAGCCGGAATAGCGAGGAAAGCCTCTTCAGTGCAGATACCGGACGACCTCTTCGGCGGCGATTTTCTCGGGGCCCGTGGCTTCGCGGGCGGCGTAGCCGAGCGGGACGACGGCCATGAACTCGCCCTGGCGTTCGCCCAGGAAGGCGAGGACGTCGTTCTTGATCAGGAACAGGATGCCGAGCCAGACGGTGGCCAGGCCCAGTGACGTCGCGGCCACCAGGAGATTCTCCACGGCGGCGGCGGAACTCTGGATCTCCATGGTCCGGAAAAAGTCCTGGGCCGCGTCCTTGTCGACCTTGAACAGGTCGGTCCCGTGCGTGATGAGGTCGCCCGTGTTGGCGACGGCGATCACCACGGGCGCCCCGGCGATGCTGCGGGCGGCCATGCGCAGCAGAGTGCTGGCCGGGCGCGGGAATTCGGCTGACTTCGAGGTCACCAGCTCCGCCAGCTCGTTCTTCTTGTTGCCCGTGACGACGAGGAAACGCCAGGACTGCTGATTGTGCGCGGAAGGGGCCTGGTTCGCCGCCCGCAGCACGGCCTGAATGTGCTCCTCGGGCACCCGCGTGTCCAGGAACATCCGCACGCTGTGTCGGTCCGCGATGGACTTCAGCGTCTCATTCTGCGGCCGCGAGCCGTCTCGTTCGGTCATACTCCATCCTTTTCGTATCCACCCACCCCACGCGTGACGCGCGGACACCCTTCACGGCGTCGGATCGTCGGGGAATGGTGGGATTCCAAACCAGTTTGTATTTGCGCCGGCATTATACCCCCCAATTTCCCAGCGTTCCATCCTGAAGTGAGCGAGATGAGTTGGGAGTCGGAGCGAAATGAGGCGTGGGTGTTCGCTGCACAGGGCGGAGAAGAGAGCCGGAGCCTATGGCCGGGAGCCTGGAGCCCGAAGCCTTTCCGTTCCTGGGGGTTGCGTTGGAGTGGGGGGCGCGGATAGGATACGGCTGGGCCGGCGCCAGGGATGGCCGGACTAGAGAATTTTCTGACAGAGATGGAGACGCTCATGCGTAGTAGAAGACGAATCGTTACGGGGTTGATGGCGAGTTGTGTGGTTCTGTCGGCGGGGTTGGCGATGGCGGCCCAGACCGGTGAGATCGACATTCCGTACCAGAAGTTCGTGCTCGACAACGGGCTCACGCTGATCGTCCACGAAGACCACAAAGCTCCGATCGTCGCGGTGAACGTGTGGTATCACGTGGGCTCCAAGAACGAAAAGCCCGGCAAGACGGGGTTCGCCCACCTGTTCGAGCACCTGATGTTCAACGGCTCCGAGCACTTCGACAACGATTACTTCCAGGCGATGGAACGTATCGGCGCCACCGACCTCAACGGCACGACCTCCAACGACCGCACGAACTACTTCCAGAACGTGCCGAGCTCGGCGCTCGATGTGGCGCTGTGGATGGAGTCCGACCGCATGGGGTACATGCTCGGCGCCATCAAGCAGGGGAAGCTCGACGAGCAGCGGGGAGTCGTGCAGAACGAGAAACGCCAGTACGACAACCAGCCCTACTCGATAGCGGAGGAATTGATCCAGGCCGCGTGCTTCCCGAAGGAGCATCCGTATTCCTGGTCGGTGATCGGCTCGATGCAGGACCTCAACGACGCGTCGCTGCCGGACGTGCACGAGTGGTTCAAGACGTACTATGGCCCGAGCAATGCGGTGCTGGTCGTCGCGGGCGATGTCACCCCGCAGGTGGCGCTGGACAAGGTGAAGCAGTACTTTGGCAGCATCCCGGGCGGGCCGCCGATTGCCAAGCAGCAGGTATGGGTCGCCCAACGCACGGGGACGCACCGGCAGGTGGCGCAGGATCGTGTGCCGCAGGCGCGGGTGTACCGCGTGTGGAATGTCCCGGAATGGGGTTCGATCGATGGTGACTATCTCGATCTCGTCGGCGACGTGCTCTCCTCCGGCAAGAACTCGCGGCTCTACAAGCGGCTGGTCTACGATGAGCAGATCGCCACCGACGTCAGTGCGGGCGCCGATCTGATGGAGATCGCCGGCATGTTCATGATCGTCGCCACGGCCAAGCCCGGCGTGGAGCTGAGCCGGATCGAGAAGGCCATCGACGAAGAGTTGCAGAAGTTCCGCGCCGGCGGGCCGACGAAGGACGAGCTGCTGCGCATCAAGAACCAGTACCGCGCCCGCTTCATCCGCGGCATGGAACGCATCGGCGGTTTCGGTGGCAAGTCCGACATTCTCGCGACGAACATGACCTACGCCGGCACGCCCGACTTCTACAAGACGACGCTCGACCGCATCCGGAAGGCGACGGCCGCCGATCTGAAAAACGCGGCCGTCACATGGCTCCGTGACGGCGATTACGTGCTCCAGATTACGCCGTTCCCGAGCTTGACCACGACCGCGGCGACGGTGGACCGCTCGAAGCTGCCCGAGCCGGGGACCCCGCCGCTGGCGCAGTTCCCCGACGTGGAGCGGGCGCAACTGTCGAACGGCCTGAAACTCATCCTCGCGCAGCGGCACAGTGTCCCGATCGTCAATCTCCGCCTGCTCGTGGATGCGGGTTTTGCGGCCGATCCTGCCGGAGCGCCCGGCATGGCCAATCTGGCGATGAGCATGCTCGACGAGGGCACCCGGAAACGTAACGCTCTGCAGATCAGCGAGCAGCTCCAGATGCTCGGCGCCGCGCTGGGGACCAACGCCGATCTGGACAATTGCGGGGTCGGACTCAATACGCTCAAGGACAAGCTCGATGAGTCGCTGGACTTGTTTGCCGATGTCGTGCTGAACCCGTCCTTCCCCGAGAAGGAGTTCACGCGGCTGCAGAAGGAGACGCTGGCGCAGATTCAACGCGAGAAGGTGACACCGACCATGATGGGCCGGCGGGTCCTGCCGGGTCTCTTGTACGGGCGCGATCATGCGTACGGGACGCCCATGACCGGTTCGGGCACCGAGGCATCGGTCGCGGCGCTGACCTGTCCGCAGTTGGCGGATTTCCACAAAACCTGGTTCAAGCCGAACAATGCGACCCTGATCATCGTGGGTGACACGACGCTGGCCGAGATTCAGCCCAAGCTGGAGAAGCTGTTCCAGGGCTGGAAGGGCGGCGCCGTGCCGCAGAAGAACATCGCAACTGTATCGGAAAAGACGAAGCTTGAGGTGTATATCGTGGACCGGCCGGGCTCGCCGCAGTCACAGATCTTCGCGGGCTTCCTCACGCTGCCGCGGGCGAACCCGTACGAAGAGCCGATCCGGCTCCTGAACACGCTTTTCGCCGGCGCCTTCACCTCGCGCATCAACATGAACCTGCGCGAGGACAAACACTGGTCCTACGGCGTACGCGGCGGCATCATGGACGCCAAGGGACAGCGGCTCTACCTCGTCTCCGGCGGCGTTCAGGGTGACAAGACCGCCGACTCCATGCGGGAAATCCGGAAGGAATTGCAGTCGATCGTCGGTGACAAACCACCGACCGCCGAGGAGTTCGCCAAGGCTCAGGCGGATGTCGTGCTCGGGCTGCCCGGCACGTGGGAAACCATCGGCCGCGTGACCGGTTCCATCGAAGAGATCGTGCGGTACGATCTGCCCGACACGTACTTCAAGGACTACCCCGCCCGAATTCGTGACATGAAGCTGGAGGCGGTGAAGGACGCCGCCCCGCGCGCGATCA
Source organism: uncultured Pirellulales bacterium (assembly GCA_964421295.1). Taxonomy (GTDB): domain Bacteria; phylum Planctomycetota; class Phycisphaerae; order Sedimentisphaerales; family Anaerobacaceae; genus PLanc-01. Next base: position 5,899 of record CAYQXM010000150.1, read on the forward strand.
AGCCGAACGCGGTGGTCTGGGTCATCGTGGGCGATCGCGCCAAGATCGAGGAGCCCATCAAGGCCCTCGGCTGGGGCGACGTCACGTGCGTGGACGCCGACGGCAAGCCGCTGTGAGTCCGCGCCAGCGCCATACCTGAGAAGCCACGCGGTCCTTATCGCGCGGCTTGGGGAAAATCCCTATTCGCCTGGGGCGCGGGCGGTCTACCCTTGCGGTCGTGAATGACGTACAACTAGACGACAGCAAGCAATCGGTCTTGATGCAAGGGAGATAGTGATATGGCGAGTCAGACACAAACCGAAATCGCGACGATCAAGATGAGCAGCCCTGTTTTTGAAGATGGGGGCATGATTCCGCAGGAATACACGTGCAGTGGTGAGAATATCTCGCCGCCGCTGAACTGGGAGGCGGTGCCGGAAGGAACGGAAAGCCTGGCCCTGGTCGTGGACGATCCCGACGCCCCCGGCGGTGAGTTTGTGCACTGGGTGCTCTACGATCTGCCGCCCGATGTGCAGGGCCTGTCGAAAGATATGCCGCACGACAAGACCTTCCCCATCGGCGGCGTACAGGGCATCAACAGTACGAACCGCCTCGGCTACATGGGCCCGTGCCCGCCGAGCGGCACGCACCGGTACTATTTCACCCTCTACGCCCTCGACGAAAAACTGAACCTGGAAGCCGGCGAAACGAAGGACCGCCTCCTCGACGCCATGGAAGGCCACATCATCGGCCGTGGCCAAATCATGGGCAGATTCAAGAGACAGTAGAGTCAACCTGCCTCCGGCACGCCGTCGGACATCATCATCTGTCACGTGGTCGAACCAACGTAGGGGCAACCCTCCGTGGTTGCCCTCGTCTTTATCAGATGTGAATGCCCACTCTGATGAAGGGCAGGCACAGGGGCCTGCCCCTACGACCGAGGCAAAAGCACGCAGCAGGTGCCTCGGCGGATCAATCCCACCAGAACGTCAGTTCGGTCTGTCCTGCATCCGGGGTTGGGTCGAAGCCTTCCCGTTTCGATTCCCTCTTGTGAATCTTGAAAATGGCGGAGCGAGCGGTCTGATCCTCGGGCAGTGAGACGAGCAGAGTGTCGGCATAGGGTCCGCCCTCATCCTTCAATCGCTCGGGTTCGTCGCAAATGCCATCGACCAGGACTGTCGTGGCGCCCGCCGCGTAGAGGGACTCGACGAACTTCACCGCCTTGGCCAGGGAGTCGAAACGGTTCGAGGCGAAACCGTTCGGGTTCGTATTGGCTTTCAGCCATTCGCGTGCCCCGGGTGTTGGCTTTGGCTTCTCTGGCTTCGTGGCCTTCGGCCGGACGCGTGGTATCACGGGGTCGTATGGATGCTCGCATCGGCCGAGGGAGTATTTGTCCCAAAGCCGCTGGCGTATTCTGTCTTCAAGCGGAGCGAATTCGGCCCGGTTGAGCAGATCGGTGAATGTGACCTTGGTGACATCGCCCAGGCGTGTCCTGGTCCACTTGTCTGGCTCCATGCCATCCCCGAGCGTACTTTCCAGTTCCGTCAGCAACTCATCGGGAAGGTAGTTTATGGGATAGAGCGGCGGCGGGAGCGTGGCGCAAGGGGATCTCAGCTTGAAGTGGGTCTCCACGTATTCGCGTAGCCTGGCCTCGATGTGCCACTCGCCCTCACACGGCGAGCACCGGAACGCCAATTCATGGGACAGTGCGTAGAGCCCATCGCCTATCTGCCCGAAGGCATATAGACAGTTCGCCCCCGTGACTATTCTGTCGAAGCATGCCTGTGCCTCCGCAAGGCGGCTCTCATCGATCTGGGCTTGAAAGGTAATAGAGAAAGGACAGTGGACGAGATTGCTCCCATCCCACAAGTAGAGGAGCATCTGGTTCTTCTCATTCTGCTTGGCCACAGCGGCCAGCATCAGGCAATCGCCTCTTGACATCCACTCCAGCACAGCCTCGTTCCTCTGGAACAACATCGTCGTCGCGCTACTCCTCGTCAGGCCCAGAAAGTTGAGGTCTCCCAGCAGGCTTGTCATATTCTGCAGGATTTCACGCCAATGCGTCACATCCAAGGGTGGTTTGAAGTACGCGCTCATGCCGATCATCAGCGAGGTCTCTTTCGGTGCGGCGGACAGGAGCCTGGTCAACTCCGCGACATCGAGTTGGGGGCGCGGCACTATCCGTGCCGGCGGAGGTTCGACCATTTTGACGCCGTACTTGTCCCAGAACATCTTACGCGTCCGGTCCTGCAGAGGAACGAAGTCGGCAGCGTTGAGCAGATCGGTGAAGGCCATTCTCGTGACATCGCCCAGGCGGGTCTTGGCCCACTTGCCCGGCTCCATGGCATCCCCGAGCGTGTTTTCCACTACCGCCAGCAGCTCATCGGACAGGTAATTGATCGGATACAACTGTGGCACGACTTTGCCAAAGTCCCTCTGAAGCTTCTGCAACCCATCAAAGTACCCCTGCGGCTTGCGTTCAACGCAGGTTGGATCATCAAGCGGCATGCCCTGAAAGTCCAGCTCCTCGGCCAGCCTGTTGGGCGTATTGGCTGTCAGGGCGAAAGCGTATTGGCACTGCGCTCCAACGACTATCCTGTCGAAAAGCCTCTCTGCATCCAGGACACGGTCTTCATTGACTTCCACACGAACGCTAAGGTGGAAGGGAAGCTGGAAAGTGGGCATAGCCAGCAAGAACATCTGCATCTGGTTTTCCTCGTTTCGCCTGCCCATGGCGCCCACCCCCATGCAGTCGCCTGCCGATACCCACTTCAGTGCCGTTTCGATCTTCTTGGCGTGCCTCCATCTCCTGCAGTCTGTGTCCGCGCTGAAGAACTGGACCTCTCCCAGCAAAGTCACCGTATCTTGCAGGATTCCGCGCAGTTGATCCACATTCAGCGGTGTCTTGAAATAACCATTCATTCCCATCATCATAGTTGTCTCTCCCGGTGCGGTGGATGGTCGCTGAAGTCTACTTCTGTTCCGCCAGCGGCTCGTAGAAGGAGTCGGGGCGGGGGCCCAACGTGTTGGTTAAGGTGCCGAGGGACTCGATGGAGCACTCGATGACGTCACCGGCATTCAGGAAGTTGCCGGTGGCGAGGCCTACGCCGGAAGGGGTGCCGGTGCAGATGACGTCACCGGGTTCCAGAGTCATGAGGTGGCTGAGGAAGGAGATCACGTCGGCGACGGAGTAGATCATCTGGGACGTGCGGGCGTCCTGCTTCACCTGGTTGTTGACTTTCAGGGTCAGGTGGAGGTTCTGGACGTCGGGGATCTCGTCCTTGGTCACGAGCCAGGGACCCATGGGGAGGAAACCGTCGGCCCACTTGCCGTTGAGCCAGTCATAGAACTCGTCCCACGGCCGCTTGGTCCGGCCTTCCTTGAATGTCACGCTCCGGGCGGAGACGTCGTTGACGATCGTGTAGCCGGCGACGCAAGCGAGTGACTCAGTGGGCTGGACACACTTGGCTATGGCGCCGATCACGACGCCCAGCTCGAGCTCGTAATCGACTTGTTGGCTATAGACGGGCCAGGGGATCGTGTCACCCGGCCCGCAGACGACCGTCGAGGGCATCAGGAAGGGGCGGGGGACCGTGGTCTGTCGGGGGGATTCCGACAGGCCGACCTGGAAGCCGCGGGTCTGGCTGGCTTCCTTGACGTGCTCGGCGTAGTTGCCGGCCAGAGCGAGGAGCTTGCCCGGCCGGGGCATCGGGGCCAGCAGCGTAACGGCATTGAGCGGAATGGTCTTGGCCTTCGGTCCAATCCGGGTGCGGAGTTCATCCAGGCAGGCCGTGCCTCGTTCGAGAATCTCCAGCACGCTGCCGGGCCGGTCGGTTTTACGCCAGACGGACGGGATATCCACGATGCCTTGCGGCAGAAGAACGCCGCAGGAAATGCGATCCTGATAGCGATATGTCACAAGCTTCATCTAGTATGTGCCTCCAGAACGCAACAGAGCCAAACGAGAGCTATTGTAATCCCTCGGGGGTACA
>CAYQXM010000151.1:0-9846 GCA_964421295.1 uncultured Pirellulales bacterium
ACGTGCGGCCCCACTTTCACTCGCCATATTGGATCACGATCTCCCTGCCTAAACCTAATGCTATCGATTCCGATATCGTCTCTGCGCGGGTCTGCCCGGAGCCGGAATCCCGGTTCGGTTCCGGGGGGAACGAGGAAAGTTGTAGAAGTATGGGAGACAACGGAGGCCGCGGAAGGCGATACCCCTTGATGCGCAGACGTATTTCTTTGGGTCGCTTGGTCATATCCCAGTCCGCATCAATCTCCCCCTCTTCCGGACACCCGCCCAGCGCACGTCTGTCTACAACAATGCAGTTGAACAGTGATCTGCATTGTCCCCAATCTGGCAATCCAATTCTCTCGTCAGTGGGACATATCTGGTATATCTCTCGGCGTCCCGACGTTTTGGAGGTGAGCACCAACAGGTGCGTGTCATAAGGATCCACCGAATACAGTCGCGCAAGGACCGGTGGTTCACCGGTGACGGTCACACGACACGGAGACAATCTCAGGAGGGTCGTGTCCCTCGTAAGGACCGTGTCCGCCAGAAACAGAAGGCCCCCGACCACAAGCGCTGCCGTGGTGATCGAAGTGCCACAGACAATCCCCATCAATCTCAATCTGGTCATCGTCGAATCCTTTCAATCACCTACACGATGGCAAAGGGGCCTTGGCAAAGGGGCCTGGCCCCTTAGATTCCTGGCCCCTTAGATTCCTCGGACCCATCCTACCGGCGGGATCCCCCCTTCGGGGGAACGACGCCGACGATTTCGTTGAGGATCCGTGCGCCGGGCGGGAACTTGATATCGAACAGGCTATCCGGGATATCCTTCTTGTCGATGGAGACGCTGTTGACATCCACCTTGCAGCGCAGGGTGAGATCGGTCACGTAGCCCTTCGCGGTAACCGTATGCTGTTTCAGATCCCCTTCAACTGTAATCCATCCTCCGTTGGGCAACTGGTGAAACTTCGTAGACTCACTGATCTCTGAATTGTCGGGGTGGCCGGGATCATGGAATTCCATACGCAGCGGCAGCCCTCTCTCCAGGTCAATCCATACGCGATGGTAGTAAGAACCCTCGCGCGGCTCGTTGATGTCGACGAGCATGGCGGCTCTTCCATTGAGCATGACGCGGTTCTCCCGAACGGAGGCATACTGGGGCAGGAGACAATCGCTCAAGAGAAATCGGTTGCCAAACGGGCGAAAGGCGAATTGAATGGGAACGACATCCCCCCAAGTGAACTTGTCCACTCGACTAATGTAGCCCTCCATCAAGGCCGGCAGACGGCCGCTCTTGCAGACTTCGCCATCGACTGCGAAAACGTTCGCGTGGACACATTGGGTCCCTTCGTACGTCGAAGAGGTCCTGTGAAAACGCTGCCCGTCCTGAGCATAAACATACTGCAGGTAACCGGCTGACTTCCCTTCGCTTTTCTCCAATCGAGCCGACAGCTTCGGAATAGTACTGCTCAACTCAGTCCAGCACTTGTACTCCATCCGCAGCAAGTTAGCCTTGGCCTCATTCGCTAGTACCGTCTTGCGAAGGGCCTCCAAAGAGGTGACAGACCCACCCGCCGACTTCTCCGAGACGGCACCCATCGAGATCGTCTGCAAAGTGAGAAGGATCATGACCACGTCTCGACGAGCGAACGTACGCGCTGAATGCTCCATGATCAAACCTCCAAAGGCGTCGGATACCAGGGATTCCGGCGACAGCCACCGATTTCGACTATCCGCAGCCTTGTTCGTATCGGTCTCCAGCACGTTGGCACCTTCGCAATGGAACCATTGTATAAGTGGTAAGTGACACGAGACAAGGGAAAAGCAGTCCTCAGTTTTGAGTCCTGAGTTATGAGTTGGGGCAAGCCGGGCTGCGCAGGGCTATGGGGCACTCCTACGGTTGGGCGGGGGCAATTCAGGACGACTCCCGTTTTCAACGAGTCCTTGATTGCTGTTTTGAGGTCAGGCTCTACTGTCCCCTGACGAATGATGGCAAACATGCCCTGCTCTCCTGAATGCTCCTGTGCTAGGGCTCAGGAGGGTTCTTCACCCACAGGGTCTTGTGTTCGAAGTCGAGGACAACGACGGTGTCTGCGAAGGACTTCATTCCCAGAATCGCGTCGATGCTCGGCAGGCCATCGAAGGGCGAAGCGTCATCCCCTACGACGCCGATATTCGCGTTCTGGATTGTCCTGGCGCCGACAGTTATTTGATCCACAGTGAAGTTCTTCGGCTGGAACGTTTCTGGCAAGTGAGGCGTCACCACCTGCTTCCAGCTCCCGCGCACTCCGGAAAGCTGCGGTCGCATCTGGTTCCACACTTTTTCCTTGGCCAGAAGGGCCAGCGCCGTCCCGGTATCAAACCACACCGTCATGTTTTGGCCGAGAATAGACATGTTCACGCAGATTCGGTCCCGGCCTTCGGATTCCGGCACCTGCACGAAGGGATAGCGTGACCAGGCATTGGGGTCCGGCGGATCGAATCTCTTTGTTTTCGAGAACTCCACCTCTTTGGCACGCCCATCAAGGGCAACATATCGGAACCATTTCAACAGAGACACGCCCAGGTAGATCCTTTCATTTCCCCGGGTCAGCAATCCCAGGATCTTGCTTTCGGTATATTGCAGTCGATAATAGGCGGCCAGCCGGCGGAGCGTTATATCGCCAATGCGTAGGTCAGGAAGGTGACACATCTCCACGACTTCCCCATCTACGACGTAGACAGGGAGCCGATTGTCGCGCAGGTGGATGCTGTTCACCATGATGGTGCGTGCATAGCCGGTGTCTATGATGATGGGGTATGTGTGTGAGCACCCTATCAACTCTCCGACAACATCGATATCCGACAGAAAGAAATGGCATTTGACCCGGCACGGGTCCTGTTTCATCTCGATAGCGAGACTGCCCGGACGCGGACTCATGATGAGCCTCTGTCGGCCCTCTACTTCGCCTCTCTTGATGATAATGGCTGAATTCGGATCATTGGCGTCCATCCGCGGCAGATCGTTCAGGTCCACGGTGCCTCTGACCTGCTTCGTCTGCACGATGGCCGAGCAACTGGCCAAAGGAACCAACCCCAGAAGTGAACAAGCGACGAACGCGCATGTTCTCATAAATGTCCCTCAACGCACCGTCGTAGTCTGGTGCCTGCATTCACGGCCCGACAGACCCGGCGGGGTTCTTCACCCACAACAGCTCCCGCTTGAAATCGAACACAAGGGTCGTGCCGGTGAAGCACGACATCCCCAACACCCCTTGGGTTTTCCCGGCGAGTGTGAGAGACGGATCGTCGTTGGGCACGACGTCGATGCGCGCGTCCTTCACGGTTCTCTCTCCCACGCGCAACTGCTCCACGACAAAAGTTCGTGACTTCATGTTCGACTCCAGACCCGGAGTCGTCAGCGGCACACCGCCTTCCTTCACCTGGGCAAGCTTGTCTCTCATCTTCTCCCAAGTGGCCTCGGAGATCAACATTCCGATTTGGGCGCCGGTATCAACCATCAGATTCATGTTCCGACCGGCGACCGGAATCCGGGCGACAATTCTCTTGTTGCGCGCCCACGCTGGATAAAAGGGATAACGCGACCAGGCATTGGGATCGGGAGGATCAAAGTCGTGCGCCAGGGAAAATTCCGCCTCTCTCCTGACGTCATCGAAGGACGCATAGGCGAATTTCCCCAGGAAAGGAACGCCCAGCAAGATCCAATCCAGCTTCATTATCGACAGTCCCGCCAACTGCACTTCAACATGCCGCCACATGTAGGGCGCGACGACATTGGTGAGGGTCGGCCCGTCGGTGACGATATCAGGGAACCGACAAATCCCGCAGCCGCTGAGGACTCCCGGGCCATTGTAGATCGGGACCTTGTGGGCGAGGACGTGGAGGTCAGTCACTACTACCGCGTGGGGCGATCCGGTATCTACGCGAAGCTCGCAGGGCAGGGCTGGGCCGGAGAGCCTCCCCATCAGGTAGATTCCCGGCCAACGAGAGACGTATGGGACGCGGCTGGGATCCGCCTTCATCGTAATCATATTGGTGCCGGCATCCTCCTTGAACCTCACAATGTGCTTCCGCCCGTCGACCGTCTCGACCGCGTCGACCGAAAAGGGGCAGTTCGGGTCATTGGGATCTATCCGGGGCAACTGGCTCATGTCGGCCGGGCCGGTAACCACCTTCGCTCCGATAATCATGGAGCAACCTGCCGATGGCGCCAGACTCAGGAGCACACAACAAACGAGTACACGCGTGTTCATCCGTGTCCCTTCCTTACGATAGGGCCGCCCCATGCCGGGATACCCGGGAAATACCAGGAACCGCCACCGATTCCGACGATCATCAGCTTGCTTCATTTCGGCCTCCAACGTACTTGCACCATCGCGCTAGGAACCATTGTACAAGTGATAAGTGACACGAGACAAGGGAAAAGCAGTCCTTAGTTTTGAGTCCTGAGTTTTGAGTTGGGGCAAGCCGGGCTGCGCAGGGCTATGGGGCACTCCTACGGTTGGGCGGGGGCCATTCAGGACAACTCCCGTTTTCAACGAGTCCTTAATTGTTATTTTGAGGTCAGGCCCCAACGCCCGCTCTCGGGAGAAGAGTGACAAGAGAGAAGTGATAAGGGGAAGAGTGGACAGCCGGGAAGCCGGCGGGACAGATTCTTTCGGGGTTGCGGGAAAATTTTCGTTACGAAAACGTAGGCTTAGGGCCCAAAAGAGTGAAGCTTGTCGCATCGTGGGCCGATTTAGGGAGAAAGCGTGCCGGTTCGAAATGAGGGTGACCGTTATTGGAGGGAAGTTGTATGAGAACGCATCACATTGTGCAGGCCCTGATTCTACTTGTTCTGTGTCACGTAGCCGGGGCGGAGGTCTATACCTTCGGATCGCCCGACGCGCAGGGCATTACCTTTTGCTGCTGGCTCAAAGCCTATTGGGACGGCGCGGAGACCACGGTCGGCAACAGCAGCCAACTGCAAGTTATATTGCCGGTAAAGGCGGGCAGGTTGGTGGTGGACGTCAATGTCCCCGACCTGACCGCCTCGACGACCGAGTGCCACGTGCAGTCCGGCACCGGGGAATCCAGCGGCACCTTCACGCCCGTGAGCAGCCCGACCACGCTCATCCCCGTCACCATCGGCATGCAGGGCGCGTTTGACAGCAATGCCGTGCACGGGCCGGATGCCATCGACGCGAACACCCTGCTGTTCACGCCCTACCACGTGAGTGCGGCAGCCCTGTCGGGCGAAGCGTTTGCTTTTGCGGGCGAGGTGCACATCAACGGCCAGACCTTCCCATTGGATGTGTCACTGGCTGCCACACGGTACGAGCGGGAGTCGGGCGGGCTGAGCGATATCTCGCAATACCCCGATCAGATCGGCCTCGCGCTCCATCCCGAATGGCATCGCGAGAATGTAGAGGACGAGATTGTCAACACGACCATAGACGGCCATGTGTTTTCCCTGCGCGTGACCAGCGTGTATATCTGGCTCACGGGCGGCCACTGGGAGGGACGTGCCGGCACCGGCCTGCTCGCGCCCGTCTATCGATTCTGGAGCAACACGTCCCTGCAGCACTTCTACACGACCAACGAAAAGGAAAAGAGGAAGCTCATCAATGCGTGTGCCGAGTCCTGGACGTTTGAGAAATCCGTCTTCCAGACATGCCCGACACAACTCAAGGTGGGTGTCCAGCCGGTTTACCGGTTCTGGAACGAAGGGATAGGCTCACACTTCTATACCATCAACACGACCGAAAAGGAGAAGCTGACGACTTTGTACGCGGATATCTGGACGCTCGAAGGGGTCGCGTTCCAAGCCTATCCTCCGGGAGAGCAACCGGACGACGCCTTGCCCGTTCATCGCTTCTGGTCCCCCTTTACCGGCTCTCACTTCTACACGGCCAGCGAAAGCGAGAGGACCAAACTGGAGACTCAGTTCAGCGACGTATGGACGTACGAAGGAATTGCCTGGTACATCCCCGCGTCGTAAACGCCGTCCGACACTGTGAGTCGCCCTACCGCCGGGCGGACCCTGGCATCATCTTCTCAAAGGCTTCACGGGCCCGCTCGGCGACCTCCTTTTCGCTGAGTTCTTCGACGCGTGTGGCCAGGGTCCAGATGTGGCCGGAGGGGTCGCTCACTTCACCCGTGCGATCGCCCCAGAACATATTCTGCACCGGCCGTCTGGACTCGGCGCCGGCGGCGACGGCACGCTCGATGGCTTCTTTGTGGAATTCGATCACGCGTGCGGCATCCCGGACCATGAGGTAGGGTGTTACCGCCCGGTATTCCTTCGGAATGGGTTTCACTTCCCGTTTCATGGCCTGCGTCCTTAACAGCCGATGTTCTCATTCCACAATAGACGCACCTGACATCTGTGATGCCAGTGCCATGAGTTTCCACGGGCGGCGCAGCGGCGAAGTTTCGGCGCTCGGGCTCGTCCGATTTCACGGTTTCGTGATCGGCTCGAAACTGAACTTCTGCCCGCCGACCGAGGCCTCATACATGAGCCCGGCCTCTCCCATCGTGAATACCGCCACGCCGTTGGAGTACTTCGCGTGGGCGGAGACGCCCGATTTGAGCGCCACGGCGGAGACCTGAGCGGTGAAGGCAAAGTTGCCCGACTTGAAGTGATCCAGGGCCGCCTGGTCCTCGAAGAAGACCAGCTCAGTGTACGTCTGGCCTCCCAGTTGCAGGCCGATGCTGGCTTGCGTCAAGGTGGCGTAGCCGACGAGCCTGCCGTGCTCGAAGAGTTCGCCGCGTCCGTACGCACCGCCGAGGCCGATGCCGCCTCTGTCGACGGACGGAAAGATCGCATAGCCCGCGGCCGTGTCGAAGAATTTGTGGAGCCCCGGATCGGTCTTCCCGACCAGTTGCACCGCACTCTCGCTGTCGGCAGTCAGTTGCGCCTGTTTCTGGGTCGACTTCGGCGTGGTCGAACAACCGGCCGGCAGCAAGACAACGGCGGCAGCCAACGTACACGCCCACGCAATGGTCCTCATGGCAGGATCCTTTCCTTCAACTCGGGGACCCGAATCCGGTCCACGCTCAGCGACGGCCACCCACACGGGTGCGCGGCGTCTCAACAGCCGTGACGCCAGTGTATCTCGTCCCGGTAGGCGCGGTCAAAGAAAACGCTGCTGCCGCCGGCGTCCTTTCCGGAGGAGCCGGCGGCAGCGGTGGCCCAACTCTTGGATAGCATCCCTTCTTCGCTAGCCCCCGGGCCGGGGCGCGATCCTTCTACTTGTTTTTGTTGAAGTGAATGACGAGGAATTGAGACTCCTGGCCGTGCTTGACCAGAAGCAGTGCTTTGCCGGCCTTGCGGGCAGCTTTGACCGCTGCATTGAACTCGGCCGTCGAGGTCACTTTCTCTTTGTTGACGGACATGATCAGGTCCCCCGTCTCGATGCCGGCGTCCGCCGCCGGCCCACCGGGCGTGACAGCGACCACGACCACGCCCTCACCGAGACTGTAACCGAGCTGACCGGCGAGGTCCTTCGTCAGCGTCTGGACCTGCATGCCGATGTTCTGCTGAGATTCGTCCTCACCACGCTCCGTCTTGGCCTGGGCCATGCCGGGACGCTCGTCGAGTTTCGCGGTCAGTTCCATCTCCTTGCCGTCCCGCAGGATGGCCAGGCGGACCTTGGTGCCCGGCTTGAGAACGGCCACTTCGTTGCGGAACAGATCGTAGGAAGTGACTTTCTTGCCGTCGATCTCCGTAATGATGTCACGCGTCTTGAGACCGGCCGTGTCGGCAGGCGCTCCCGGCTCGACGCTGATGACCAGCACCCCACCGGCCTTCTCGCGATCGAGCAGCGGGGCCATTTCGGCTGTGACATCCTGGGCGCGCAGGCCCAGGTACCCACGTGTCACCTTGCCCTTGGCCTTGAGCTGCTCCTGGATGTCCTTGGCCATATTGATGGGGATGGCGAAGCCGATGCCCATATAGCCGCCGCTCCGGCTGACGATGGCCGTATTGATGCCGATCGCCTTGCCGTCTAGGTCGATGAGCGGACCGCCCGAGTTGCCCGGATTGATGGCCGCATCCGTCTGGATGAAATTCCCGTAGGGAGCGATGCCGACGTTGCTGCGTCCGACGGCGCTGACCACGCCCACCGTCACCGTCTCACTCAGCCCGAACGGGCTGCCGATCGCGATGACCCAGTCGGCGATGTCCACCTTGCTGGAATCGCCCAGCGCCAGCACGGGGTAATCGTCGCCTTCAATCTTGATCAGGGCGACCTCCGATTCCGGGTCGGTCCCGATCACCTTGGCGTTGTTGAAGGTCCGTCCATCCTGCAGCACGACGGTGATCTCATCCGCGTCGCCGACGACGTGATTATTGGTCAGGATGTAGCCATCTTTGCTGATGATGAAACCCGAGCCCTGGCCACGCTCGGAGTACTGCTGGGGCGCTCCTCGGCGCGGGAACTGGTTTCCGAAGAACCGCCGGAAGAACTCATCGTTCGGCCCCCCGAAGGGATCGCCCATTCCGAACGGATTGTCGTCGGCCGAGACTTTCACGATTTTCGACACTTTGATTGACACCACGGCAGGCATGGCGCTTTTGGCCACCGCCGAGAACGTGTTGGACAAATCCTTGGCGGACTGCGCTCGCGACTCCGTCGCAGCCCCGGCCGGGACGGCCACCGCCAACAGGCAAGCGATCATGACCGGAACGATCCACGAACTACTCCATTGTCTGATTCTCTTCTGCGTTGTCATTTCTTGATCTCCATGCAATCACCTTACTCAACCCACCCATACACTCTGCTGACCTACTGTACAGATGCAGAAAAAAACCGGTTCATTCATGTCAGTGGGTGACAAAGGGTGGAGAAAGTGAAGATCGTTCGGCGAGCGCAGAGGGCCACCGTCATCGCATGTTGCATATACGTTTCTTCCGGCCCGGCGGTGCGAAGAAATCTCTTTTTTTTGACGCGGTTCTGCCGGAGTGTCAGACGAGGGGCGTCTTGCCCGGAATCGCCGGTGCCGGCATCGCCAGTTCGCCCAACGTGTAGGCGGGCGGGGTCAGGTCCAGCTTCGAGCTGTTCATCGCCCAATCCCACTTCATGGCCCGACCGGTGTAGGCACTCATGCGTCCCATAATCGATGTCAGTGTGCTCTCGGCAATGCGACGCCCTTCGTTCAGGGGCTTGCCACCGCGGATGGCGGCGATTTGATCGGCGTGGGCCGTGATGCAGGGCTCCTTGTTGTCCCAGGCGATCTCCCCCGGGCCGGACCCTTCGAAGCGGGCTCGCCCGAAGTCCAGGTAGGCCGATCCCTTCGTCCCCGCCAGACGCTGATCGCAGCGATTGTTCATCCCGTCGATCTGGGCCCCCATGTATTCCACGCGGAGGCCGTTCGGATATTCGTACTCGACCGCGAAATGGTCGTAGGAGTCGCCGTACTGGGGTTCGACCCGCTGCGACCTGCCGCCAAAGGCGACACATTGCACGGGATGGGCACCGAGCACCCAGTTCATGATGTCCAGGTTGTGCACGTGCATCTCGACGATGAAGTCGCCGCTGAGCCAGGTCAGGAACAGCCAGCGGCGCAGTTGCCACTCCATGTCGGACCAGCTCGCCTGCCGCTGCTGCGGACCCCAGGAACGCATGGCGTCGCCGATACGGACGCATTGTCCACCTTTGATGTCGCCTATCACGCCGTCCCTGATACGCTGAGCCGCGTCGACCAGGTGCGAAATCCTCCGCATCTGCGTCCCGGCCAGAATGGTGAGATTCTTCTGATCCGCCAGGTCCGACGACGCGATCACCGAGCGCACGCCGACCGGATCGACCGCCACGGGTTTTTCGATGAAGGCGTGCTTGCCCGCCTCGATGGCTGCCTTCAAGTGCATGGGACGAAAGTGCGGCG
>CAYQXM010000152.1:0-9801 GCA_964421295.1 uncultured Pirellulales bacterium
CCTGTTCGCTCTGACCCGCCGCAAGATCATCGACAGCTACCGCCGCAGCGACACCCGCCGGGTCTGCCTCATTCAGGACGCCTACGAATCCGGGTCGGACGAGGACTCGTCGGACGCATTCGAGCAGGTTCAAGGCTGCGTCGAGACCGCCAGCTGGTACGCCCGCGCCGATGAGCAACATGATGCCCAGAAGGTCATGTTGGCCGAGGCTCTCAACGATCTGGTCGACGATTTCAAGCGGGCCCTGCGCTTTCGTGACCTGCAAATCATCGAGCTGCTGTTCTACTGCCAGCTTGCCAATAAGCGGGTCGCCGAGGTCATGAACATCACCGAGCAGACGGTCGGCGTGATCAAGCATCGCGGCCTCAAACAGATTCGCGAATACATGAGCCGCAAGCTGGCGGCCGGCGGCGGCCGTGCGGATACGGACGCCGGTGCGGACCCGGCCGATTCCCTGCTGACGGAAATATGGGAGTATCACCGCTTCAGTTGTCCCAAACGCAGCACGATCGGGGCTTACCTGCTCCGCACACTGGACAACGACTGGCAGAAGTACGTGGACTTTCACCTTAACGTCCTCGGCTGCCGTTTCTGCCGGGCCAACATGGAAGACCTGCAGGTAGAGTCGCAGAATGTTGCGTCGCTGCACGCCCGCATCATGGAATCCACCGTCGGCTTCCTCCACCGACCGCAGTAAACCGGAAAGCACGCCTCTCCTCAGAATCAATGCGCCTGAAGGGATTCGAACCCCTGACCTACGGATTAGAAATCCGTTGCTCTATCCAACTGAGCTACAGGCGCAAAAGGATCACGCGCAGTATTTGATAGGTTTTCCCCGCGAAAGTCAACCCCATGCGAGGGACCTGTTCAGAAAGCGAACTGGTCTTTGAACACGGTCTGGAAATCGTAGACGCCGTTGAAATCGTCGATGGAGTCGGAGGCCTGGGCGCTCATCCACTCCTGTTCGATCAGCGAGTAGACGATCTGGCCGAAGTCACGCGTCACTTTGAGACCCCAGGAGTTCAGAACCAGCTTGGCGAGCCGACCATATTTCTCGATGGCCATCCGTCGCAGGCCTTCGGAAAGCACCTGACCGCTGACGTGACGCGGCTCGTGCGTGATGTGCTTGACGGTGTAGGCCAGGCCTTCGTAGACGAACGCGTACGCCTGGGCGCCGTACTTCCCTTCCTGTTTGGCGATATCCTCAAGGCTCTTCTTCATAGGTTACGATACCGCCTGCCCCGGCTGGGCCCCGCTGTCGATCCCGAGCAGGAAGACATCTTTCCCGCCGGGCCCGGCGGCCAGAATCATACCCTCGGACAAGCCGAACTTCATCTGTCGCGGCTTGAGATTGGCGAAGAACACCACGAGCCTTCCGACCAGCGTCTCGGGTTTGTACGCTTTGGCGATGCCGGCCATGACGCTTTTCTGCACGCCGCCGACATCGAGAGTCATGCGCAACAACTTGTCGGCGCCCTGCACCGCTTCGGCGGAAAGGACTTTCGCGATGCGGAGGTCCAGCTTCGCGAAGTCGTCGATTGTCACTTCGGGTTTGAATGTCACGGCGGGCACCGGGGCCGGCTGCGGGGCGGCCGGCTGAGGGGCCTGACTTTCCTTGCTTTCCTCTATCATGGCTCCTACTTTCTTGTCGTCGATTCGCTCGAAGAGTCGTTCAAAGGTTCCGATAGCACAGTTTTCCAGTATCGTATCCACCTGCGCGAAGGACAGCGGCCCGACATTCAGCAGCTTCTCCACCTTCTGGGCGAACTGCGGCAGGATGGGTTTGAGATAAATCGTCAAGGTCTTCACGGCGTTCATCACGGCCGTGAGCGTGGCCCGCGTGGCCTCGGCGTCGGTCTTGATCGTCGTCCAGGGCTGCTTGACTTCAACGTAGCGATTCGCCTCGTCGGCCAGCGCCGCCACCGTGCGTACGACGGCCGCAAAGTTGAGGCCCTCGTAGTCGCGGATGATCTGGTCCTTGGCAGACCGGAGCTTTTCGATAAGCTGCCGCCCTTCGTCGTTCAGCGTACCGAGACGCCCGCCGAGCTTGCCGGTGATCATCGGGGCCGCGCGCGACGCCAGGTTGGCATACTTGCCCACCAGATCGGCGTTCGTCCGATTGATGAAATCCTCGACGGCCAGGTCGATGTCCTCGACCGCTTCGTTCAGCTTCGAGGCGTAGTAATAACGCAGAAACTCCGGGTCCAGGTGATGCAGGTACGTGTCGGCCTTGATGAACGTGCCGCGGGACTTGCTCATCTTCTCGCCGTTGACGGTGAGGAAGCCGTGAATGAACAGCTTGTTGGCGGTCTTGAAGCCCGACCCCATGAGCATCGCCGGCCAGAACAAGGCATGGAAGTAGATGATGTCCTTGCCAATGAAGTGATAGAGCTCGTTTTCCGGGCTGTTCCACAGCGCGTTGAAGTCCAGACCGTGACTTTCGCAGTAGTTCTGGGCGGAGGCTATGTAGCCGATCGGGGCATCCAGCCAGACGTAGAAGTACTTATTGGGCTCGCCGGGAATGTTGAACCCGAAGTAAGGTCCATCCCGGGAAATGTCCCAATCCTGCAGACCGGCCTGGAACCATTCGTCGAGCTTGTTGGCCACCGATTTCTGCGTGTGCCCGCCCGACAGGAGGTCGTGCAGCGGCTGGGCGTAGTCCGACAGCTTGAAGAAGTAGTGCTTCGACCTCTGCCGCACGGGCTTGCTGCCGCAGGAGGCGCACCGGGGATCGACCAGGTCGACGGGCTGATAGGTGGCGCCGCACTTCTCGCAGGAGTCGCCATACTGATCGGGCGCCCCACAGCGGGGGCACGTGCCGCGGACGTACCGGTCCGGCAGCGCCATTTGTTCTTTTTCGCAGTAGGTCTGTTCGATGTCACGCGTGACGATCGAGCCGCGGGCCTTGAGCCGCTCGAAGAACGTCTCGCTGAGCTTCCGGTTCTCCGGCGAGTGCGTCGTGTAGTAGTTGTCGAATTCGACATGGAACCCGTCAAAAGCGGCCTTGTGTTCCTTGTGCGTCCGCTCGATGAGCTGTTCCGGCCGAATCCCCGCGTTGCGGGCACTGATCATCACCGGGGTGCCATGCGTGTCGTCGGCGCAGAAATAGTAGCAGCGGTTGCCGCACAGTTTCTGGAAGCGGACCCAGATATCCGTCTGGATGTACTCGACCAGGTGACCGATGTGAATCGGTCCGTTGGCGTAGGGCAGAGCTGATGTGACCACGATCTGTCGGGGCATCTCGGTTCCTTGGGTTTATGATTCTTCACCGCCGCCCTCGTCATTGGTGCGGTCGGCATCGTTGTTTTCGCTTTGATTCTGGTTCTGATTCTGATTGACGTTGTTGTTATTGCGATCGTTGCGGTTCCGGCGGTTATCATAGCCATGGCGCCGGGGCCGCCGCGAACGTTGCTGGTCCTGCGGTTGCTGCCGTTCCTGCTGTCCCTGGCCACGGCCCTGACCATGCCCCTGGGCCTGACTTGGGCCCTGCCCCTGAGGCTGACCCTGGCCGGCCTGTTCCGGCGGCCGCTCCGGCCGGACCGGCGGACCGGGCAGAATGGTCACCTCTTCCAGCGGAAACACCTCTCTCTCGCCCCCTTCGAACTCGATGACGACCAGTTGCGTCAGGATCTGGCCATCGATCACCTTCCCCTCGCCGCGACTGGTTTGCACCCACGCGTTCTTGCGGGGCAGCCGCTTCTTCAGGTCCACATAGAGCTCGTCCTCGTACCGCAGACAGCATTTCAGCCGGCCGCAATAGCCCGAGATCTTGGAGGGATCGAGCGTGGCCTTCTGCATCTTGGCCATCCGCATATTGACGGGCTTGAGCAACTGGAGGAACCGCAGGCAGCAGCATTCCTGACCACAGGTCTCGATGTCGCCGAGCAGCTTGGCCTCGTCGCGCGAGCCGATCTGGCGCATCTCGATGCGCGTCTGATACTCCTGTGCCAGGCGGCGCACCAGCTCACGGAAGTCGATCCGCCCCTCGGCCATAAAGTAGAAAACGATGCGTTCGCCGCCGAAGATGTGCTCGGCACCGACGATTTTCATTCTCAGGCCCAGGTCTTTGGCAATCTGCTCGCAACAGGCGATTTCCTCGTCGGCGATGCGATCGAGATGCTGGGCTTCGCTGATGTCGTCGGGAGTCGCGAAGCGAATGAACTTGCCGGTCAGGTCGCCGGAGAAGGGGATCTCACTATTAGCGTAATAGCCGCAGACCTGCTCTTCCGTGAATCGATACCGGCCTTCCTTATACCCCGTCAAGGACCCGATGATCTCCCCCATTTCGAGTCCTCGTTCGGTCTTCACGACCACCTTGGTCGGGGCCTTCGGAACGTGGGCTTCCTCGTGCTCGAATACGCCGAGGGTCTTCATCCGCCCGAAGCGGACCAGCATGACCTTGCGGCTTTTGGCCGGCTTGGGCTTGGTTGTAGTCGGATCAGTCATTCGAATATCCTGATGTGGCCACAGTCCGGTTCGCGGACGGCAGCCTGTAAATAGAGATCAGTACAGCATTAACGTTAAGTGCGAATTATAGCAGAACGGCAGGTGCGCAGCAACAGCCGCTCGAAAATCAGCTTCTCGTTGACGTTCGCCTCGATCCAGCGCAGTGCTTCGCCCCCCTCGCTGACCATTTTGGCGGCCTGCTCGGCGTCCAGTCGCTCGGCCAATTGCCCGATCTGCTTATCCTGGTCGGCGTGGATGAGCGGATGTTGCGGATCCACGTGAACCATCATCACATCGTGAAAAACCGAGATGACGATCTGCAGGATGGTCTTGCAGGCCCTCCGGTTGATATCGCTCTTGCTGACCCGCTTGTCCAGATCCACCCAGACGCTCGCCAGACTCTTCGCCGCGGCCAGGAACTGATCCGCCAGGTCCAGCACCTCCGCCAACTGCATTTGTACGATCGAGGAAACGATCTGCCGCTTGATGTCGAAAAGCGAAGCGCCCGCCTGGTCGAGGGTCGCCCATTCGCAGGCCTGACCCAGACTTCCCTGCGCCAGCCGGGCCAGAAACCGGCTCCGCTGCGTGTCCAGACCCCTGCCCGTCAGAACCTCCGCGATCCTGCGTTCATCGATCGGTCCGAACCGAACGATCTGGCATCGCGACTTGGTCGTGGGCAGCAGTTCCTCCAGCCGGGTGCAGAGCAGGATGATCGTGCAGTACTGAGGCGGTTCCTCCAGCACCTTCAGCAACGCATTCTGGGAGTTGGCGTTGAGTTTCTGCGCTTCGCTGACCACGAACACCCTGCGCGGCGACAGCGTCGGACGGGTCGATACCTGTCCGATCAGGAACTCGCGAACGACGTCGATCGGCAACTCGACCGGTGGCGCCTTCCCCTTACCGTCCTTAGTGAATTCGAGCAGTTCCTTGTACACATGGGCATAGTCCGGGTGCGCGTTGGCTTCCAGCAGCGTGCAGGACTCGCACACACCACAACTATCGGCGAACGGCTCCCCCGCGCGGGTCTCTGTGACCGGGTATTTGCACAGCAGCAGCTTGGCCCACTGGCGGGCGGTCGTGTACTTGCCCACGCCATCCAGTCCGGCGAAGATGTACGCGTGCGCGGAGCGGTCCGCCGCGTAGCCCCGTTCGAGCAACCCAATCGCTTTATCTTGACAGAAAATGTCTTTCAACGACATCGATAACCTGCTTATGTACTGCACTCACTTCGGCGGAGGCGTCGATCACGGTGAAGTCCTTCCGGCCTTTCGCCAGCGTCAGGAATCCCTCCCGGACCTGCGCGTGATAACTGTCACCCTTCTGTTCCATACGATCGAGCGGCCGATTCAGCCGGCCAGCGGCGGTCTTGAGATCGACGTCGAGGATGATCGTCAGGTCGGGCCACGCACGCTCCAGCGCCCCCTGCGCGATGCCGACGACCTTGTCCACGCCGAACCCGCCGGCAAAACCCTGGTAGGCACACGTGCTCGACAGCCACCGATCGACAACGACACACTGGCCCTGCTTCAAGGCGGGTGAAATCTCCTCCGCCCAAAGCTGCGCCCGCGCCGCCATATACAGCAACACTTCAGCCGACGTGGTCATCGCCTGGTGCGCGGGACTGAGGAGGATTTCCCGAATCTTCTCCCCAATGACCGTCGCCCCCGGATCGCGAAAACTCGCCGTCGTCACCCCCTGCTCCCCCAGCCAGCGGACCAGCAGTTGCCCCTGCGTGCTCTTGCCGCACCCATCCGGCCCATCCAGCACGATGAATCGGCCCTTGAGTCTCTCCGTCAGACTGGTACTCTTCAAATCAGCCCATCCTTTCGAGTTGCTCTTTGGCTTCGTTCAGAAGACGAGTCAGCGCGTCCTCAACCTCGAGTTGTTTGGCCCATTGGCGCAGATACTCTATGTCCAGAGTCTCCCACTGGGCAACTGCCACTCCCAGCGCATCTGAATACTGCACGTCCGACTGACGGCCCTTGGTCCATTCCAGCTTACTGAGGATGGTGTCCTCGACGGAGACAACCCAAATGGGTTGGCCCGTCATCCTCATCTGACGCCGGCGCCGGAACTCCTCAAGGCTGAAAGGGCGATCTTTGCGAATGATGAGATCAACCTTCCAGCCCCCGTCCATATCAATGACATTGAACATGGTCCGCCGATGCAGTGCCTCCAAGGCGGCTTCACGACTTACATAGTAGCTGTCGCCGAAGAGAGCCATCAGACGCTGGAGTTGGTCTTCCGCGGGGTCGATGACTATATCCGTATCCTGAGTCGCGCGAGGCTTGCCGTGGAAACTGCTGCCGGTCGAGCCGGCAACCATATACGGGATACCGGTCTTGTCCAGAAATCCCAGTAAGCGAAAAAGAGATTCCCGCTGCGTAGTCATGCTTTGCCCCGGTCCTCGCCGTAGGCTTTGCGAAACAGGTCATCGCCGATCATCAACCGCATGACTTCCCGTTCGACCATTCTGTCATTCCACTGCGGATGACGATACCGCACGCCCGCCTCGACGAGAGACCGGAGATTGTCGCTGAGTTCGAAGGCCATGGCCAGCCGACCGACAGGACCGATGCGGCGGAGAATCTCGAACTCCTTCGCCTGAGCCTCAGCTGTTGTATCACGCGCCAGGCCGGTGAAATCACGACACTCGGAATCATGCATCTTCGACATCACCCCATTATAACCGGCTGGCGATGGACCGCCTACCCATAGCGGTTCATCTTTTAATGTTCCGCGCTCTGGGTGTCGGCCGGGCGGAAGTACAGGAGAAACCGGGCTTCGGCCGGCTTCATACCGAAGATCCGCTCGAATTCGTCTCTCCGGCTTTCCGCTGCGGGCGAGAAGCTGTAGGTGTCTCCCTCGTCGAGAGAGCGCGTCTCTACGATGCGGTTGTTCGTCGATTCGATCAGGTAGGCCGTCCCTTTGGCGGGAGCCGTCCATTCGATCTTCAATCCACCACCCACCAGTTCTCCCTTTCCGAGCGGAGTGCCGGTCTCCACGTACGGTGTCGTCTTGCAGCCAGCCAGGTACACCATCAACCCGATCACAATGCCCCAAACGATGCTGCGCCCCACGCTCTTCCCGTGTCGCCCAACCATAAAGGACCTCCCGACCATCACTTGGAAAGAATCAGATTCTGTTCGCCCACGAGTTGTTTTATCTTGCGGCAGAACTCGACGTCCGGATTGACGGAGAAGGACTTGTCCGCCGTGGCGTAGACCTTGCCTTTGTCGGTTCTGATGACGACCGTCAGCGCGCGGCTGCCCTTGTGACGCAGGCAGATATCCTTGATCTGGGACACCTTCGCCGGCGTCACCTCGGCGGCATCCAGACGGAGCCACACGCCCTTGGCCAGCTTCTCGCGCGCGTGGTCCAGCGGGATGAGTTCGGAGGCGATGATGTTGGGTCGCTCGCGCCGGAAATCGGTCTTGCCTTTGACGAAGACCACCGTATCCTCGACGAGACAGAAGCCAAACTGCGCGAGCACGTCGGGAAAGAGCACGACCTCGGCGCTGCCCTGCAAATCTTCGAGAACGAAGACGGCCATCTTCGCCCCGGCGTTGCGCCCGTTTTTGGTCAGATTGTACCGGATGCGCGTGACCATGCCGCCGATGACGACCTGAATCTCGCCGCCGCCGGCCTGGGAGATGCGGGCGGTGTCCGTGCTCGAATAATTGCGGATTTCCTCGGCGTGGTGACTGAGCGGGTTGCTCGTGACGTAAAAGCCCAGCACTTCCTTCTCATGCACCAGCATCTGCGCTTCCGGCCACGGCGCCACGTCGGGCAACTTCTTATGATCTTCGCTGTAGTCCACTTCCGCCGCGGCCTGGCCGAAAAAGGTCATCTGGCCTTTGGCCTGGTCGCTGTGGAAGCTGGAGCCGATCTGCATCGCCTTCTCCAGCCCGGCCATCATCTGGTGGCGGTTGCCGCCCAGGCGGTCGAACGCCCCCGCCTTGATGAGGGCTTCGAAGACCTGCTTGTTCACCGAGCGCAGGTCCACGCTCTCGCAGAAGTGGAACAGACTTTTGAACCGCCCCACTTTCTGGCGGGCCTCGATGATGTGCTCGACGGCCTTCTCGCCGACGCCCTTGACGCCGGCCAGGCCGAAGCGAATCACGCCTTTCTTCTGCCCGTCTTCTTCGCGATACAGCGGCGTGAAATCGACGTTGCTCTCGTTGATGTCGGGCGCCAGCACCTCCAGGCCGATCTCCCGGCACTCGTTGATGTACTCGACCACCTTCTCGGTGTCGCCCTTTTCGTAGGTCAGCAGGGCCGCCATGAACTCGGTGGGCCAGTGCGCCTTCAGATAGGCCGTCTGGTAGGCGACGAAGGCATAGCGTGTCGAGTGGCTCTTGTTGAAACCATACCCGGCGAACCGCTCGATCAGCTCGAAGATTTCGCTCGCCTGATCCTTCGTCAGCCCCTTGGCCACGCACCCGCCGAGGAACCGCTCCTTCTCCTTGGCGATGATCTCCAGCTTCTTCTTGCTGATGGCCTTGATCAGGGCGTATGCCTCGCGCAGCGGGATGTCGCCCAGCCGGTTGCAGATGCGCATGACCTGTTCCTGATAGACCATAATACCGAAGGTCTCTTGGAGAACCTCGGTCATGATCGGGTGCGGACAGGTCCATTTCGCGCCGTGCTTGCGGTCGATGTAGTCGGGGATCAGGGTCATCGGGCCGGGTCGGTACAGCGCGTTGGCCGCGATCAGGTCCTCGATCCGGTCCGGGCGCATCTTCATCAGCATGTCCTGCATGCCGCCGGATTCGAACTGGAAAATGCCCTTGGTCCGACCCTTCGTGAAGACCTCGAAGACCTTCGGGTCCGTGATGTCGATCTTCTCCAGATCGAGGTCGATCCCGTGCTTGGCCTTGATGAGCTGGCGGGCCCGCTCCAGGACGCTGAGCGTCTTGAGACCCAGGAAGTCCATCTTCAGCAGGCCCACCTTCTCGACCATGGGCCCTTCGTACTGCGTGATGATGTCGTCGGAGTCCGCAGCCTTGTACAGCGGAACGAAGTTCGTCAGCGGCTCGTCCGCGATCACGACGCCCGCCGCATGGACCGAGGCGTGACGCGTGAGACCCTCGAGCTTGCGCCCGATGTCGATCACCTTGCGGATCACGTCGTTCGTATCGTACGCCTGCTTGAGCTCGGGCTCCGTCTCCAGCGCCTTGTCCAGCGTCATGTCGAGCGAGAACGGGACCAGCTTGGCGAGCCGATCCGCCTCCGCCACCGCCACGCCCAGCACGCGGCACACGTCGCGAATGACCAGCTTGGCCTTCATCGTGCCGAACGTGATGATCTGCGCGACCTGGCCGTATTTCTTGCGGACGTAGTCGATCACGTCCG